>NZ_JBZFQN010000003.1:0-601145 GCF_058313615.1 Bacillus sp. z33
CGATCACCCTCTCAGGTCGGCTACGCATCGTTGCCTTGGTGAGCCGTTACCTCACCAACTAGCTAATGCGCCGCGGGCCCATCCGTAAGTGTTAGCCGAAGCCAACTTTCCTTCTCTCCTCATGTGAAAAGAGAACCTATTCGGTATTAGCACCGGTTTCCCGGAGTTATCCCAATCTTACGGGCAGGTTGCCCACGTGTTACTCACCCGTCCGCCGCTAATCATTGGGAGCAAGCTCCCTTTGATTCGCTCGACTTGCATGTATTAGGCACGCCGCCAGCGTTCATCCTGAGCCAGGATCAAACTCTCCGAAAGATGTTTGATCTAGCTAAATTTTTAAAGCAAATTGACGAGATTTATAAAATCTCTTGTTTTTTAGACTTGCTTGGCGTTTCGTTTTGTTTAGTTTTCAAAGAACAATCTGTTTTATTGTCGTTTTAACGACTTAACTATCATATCAAGTTAGCAATCGTTTGTCAACAACTTTTTAATTTTATTTTTATAGCTCTTTGCTTCCCGATGTTTCTCGGTCAGCTAAATTAGTATATCAACTTCTAATCAGTAATGCAATACATTTATTTAAAAAATAACAAAAAAGTTTACTGAATCACATGACTACCTAAAATCAGATGCAATCTCCGACACTTATCAGCTTCATCCCTACAATCTGAACTCTCTTTCACTCATTAGCATACCCGCCAAGTCAGACCAATGTTAATGCTCAATAAACAAAAAATAACTTAAACAATCCTCACTAAAAACAACACCTCTTATCAAAAGAAAGAGGTGTTGTCAGGAAAGTCTATTTAATATACATCTATTATTCTTCTTCACTTGAATTCAGTGATTCGGTATCTGTACCTAGATCTTTTTCTTCTATAGATTCTTCCTGCTCGTCGTCCCCAGGTGAATCTTCGTCTTTTTGTACCTTAGCTACCGTGGACACATATTGATCATCACCAGCTTCAAGTCTGATCAATTTAACACCCATTGTATTTCTGCCTAAACGGGATATCTGACCAACATCCATACGGATGACCACACCAGCTGCAGTAATAACCATAAGGTCTTCTTCCCCTGTAACAGTTTTTACAGATACTAAAGAACCTGTTTTATCCGTTATATTGCATGTTTTGATTCCTTTACCGCCACGGCTTTGGATTCTATATTCTTCTTCTCCGGTCCGCTTACCGTATCCATTGCGAGTAACAATTAATATATCATGATTTTCCTCGAGTATATCCATACCGACTACTTCATCATTTTCACTTAAGGTAATACCTTTAACACCCGTTGCTGTACGTCCCATTGAACGTACATCAGTTTCCGGGAATCGGATCAATTGCCCATCTTTTGTTCCAATGATTATGTTTCGTGTGCCATCAGTTAATTTAACGGATATCAATTCATCATTTTCACGTAAACCAACTGCAATCAGTCCATTGTTTCTTATATTGGCAAAAGAAGATAATGGCGAACGTTTAGAAATCCCTTGTTTTGTAGTAAAGAATAAGAACCAATCATCCACAAATTCTTCAACCGGAATAATCGCATTAATCCACTCACCTTTTTCAATCTCAAGTAAGTTTATAATTGGGAGTCCTTTAGCTGTACGTCCATATTCAGGGATTTCATAACCCTTCGAACGATATACTTTCCCTTTGTTCGTGAAGAAGAGGATCGTATCGTGCGTTGAAGTTGTAAGCAGATGCTCAACAAAATCATCTTCATTGGTACCCATTCCCTGAATGCCGCGTCCTCCACGGCGCTGACTTCTGTAAGTTGAAGCCGGAAGTCGCTTAATGTACCCTTTATTTGTTAAAGAGATAACGATATTCTCTTGAGGAATTAAGTCTTCATCCTCAATGTGTTCAAGACCGGTCAATACAATTTCTGTTCTTCTTTCGTCATTGAACCGTTCTTTAATTTCAGTTAACTCTTCACGAATTAAGTCAAGAAGCTTTTCTTCGTCAGCAAGAATGGCTCTTAATTCGCCAATCAATGTCATAAGCTCTTTATATTCATTTTCGATTTTATCTCTCTCTAAACCTGTTAATCGTTGCAGACGCATATCAAGGATTGCCTGAGCTTGCTTTTCAGTCAATTCAAACTTAGTCATTAATCCTTCTCTTGCTATATCAGTAGTTTGAGAACCACGGATTAAGGCTATAATTTCATCGATATGGTCGAGTGCAATTCTCAATCCTTCTAAAATATGCGCTCTTGCTTCTGCTTTACGAAGCTCAAATTGCGTTCTTCTGCGAATGATTACTTTTTGGTGTTCCAAATAGTAATATAGCATTTGTTTCAGATTTAGAACCTTTGGCTGATCATCAACAAGAGAGAGCATATTAATACCAAATGTTGTTTGCATAGCTGTATGTTTATATAAATTATTTAAAAGTACGTTCGCATTCGCGTCTCTTCTTAATTCAATTACGACACGCATACCATTACGGTCAGACTCATCACGTAAATCTGTAATACCTTCGATTTTCTTATCCCGTACCAACTCTGCAATACGTTCAACTAGTTTGGCTTTGTTCACTTGGTATGGAAGTTCAGTTACAATAATGACCTGTTTACCGTTTGGTTTCTCCTCAATAAACGATCTTGCCCTTAACGTGATGGAACCGCGGCCAGTTTCATAAGCCTTGCGAATACCGCTTCTACCCAAAATTTGTCCAGCAGTTGGAAAATCAGGGCCCGGGATAATTTCCATCAATTCCTGTATGGTGATCTCAGGGTCTTTACTTAAAGCAAGCACACCATCAATGACTTCTCCTAATTGATGCGGAGGAATATTCGTAGCCATACCAACCGCAATTCCGGAAGAACCATTTACAAGCAGGTTAGGAAAACGTGATGGAAGTACAACAGGTTCCTTTTCTGAACCATCGTAGTTGTCTCGGTAATCAATTGTATCCTTGTTTAAGTCTCTGACTAACTCCATTGATATTTTAGACATACGGGCTTCTGTATAACGCATTGCCGCAGCTGAATCACCATCAACAGATCCAAAGTTACCGTGTCCATCTACCAGCATGTACCTAAGGTTGAAGTCCTGAGCCATACGAACCATCGTGTCATAGACTGCCGTATCACCATGAGGATGGTATTTACCGATAACTTCACCAACGATACGTGCTGATTTCTTAAATGCTTTATCCGACGTCATACCTAAATCATTCATAGCGTACAGTACACGCCTATGAACAGGCTTTAGCCCATCACGAACATCCGGAAGTGCTCTGGCTACGATAACACTCATAGCATAATCCAAGAACGATGTTCGCATTTCCTGACTTATATTTATTTCTTTAACTCTCGAGTTTTCCATTTCCGCCATGGAATTACCTCCTCTTATCCGCAAAATCCAGTTATACATGTAAAAAGACAGGATAGTTGTTGTCTATCCTGCAGGAAACATGTATGGATTGCTATTTCCCAATTTCATAACAATCGCATTTAAGACCATACTGAAAAATCAACCGAATTTATATATCCAAATTCTTAACATGCAATGCATTGTCTTCAATGAAATTACGACGTGGTTCTACCTTGTCACCCATTAACATTTCAAAGGTTTCATCAGCATCAATTGCATCTTCTAGAGTGACCTGTAACAAGGTTCTGTGTTCCGGATCCATGGTTGTATCCCATAGCTGGGTCGCATTCATTTCTCCCAAACCTTTATAACGCTGCATACCAGGTTTTGGTTGGTTAGGAAGCTCCTTCAAAATACTTTCCAGCTCTCGATCATTATAAGCATACTCTATACGTTTGCCTTGCTGTATTTTGTATAAAGGCGGCTGTGCAATATAGATATACCCATTTTCAAGAAGCGGTCGCATATAACGGTAGAAGAACGTCAGCAATAAAGTTCTGATATGAGCTCCATCAACATCGGCATCAGTCATAATGACAACTTTATGATATCGAGCCTTCGTAATATCAAAATCCTCGCCAATACCTGTTCCTAAGGCTGTTACAATCATTCTGATCTCTTGATTGCCAAGAATTCTATCCAGACGTGCCTTCTCTACGTTTAATATTTTACCGCGCAATGGCAAAATGGCCTGGAAGTGACGATCACGGCCGGATTTTGCCGATCCACCGGCAGAATCACCCTCAACGATGTAAATTTCGCTTATCGATGGATCTTTGGAAGAGCAATCTGCTAATTTCCCTGGTAGGTTGGATATTTCCAAGGCACTCTTTCTTCTAGTCAGTTCGCGGGCTTTCTTGGCTGCCGCTCTCGCTCTCGCTGCCATTAATCCTTTATCAATAATTTTTCTTGCTACGCTTGGATTCTCAAGCAGGAATTTTTCCATTTTTTCAGAGAAAACAGAGTCTGTAATCGTTCTTGCTTCAGAATTGCCTAGCTTGGTTTTCGTTTGTCCTTCAAACTGGGGATTCGGATGCTTAATCGATACGATTGCTGTTAAGCCTTCTCGAACATCTTCGCCGGTTAGATTCAGGTCATTTTCCTTGAAAATACCGTATTTTCTTGCATAGTCATTAATCACACGCGTTAAGGCTGTTTTAAAACCAGATTCGTGGGCCCCACCTTCATAAGTATGAATATTATTGGCAAATGAATAAATATTACTTGTAAAACTGTCATTGTATTGCAAAGCAACTTCAACAGAAATTCCGTCTCTTTCACCTTCTACAAAGATTGGTTCTTCATGAAGTACCTCTCTTGTACGGTTGAGGTGTTCTACATAGGATTTAATGCCGCCCTCATAGTAATATTCATTTTCTTTACCATCTTCACGTTCATCCTTAATCGTAATCTTAATGCCACGATTTAAGAAGGCTAATTCCCTTAACCTTACAGCCAAAATCTCATATTCATAAATAAGAGTTTCTGTGAAAATTTCGTCATCCGGTTTAAATGTAATAGTTGTACCAGTACGGTCGGATTCACCTAAGATCTCAAGCTCACCTTTTGGTACTCCTCTTTCAAAACGTTGAAGGTGAATCTTGCCTTCACGTTCTACACGCACGGTTAATTCAGTAGACAGGGCATTAACAACTGAAGCACCTACACCGTGAAGCCCGCCGGAGACCTTGTAGCCTCCGCCGCCGAATTTACCGCCGGCATGCAAAGTAGTCATAATAACTTCTACTGCAGGACGGCCTACTTTTTCGTGTATACCAACCGGAATACCACGGCCATTATCCTTTACCGTAATACTGTTATCTTTATTGATGAATACATTAATTTCATCACAATATCCTGCCAGTGCCTCATCGATACTGTTATCAACAATTTCCCAGACCAGATGGTGAAGCCCTCTGGAACTTGTAGAACCAATATACATACCGGGTCTTTTACGTACCGCTTCTAACCCTTCAAGTATTTGTATCTGGTTTTCATCATAAGATTCTTTTTGTATTTCTTTTTGCTCCATTGTCAAACCATTTCACCTACACTTTTCATGCATTATTTCGTATCTTATCGGTTGTGTTACAACGTAGACATCTTTGCGGTTTTTCGTTTCAAAGCAGTTGGTCCAATTGGTGAAAGATAGATGTGATAACCGGTGACCACAATTGATTTGGACTTACCTTCAGCCAAATCAATGACCTTATTTTCATCCAAAAATTTTTGCAGACCAGTTGAACCAGATAGCATCTTAGCATCAAGTATCGTAACCAGTTCACTGATTTTAACTACAATATCGTTTCCGACATGAAGATACATCCGAACCACCTCATTTCACTCTGGACATTGTTCCGCTTTTCACTTGAAAGGTCGCGGCTTCCCTCAATGTTTGATGATCGATTCCATCAACGCTTGTGGTCGTTACAAATGTTTGTACCTTACCTTGAATGGTATTCAGCAAATGAGATTGTCTGTAGTCATCCAGTTCAGAAAGAACATCATCAAGCAGAAGAATTGGATATTCATTAATTTCTGAATGAATTAGTTCAATTTCAGCTAATTTTAAAGATAATGCCGTAGTTCTTTGCTGACCCTGTGATCCAAACGTTTGCACATCATGTCCATTTACGAAAAATTGCAAGTCATCTCTATGGGGACCAATTAATGTTGTGCCACGTTCTTTTTCCCTTGTACCTATTTTATCAAATTTTTCCTGAAATCTTTCTACTATTTTCGACAAATCCATAGATTCTGATACCTCTATGGATGGTTTATATTGAATATCCAGTGTTTCAAGGCCTCTTGAAATGCCTTTATGGATAGGTTTAGCCCAACTTTTAAGCAATTCTAGGAATTCAAATCTTTTTAAAAGAATTCTTGCAGCATAATGAATAAATTGTTCATTTAGAACAGCAAGCATGGCATCGTCTGATTTTTTGCTCAGTTGCACCTGTCTCAAAAACGCATTTCGCTGATTAAGAATCTTTTGGTATTGATTACTATCATGTAAATAAACAGGTGATACTTGTCCTATTTCCATATCTATAAATCGTCTTCTAATTAAAGGGCTGCCTTTAACCAGGTTTAAATCCTCAGGGGCAAACATGATCACATTCATATTGCCAACATACTGGCTTAAACGCTTTTGCTCTAAATGATTAATTTTGGCTTTCTTGCCTTTTTTGGAGATAATTAAATCTAAGGGAAGAGTCCCTCTTTTTTTAAGCACTCTACCCTCTATTCTAGCATACTCCTGGTCCCACCCAATAAGATCTTTATCATTTGAGGTGCGGTGAGACTTGGCCATTGCCAATACATACATAGCTTCCATCACGTTTGTTTTTCCCTGGGCATTTTCCCCCAGTATAACGTTCACTTTATTTTCAAATTCTGCAGTCAGACTTTCATAGTTTCTATAATGCTGAAGACTAATCTTTTCAAGATACATATCTCAGATCCTTTACTTTAATCCGTAATGATATAGGAACCGACTTCCGGGATTTCAATACGGTCTCCAACCCGGAGTTTTTTGCCTCTGCGAACATCCAGTTCACCATTTACGTATACTTCATATTCTGCAAGAAACCATTTTGCACTTCCTCCAGAATCGATGATACTCGCTAATTTTAAAAATTGTCCGAGAGTAATATACTCGGTTTGAATGTGTATTGATTCCATCATAAGATCCCACCTGTAAAAGTCTCTAAAAGTTTATTTTACTAAATAATTTGGTTTTGCACAAAAAGAACCTGTTTCGATGCATATATACAAACAGGTTCTTTGAATGAATAAAGTTAATATGTTCTTACTGGCAATATAAGCTGAAGCATGCTGTCGTCTTCCACACCTTTAAGAACAAACGGTCTCATGGCTCCAGTGAAATTAATCGTCACTTCTGTTACGTCTAATGCTTTTAGGGCATCCATCATATATTTCGCACTAAAGGATATTTTTAATTCTTCACCTTCGATCATTTGTGTAAGGATTTCCTCTGTTACCGTGCCAACTTCTGGTGTATGGGAAGAAATTTCAATATAAGAATCTTCAATCGTAGAAAGCTTAACGACATTATTCCGGCTTTCTCTCGCTAATAAAGAAGCACGATCAATGGCATGGAGAAGTTCTTTTGTATTGATTTTAACATCCGTTTTACTTTCATTTGGTATTAATCGGGATGTATCTGGATAATTTCCTTCTAATAATCTTGAGAAGAATAATAAATTTTTTGATTTAAACAGAACCTGATTTTCTGTAAATATAATATTGATTTCTTCATCCGTATCATCAAGGATTTTGCTCAATTCATTCAAGCTCTTCCCTGGGACTACTACACTGTAGCTGTCTCCATTTCCATTAATCACCGTTTTCCTCATGGCCAGCCTGTGGCTGTCTGTTGCAATACAGATAAGTTGTCCATCTTCAATACGCCAGTTTACACCTGTCAACACAGGGCGTGTTTCTGAGGTGGACACTGCAAATATAGTTTGACGAATGATATTCTTTAACAAATCTATTGGCATGGAGTACATATGCTGTTCCTCCATTTGAGGAAGCTGTGGATAATCTTCAGCATTTAGCCCATTGAGTTTATATTCAGCTTTTCCTGAACGAATAATTGTTTGTAGATGGGCATATACTTCTAAATCTACAGTACTTTCAGGAAGTTTTTTTACGATATCAGCAAAGAAACGGGCTGGTAAAACAATAGATCCAGGCTCTTTAATTTCAACTAATTCATTATCTTCTTCTTCAGCTGGAATGAAAGATTCGATAGATATATCAGAATCGCTTCCTGTTAAGGTAACTCCTTCTTCAGTCGCTTTGATTTTTATTCCAGTTAGAATCGGTATAGTAGTTCGGGTCGAAACCGCTTTTAGAACATCTGTCACGCTTTGGACGAGACGGTCACGCTGAATCGTAATTTTCATGAGTAATCCTCCCAATAATGATGATTGATTTTAGATACATATTTATTAATTTATATTTAAAAATAAAAGAAGAAGTACTAGTAGGGCCTGTGGAAATGTGGATAACTAGACTTTTCGACTGAAAAACAGTCTATCCACATGTGGACAGACTGTGAGTAATCTTGATAACAACTTACTTGATTATCAACAGTTAGTAACTACTTTGTTAATCAGTGACTGTTAAGTTTTAACGTAATTTCTTTAACATGATCCTGCATCTGAGGATCGCTTTGCATAAGCTTAGATATTTTTTCATGGGCATGTATAACAGTTGTATGATCCCGTCCGCCAAACTCTTCACCTATTTTAGGAAGAGAATAGTCCGTCAGCTCCCTGGAGAGATACATGGCAATCTGTCTAGGAAAAGCAATCGATTTTGTCCGTTTTTTAGCTTTGAAATCATCTAGTTTTATATTAAAGTATTCTCCAACTACCTTCTGAATATCCGCAATAGAAATGATTTTTGGTTTCGAATTAGGAATAATATCTTTTAACGCTTCAGCAGCTAAATCAGCGTTAATATCCTTATTTATTAAGGATGAATAAGCTACGACACGTATGAGTGCACCTTCGAGCTCACGAATATTGGAATCGATTTGATTTGCGATATAAATCATGACTTCATTTGAAATATCCAAACGTTCAGCTTTCGCTTTTTTCCGTAGGATCGCAATTCTAGTCTCAAGATCCGGAGGCGTAATATCGGTGATTAAACCCCATTCGAAACGAGATCGCAGCCGGTCTTCAAGAGTAGGTATCTCCTTCGGAGGGCGGTCACTTGAGATTACGATTTGCTTACTTTCCTCATGAAGTGCATTGAACGTATGGAAAAATTCTTCCTGAGTAGACTCTTTTCCAGCTAAAAATTGGATATCATCGATTAGCAGAACATCGACACTGCGATACTTATTGCGGAAATCTTCTGCTCGATTATCACGGATTGAGTTAATAAACTCATTTGTAAATTTCTCTGAAGATAAATAAACAACCTTGGCTGATGGGTTGTGCTCTAAAACATAATGACCAATTGCATGCATTAAATGCGTTTTCCCAAGCCCAACTCCTCCATATATAAATAAAGGATTGTAGGCTTTTGCAGGTGCTTCTGCTACAGCTAAGGATGCAGCATGTGCAAAACGATTACCGGACCCAATAACAAAAGTATCAAATGTATACTTAGGTATTAATAAGGTTTGCGGAATCTCATGCTGCTCATCACTTCCTCTTCTGACCCTTTTCGCCGGAGCCGGTAAATCGTAGTCTTCCTCTTTTTGGTTATGGGGAATAATAAACTTAACTTCCAGTTGTTCCCCTGTACTTTCGTATAAAACCTCACCTATGACATCTGAATAACGTTCTTCCAGCCAATCGCGGGCAAATTCGTTTGGTGCTACCACAGTAAGTGTGTCCTTTTTTAAGGAATGTGCCTTTGTTGATTTTAGCCAGGTTTCAAAGCTTGGCTTGCTTATTTTCTTTTCTAATATTGATAATGAGTGCTTCCATAGTTCATCTATATTTTTCACTCGTTGATCCTCCTTCTAAGACAGCCAAACCACCATAAACTCGAATTTAGACAAAATAAATAGAAAATGTATAAATATAAAAAACTATGCATAAGGAATATTATGGGGATTATTAGTTTTCGACAATATCCACTTCCTGTGGACAAAGTTATACGGTACTGCGCAAAATTCTATCCACATGTTATTAACAATGTGTGGATAAGTTATTTATGTGGATAAGTTATTAAGAATGAAAACAAAAAATATGATATCAAAAATTTGCTGGAGTTGCAACGTTTTTTGTTGTTTATCCACAATATGCAGTGGATGGGGGTTAAAGTTTTCCACAAGAGGTTTATTTGTGAGAAACCTGTCGAAAAGGGGTGTGGATTGTTAAAATTGATTAATTTAATTATCCACAACCTATCCATAGACGGCAAGTCTAATTTGTAAAAAAGAAATGAGGAAAACTTCATGCAGATTCATTTAGAGAAGTTTGAGGGGATCAGTATGGAGAGTTTTTCGTTGTTTAAAAGTATAAGTTGACAATTACGTATTGCCATCTATATAATTGTAAAGACTGTCTTTAACTGTAATCCTCAGGGAGGTGTACTATATGAAAAGAACGTACCAACCAAATAAACGTAAACACAGCAAAGTTCATGGGTTCCGTGCCCGTATGAGCACTAAAACCGGACGTCGTGTTCTTGCAGCTCGTCGTCGTAAAGGAAGAAAAGTTTTATCTGCCTAGACCACTGACCTTTTCAGTGGTCTTTTTTTAAGTTTAGAGCAGTTTTGGTGGAAAGAGATCTGGAATATATAATTTATAAGTTTAAATTGACGTTTTAATAATGCTGAAATTTGTTAATGATGTACAATGGAACTGTAATGGGTTTTTGGAAAATTGACCCCAATTATAAGTTGAAATGTATGTGTTAAGTGCAGGTGGATAAATGAATAAAGAGCGCAGGATAAAAAAAAATCAGGAAATCCAGGAAGTATTTCAAAAGGGCAAGTCTTTTGCAAACAGACAATTTGTCATATACGTATTTAAAAAGAGGGGACAGGCAGATTTTCGGCTTGGACTTTCAGTAAGTAAAAAGATTGGTAACGCAGTGACACGAAATCGTGTTAAACGCTATGTTAGACAATCTTTCTTAGAATTAGAAGATCGAATCATGTCAGGAAATGACTATATTGTAGTGGCCAGAAAGCCAACTTCAGAAATGGATTTTCATGAATCGAAAGCAAGCCTTATTCATGTTTTAAAACGTGCAGGCGTCTTGAAAAAAATATAAGCATGGCGTTCTGTTACAAAAAAGCCTAAAACATGTTAGGCATGGACATCTAAAAGATGTTAAAATACATTTATTGCATATAAGAGGTTAAAACCTTTTAAGTTAGTTAGGAGGAAATAAAGCTTGAAGAAGAAACATATGCTTCTCTTTGGTTCGGTTATTTTTCTCACCGCTGTTCTATCGGGATGTAGTGAAGTTAATCAACCGATCACTTCAGAAAGTACAGGAATTTGGAACCAATACTTTGTTTATCCGCTTTCTTGGCTGATAACCAAAATGGCTGAGTTACTTGGAAATGAATTTGGCTTTTCCATTATTATTGTCACTATAATGGTTAGATTATTGATTTTGCCATTGATGATTAAACAAATTAAAAGCACAAAAGCTATGCAGGCTATTCAACCGGAAATGAATAGGTTGAAAGAGAAATACAGCTCTAAAGATGCTGAAACTCAGCAAAAGCTACAACAGGAAACAATGGCTTTGTTTCAAAAACATGGTGTAAATCCTTTAGCAGGATGTTTGCCGATTTTTATCCAAATGCCAATTTTGATTGCGTTCTATCATGCAATTATGAGAACAACTGAAATCGCTAATCATAGTTTCCTTTGGTTTGATTTAGGAGACAAGGATCCATACTTTATCCTTCCGCTGATTGCAGGGGTAACAACCTTTATTCAACAAAAAATATCCATGGTTGGACAGGATGATAATCCAACTATGCAAATGATGCTATACATTATGCCGATTATGATTATTGTGTTCGCAATTAACTTCCCGGCAGCACTATCTCTATACTGGGTTGTTGGTAATATTTTCTCGATTGCCCAAACTTACTTCATTAAAGGGCCTGATTTAAAGCAAGCAAGAGCCGATAAATCAAATGTAAATGCCGGAGGTAAGAAAAAGTGAAACAAGTAACCGCTACAGCCCAAACAGTTAATGAAGCTGTTGAATCTGCTCTTAAGGAATTAAATACAACGAAGGAAAAGATTGAAATCCAAGTTGTAGATGAAGGAAAAAGAGGTTTTTTAGGCCTGTTTGGCTCAAAACCGGCTATTGTTAAGGTGACTGTTAAGCATGATCCGTTAGCAGAAGCAAAGCAATTCATCGAGAATGTAGCAGAAAAAATGGGTGCAGAGGTACATGTTCATCATAAGCAAGAAGGCAAAGTAGTTACATTTGAGTTATCAGGTGAAAAAATAGCCATGCTGATTGGAAAAAGGGGTCAAACCTTAAATTCCCTTCAATACCTGACGCAACTTGTTGCCAATAAAAACTCTTCTCAATATTTAACGATTATGCTGGATGCGGAGGATTACCGGAGCAGAAGAAATGAAGCATTAACTAATCTTGCGGAGAAGATGGCAAACAAAGCCATCTACACCAAAAAAGAAGTATCATTGGAACCGATGCCTTCCTTTGAAAGAAAAGTGATTCATACGGCATTGATGAATAACAAAAAAGTCAAAACGTATTCTGCCGGTTCCGAACCTAATCGACATATTGTGATTGCGTCAAAATAAATAGTGTGATTAAAATCTCCGGATGATTTCGGAGATTTTTTTGATGGAGCGGCTTAAGAAGTAAAATAAAGTAAAATTTCCATTTAATGAACAAACTATCCAATATGACAATTGCAAAAGATAATAATGTCATGAAAAGGAAGAATGTGCTTAGATTCTTGTTATTCACATGTGGATAAGTTAAAATTATACGTACTGCATTTTAATGATTGTGGATAAGAACGGCAGATAAAGATATTAGCCGATATATAATAGTATTGTTTATTTCTTTTATGAAAGGAGTATACTTCATGGATTTTGATACAATTGCTGCGATATCGACTCCCATGGGCGAGGGAGCGATTGGGATTGTTCGTATTAGTGGCAATGAAGCAATAAATATTGCAGATACGGTCTATCGCAGCCCAAAAGGAAAAAGATTGACTGAAGTACCAAGCCATACCATTCATTATGGGAATATCATAGACCCTAAAACAAATTCCCTCATAGAAGAAGTGATGGTGACCGTGTTAAAAGCTCCAAATACGTTCACACGTGAAGACATCGTTGAAATCAATTGCCACGGTGGCTTAGTTTCTGTGAATCGGGTACTTCAACTTATTTTAAGACAGGGAGCTGCTTTAGCTGAGCCTGGTGAATTTACAAAACGGGCATTTCTAAATGGACGGATTGATTTATCTCAAGCGGAAGCGGTTATGGACCTAATCAGAGCTAAAACAGATAAAGCAATGAATGTAGCTTTGGGGCAAATTGAAGGGAAACTATCAAGATTAATAAAAAACCTGCGCCAGGATATTCTTGAAACATTGGCACAGGTGGAAGTGAATATAGATTATCCTGAATATGATGATGTGGAAGAAATGACCCATCACCTATTTAAGGAACGTTGCGAGTTTGTCAGCGCTGAAATTGAAAAATTGCTGCAAACCAGTCATCAGGGAAAAATTTTAAGAGAAGGCATTTCGACTGTTATTGTTGGAAGACCAAACGTAGGGAAGTCTTCTTTATTAAATAGTTTGGTTCAGGAAAACAAAGCGATTGTTACCGATATTCCCGGTACAACGAGGGATGTAATTGAAGAATATGTTAATGTAAGAGGTGTACCCCTGCGTTTAGTGGATACTGCCGGGATTCGTGAAACAGAAGATATAGTTGAACGAATTGGAGTTGAACGTTCCAGAGAGGTATTAAAAAAAGCTGATTTGATTCTACTAGTATTAAACCATGCTGAAGAGTTTACTGAAGAAGATCAATTATTGTTTGAAGCCGTGAATGGCATGGATGTTATCGTGCTCATTAACAAAACAGATCTTCCAGGAAAACTGGATATAAATAAAGTAAAAGCTGCTGCAAAGGACTATTCGATTATTTTAACATCGTTAAAAGAAGACAAAGGTATTGATGACTTAGAAGAAGCCATCTCTAATCTTTTCTTTGAAGGGAACTTAAATACCGGCGATGCGACATATGTATCTAACTCGCGTCATATTGCCCTTTTGAATCAAGCTAAACAGGCAATTGATGACGCGCTGGCTGGCATTAATGAAGGTGTGCCTATTGACCTGGTTCAAATTGATTTAACAAAATCATGGGAACTATTAGGGGAAGTTATTGGAGAAAGTGTCCATGAAAGTTTAATTAATCAATTGTTTTCGCAGTTCTGTCTTGGGAAATAAGGAGGTAAACTATGGCATATCATGCTGGTGAATTTGATGTAATAGTAATAGGCGCAGGACATGCAGGCTGTGAAGCAGGTTTGGCCGCAGCCAGACAAGGGGCTAAAACACTTGTATTAACGATTAATTTGGATATGGTTGCGTTCATGCCCTGCAATCCTTCAGTGGGAGGACCTGCAAAAGGGATTGTAGTCAGAGAGATTGATGCTCTGGGCGGTGAAATGGGCCGCAATATTGATAAGACCCATATTCAAATGAGGATGCTCAATACGGGTAAAGGACCGGCTGTTCGTGCGTTAAGAGCACAGGCTGATAAATTTGCTTACCAGAACGAAATGAAAAAAACTCTTGAAAACGAAAAAAATCTAACCTTAATGCAAGGGATGGTAGACCGGTTATTAATTGAGGATGGAGAATGTAAAGGTGTTATAACGCAGACAGGCGCGATCTATCATTCAAAAGCAGTTGTCATCACAACAGGTACTTTTTTACGTGGTGAAATTATTTTAGGAGAACTAAAATACTCCAGCGGTCCAAATAATCAGCAGCCATCCATTAAGCTCTCAGAACATCTAGAAGAACTCGGATTGGATTTGGTTCGTTTCAAAACTGGTACACCCCCAAGGGTAAACGGTGATACAATTGACTATAATAAAACTGAAATACAGCCGGGCGATGATATACCAAGGGCCTTTTCTTTCGAAACAACAGCCTTTATCACGGACCAATTGCCATGCTGGCTTACGTACACGAACGAAGGAACACATACAATTATAGATAATAATTTACACCGTTCTCCGATGTATTCTGGAATGATCAAGGGAACTGGACCGCGTTATTGCCCATCAATAGAAGATAAAGTCGTTCGCTTTAATGATAAGCCTCGCCATCAAATCTTCCTTGAGCCTGAAGGCAGGAATACGAATGAAGTATATGTACAAGGACTATCTACAAGTTTGCCGGAAGATGTGCAAAAAGAAATACTTGCGACTATCCCGGGACTCGAAAATGTCCAAATGATGCGTCCTGGCTATGCTATTGAGTATGATGCAATCGTACCGACACAGCTCTGGCCAACTTTAGAAACGAAGAAAATCAAAAACTTATATACAGCTGGGCAAATCAATGGCACTTCAGGTTATGAAGAAGCTGCTGGTCAGGGCTTAATGGCAGGTATTAACGCTGGCCGCAGAGCTCTGAATGAAGAAGAGATTATTCTGAGCCGTTCGGATGCTTATATAGGGGTTCTGATTGATGACTTGGTAACAAAAGGTACAAATGAGCCATACAGATTGTTGACATCCCGTGCTGAATACCGTTTATTGCTGAGACATGATAATGCTGACTTGAGGTTAACAGAAATAGGTTATCGCATTGGATTGATCAGCGAGGATCGTTATGAACGCTTCTTAACCAAAAAACAAGCCATTCAGAATGAAATCGGAAGGCTTGCTACTACTATTATTAAGCCGAATGAAACCACTCAATCCTATTTAAGAGAATGGGCTAGCAGTGAGCTGAAGGATGGGATACGCGGCAATGAACTGTTGCGACGGACAGAATTGACATACAAGCACATCAGCCAATTAATCCCCTCTGATATTGAAATATCGGACGATGTAGCTGAGCAGGTGGAGATACAGATTAAATATGAGGGATACATTGAAAAATCCATTCAGCAAGTTGAAAGGCTGAAAAAGATGGAAAATAAGAGAATCCCTGATTTTATTGATTATGATGACATCACGGGGTTAGCTTCAGAAGCACGCCAGAAATTGAAACAGGTACGTCCATTATCAATGGCACAGGCTTCCCGTATATCAGGAGTAAACCCAGCCGATATTTCTATATTGCTTGTTTATATTGAACAAGGTAAGATTGCAAAAATACCCCATAACTAAGAGGTAAATACATGAATATATCTGAATTTAAAAATGCATTGGAGGAGAAGGGGATTGCTCTTTCTCCTTCTCAGCTTGAGCAATTCGAAACATATTTTAAACTGTTGGTAGAATGGAATGAAAAAGTTAACCTGACAGCTATTACAGATAAAGAAGAAGTTTATTTAAAACATTTCTATGATTCAATTTCGCCATCATTCTTTATTGATTTTAATCAGGATCTATCTTTATGTGATGTTGGAGCTGGAGCGGGATTCCCAAGCATACCGTTAAAAATATGCTTCCCATCCATTAAATTATCAATTGTAGATTCTCTAAACAAACGAATTAATTTCTTAAAAACGTTAACAGATGAATTGAATCTACAGGATGTAAGTCTATATCATGATCGCGCAGAGACATTCGGGAAATTAGCAGAACACCGTGAAAAATACGATTTTGTTACAGCCAGAGCGGTTGCCAGATTATCCGTATTGAGTGAGCTATGCCTTCCTTTAGTAAAAAAAGGAGGAAAATTCATCGCCTTAAAAGGGGCAGGTGCTGATGATGAAGTATTGGCAGGTAAAAAAGCTTTGACCATTCTAGGTGGTAAAATGAATAAAGACTTCTATTTCCAACTGCCTAAGGAAGATAGTCAACGTCATATTATTTTGATAGACAAAGTAAAGGACACACCAAAAAAATATCCACGTAAACCAGGAACACCGAATAAGCAACCATTAGAATAAACTTTATTGAGACGGATATTCTAAAAGACGGTATAATAAAGATAGTCATTACCAAATAATGAGACAGTTGGAATTCATATTTCTATGATTTTTTCCAATATATTAAGCTAGTTGGAAGTTTTTTAAAGGTGGTGTAGGGATGACAAAACATCCTTTTTCACGTTTTTTTGGACTTGGAGATAAAGAAGAAAATGTAGACAGGGAATCAGAAATTGCGTTAGTAAAGGAAGAAATAAACCGCGACGAAATCCATAAATTACCAATTTCTTCAATCGTTCCAAATCGTTTTCAACCAAGAAGCATTTTCGATGATGAAAAAATTGAAGAACTTGCTCTGACTATAGAGACACACGGCATTATACAGCCGATTGTAGTCAGGGAGATTCATAATGGCCAATTCGAAATTATTGCTGGTGAGCGCCGATACAGGGCTATAAGTAAATTGGGTTGGGATAAGATTCCGGCCATTATTAATAATCTCTCAGATACTGAAACAGCTTCCGTAGCATTAATTGAGAACCTTCAACGTGAAGAATTATCACCTATTGAAGAAGCTGTAGCCTATAGCAAGTTGATTGAATTACATCAATTGACCCAGGAAGGCTTGGCAAACAGGCTTGGAATAGGCCAATCTACGGTTGCTAATAAAATTAGGTTATTAAAATTACCGCAGGTGGTTCAGAACGCGGTCATGCAAAAGACAATTACAGAGAGACATGCACGTTCCTTAATTCCTTTGAAAGATTCTGAAAAACAATCAAAGCTTGTTGAAGAGATCATTGAGAAAGGGCTGAATGTGAAACAGACAGAAGAACGGGTCAGCAAACTGCTCTCAGCAGATGAAGACAAAAAGCCGCGTGCGATCCGAAAAGCATTCAGTAAGGATATGAGAATAGCGGTGAATACCATCCGCCAATCTATGAGCATGGTAAAGGATAATGGAATTAATTTAGACTCAGAAGAAGCGGAATTTGATGATTTTTATCAAATTACCATCCGCATTCCTAAAAAAAATAAATAATAGATTCATTTATTAGTAAATTGGCAATCCAGTAGGTTGCCATTTTTTTATAATTACCTTTATTTTTACATGAATCGATATTTTCTCTACAATATTTTAAATATATGAACTTTGAAAAAAAGAAACATGTTAAAATAGAAACGTTATAAGTCTGAATGTAAAGTGAGGCAGGTGACAACATGGGAAAAGTAATATCTATTGCAAACCAAAAAGGAGGAGTTGGTAAAACAACAACTTCCGTCAATTTGGGGGCCTGCTTGGCGTACATAGGAAAGAAAGTTTTGCTAGTCGATGTTGACCCACAAGGAAACGCGACCAGCGGAGTAGGGATTGAGAAAGCTGATGTAGAACAATGCATTTATGATGTGCTTATCGATGATGTTGAGGTTGCTGACGTTATTAAGGCAACAAAAGTTGAAAACTTAGATGTCATACCAGCTACTATTCAACTTGCAGGTGCTGAGATAGAATTGGTGCCTACAATATCCAGAGAAGTACGCCTGAAAAGAGCGTTAGAAGCAGTTACTGATCAGTATGATTATATTATTATTGATTGTCCTCCATCTTTAGGTTTATTGACTCTCAATTCCCTGACAGCATCTGATGCTGTACTTATACCTGTGCAATGTGAATACTACGCCCTTGAAGGCCTCAGTCAATTACTTAATACAGTTAGATTAGTTCAGAAACATTTGAACCATGATTTAAAAATAGAGGGAGTACTATTAACGATGCTTGATGCTCGTACAAATCTGGGTATACAAGTCATTGAAGAGGTTAAGAAGTACTTCCAGGATAAAGTATATAAGACAATCATCCCGCGTACCGTACGTTTAAGTGAAGCACCAAGTCATGGTGAACCGATTATTATTTATGATCCTAAGTCACGCGGAGCGGAAGTATATATAGATTTGGCAAAGGAAGTGGTTGCGAATGGGTAAAGGACTGGGAAAAGGCCTTGATGCCCTTATTACTAATATGGAAGTCAGCAAAGAAGAAATAGTGCAAGAAATTTCGATTAAAAGTTTGCGGCCAAATCCATACCAACCGAGAAAATCCTTCCAGCCTGAAGCTATTGAGGAACTGAAAAATTCAATTTTACAACACGGAATTCTTCAGCCTCTTATTGTGCGAAAAAGCAGTATAAAGGGATATGAGATTGTTGCAGGGGAAAGGCGCTTTCGTGCAGCAAAAGAAGCAAAATTAAAATCCGTCCCTGCTGTAGTTCGTCAATTTGATGATCGGCAGATGATGGAACTGGCTCTACTGGAAAACCTTCAAAGAGAGGATTTAAATCCAGTGGAGGAGGGGGCTGCTTATCAGTCCTTATTGAGAAATCTTGATATCACACAAGAAGAATTGGCAAAGAGAATGGGGAAAAGTCGTCCTCATATAGCCAATCATATTCGTCTTTTATCTTTACCTGTACAGATACAGGATTATATTTCTCAAGGTAAATTATCAATGGGACACGGAAGAGCGTTGCTCGGTTTGAAAGCTAAAAAGGAAATTAACCCTTTAGCGGATAAAGTAATCAAGGATAATCTCAATGTCAGGCAACTAGAGGGGATTATTCAAAACCTAAATGCGAGTGTTCCACGTGAAACAAAGCGAGTGCCTTCCAAGGATATCTTTATCCAAGAAAGAGAAAATCTTTTAAGGGAACGATTTGGAACTTCTGTAACCATAAAACAGAATAAAAAGAGAGGGAAAATAGAAATAGAATTTTTCTCTCAGGAAGATTTGGAAAGACTCCTGGAAATTTTAGATAAATAAAAAACCATTTAAAATGGTTTTTTATTTATAACTATAGATTATCATGTATTTTTTCCTCATCGAAACTCCAATTAAAGGTAGTAGTTAAAGGATTGGCATGATTATAGGCTAATCCAGCTAAATAGATACCTTTAGTAATTGCTTTAGCCATTTTTAAAACCAGATTTAATCGGGTATTCTGTAAAACAAAATATTCCATAAATCCACTAACGTTCACAATTCCAGTAATATGGGCTTCTCCTACATCGGGCAATTCTTTATTTACACCGGCACCAGGCTTTACGGGCCCTTTACCAACCTGGATGATACCTACACTTTTAACTCTGCCAAGACAAGCATCTATCCCAATAATAAATGGATCTTCATGTGTACTGTGAATGTAATCGAGCTTTCCCTTTAAATTAACAGCATGGATTGGGTCCTCTAAAGTACCATATACATAAAAGTTGGGCAGCGTTTTTTCACTTATCAATGTTCCAATTAAGGGACCAAGTGAATCCCCAGTTGAACGGTCAGTACCAATACAAACTATTACAATAGGACGTACTTTATGAGTAGGGAGGATCGTTAGTAATTCTCTAGAAATAACATGGTGGGCATTCTCTTCCTCATAAGATATTCGATTTGCTGTGTTGCGTTGGTCAAAAAAAGAAGGCCTCATGTTCATAATTACCACTCCTCTGCAAAAGTACTATCAGTATACGGAAAAAAAGGGATTTTTATACACTTAACTTTAGAATAAATGGCATGATTACAAATCCTATGCCCTTTTTAAACTGTGAAGGGATAAGATTGAATCCTTCTATAAATGCACACTTTAAAGTACTGATTTAACTATTTTATAAAATGCTATATCACACGATTGATTTATCATTTGTATACCCAACAGATTGGAATAAGAAAACATTGTGATAAATGATGTAAGCAGGTATATTGAATGATTATGATTGAATAAATTATATTAAGATAATTTATTCAATCACATCATCTTATTCATGATCGGATAAATGTATCTCTATCAGAAGTAAAACTCCACAGTTATTGTTTTCAAATTTTTTAATTCCCAGTTGCAATTCCTTGTATTATAACAAGATGCTGATGGTTGAAGATGGGAAGTTTATTGTAAAAGCTAGATCGTGAAATCATAAGAGGAAAGGTAAAGAAAAAGGAGGGTCATTCTGGTTTTTGGTTTTAATTGGAGGTCTGGCTATATGCTGATATAATTCATTGGTATAATGGGTAAAGTTTAGATATTGGAGGATTAGGAGCTATGGATGATAAGGATTTTGAAATAAATGATATAGTTGAAATGAAAAAACCTCATCCATGTGGTGTTAACCGCTGGAAAATTATTAGGTTGGGTATGGATGTCCGGATAAAGTGCGAAGGGTGTGGCCACAGTGTCATGTTGCCTCGCAAAGATTTTGTCAGGAAGATGAAAAAGATAGTGGAGAAACACGAAGCCTAAATTGAGTAAGCTTATTATGCAGCGAGTATGCTATCATATAAAGGGTCATGCATGTACTTAAATGAACAAGAGCGGCTTGTCTTTTAGAAGACTTGTCACTATAATTGGTAAAGGTTTATCACATATAATCTATTTATATATACATTTAAAATGTTTTCACATAAGGAGTGAATGATGTGGCATTAACAGCCGGAATAGTAGGATTGCCTAACGTAGGAAAGTCTACTCTCTTTAATGCAATAACTCAGGCAGGAGCAGAATCCGCCAACTATCCATTTTGTACAATTGATCCCAATGTAGGGATTGTTGAGGTACCGGATTATAGATTACAAAAGCTGACGGAACTTGTAGTTCCTAAAAAAACAGTTCCGACTGCTTTTGAATTTACGGATATTGCAGGTATTGTAAAAGGGGCAAGTAAAGGTGAAGGGTTGGGGAACAAATTCCTTTCCCATATCCGACAGGTAGATGCGATATGCCATGTAGTAAGATGTTTTGCTGATGAGAATATTACCCATGTTTCAGGTAAAGTGAATCCAATTGATGATATTGAAACCATTAATTTGGAATTAATTCTAGCAGATATGGAGACAGTTGAGAAACGAATCGATCGTGTTGGGAAATTAGCAAAACAAAAAGATAAAGAAGCCGTTGTTGAATATGAAGTTCTTTCCTTACTGAAAGAAGCATTTGAAGCGGAAAAACCGGCGAGGGCAGTAGAATTCACCGATGAACAGCTGAAAATAGTGAAAGGATTGCATCTCCTCACTATCAAACCAGTTTTATATGTTGCTAATGTTGATGAAGATGAAATAGCTGATGCTTCTGATAATGAATATGTGCGTCAGGTACGTGAATTTGCAGCTTCTGAAAATGCTGAAGTAATCGTGATTTGTGCCAAAATTGAATCTGAAATTGCAGAGCTCGATGGAGAGGAAAAAGCAATGTTCCTTGAAGAACTTGGTATAGAAGAGTCTGGATTGGATCAGTTGATTCGCACTTCCTATCATTTGCTTGGGTTGGCGACTTATTTTACGGCGGGTGTACAAGAGGTGCGCGCATGGACTTTCCGAAAAGGGATGAAGGCTCCACAGTGTGCCGGAATTATTCACTCTGACTTTGAACGCGGATTTATTCGAGCAGAAATTGTATCATATGATGATCTAATGGCAGCCGGTTCAATGAATGCTGCGAAAGAAGCAGGGAAAGTTAGACTAGAAGGAAAAGAATATGAAGTGAAGGATGGAGATATTATTCACTTCCGTTTTAATGTATAAACCAAGAGGACCGGTTATCAAACTGGTCCTTTAACTGTTATTGCAAATTTATCAGATATATGATATACTTTTTACTTGTGAGTAATTGTAAATAATTGCTCCTTGCCCATTAGGGCCGTTTAGACCAAAAGGAGGTGACAGTGATGACAAAATACGAAATTATGTATATCATCCGTCCAAACATTGAGGAAGATAGCAAAAAAGCTGTAGTTGAGCGTTTTAATGGAATTTTAGCTAACAAAGGTGCTGAAGTTCTTGAAACAAAAGACTGGGGAAAACGCCGTCTTGCTTATGAAATCAATGATTTCCGTGATGGATATTACACAATTAACAAAATCCAAGCTGAAAATGCTGAGGCTGTTCAAGAATTTGACCGTCTTGCTAAAATCAGTGAAGATATCATCCGTCATATTGTAGTTAAAGAAGAAGAGTAAGATTGATTGAACATAAATTGTTTCACATGGAACAATTTTCTAATATTAGGAGTTGATTCTGTTGATAAACCGTGTCATTTTGGTAGGTCGTTTAACGAAGGATCCTGATCTCCGCTATACTCCAAACGGTGTTCCTGTTGCAACCTTTACATTAGCAGTAAATCGTCCATTTTCTAACCAACAAGGTGAACGGGAAACAGATTTTATTAACTGTGTAGTTTGGCGACGCCAAGCGGAAAATGCAGCTAATTTTCTGAAAAAGGGTAATCTTGCTGGAGTGGATGGACGTATTCAAACTCGTAATTATGAAGGTCAGGATGGAAAACGTGTATATGTAACAGAAGTGTTGGCAGAAAGCGTACAATTCCTAGAGCCCAAAGGTGCATCTTCTGGCGAAAAAAGCAGCGGAAGCCAATATGGTGGTAATGATACTAATCCATTTGGCCAGGGGAATAACAACCAAAACCAGAATCAACGGAAGGATAGTAATTATACGAAAATAGATGATGATCCATTCAGCAGTAATGGACAAACCATTGATATTTCGGATGATGACCTTCCATTCTAACATTGATAATTCGAACGGAAAAAAATATATATAATGAAAAGGAGTGAATAATATGGCAGGCGGACGCAGAGGCGGACGTGCAAAACGCCGTAAAGTTTGTTATTTCACAGCAAACGGCATTACGCACATCGACTATAAAGATGTAGATCTTCTTAAAAAGTTTATCTCTGAGCGTGGAAAAATTCTTCCACGTCGTGTAACTGGAACAAGCGCTAAGTACCAACGTAGATTGACTATCGCAATCAAACGTGCTCGTACTATGGCTCTTCTACCATTCGTAGCAGAGGAAAAATAAGATTTTACAAACAAGAAACGGAAAGGATACTCCTTTCCGTTTTTTAATTGTATTTAGGGAATGAAAATGAAAATAAAGATCCTATAATTAAGAGGGAAAGTTCAAAAAGGTAAACATTATTTTTGAATACTATTTAAAAATAGTAAATACTTTGAATTGAGTGTCTTGTTTTTTGTCTATCATATTATTTATACTATATAATATTCTTTATTTTTATTTTTAGTTTTAAACAGATACAATGAAGGGTATTAATTCTTCGCTGCGTGAAGGTAATTTATTACCATGTTGGTCATAATGGAGTTTTATCAAGTATAATGATAAGTAATACATAAATTGATCCACTTTGTTTAGGAGCTGAATCTATGCCATCTTATTTAAACAGGCAAGTGATCCGTTATCCCATCTATGCATTATTGGTTGTATCTTTAGTGATTATCGGAGTTCTTGCTTATTATAATTGGGTATTTGCGATAGTAGCTTCTTTGCTTTTTGGCTTGTTTTTCTTTCTAATATTAAAAATCGAATTTGGGATACAAAGAGAAACGGAAATCTATATTTCCACTCTCTCCTATCGATTAAAAAAAGTAGGGGAAGAAGCTCTTTTAGAAATGCCAATAGGTATTCTACTTTTCAATGAGGAATATGTAATTGAATGGACCAACCCCTATTTGGCAAGATGCCTACAGGAAGATACACTGGTTGGTAAGGATTTATCTGAGGTTGCTGAATCTTTGATACCTTTGGTGAAAAGAGAAGAAAGCGAAGATATTATAGCAATTTATACCCGCAATTTTCGAATCGTTCATAAACCGGAGGAGAGATTATTATATTTCTTTGACGTTACGGAACAAACAGAAATTGAAAAAATGTACGAAGAGGAACGAACCGTTATCGGTATTATTTATTTGGATAATTATGATGATGTGACACAAGGAATGGATGACCAACGTAAAAGCAGCTTAAATAGTTTTGTAACCTCTTTATTAAATAATTGGGCTAAAGATTATGGAGTATTTTTAAAGAGAATTTCATCTGATCGCTTTATTGCTATTTTTAGTGAAAGCATACTGGATCAATTGGAAAAAACAAAGTTCTCCATATTAGATGATGTGCGAGAAACGACAGCCAAACAAAACGTACCTTTAACACTCAGTATTGGAGTGGGCAGTGGAGTTTCTGCTCTACCTGATCTTGGAAGCATCGCTCAATCAAGCTTGGATCTGGCCTTGGGAAGAGGCGGAGATCAGGTTGCTATAAAGCTTCCGAATGGTAAGGTAAAATTCTATGGCGGAAAAACAAACCCTATGGAGAAACGAACAAGGGTACGTGCACGAGTTATCTCACATGCATTGCGGGATTTAATTGCTGATAGTGATAAAGTTATTATCATGGGTCATAAATTCCCTGATATGGATGCTATTGGATCTTCATTGGGGATATTGAAAATTGCTGAAATGAATAATCGTGAAGGTTATATTATTCTTGATAGAAATGAGCTGGACTCCAGTGTTAAACGACTTCTTTCTGAAGTGAAGCAAAAGCCTGAATTAGATTCCAGGTTCATCTCGCCTGAAAGTGGTGTTGAGTTAGTAACCGACAAAACATTACTGGTTATCGTAGATACACATAAACCAAGCATGGTTATTGAGGAAAGACTGGTCTCTCGAACAGAAAAAATTGTCGTGATTGACCATCATAGACGCGGTGAAGAGTTTATTGATAACTCTCTCCTTGTTTATATGGAGCCATACGCATCATCAACAGCTGAATTAGTAACCGAGCTAATTGAGTATCAGCCGAAGCGCGTAAGGGTGGGTATGCTGGAAGCAACCGCTTTGCTGGCAGGTATCATAGTAGACACAAAATCTTTTACCTTTAGAACAGGTTCCAGAACGTTCGATGCAGCTTCATTTTTAAGAGGACATGGTGCGGATACAGTTCTGGTGCAAAAGCTCCTTAAAGAAGATGTGGCGACTTACTTGAAACGTGCGAAGCTGATAGAAGATGTTTATTTGTATCGTGATGGGATTGCCATCGCCCATGGTGAGATTGATGACTTTGCAGATCAGGTTTTAATTGCCCAGGCTGCCGATACATTGTTAACAATGGATGGAGTAATTGCATCATTTGTTTTATCAAAAAAATCAGAAACAACCATTGGTATCAGTGCAAGGTCTCTCGGTGACATAAATGTTCAAGTCATTATGGAACGCTTAGGAGGCGGAGGGCATTTAACAAATGCGGCAACGCAACTGGATGAAAAATCAATAGAAAAAGCAGAAGAAATGCTAAAAAATGCTATTGATGAGCTATATGAAGGAGGCACAAGTACATGAGAGTAATATTTTTAAAAGATGTTAAAGGAAAAGGCAAAAAAGGTGAAATTAAAAATGTCGCAGATGGATATGCACATAATTTCCTTTTGAAACAAGGATTAGCAGTAGAAGCAACTGGTGGCAGTATAAAAACCTTGGAAAATCAGAAAAATAAAGAGAAGCAACTGGCAGCTGAAGAATTAGAGAATGCAAAAAAATTAAAAGTGCAATTAGAAAAGCTTACAATTGATTTGAAGGTTAAAACTGGTGAGGGCGGCAGAATATTTGGTTCAATCACCAGCAAACAAATCGCTGATGAATTGGAAAAACAACATAAGCATAAAATTGATAAACGCAAGATTGAGTTAGAGGATGCGATTCGTTCACTTGGTTACACAAAGGTTCCAGTTAAGCTCCATCATGAGGTAACTGCAACATTAAATGTCCATGTAAAAGAACAATAGAAGAATATTTCTCGGGAAATAATTTTATTAAAAAAGTGATGAAAGGCTTTCTAGCTGATTTCATCACTTTTTTTTAGTAAGATAGAACTTACAAATATGGACGGAAAAAAATTTCCTATACCTATTCTCATCATTTCCATATACAATAGAAGAGCAATCCATTCTATTTGATGAGATAAATACACGATTACGTTTAACTATATAAAGGGGGTTTGCCGAATGAATGAGCTCTTTACTGATTTGGTTCCACCGCAAAATGTTGAGGCGGAACAAGCGGTTTTAGGAGCAATTTTTCTTGTGCCTTCCTCTTTAATACTTGCTTCTGAGATTTTAATCCCAGAGGATTTTTATAGAAGTGCACATCAAAAAATCTTCCTTGTTATGTTGAAGCTAAATGATAAAGGAAAAGCTGTTGATTTACTTACAGTAACAGAGGAACTAAGTGCAACAAAGCAACTTGAAGAGGTTGGGGGAGTTCCCTACTTAACTGAATTGGCTGCATCTGTACCTACAGCTGCCAATATAGAGTATTATGCCCGAATTGTTGAAGAAAAGTCGGTCTTGCGGAGATTAATTAATACAGCAACCGGCATTGTGCAGGATGGGTATTCCCGTGAAGATGAAGTGGAAAATCTTTTGGGTGAAGCGGAAAAAAGTATCATGGAGGTTGCCTCTCGTAAAAATGCAGGGGCCTTCCATAATATTAAGGACGTTTTAGTTCGTACTTACGATAATATTGAATTGCTGCATAACCGCGTTGGGGATGTGACCGGAATCCCTACAGGCTTTAGTGATTTAGATCGAATGACGGCAGGCTTTCAGCGAAATGATCTGATTATCGTAGCAGCCCGTCCCTCAGTTGGTAAGACAGCATTTGCCCTTAATATTGCCCAAAATGTCGCTACAAAAACTGATGAAAATGTAGCGATTTTCAGCTTGGAGATGGGTGCAGAGCAATTGGTTATGCGTATGCTTTGTGCGGAGGGCAATATTAATGCTCAAAACCTCAGAACAGGTTCCCTGACAGATGAAGACTGGCGCAAATTGACGTTAGCGATGGGTAGCTTATCAAATACAGGAATTTATATTGATGATACTCCAGGTATCAGAATTAGTGAGATTCGCTCAAAATGCCGGCGTTTAAAACAAGAACATGGCCTTGGCATGATTTTGATTGATTATCTCCAGCTTATTCAGGGAAATGGAAGATCAGGAGAAAACAGACAGCAGGAAGTTTCGGAAATCTCCCGTTCCCTTAAAGCTCTTGCAAGGGAGCTTGAGGTTCCAGTGATTGCCCTTTCTCAGCTTTCCCGGGGTGTTGAGCAGCGTCAGGATAAGCGTCCGATGATGTCCGATATTCGTGAGTCAGGAAGTATTGAGCAAGATGCTGATATTGTAGCTTTCCTCTACAGGGAAGACTACTATGATAAAGAAACAGAAAACCAGAATGTGATCGAAATCATCATTGCGAAACAGAGGAATGGCCCAGTTGGAACGGTTCAGCTGGCATTCGTAAAAGAATATAATAAGTTCGTCAACTTAGAACGAAGATTCCAGGATGATGCTATCCCGTCTGGAGCATAATATGTAAAAGACCCACCTTAAATTGGTGGGCTTATTTATTTTCCTATACACGAACATATATTGGAACTATTATATAAATGTTCGTGTTTAACTTGAAATTACCGGTTATAATTGATACACTTAATTTGTTTGTAATCCAAATGCAAGATGTTGGTAAATTAGTGGAGGTGTACAGAATGTCTTCAGTCGTAGTAGTAGGTACACAATGGGGAGACGAAGGTAAAGGAAAGATTACTGATTTCCTTTCAGAAAATGCAGAAGTGATTGCCAGATATCAAGGCGGAAATAATGCAGGACATACAATAAAATTTAATGGTGAAACATATAAACTCCATTTGATTCCCTCAGGTATTTTCTATAAGGATAAAATATCTGTAATCGGTAATGGTATGGTCGTTGATCCAAAAGCACTTATTAAAGAGCTATCTTATCTGCACGATCGCGGAGTGTCCACAGATAATTTACGTATCAGCAACAGAGCTCATGTAATTCTTCCGTATCATCTGAAACTGGATGAGGTAGAAGAAGAGAGAAAAGGAAATAATAAAATAGGTACTACTAAAAAGGGTATTGGACCAGCTTATATGGATAAAGCGGCACGTATCGGAATCCGAATTGCCGATTTATTAGATAAAGAAGTATTCGAAGAGAAACTGAAAAGAAATCTGGAAGAGAAAAACAGAATGCTGGAACTTTTCTATGAAACAGAAGGCTTTACGATGGATGATTTCTTTGAAGAATATTATGAATATGGTCAGCAAATTAAACAATATGTATGTGATACCTCTGTTGTATTAAATGATGCTTTAGATGAAGGACGCCGTGTTTTATTTGAAGGTGCACAAGGGGTAATGCTTGATATTGATCAAGGTACTTATCCATTTGTAACATCATCCAACCCAGTTGCAGGTGGCGTTACAATCGGTTCCGGAGTCGGGCCATCTAAAATTAATCATGTGGTGGGTGTGTGTAAAGCATACACAACACGTGTAGGAGATGGACCATTCCCAACTGAACTTGATGACGAAATCGGCAATCAAATTCGTGAAGTGGGAAGAGAGTATGGCACTACTACGGGCCGTCCAAGAAGGGTAGGCTGGTTTGATAGTGTGGTAGTTCGCCATGCACGCCGTGTCAGTGGAATCACAGATCTATCTCTTAACTCAATTGATGTTTTAACAGGCATCGAGACATTAAAAATATGTGTTGCTTATCGACACAAGGGAAAAGTAATGGAGGAATTCCCAGCGAGTCTTAAAGTATTGGCAGAATGTGAACCAATCTATGAAGAGCTTCCAGGTTGGACAGAAGATATCACGGGAGTGAAGACATTGTCTGAGCTGCCAGCTAATGCAAGGACCTATTTAGAAAGGGTATCCCAATTATCCGGTATTCCATTATCGATCTTTTCGGTAGGACCAGATCGCAATCAAACGAATATCATTCGCAACCCATACGGTATATAAAAAACTGGCTGACAGACAAAATGTTTGTCAGCCTTTTACTAAATGAATCACTTGTGCTCTGGATTTAATATAAAACATTTCAGGATTAGATATGAGTCTAATCCTTTTTAGTATACAAGATTGCCTATATCTGGGATTTTATTTTTAAAAGATGACCTGTTTTAATAGAAATGGTAAAGTAGGTTTAAGAGAGTCTAACAACAAAGTGACATTCTGATGACGTTCATATATATATTTTATTATGAAAAGGGAGAAACAGACTATGGATAAAAAGATATTAGTTGTAGACGATGAAAAACCCATTGCAGATATATTACAGTTTAATTTAAAAAAAGAGGGGTTTGAGGTGCATTGTGCCTATGATGGTAATGATGCCATTAGACTGGTAGAAGAGCTGCAGCCAGATTTGATTTTATTAGATATCATGCTTCCTCAACAGGACGGAATGGAAGTTTGCAGAGAAGTGCGCAAAAAATATGACATGCCAATTATTATGTTGACGGCAAAAGATTCTGAAATAGATAAAGTGTTGGGTCTTGAGTTAGGTGCAGACGACTATGTGACAAAGCCTTTCAGTACCCGTGAATTAATTGCGCGTGTTAAAGCAAATTTACGCCGGCAGAAGCATGCTGCAAATCAGCAGGAAGATAACACGGAAACAAATGAAATTACGATTGGCCATCTGGTTATACACCCTGATTCCTATATGGTATCCAAAAGGGGAGAAACCATAGAATTAACTCACAGGGAATTTGAGTTACTCTTTTATCTGGCTAAACATATTGGCCAGGTAATGACAAGGGAGCACCTTCTGCAGACAGTATGGGGATATGATTACTATGGGGATGTAAGAACAGTCGATGTAACGGTTAGACGCCTACGCGAGAAAATAGAAGATAATCCAAGTCATCCTGCATGGATTGTTACTAGAAGAGGAGTTGGATACTACCTCCGTCATCCTGAACAGGAGTAAAAGTTATGAGAAAAGTAGGTTTCTTCAAATCGATTTATTTTAAGTTTGTGCTAATTTATGTGCTACTTATATTAGTTGCGATGCAAATTATTGGGGTTTATTTTGCACAGGGGCTCGAACAGCAGCTATTGGATAATTTTAAGAGTTCCATCCAGGAACGGGTAACCATACTATCCTATAGCTTGGAGAAAGAAATAACTGAAACTCGTAAAGTAGAAGACCCTACCTTAATAGAAGATATTAAGACAACGTTAGAGGGATATTCATCCGGCGATATTACGGAGATACGGGTAATGGATCAGGACTCAAAAATCATCGGAACGTCTGATCCGGAAAAGCAGAATATAATCGGGAGCCGTTCGACTGAAAAATTAGTCATTAGTGCATTTAATCAGGGAACTCCCCAAAAGGAAATCAGATTTGACCCACAGACAGGAAAAAGGATCCTTATTTGGTCTGAACCTATCGTAAGTGACGGGCAAATTATTGGTAATTTATACCTGAACACGAAAATAGAAAATGTCTATGCTCAATTAAAACAAATTAACACCATAATGGCGAAGGGAACCATTATATCTCTTGTGGTGACTGCCTTTTTGGGAATATTACTGGCACAGACAATAACAAGGCCAATATCCGATATGCGTAAGCAGGCATTAGCTATGTCACGTGGTAACTTTTCTAGAAAAGTTAAGATATATGGATATGATGAAATTGGTCAATTGGCGATTACATTTAATAATTTGACGAAAAAGCTTCAGGATGCACAGGCGACAACCGACGCAGAGAAAAGGAAGCTGTCTTCTGTGTTGACTAATATGACAGATGGCGTACTTACAACGGATCGCAGAGGCCGGGTTATCTTGATTAATGATACGGCATTGTCTATGTTGAAGGTTTCACGTGAAACATCTTTATCAAAGCCAATCACAGAGGTTTTAGGGTTAGAGGACACATATACCTTTGAGCAATTACTGAGCGAGAAAGAGTCCATTATCCTTAACTACAGTAATGAAAAGAAATTACTTTATTTAAGAGCGAACTTCTCAGTTATTCAAAGAGAGACAGGATTTATTAATGGATTAATTGTCGTTCTTCATGATATCACGGAGCAGGAAAAGATAGATGAGGAAAGAAGAGAATTTGTGGCGAACGTTTCACACGAATTGAGAACGCCGCTGACGACGATGAGAAGTTATTTGGAGGCTTTGGCAGATGGCGCTATAGATGATAAAGAGCTGGCTCCACGTTTTCTGAATATAGCTCAGACTGAAACAGAGCGTATGATTAGATTGGTCAATGATCTCTTGCAGCTTTCAAAGCTGGATAATACAGATTATAATCTATCCACAACTTGGGTTGACTTTGGCCGCTATTTCCACAGAATTATTGACCGGTTTGAGATGTCCAAATCAAGAAATGTAACCTTTAATCGTTTAATTCCATCTGAGCCAATAGGCGTTGAAATAGATGAAGATAAAATCACTCAGGTGCTAGATAATATCATCTCTAATGCATTGAAATATTCACCTGAGGGTGGCCAGATTACTTTTAAGCTGCAAGTAATCGGCCAATTTGTTGAGATCAGTGTTAGAGATGAAGGAATGGGAATACCGAAAGAGAATGTTGCAAAGATTTTTGAAAGATTCTATCGCGTAGATAAAGCAAGATCAAGAAAAATGGGCGGAACAGGCTTAGGCCTTGCTATTGCAAAAGAAATGATTGAAGCACATAAAGGGCATATTTGGGCCTCCAGTGAGGAAGGGAAAGGGACAACCATATTCTTTACCCTCCCATATGAAACATTACAAGAGGATGATTGGGAATGAGCTGGGAAGGATTAAAAAATATCTTATTGGTTTCCCTCATTTTGATAAGCGGTTTACTGACGTGGTCCTATTGGTTTTACCAGCCAAGCTATGATGTTGTGGAAAAAAATAATTATGTACAGGAAAAAATCTTTAGTAATCTTGAACCAGATGAAGTCGTAAAGCCTACAAAAATGATTTATCATAAAGACGGTTTATACTATGGCTCTAACTCTGAGGATATGATTGCACTTGCAACAAGTTCCTTAAAAAAGTGGAATTTATTTAACTTTCATGATCAATCAATAAAGTATAAAAATGCCTCAGATATCCAGAAGTTTAGCGAGAAGGATGGTATCATTGAATTAATTTTTAATGATATCGTCCCTCTGTCTTTTTATAAAAACCATATAAAAATAGAAGACGATGAGGTGCCGGATGTCAGTTTTGACCGTATCCTTATTCATACTGATGGTGATTCTATTTACTTTGTTTCCAATAAAAAGAAAACAGTACTAGAAGCATCAGTTGACAGAAGTTTGGTTGAAATCTTTAAAAAAGAGTTTGCCAGAGTGGATATGTTGCAGCCATATAAAAAGGTGAAACTTTCAGAAACTAACTTCTTCCTTGTTCCTGCTGGGCAAATAAAGGTAAATGGGTATGATTTTCTGATTAAAACTGCCGATGTGAACAGCTTTAAAGAAGCACTGTTTATCAGACCAAGCAGTGTTAAACAAGAAGGCGATATCTATACGGATGGATTGAGTATATTGAAAAAGAACTCAAAAACGTCAATGATTGAATATAAAAACCTTGTTGTCGGAGCAAAAGAAGAGACAGCGATGGAGACTCATATCTTGCAAAGGAGTATTGAATTTATCAATAACCATGCAGGTTGGGATCTACGCCATCGTTATGCGTCAATGGATGAGAATACTCGTGAAGTCTCTTTTCAATTATATATGAATGGTATTCCGGTATTTAATGAAGAGGGAATGACTGAAATCAATGTGGAATATGGGACTCAAAATGTTAAGAAATATGAAAGGTCTTATGTTAATCTAGCTGATGATCCATTGGATCAAAAAGAGGTTACACTTCCTTCTGCAGATGAAGCTTTAAAGGCCTTTAAGGCTGAAAAGAGTAAACAATATGATGCAGATAAGCTTACGGATATGACTGTTGGATATAGAATGATTCAGTATGATAACTCAGGCACGACTCTTTTAGAATTAAAACCTGTCTGGTACTATCGTTATGATGGGAATTGGATGGAGATATCCGAAGAGGATATAGGAGGAATTATGGATGGATTGGAATAATACAAAAAGTTTATTTATTGTTGTGTTTCTTATCCTGGATGTATTCCTCTTATATCAATTCCTCGATTTTAGGGCAGCAAAACTTGAAATCAATAAGGAATCAACCATCGAAGAAAGGCTAAAGGCTGAGGGAATCACTTATCATGTGGGTACTCAGGAAAGACTTAGGGAAAAGACGATCAGTGCCAAGCCTAAAGAATTCAGTAAAGAGGAACTAGATGTTCTTAAAGATCAAACCGTTATCATTGATAATAAAAGAACGATTCGATCGACGCTTAATAAACCAATCCCAATTGGTTCCGGTGAAGGGAAATATTTTGAGCTTGAAAGTTTCATTGATAAAAATATATATTCAGGCAGTGAGTATAAATTTTGGCGTAAAGAGGATGGCAAAATAACCTATTACCAAACCTATAAGGGCCGTTTGCTTTTCAATAATAAAAACGGAGCCTTAGTTTTTATGATGAATGACAAGAATGAAGTGGTTTCTTATGTTCAAACCCTTCTTGACGATATTGAGGAATTTAATGAAAATCAAGAAATTAATCCTCCTATTCAAGCCGTGGAAAGTTTATTGAATGGTGGATATTTATCACAAGGCAGTGAAGTTTCAAAGGGAGAACTTGGTTTTTATACCTTAATAGAGGTATCTGAATCAAAAGTGTTGGTCCTAGTGCCAACATGGCATTTTACAGTAAACAAACAAGAGGATTATTTCGTTAAGGGCATAGAAGGACAAGTGCTGAATACGGAAGAAGGTAATGTAACGGAGTGATGGAGAATGTCGATGAAATTTAGCGTTCTGGCCAGTGGAAGCACAGGAAATTCACTCTATGTAGAGTCAGGAGAACATTCCTTCCTAGTGGACGCTGGTTTAAGCGGCAAAAAAATGACCGAGCTATTAAATAAAATTAATAAAAAACCTGAAGATTTATCAGGGATTTTTGTAACACATGAGCACAGTGATCATATTAAAGGACTCGGGATCCTGGCTCGTAAATATCAGTTGCCTATTTATGCAAATGCCAATACATGGAGAGCGATGGATGGGTTAATTGGAGAAATTCCTACAGATTTAAAATTTGAATTTGGTATGGAAACCGTTAAATCATTTGGCAATCTTGATGTAGAGTCTTTTGGTGTTTCGCACGATGCTGCAGAGCCCATGTTTTATGTGTTTCATCAGGATGGAAAAAAGCTGGTGACTATTACAGATACAGGATATGTTAGTGATCGAATGAAAGGCATTATTAAAAATGCGGATATATATATTTTTGAAAGCAATCATGATGTAAGTATGCTTCGTATGGGGAGATATCCCTGGAGCGTGAAACGGCGTATTCTAAGTGATGTAGGGCATGTTTGCAATGAAGATGCGGCCATTGCCATGAGTGAAGTGGCTGGTGACCGGACGAGGAGTTTTTATCTTGCCCATTTAAGTAAAGACAATAATATGAAGGATCTGGCGCGTATGTCAGTCAGCCAAACACTAGAAACAAAAGGGATCAAAGTGGGTGAACAATTTAGCCTGTATGATACAGATCCAAGTGAGCCAACCGAATTAATACATGTTTAACAGAGGGTGTTTCCTCTGTTATTTTTTTTGGTATTATATATACTATTGGTAAAGGTTGGAGAATATCCATAAGATTGAAATCATTTCTTTAAACGCTGTGACAAGAGTGTTCCTTTCGTTTCCGTTTGTGTTTATAAAATGGAAAACGACAAATACTAGATAGGTATATAAGTAATTAGTGAAGGGAATGTTGGATATTGGGCTATTATGATCAAGATGATAATCAGTCAGAACAACGGCAGAATAAGCGGGAAGGCAGTAAAGCGGGTTATTTTCTTTCCGGTTTAATTGGTTCTATTATTGGTGCATTATTGGTCCTTTTAATAACGGGTAACATGAATAATAATGGTTTTAATCAGAATACCCATACAAATAATAGGAATGAATCCTCGAAAATGACCCAAAATGTATCTATGGATGTAACGACTGATGTGACCAAGGCTGTTGAAAAAACGGGAGATGCAGTAATAGGAATTACGAATATCCAAGGCTCTAATTTTTTTAATGAAACCCAGGAAGCAGGCACAGGCTCAGGAGTCATTTATAAAAAGGAAAATGGAAAAGCGTTTATTGTAACGAATAATCACGTGGTAGAGGGTGCATCTTCTTTAGAAGTAACACTCGCTGATGGAACAAAAACACAAGCAACATCCCTAGGCAGCGATATATGGACAGATTTAGCTGTCATCCAAATCGCTGATAAAGGTATTGATACAGTTGCTGACTTTGGAGATTCTGATAAATTAAAGGTTGGAGAACCCGTCATTGCAATCGGGAATCCATTGGGGTTAAATTTCTCCGGTTCCGTGACTCAAGGAATTATCTCAGGTTTGAACAGGACGATCCCGATTGATGTGAACTCGGATGGCGTGGAGGACTGGAATGCGGAGGTACTCCAAACAGATGCTGCCATTAACCCAGGAAACAGCGGGGGAGCGTTGGTTAATATAAGCGGCCAGGTAATTGGGATAAACTCGATGAAAATCGCAGAGTCTTCTGTTGAGGGAATTGGTTTATCCATTCCAATCAATTATGCCATACCAATCATTGAGGATTTAGAGACGCATGGGAAAGTGAAACGTGCTTATATGGGAACGAGCCTTCGCTCTTTAAATGAAGTAACTAACTATCAGCGGCAAGAGACGCTGAAATTGCCTGCTGATGTTACAGAAGGCGTGGTCATTACAAGTGTTGAAACAGGTTCTCCAGCTGCTAAAGCTGGTCTAAAGGAATATGATGTCATTGTAGAGCTGGATGGCAAGAAAATCGCTAATGTTCCTGAACTTCGTAAACACTTGTATGTGAACAAGCAGATTGGTGATAAAATGAAAGTTACGTACTTTAGGAATGGGAAAAAAGCGACAACCGAAATGACATTGATTGAAGCCCAAATGTGATATAGTAAGGTGTGGAAGCAGGGGATTCTATAATTCCCTGCTTTAAATATGATCTTCTGTACTGTTTTAGGAATTTATCAAAGACAACAATAGAAATGGAGAATAGATATGAAAATTTATTGCTGTAAAGAACACGTAGAAATTGGACTGGATACAATTGTGGATGAGGCTGAAGTCCCTCCTTTTATAAATGAGATTTCAGAGGTAGAAAATAAAGAAGTTACTAACAATTCTAAGGAATTCACCTGTGAATACTGTGGACAACCAGCTATATATATTGTGGCGAACTAATATTCGGGCACAATATGTGGATACAGGTTGTGCATATGTGGATAACTCCTGTGGATAAATTGTTTGTAAAGTGAGGGTAACATGTGAATATCTCAATTATAACTGTAGGTAAATTGAAGGAGAAATATTTAAAACAGGGAATCGAAGAATATGTAAAAAGATTATCGGCCTATGCCAAAATAGATGTTATTGAAATTCCTGATGAGAAAGCACCTGAAACATTAAGTGAGATGGAGATGCTGCAGGTCAAAGGAAAAGAAGGAGAACGAATCCTTGCAAAAATTTCTGATGATACCCATGTCATTGCTCTCGCTATAGAGGGAAAAATGAAATCATCGGAGGAACTCGCAGATACGATAGACAAACTCGCCACCTACGGAAAAAGTAAGGTAGCCTTTGTTATTGGGGGATCGCTTGGCTTAAGTGCTGATGTGATGAAACGTGCCAATGATACCTTGTCCTTCTCAAAAATGACTTTTCCCCATCAATTGATGAGATTGATCCTGGTGGAGCAGATTTATAGGGCTTTTCGGATTAATCGTGGGGAACCGTACCATAAGTAAGCTGTTTTATCTTAATATGCTTTCCATGTTGAACATAGATGAAAAGAAGCGTAATTATAGTAAAAGACCATTGTCTTACTTTAGTATAAAAATTGTTTTGCATATGGCAGTTAAGGAATTAAGAAGAGTTACAAAAAGGTAATTTGTTTTTGGATCGCCCCTAGTTTTTTTCAGAAAATATAGATTACAATTTCTGTCCTAATTTAATGATATAGTAGAAAAATAAAATATACGTTAGAGGGACAGTTATGAAAAGGAAATGGATGTTACGCTGGGCTTTTTTTATTTTGGGATTAATGGTATTAGCATTTGGTATATCGCTAACAATCAAAGGAAAGTTTTTAGGGATTGGACCGTGGGATGTATTTCATTATGGACTATTTACTAAATTCGGATTTACTATTGGGACTTGGTCGATTATAAGTGGATTATTGCTTTTGTTCATCAGTTCAGCTTTCAATAAAGCATGGCCACAAATAGGGTCATTCCTGAATATGATGTTGCTTGGATTATTTATTGATCTTTTTAATTGGATGATACCTAGTATTGATAATTTGATAGGAGCAACAATTGCCTTTATCATAGGTGTTGGTTTAATGGGATATGGTATTGGATTGTATGTTTCTGCTGATCTTGGAGCAGGACCTAGAGATAGCTTTATGTTTTTAATTGTTGAAAAAATGGGCTGGAGTATCCCATTGGTCAGAAATGGAATTGAAGTAATCGTTTTTCTCGTTGGTTGGATGTTAGGAGGTCCTGTTGGTGTTGGAACTGTGCTCATTGCGTTTGGGTTGGGTCCAATTTTGGGATTTTCTATTCCTCAATGTAAGAAGCTGATAGCCTATTTCCTTGATCAAAAGGATCATCTACTAACTTCTTGAGTATATAAATAGAAGGATTTTTGCATAAAGGAATTTAGCAACTTTAGTACCGGATTGTTAAAGTGATACCATTGAAAGATATGGATCACACATTGTCTTACAAAATTTAAATCAAGCAAAAAGGATGTCTGGCTTTAAGAGACATCCTTTTTGTATATGTCTAACTTAATAGGTATTGAATTTTGTTATATCTTTGTTCAAACTACTCAAAGCCATATCAGATAAAGACACAATTAGGTTAAAAGCCCTCATGATATATGATTAAAAGATATGTTAGATAACTCCCTGTGCAATCATGGCATCGGCTACTTTTTTAAAGCCTGCAATATTTGCGCCAACAACCAGATTGCCTGGGTTACCAAAGTCCTCAGCAGCATTGACGCTGCCTTTATAAATGTTAGTCATAATATCCTGCAATTTTGCATCGACTTCTTCAAATGTCCAGGATAATCGAGCGCTGTTTTGTGCCATTTCTAAGGCAGAAACTGCTACACCACCTGCATTGGCAGCTTTTGCTGGACCAAAGAGGATATGGTTATTCAAAAACACTTCAATAGCTTCAGAGGTAGATGGCATATTAGCGCCTTCCCCGATGGCTTTTAATCCATTTGCAACCAGCATTTCCGCTGATTTTTTGTTAATTTCATTTTGTGTGGCACATGGCAAGGCAATGTCACATGAGATGGACCAAATACCTGAGCATCCTTCCGTATATTGTGCATGTGGATGTTCTTCTATATAGGCCGATATTCTTTTTCTTTCAACTTCCTTTAGACGTTTTACGGTTTCTAGGTTAATACCGTTTGGATCAAAAATATAGCCGTCAGAATCACTGCAGGCGACAACTTTTGCACCTAGTTGTGCAGCTTTTTCGATTGCATAGATGGCAACATTACCTGAACCGGATACCACAACTGTACTTCCTTTAAAGCTAAGGCCTTGTTCTTTAAGCATTTCTTGTACAAAGTAAACAGTACCATATCCAGTAGCTTCGGTTCGAGTTAAGCTTCCTCCGTATCCAAGTCCTTTTCCTGTCAGGATACCCGCCTCATAGCCACCGCGTATTCTCTTGTACTGACCGAACAGAAATCCAATTTCTCTGGCCCCAACGCCAATATCTCCAGCTGGTACATCTATATCCGGTCCGATATGTCTGCTCAATTCCGTCATAAAGCTTTGAGTAAATCTCATGATTTCTCCATCAGATTTCCCTTTAGGATCGAAGTCGGCTCCACCTTTGCCTCCTCCAATCGGCTGACCGGTAAGAGCGTTTTTAAAAATCTGCTCAAAGCCGAGAAATTTAATAATACTTGCATTAACAGTGGGGTGGAATCTTAAGCCTCCTTTATAGGGTCCAATGGCGCTGTTATACTGTACACGGTATCCACGATTTATCTGCACCTTACCTTGGTCATCAACCCACGGAACTCGAAAGGTAATCAGTCTTTCTGGCTCTACAATTCTTTCAAGGATACTTTGTTCCATGTATTCTGGATGTCTAGCTAGTATAGGGACGAGTGAATCAAAGATTTCTTTAACAACCTGATGAAATTCCCTTTCATTAGGATTTCGCTTTTTGACTGTTTCAAATACTTCATTAACATAATTTTTCGCAGTGATCGTTTCGGTGTCTCTAAGCTCTGTCAATACAGTCATGCTGTTATAAGCCCTCCCTTAGGTGAACAGTAAATTAATATGTACATTTTAGTCTAATAGAGAAATGATATATTAAATTATCTGAGTTTTCAAATTTATAATATTATGAAGTTGCATTTATGGCTTTATACTTTGTTGAAAAAGGGGATTTCTTGGATTAATCTTAGGAAATCTGTTTATCCATATAACCCCATAAATGAATCTAGAGGGTCAATTGGTATGCCTGAAAAATAGATGTTAAATAGAGATTGGCATCTTATTAGGTAGGTTAGCGGAAGAAGAACATCCAAACAGAAGTAGTTATTTGGTAATTAGCTATTCATAATTCTGGTATAATACAAATATGGTAAAAAAAGGAGGTAAATTTTGCGAAGAATCATTAAAAAGATTAATGAACATGATGAGTTCATTAGAGCCAGTATCTATATTTTTGGTGGATTTTCATTAGTGTTAATTGGGTATGGCATTGGTCGATTAGTTGGAATGATAGCGTTCTAAAACAATTTGTTTATAGCAAATTATAAGAGATAAAGGACCGATAAATGATTACAAGTAGATTGGATCTATATTGAGAAAAGGCATATACAGAAAAACCTACATCCCTCGAAATGTAGGTTTTTAGCATTGTTTATAGTAGGCAAGCCTTTTTTCACAAAGTAAGAGAGAATCAATGTGAGTACAGAGCATTCCAGTAGATTCGTTGATATATTAGTATACTTGTATGTATTGTGCGGGAAACATCTAGTGGTGTAAGAGGTTTTTGTGAAAAACGTTAAATTTTTTGAATTATTGAACAAAAAAGAGGTCCTTGTTAAAATTAAAATCAGAGGGAAAAAACGTACATAATTCTGGGGAAAGATACCATTATAGAACTTAATGACTAGTTTCTAAGAGAACAGTCACCCTCTCCTAAATGTAAAAAATTATGAATAGGGTACTAGTACTTTTTACATCTTTATTTATAATTATAGGAAATTATGTTAATTATTGTATAATATAAGTTTAGGAATAAAGTAATAGATTAGTAAAGGGGAGAGTATGAAGAAATGAAACATTGTAAATCTTGTAATGCACCTTTGGATGAGAGTGCGAAATTTTGTAAATCATGTGGTGCACCGACCGATCAAGGAAATGTTACCGAACAACAATCCAGTGCAGCATTAGAGTCCCAATCTCATCCGCAACCTCAGCAACGATCTTCACAAACAGAATCAAGAAAAGAAAAGATATTCGCATTTATAAAAAAACCTATTTTTATTATCTGTATTTTACTATTGATAGGAGGAGGAGTTACCGCAGCCATACTATTGAATAAGTCTCCAAAGGAACTATATTTCCTTTCTGAATATAATGCGATTCAACAAAGTATGACAGGGTTCGATGTTAAATATGGTGATGCAATTGAATTCCAAGAACAAACATTAGATAATCCATCTCAATCAGAGTGGAAGATAAGTGGCGGCTTCAGTCAAGCAACTGCTGAAGGCAATCCAGATTATGATATGTTTCAAGAATTATTAGACTCCAGCTCTATTGAAGCAAAAATAAAGCAAAATCCTGCTAAACAACAGCACATTATGCACTTGCATTAAATGTCGAGAACGAAAAAGCAATGGATGCTGAGTTGTTTCAATCAGAGAATCAACTAGGGATTAAAGTCCCTGTTCTATATGATAAATATCTATATTTCAACCTTGATCAATTCGGTGAATTGATGAGAAGAGAAGATCCTTATTATGACGGACCAGAAAAATTAGAACTATCAAACTTAAAAATTGAAGATCTAAAATTATCAGAAGAAGAAAATGAGTATTTAACAGAACGTTATGCGGAATTTTTACTGGATTCACTTAAAGACGAGAATTTCAAATTAAAGAAGAATGTTAATTATGAATATAAAGGCGAAGAAATGAAGCTGAGGTCTGTCAAACTAACCCTTACAGAGAAGGAAGTAAAGGCAGTTTTAAATAGCTTTATGGATCAACTGATCAAGGATGATAAGCTTCATAATATTATTATTGAACGAGTTGAAATAATAGCGGATGCAGCTGCTGTGGCAGAGGAAGCAGAACAGCTTGATAAAAAAGAAATGAAGGAAGAAATGGTTAATTCCCTCAAAGACATGAAAGAAGACTTAAAATTTGTTGATTTTCCTGATGGATTTACATCAACCTTATTACTAGATAAGAGCGAACAAATCATAGATCGAGATATGAAATTTGCAGTCTCTGTCGATGGAGAACAAGCAAATGCAGTTTTCACGAGCAAAAATGTTCCTTATGAAGATGATAAGGAATGGAATGAATGGAAACTAGAGGTCTCTCCGGAAGAGGAGGGAGGAAATAAACTGAGCCTGCTATACACGAATGACGTTCAAGAACAAAAGGAAAATCGTACCGAAGATATGCAGGTGAAAGTAGTGCTTGAGGAATACGGGGAACCTGAAGAATTTACGTTCAAAATGAACAGTGATTTTAAAGGAAAAGATGGTAAACAGGAAATCAACCGTAAATTTGGACTGGAATCCAGTTCTCCAAGTTATTACGAACTGAATGGCTTGAAAGGGGAAATTAAACAGGTTAGTGATGTGAATCTGAAGAAAGATTATAGCAAGGAAAAGCTGACATTTAAGCTGGACATAGAAGATGATTATGACCCTATCTCATTGACGCTTAATCTTGATTCTAAGACAACTTTAAAAGATGATCTGAAATTCCCGGATTTAACGGCAGATTCTAATAATGGAGTTAATGTGGTCGAAGTATCTGATGAAGAAATGGGTACGATAGTTGAAGAAGCAAGTATGGGTATTTATGAACTTGGGACTAAGTATGGGCTATTCCCTGAAGAAGATTACTATTATGAGGATGATTATTACGAAACTGATGACACATCCGAATCTGACTATTTTGAATAATGCTTTCAAAAGCATTGATAGTTAAAAGGTAATTCATATGAAAAATACGCTCATTTTCACATCCATTTATTTGAAGATGTTAAGAAATAATAGGATGTCAGCCATAGTTTTATGGCTGACGCCTATTTTCTTTTTAGTTGGTGCGGCTATTATCGGGATGCAGCAATTTAAAGAAGAATCTCGAACCGAGCAGTTTAAAGTAGCAATCGTAAACGAAGATCAAACTTTTGAAACACAGCTTGTCATTCGCCAGTTGACAGAAAGCTCTCACTTAAAGATATTCTCCACAGTAGAAACAGACCAAAAAGCAGCAATCTCTTATCTACAGGATAATAAGATTGCTGCAATCATTCATATTCCGCAGGGCTTCAGCAGAGATGTAGCCAAAGGAATCAATACGCCGGTGAAAGTGATTGGCAACGCTAAACGACCGCTGCAATCACAGCTCATCCTGTATGTATTGGAGAGTGCTGCTGACTTTACATCTGCGGCTCAAAGCGGGATTAATACGGTGGATTATTTCATGGAGATAGCTGATTTTTCTAAAGAGGAAAAAAGGGCTGAATTTAAACAAAATGTACTTTCCTTTGCTTTGCATATCCTGGGGAGAGGGGAAACATTTGAAACGGTTGAGAAACAGAACTTATTTCAACAAAGCATTCTCATTTATTATGCTTTGTCGTTTTATGTTCTTCTAATCATGATATGGAGCTATATGGGCATTCTTCTGTTTAAAACTAATATGAAAAAGGCTATCCGCCTTAGGCTGGCTGCTATGGGTTTTTTAAAAGTACATACTGTATTTGCTCGTATGCTGATTGTATTTACCCTTGTCATCGGCAGTGCACTCATGGTAGCGGTTCCTTTGTTTATTTGGCAAGGTGTGGCCAACTTTCACCAATTAATGGTTCTAAATGGGGAAACCATGCTAATCACGCTTGTCTTTCTGAGTTTATTTATGCTCATTGAAGCTTTATTTGAAAGTGAAAAGCTTTACTCAACTGTCAGTCTCCTCGTCATTATCGTAAGTGGAATAATTGGTGAGCATTTTATCCCGACTGTTTATTATCCAGATTGGCTGGAAAAGCTCAATGCTTTTTCTTTAAATGGCTGGATATTGAAATGGATATTCTCACTTCATCTTGATTGGAGTATTTACTCGTCCGCACAGCTTGGATTTTATTTGTTTCTTTTTGCAATCGGTTGTCTTTTGACTGTAGGTGTAATTTTACAGTGGGATAGGAGGAAGGTGTAAGAGATGCATATTATGATGGGTAGATGTAAAAGGCTTCTGAGGCCCAACTTTCTCCTAATACTTTTAATTCCGCTTGCAGCCACTCTAATTCTAGGAGGTTTTCTAGAAAAACAGCAGAAGGAGTTAGTAATTCCCATAGGAATCGTAGATCTTGATGAGAGTGATTTTTCCAAGGAAATAATTAGGGTATTGAATAATCAAGAGATGCTACTGATTTATGAAGTTTCTTCTGAAGAAGGAAATGAACTTCTGGAGCGCAATGAAGTAGATAGTGTTTTTGTAATTAAGCCTGGTTTTAAGGAACAGCTTTTAAAAGAAAGCAGAGAAGAGATGATTGAGTTATGGATATCACCTAATTCCGTATTATCCGGAGTCATTCAGGAAGTGGTGGCAAGTGAGGTAACTAAAATTACTAGTGCTATCAAAGCATCTAATAAGGTTCAGCAATTATATAAAAGGAACCATATAAGCAGTGAGTTTGATTGGCAGGATGCTTACGATTATACCCTAATGCAATGGGAGCCTGAGCCTCTTATGACTATAAATTATACGGAAGATAAGCTCCCACTGAAGCAAGAAACGAAAACAGAAGGGACCTCGTTATTTGTACCTTATTTAGGTATTTGGAGCTTTTTCACAATGAGTTCATGCTTTATAACATCTATTTGGGTAGTTAAGGAACGTCCTATCTTATTTTCCCGTATCAGGACAACCTATAAGGGGCTGTCGTCCTATCTGTGGCAAACAGCAGGAGCCTTCCTCCTTTTTTATTGTGGACAGGCAGTCCTGAGCTTTTTAATCCTGTCTCATTTTGGATGGATAGAGAGAGAAAGTAACCTGCTTGCGGGGATGTTCGCCTTTGTTATAGTTTCTCTTTCCTTAAGTATATGGTTGGCTAGCTTTTTTCAGCATCTTGGAGCTTACTATGTAGCAGGGTTATTAGTGACATTTATTCTGACCATAGTGGGAGGGGGCTTTTTCTCGGTTTCTGAATTTTCCTCCTCACTTGAGGTTTTGTCAAGTTGGCTCCCCTATCAATTGTTGGAGGAAAAAAGGTCGGGTGAAGGATGGAAATTGCCTTTGATAACACTGGGCAGCTCGCTTCTTTTTGGGGGATGGAGTGTATGGAGGTTACGAGTATGATGATTAGTATCAACAACATTGAAAAGAAGTATGGATCGGTGAAAAGGTTGGATCGTGTTTCCCTGGATGTTCGGGAGGGCGAGATATTTGGCTTATTAGGTGAAAATGGGGCAGGTAAATCTACTTTAATATCCATATTGGCTACAGTTTTAAAGCCTTCTGCCGGAAGTGTCACAATCAATGGAATCGATATAAAGGATGGGAAGAAAAAAATTCGGCAAATGATTGGGTATGTCCCACAGGAAATAGCATTGTGGGAGGACTTCACGGTTAAAGAAAACTTCTATTATTGGAGTAAATTTGCTAATGTAAAACCAACGGAAGATAGATTATTGGCACTATGCGAGGCCGTGTCATTAGGAGATAAGTGGAATGAAAAAGTATCTGATTTATCGGGAGGCATGAAGCGGAAACTTAATATTGCGATTGCTTTGATACATGATCCACCTATTCTATTAATGGATGAACCGACAGTCGGAATTGATCTTCAATCTAAAATGGATATTAATAAATATATGAAAAGTATGGCTGAGCAGGGTAAAACGATTCTATATATAACGCATGACATTCATGAAATTATCCATCTTTGCAATCGAATTGGGATACTTCAAAAAGGGCAACTCCAATTTGTAGGAACGTTAGAAGAAGCGCAACTCCAATTGGGAAGCGAAGTAACTCAATCACAACAAATCAGTAAAGAAGATGTCGTTTATCAACTATTGAGCGGAAGCCTTTCTAAGAAAAATGAACAGTGAAGGAATTAATTACAGGATGTTTAATCCGAAATATCTCATAATCCAGCTAAACCATATAGGAAGGATAAAAAGATGCCCCATTTTAGTTAATGGTCATCTTTTTTAATAGGTGGTATTCAAATGAAAAGCTGATCTAAGTAACCCTGCTATATGGATTTGTTGTGATACTATCACATCTTATTAAAAAAGAGAAAAGGGGGGAGTCTATCTATATTGCTCTGCTTAGCACCAAACAATAATCCTATAAGGTGTGGTTTGAGCAGGGATGCTTTTAGTAGTTGGTCCATAGATCACAATGAGGTTTCGATTCCCGATATAGTTTGAAAAGGGTTGACCATTTCTTAGAATGATAGGAGTGTATGATGAAAGATTTATTTGTAATTGGCCGTCCCGGCTAACCAATTGGTTGTTAAAATAGTCTACCTTGACGTTTTGATCGTTACGTTCTTTTACAATGATTAATGCCCGATATTGTGGAGGGTAAATTAAAGGTACTGGTGCATCTCCATCATAATAACCAGTAACTCTATCTCCGATGTTCACGATTGCCTGATCTACAAAGTAAGTGGTAGGTGAAACGACGAAATTGACTATCCTACCTTGCCGATCTTCAACCGTCATTTGTTTAAAACAGCCCTCTGTTTCGCCGTTTTGCCCTGTCATAAATCCATTCATCTCAGTCACAATGCCTTGAAAAGATAGTAAATTCATATCATTATTCCTTTCCAACTATTGTTTTAATGTTATATGTGGTTCAAGTTTATGATTGTTATCTTTCAGAAAATTTTCAATCAAGTTAAACGGCATCCCTTCAATTTATGTGAAATTGCCTATAGAGGTGAATAAAAGGAGTTTAAGCTTTTTGATTTTTGGGACATGCGAAACTTATATTAAGTATATAGAGGGAAATTAGTACTGTATAAACTAGTAAGCACGGGTGCATACCTTTAGTCATATTTCTACCTAGATATTATACTTAAGGAGTATTTCATAAATGATTTGGAAAGGAGCTTCTTATAATGGCACAGACACTAAAAGGGAAAGTAGCGTTTATAACCGGTGGAGCCAGAGGAATCGGAAGAGCAACAGCGATAGCACTGGCAAAAGAAGGAGTAAACATTGGATTGCTTGCGAGAACAGAGGATACTCTTAAAAAGGTAGCTGCCGAAATAGAAAGCTTCGGTGTTAAAGCAGCTTATGCAACTGCTGATATTTCATCCAAAGATCAAGTGGAAGCTGCGATTGAAGGGCTAACCAATGAGTTGGGATCAGCTGATATTCTTATTAATAATGCAGGGATTGCTGCATTTGGGACGGTTTCAGATATGGACCCGGAAGAATGGAAACGAATCATTGATATCAACCTAATGGGAACTTATTATGTTACACGAGCTGTGCTTCCTCAATTAATCGAAAAAAATGGCGGAGATATTATCAATGTGTCTTCAACTAGCGGATTAAACGGAGCAGCTACATCTAGCGCTTACAGTGCATCAAAATTCGCTGTCATTGGCTTTACGGAATCTCTAGCGCAGGAAGTTCGCCGCAACAATATCCGTGTATCGGCTTTGACACCTAGCACAGTAGCAACAGATTTGGCTATGGACCTGGATTTAATTAAAGAAAACAATGATTCAAAATTTATTCAGCCTGAGGATCTTGCAGAATTTATAGTTGATCAATTAAAGCTGAATCCACGTGTTTATGTGAAAACAGCAAGCTTTATTGCAACAAATCCTTTTTAAAGAACCATAGACCAATCTTCTATATGGCGCAGGAGAATCAGTATGCATATGAATAAGAAAAGAAGGCACCTAATTGCCTTCTTTTTTGTCTCTTGAAAAGAAGTTGAATCATTAAAGCACATCAATAAATCGTTGAAATGCCTGTTTTCCTTCAGGGGTCCGTTTAAATACACCAGCGTCCTCTAAACATCTCAGGAATTTAAAGCCAACTGCTTGAGAGATGATTGTCTTTATAGACTCAGGTGTTATCACTTCACCATTCGCCAGTTTTAATTCTTCAGCCCAAGCTTGGTGATAGTCTGCTATCTCATTAGGCTGATTGAGCAGATACTTCTCAACTTCGAGGAGTTCTTTTTGCAAACGAGCCGGCAGTACAGCAAGCCCCATGACTTCAATTAAACCAATGTTCTCTTTTTTGATATGATGAACATCCTGGTGAGGATGAAAGATGCCTGACGGATGTTCAGCACTTGTTCGATTATTGCGAAGAACGAGATCAAGTTCAAACTGGCCATTCCGCATTCTGGCAATCGGTGTAATCGTGTTGTGGCGGGTATCTCCGGAATAGGCTGCAAGATCAACTGAAGGATCGCTATAGTGAATCCATTTATTGAGTATCCGATCAGCTGCACCCGCAACTTCCTTCAGACGGACTCCTTTTATACGAATCACGGACATTGGCCATTTCACGATTTGTGCAGATATAGAAGGGAAGCCTTTTATGGAGAACGGTATTTCTTCTTCCGCTCGGGCCATCGCAAACTCATATCGTCCACCTTGATAATGGTCATGTGTTAAAATCGACCCGCCTACAATAGGTATGTCTGCATTTGAACCCATGAAATAATGCGGGAATTTTTGAACAAATGTCAGCAGGTTGGTGAAAGTTTGAAAATTAATTTTCATATCACGATGTTCGCCAGATAACAGAATGCAATGCTCGTTATAGTATAGGTAAGGAGAGTATTGTAAATACCAGGCTTCATTCCCGAGTGGAATACGAATCATTCGGTGATTAGAACGAGCAGGGTGATTCACTCGGCCTGCATATCCTTCATTCTCGATACAAAGTAAACATGTTGGGTAGTTAGAGGATACTGGCTTCATTTCGCGTTCCAATGCAATTTGTTTAGGATCTTTTTCAGGTTTTGATAAATTGATGGTAATGTCAAGCTCCCCATAATCCGTCTCGACGGTATAGCTGATATTCTTTTCAATTTGTTTGGTCTGGATATAGTTGCTATTCTTGCTAAGCTCATAAAAATGATTGGTTGCCTGATTTGGATGCTCTTTGTATTTTTGATAAAAGATATGGTTTAATTCGGATGGCTTTGGAATAAACACATTCATAAGCTTTGCCTTTAAAATATCCTTTTCAGCCATTAAACTATCAATTACGCCAGTTTTAACGGCATAATCAGCTAAAAGGTCCAATAAATCTGGGATAGGCAGTTCATTCTCTGTTGGGTGTTGATAATAGCCATCTAAATGAAGCAGTGACAATATCTGATTTCTGGCGTATATTTCATCTACAGAATCAAGCATTTGACACCTTTTCGCTTGATTCAAAAGTTGCTGAACTGCTATATAGATCTCCATGATATATCCCCCTTTAATTTATTTAGCTCTTTATTTATCTTCGTATCCGGCTGGATGCGTCTGATGCCACTGCCATGCATCCTCAATAATAGTTTGAATGGATGTCCGTTTTGGTTTCCAGCCCAAAATGCGCCCGGCTTTCTCGGAAGAGGCAATCAGCATGCTTGGGTCGCCGGCTCTCTTCGGTGCTATTTTGGCAGGAAGCTCGTGGCCCGTGACCGTTCTGGCTGCTTCCACAATCTCTTTGACTGAAAAGCCTGTATTGCTGCCAAGGTTGAAAATAGTACTTTCCCCGCCGTTTTGTAGATACTTCAAGGCTAAAATATGAGCATCAATTAAGTCCTCCACATGTATATAATCACGGATGCAAGTTCCATCCTCCGTAGGATAATCTTCTCCGAAAATGGAAATGGAATCTCGCTGTCCTAATGCAACTTGTAATACAACTGGTATTAAATGTGTTTCCGGATGATGGTCTTCACCAATTTCCCCTGTAGAGCGCGCTCCGGCAACGTTAAAATAACGCAGCGACACATATTTCATGTCATATGCCTTGTCACACCACTTCATCAGTTTTTCCATTGTTAGTTTTGTTTCGCCATAGGCATTTGTTGGGTTCGTCGGCATTTCTTCCGTAATCGGCATCCGATCTTGCTCTCCATATGTAGCAGCAGTAGAGGAGAAGACGATATGTTTAACATTGAACTCATTCATCACTTCAAGCAACACTTGCGTTCCATATACATTATTACGGAAATACTCAAGTGGTTTTTCCATTGATTCACCGACCAGTGAATAAGCTGCGAAGTGAAGGACAGCGTCCACTTTTTCTTTCGTAAACACATCCCTTAAAAAGTCCTTTTCACGGATATCTCCTTGATAAAATCTCGCCTTAGGATGAATAGCATCCTTATGGCCCGTTTGCAGATTATCGACCACTACTGTGTCGTAGCCTTCGTCCATTAACTGATATACAGCATGTGAACCAATATAGCCGGCTCCTCCAAGAACTACAATGCTCATACAATTGCCTCCTCTATAATTTCCTTTGTTCCATCTCCAATACTGGCAACGTAAAAATCTGCTTCATATCCGATGGCTTGCTTATAAGCAGCCCCGACTTCCCGAATGAAACGTTCGATATAATCTGATTTAACCAGTGCAATCGCACAGCCGCCAAATCCCGCACCAGTCATTCTGGCACCAACTGTCCCATTCTGTTGCCAAGCTGCTTCCACTAATGCGTCCAATTCTGGTCCGGTCACTTCGTAATCGTCCCGAAGAGAGATATGGGATTCGTTCATATAGAGGCCAAACTGGGTTAAATCGCCAGACTGTAAAGCTTGAAAGGCATTTTTTGTACGTTCATTTTCATAAACCGCATGACGTGCCCGTTTTTCAATAATGGGATCGCCAATATGATCTTTATGCTGAATGAAAAGATCAACAGACATTTCTCCAAGCGAAGATATGTCAGTTACTTTTTGCAGTCTTTCCAGCGCTGTTTCACATTCACTTCGTCGTTCATTATATTTTGAATCAGCGAGTTCTCTACGTTTATTTGTATTCATAATAACAATTTGATGATCAGCGATATCAAAAGGGGCATATTCATAGCGAAGAGTCTGGCAGTCCAGTAAAATAGCAGATTTTGCTTTCCCCATCCCAATTGCAAACTGATCCATTATACCGGAGTTTACTCCGATGAAATCGTTTTCTACTTTCTGTCCAATCTTCACCAACTGTACGCGTTCAATTCCTATTTGAAAGACCTCATTCAGCATTACGCCAATCAGGATTTCGAGCGAGGCAGAAGAAGAAAGACCCGCGCCATTCGGAATGTCTCCATATATGAGAATATCAAGGCCATTTGGTATTTCGTGTCCGTGATCGATTATGTAGCGGATGACTCCTTTAGGATAGTTGGCCCATAGATGGGATGGGTCGTAATTCAGTTCATCTAAAGAAAACTCGATTATTCCGACCTCTTTGAAATTCAGTGAGTATACCCGGATTTTTCGGTCTTTACGAATTCGTGCCAAACCGTATGTACCATAGGTAATGGCTGCCGGGAATACATACCCGCCGTTATAATCCGTGTGCTCACCAATCAAGTTAACCCGTCCGGGTGAGAAAAAAGTACGGATTTTATCATGTATGCTTCCTAAGAAAACACGTTGAAATGTGGATAATAGTTGTTGATGATCCATTAAGGTCACTTCCCTTTGTCATTTAAATAAGGCATTTTGTAGCAATTAAGTTCCCATATTTGGGTCTTATACGAAGATGTTTCCTTTTTTTTGAAAGCGTATCCAATATCATTGTATAGAAAATTGGTAAAGTCCGTCAACAATTTTACTAAAATTTTTACTAAGGCTTTTTATTATATAAAAAAGCGCACAAAAAATGTGCGCTTTATTTAGAGCTTTTGCGTATTTTTAGTTGTGTGGCAAGGGTAACTTTTTTTGCGATATGTCTCCCAGTAAACTGCTCAAGCAGCAAATCAACGGCAGTTTCACCCATTAATTCGGTATATACCTTAACTGTGCTTAAGGGAGGGGACATGTATTTAGAAATGCTAATATCATTTACTCCGATAATGCTAACCTGATTAGGAACTTGAATGCCTGTTTCTTGAAGTGCCCGTAATGCGCCAACAGCGATCGAATCATTTCCGGCAAAAAAAGCAGTGGGGAGATCATCCTTATGATCTTTGATTGCTTGTTTCATCAGATGATACCCATCATCCACAGAAAACTTGCCTTCATAGACATAAGCGTCTTGGTAAAGGCCTTTTTTTGTTAAAAATTGTTCGAAACTAACTCTTCTGAGATCATCAATCTCGGATGTTTGATCTTTATAAATTTCTCGTCCGCCTAAATAACCAATTTTAGTGTGTCCTTGTTCTAGGAAATAGTGTAGGACGTTTTGTGTGGCACTTTCGAAATCAACGATCACAGAATCAAATTGGCTGTCATTGGGTGAACTATCTACAAATACGATCCTTTGTGTGACATTCTTTAGTTCCTCTGCCTGGTTTTCACTAAATTTCCCGATAGCAATAATCCCCTGGATTCCTTCGTTTTGAAGGGAACGTAAAGAATCGACGGGGAAGTTAGTCGATTGAATGTTATGGTACTCCAACCGCTTTTCTACGCCCAGTCTGATAGCCATATAATACAGATCGTCCAGCTCTTCTTTTTCGGTATACCAATTGACGATTCCTACTTTATACGTGAGTGCTTTGCGCTTAGGCTTTTTTTGATAATCTAATTCTTCTGCTATTTCAAAAATGCGTTTTTTTGTTTCGTTACTGACGGATAAAGAGTCATCGTAATTCAGAACCCTTGAAACCGTTGCAATTGAAACTCCTGCCTTATTTGCGATATCTTTAATCGTTGCCAATGAACCGCATCCTCCTCTCCTTACATCTAGTTTAAAAATGAACGTCACATTTTGTATAATTATATATCCGTTTAATACAGCGCTTTCAGTATACTATATTTTTTAGTAAATTTCTTTAAGAATATATTCGTTTTACTGTATAAGAATGGGAAAGGAAATAAGTCTGAAAGCCGCAGAATGAAAGACAATTTTTCTTTAAATAAGTAGGGTGATCGTCATGTTCTTTCGGATTTCTGTTTGAGATAGGTTATTTATTTGAAAAATATTTAGTAAAATAAATTGATTAATTTACTAAAATTTATTATGATACCCCTGAAAGCGTTTTTATCTTGAACAGCAGGGGGATTTTACGTGCAGTGGTATATCATTCTATCATTTATTCTTTTTACAGGTGTAGTTGCCTACTATACATTTTCTAAACTTAAGAAAGAAAAAGTTGGAACTGACATATCTAAGGATAGTTATTTCTTAGGTGGCAGAAGTTTGACTTGGGGCGTTATTGGAATGTCCTTACTACTGACAAACTTAAATGCCACCCAGTTCGTGGGCATGAGCGGTCAATCTTTTGCAGGGAATATGAGCAACATGGCTTATGAAGTGACATCTGGATTCGTCTTGGCGCTAGTAGCTATTTATCTGCTGCCGCGCTATTTAAAACAAGGAATTACAACCATTCCGGAATTTTTAGAAGACAGATATGACAGTCAGGTTAAGTCCTTAGTATCTATTTTGTTTTTATTGGGTTATGTGTTAAATATGCTGCCGACAACCCTATATTCCGGGGCTATTGCATTAAGCCAAATGTTCGATGTTGAAAGTACATTTCATATCAGCTACGGGGCAGGAATCTGGATTATGGTCTGGTTAATCGGGATCATCGGTTTCTTCTATGCCATTCTGGGCGGATTGAAAGCGGTTGCGATTTCAGATACATTTAATGGAATTGCATTGGCCATAGGCGGTTTATTAGTTCCAATCTTTGGTTTGCTTACTTTAGGAGATGGCAGCATGTCTCAAGGATTCTCTGAGTTTGTTGCGGCTACACCTGAAAAGTTTAATGCAATCGGTACCAATCAGGATGTCGTCCCATTTGGAGCTGCTTTAACTGGCCTTCTGCTGGTGAACTTCTACTATTGGGGAACGGACCAATCGATTGTTCAGCGTGCCTTGGCTGCCAAGAGTTTAAAAGAGGGGCAAAAGGGAATTATGTTTGTCGGTTTATTGAAAATCTTTACACCGATTATCGTAATTATTCCAGGAATCATGGCTTTTCAAATTATTGGTAATACAGGGGCTAACCCAGATACCATGTATTCAGCTTTGGTGACAGAAGTCATGCCAAAACCGTTGATCGGCTTGTTTGCCGCTGCGATGTTTGGATCTGTATTAAGTGTATTTAATGGAATCTTAAACAGTGCTTCTACCCTTTTTGCTATCAATGTATATGCACCAACCTTAGGAAAGAATAAATCTGACGATGAAATTGTTAGGAAAGGCAAATGGTTCGGTGTTTTCATTGCTTTGATTTCCATGTTTATCGCACCATTAATTATGTATGCACCAAGCGGATTATTTCAATATTTACAAGTCATTAACGGCTTTTTCAATGTACCGATCTTCACTATTATTTTTATCGGATATGTAACAAAGAGGGTTCCAGCCATTGCAGCGAAGATTTCAATCACCTTCTTTATTGCAACGTATGCGATCCTTCAATTGGTTATTAAACCGGAGATGAGTTTCTTATATCAATTGGCTATCCTGTTTGTCATCAGTTGTCTGCTCATGTTGGTAATTGGGAAAATTAAACCAAGGGAAGAGGCGTATGTTCTCCCTAGTCGCAATCTTGTAAATCTGGAGCCATGGAGATATCGCCAGGAAGCTGCCTGGGGAATGATCTTTTGTGTCATTTCTTTCTATATCGTATTCTCTAAAATTGGCTTAGCCAGTGAGCAAGGGTTTGGTGTACATACTTGGGCTTGGCTTGCCGGTGCTGCTGTAATTTGTTTAATCGGATTATTGACCACTAAGAAATTCGGGTTTAAAGCAACTGCCGCGAAACTTTCAGAAAAAACCGATCTTAATAAGAAAATCGTATAAAATCTTTACAAATCCTTTATTTGAAAATCACCCTCCTAACTAAATGAGGAGGGTGATTTTTTACGTTGGCTTATTTGTTGTTCTTGTCCACACGTCTTATTTCCTGGATCTTATGTGTGTTATCCAATTGTGTGTTGCTTGCAATAACTGTTTGTGGTAGGAACTTATGGATATATAAATTTTAATGGAACGCACGAAAGGCAACAGATCGCCTTTAATACAAAACGTAATTATTAATACATATTGTTATTAACAAAGATTATTATAGATTTACTTTGATAGTTAACTAGTAAAAAAGTCCCGATTATTTCGTTATTGTGACACTTTAGTATCATAATTTTATGTTTTTTATTATTATAAAATATGACAATAAATGGTATATCGAGAGACTGCGTAATCAAATAATGGCGAGGTGAGAAAATGCAAGATAATAGTCATAGTATTAACTTAATTTATGATGAAATCTCATCGATAAACGGTCAAATACGTCAGAATAATGAAAAGGTAGAACGATTGGAGCGTGCGTATAAGAATATATCAAATAAGCAGGAGGACTATTTCGATAATAAAAGATATATTCATAAGCCGCAACTTACCGGCAGCGTTTGGAAAGGCAAACATGCTGATAAGTTTATGGAGAAAAGAGATGATATAGAGAACGTATACATGAAGGTTGGCAATAAAGATATTCAAAATATGTTAGATAGAATTAGAGATGAAATCGAGCATTACAATGCTATTAATCGAAATTTAAACAATTCAATATCAAGTAAAAGGTCAAGAATTGAGCTGTTGAGAGAAACATAGGAAGGAGGTAAAAGGATGCATGAAATCTATGTTGAAAAAAGTGGAACAGATTCTATTCTTAATGATTTGAAAAGCAAAATTGAATCTCTTGATAAAACAAACCCGCATATTCAATTTGCAGAAAGTAAGATGGATCTAATTAATAAGATTAAACAAGTTGAAGTGGAATATTATCAGATAATAGAAAACTATATAGCTATGCTAGGCGATAGCGAGCTGACTGCAAGATCCAGTATCGAGGATTTGCTTGAAACAGATCGAGAACTTGCCCGTAAAAATCCATAGTTAGGAGGTTAATGCCTTGAAGGTACTGAATGTTAATGAAGTTCTTTCTGAGCTTGATACTTCAATTAAGAAGAAGAAAGAAGAAAAAAAACAAATTCTTGATTTAAGAGATTCACTCAACAAGATAAGTGATTCGAAAGAGTTTATTGATGGCAAGATGGGAAATGCAATCAGAGAGCATTTTACAGTATTACATATACCAGCTGTCCTATTGATTAATCAATTCCTGGATCAATACACAAAACAGCTTAATAAGATTAAGGACTCCATACTAAATTATGAGGATAAGAATGGCCTAATAAATCAGGAATTCATCGAACATGATGTAGAACAAGGCTTAAAGAAAATTGAAAGGATGACAGACGAAATTATAGAGGATATTAATCAAGACTTTAATGGAGTTAGAGATTTAGTCAGTGCTTCTCCTCTAGTAACTTCTTCTATACAATACTCCATAGAATCCACACGACTTCAAAGTAAATCTACAATAGAAGACCTCAATGAATTAGACCAGCAAAGTGTAAAGGAACTAAAAAAATCTTTGGAGGATCTACAAGACATATCCTCTTTCATTAAAAAGATTAAAACATGGTCCAGTAAAGGGATGGTTATTAATGAAAACACCATCACGGAAATCAATAATTATTTTGCAAAGAATGACACACTCAATGAACTGATTGATTCAGCTGTAGAGTTATCCGTAGAACAAGGCGATTCAACAGTGATAGGAGATGTCGCTGATTGGCTTGATAAAATGGGGAAATTTAAAGGCGGCACAGAAATTTTGAAGGCAGCTGGAGCATCAGCAGTACTCCTCTCAAAGGCACTTACTTTAGAGAAAAGTGGTAACGGTAAATTTAAAATTAGTGCACATCCGGATTGGAAACAAAACAGTCAAGGGAAGTATAATTCCCAACTTGCCGAAATCATTCATGGAATCCTTAAGAAAGGCAGTAACAGCTCAGTATCTTTTATACAAAATTATTTTTCGAAATTTAGCAATGCTCCGAGTAGAGTCTTGCGAGCGTTAATTGGAGTAAAACCACATTTAAATACGGCTAACTATAAAGATTTATTCGGTGGATCAATTGCTAAGTACTCAGATAGTGCTCTAGATGCATATAAGGCATTCCCATTCGATATTAAAGCGACACTGAGCCAATTTACAGATGTTAATCAATTTAAAGCATTAATAAAAAAATTACCGTATGCAGGAATTGTGTTCTCAATTGGAACCAATGCTGGAGAATTAATGAGTGATAAGAATAAGTATAAATCTGATTTTGAAAAGGTAGGAAGAGCAGCTGCAGGAATAGGGCTAGATGCTGGAACTGCGGCTTTAATAGGCGCAGGAGCAGCATTAGGTTCAATTATCCCAGGACCGGGTACTGTCATTGGAGGAGCCGTAGGAGCGGCGGTTGGAATAGTTGCTTCCTTTAAACTTGAAGATACGGTAAAAGATAATGGCGAGAAAGCAGGGAAATGGGTTGAAGATACGTATGAAGATGCACGAGATATAGCTAAAAAGACTGGTGGTGCTGTAAAAGATAAAGTTGACGATTTAAAAGAAGCAGCAAATAAAACCGGTGGTGCCTTGAAAGATAAAATGTCCAATGCAGGAGATTTTGTATCAGGATTATTTAATTGATTTGGGAGGGGTATTAATTGATTCAAGTTAACTCTGTAAAATTATCAACCAATGAATTAGCTGCTGCTTTAGCCTTATGTGGGTATAAAAATATTGCAAGTGATTTTATCCTTAACATAAAAAATAGTAATAATGATGAAGAGACTATTAACCGTTTTATAGAGTATACTGGGTCTACTCTCGCAGGTAAAGGTTACTTAGATGAATCTCGGTCTACATTATTAGTTTCTGAAGTAGAAGATCTTTTACATTTATTAATGACATCTACTAGAAAAGTAAGATGTATTAAAGATGAGCATGTTCTCTTTATTCACTGTATAGATAAGGATAATGTGTTAATCCAGGAAATTAAAAATCAGGTTCACTATTTTACTAAAAAACGGAACAAACAGGGGTTTGAACAATTTTTAAGAAGGCATTTTAGAGTAGTTAAAACAAATAATAATTTTTTGAAGAAAAAAAAGACAATGTTCTTGTCCGAGGATCTGTATAATGAATTACATAATTTGGAACCCTCAATATTAGAAAATATGATAAAAGATGATAGATTAGACGACGATTTAAGAGAATTTTTAGAGGACTTTAAATGCAATAATCAGCAATTCGACAATTTAACCTTTATGGAAATGGATTATATTGGGGATAAGATGGATTTAAAACAAGTTCTCTTCATGCTTCCGAACAAATATCATATATGGCATCTTGATTATAGTGAAATTATGAATAAAGAAGTTTATGTTATTCCAACATATAAGGATAATTATTTTAACCTAATTAACAACCAGATATTAAACTTTTTTGATATATAAAACAGTTCAATTAGTTAGGAAACCATAGACTAGGAAGTGGCATATATGAAAAGGATAAGTGCTTTTATATCTGTATTAATGGGTTTAACATTATTGGCTTGGTTTTTGAATGGCTTCATGCCTGTTCCGAGTACGTATATTTTCATAATACTATCTTGTAATAGTATATTTGCTTTTGGTTCAATATTTTCCCAAAGAATGGTGATAGGTTTATATGAAGCAAATGTGTTTGAAGAACAAAAAGGATTTTTTGATCATCTATTTCGATATATCGCTATCATAATATCTGGTATCAATTATTACGCTCAGCTAACATTTAGTTCATTTCCCTTCTTAATTAGAAAGGTGATATCTATTGCTTTTCTTCTATTTCTAATGTGGATTATAGGCTGGATTATGATAGTTTTCGATTAAAAAAATTATTTGAGATGGATATCAAGCTTAGTCTAAAGGATTAACAACGAATAGATTTTGAATAATCTTTTGTTTGGACAGGTTGTTGATTGAGGGGGAACATACAATGAAACACGATAGCTTCACTATTTCTACACAAGATTTAATAATTGGAATGGTAAGATTGGGTTATAAAAAAAGGGCTAAAAAAATTGGCGAGGAATTTTTACAATCAGAAGAACTAAATGAAGTGCTTAGTGTTTCAGGTCAGGTAAATATATCGGAAGATTTAGAGTATATTATGAGATACATAGCTAGTACAAAAACGAAACAGAAAATTAAATGTAGACTAAATGAAAGACAACTTATTTTTTATCCATTTAGAAATGAAGATTTACTTGTTGAAATGATTGATAATAAAAAGCATACCTTTATCGTTCAGCCCCTAAGTTCAAATTTGTCCGAAATACTAAGTGAATTTTATAGTTTAGATACTGAGAAAGATGAATCGGAAACTTCTCGTAGTATAAAAGTTACTTACAGTTTTTATGATTTAATGCATACTGTGGTTGAAAAAGAATTAGAAGAATTTATTGAGGAAAAAGTGGATCGACTAATAATAGATGGAAATGCCAAACCAACAAAAAAGTTTTTAAGAGATTTTAAAGTTAATAAGCAAAAGGTAAATCAAATTGTCTTTATAAATGACAATCGTATAAACTTTACTGAAGTTTTCGTTCCAGGGATAGATTGTATATGGTTTGTAGAATACGAAAATATAAAGAAACAGCAATTAACAATATCCAGTATTAGCAGTAACGCATATTTGCAAAAGGTTGAGAGGCTTATAAAAGAGTTCTTCACTGATTTCCTCAAATTGAGAGAAAATAGGGTCAGAAACAAGTTGTTTTTATTTAAAAGGGGACTTATGTTTTTCGCTAAAAGTAATGCTTTGGTAATTGTTTGTGTAGCCCTTATTTTAATAAATAAAAATAGTTGGGCATATGATGGTGATACGTCCTTAATATTCCTTGTTATTCAAAGTGAAATTTTAATTCTGTTTTTATCATTCTTTGCATGTTTTCACAGGGAGAAAGCCAAATTAAAGATATTAAATTAATAACTTAATTCAAAACTATTTTAAATACTACACGAACTGCTTCTAAGACATTTAAAGTTTTAGAGGCTTTTTTTGACTAAGAATGGTTGAGCGAGTTAATGATGGGGAGGCTAATGCTGTATCAATGATTCATTAAATCGAAACTATGAACTCACCAATTAAGATGTGATACTTACATGGATAATTATATTGGTTTTTTATTGGCTGTGCTTTTATGTAGCATCCCTGCAGGGTTGATAACAGGGGGAGGTATCCCTTTGCCAAGTTCGTACATTTACTTAATTTTTATTACGAATTTAGTATTTTCTTTTGTTTCAATCTTTATGCAAACACTGATACTTCGACTATATGAAATTAATGTTTATGAAGAAAAAAAGGGACTGTTAGACTATACATTTAAATATATAGCTATATTTCTTTCTGGGATTAATTATCATGTACAAATTATATTTAATCGCATCCCAATTATTCTGAATAAATTATTTGCCGGTCTGTTTTGTGGAGCCCATCTGTTTTTAATAACTTTTATTTCGGGAATTGGTATGGAATATTTAGATCGTAAAGAATTAAAAGAAATATTAAGTTCGTCTAGTAGGGGAAGCGGCTTATTAGAAGATTTAGTACAGATAGTGAAATACATAGTTAAAGCAAAACAGAAAATTGTATGCAAATTTGAGGATAAGTACCTTATTTTATATGCTCCTTTAAATGAAAAATTACTAATTGAAATGATTAATGATAATAATCATACTTTTTTTATCCAGCCTTTTCAATCAGATTTATCAAGATTATTAGGAGAGTTTTATGGTTTAGAGGATGAACAAGTAGATTCTAAAACACCATATGCACTAAATATAGATACTAATTTCTATGATCAAATTCATGCAATGACTAAAAAGGAACTTGATCATTTTATAGTAACAGAGATAGATAAATTAATGGAAGAAGAAAGAGCAAAGCCCATTAAGGAATTTTTAAGAGATTTTAAAGATAATAAACAAAAGGCTAGTCCTATTATATTTGCATATGATAATCGTATAAATTTTACAGAATTTTTCTTTCTAGGAAAGAATTATGTTTGGTTTATAGAATACAAGAATGTAAGAAATGATGAAGTAACAATAGCGAGTACCACAAGTAAGCAGTATTTACAGTTAATAGAGGATCATATAAGAAATTTTTTCACGGCTTACCTTAATTCAAAAGAAAATAGGATGGTAAACAAGCTTTTCTTATTTAAAAGAGGAGTTCCATTTTTTATAAAAAGTAATATATTGTTAATAGTTTTTGTGCTGTTATTATTTATCAATAAAAGCAACTGGTCATATGACAGTTATTTGGCAGTAGAAATCAATATTTTTCAAAGTGAAATAATGATTCTATTTTTATCATTTCTAGCATGTTTTAGGAGAAAGAGTGCTCTGTTAAAAGATGTTAAATAGATGAATTACAAATTAATTCATAACCATTATAAAAACCACTGGAATTGCTTCTAAGACATACATGTTTTAGAGGCTTTTTTATTTAGAATTGGTCGAGCGGTTTATCAGTGCATGAATTTTTAATGATTGTTTGAAAAAAGAAGCCAAGAAATTAGCTCAAGCATACGTATACCGATTATTTCCGTAAGCAATGGTTCTGCATAAGTAAGCAAGCTAAATTAAGAGAAGATATAAATTCTTTTACCAACTATTATACTATTTATTGGGATTATTTAGTAAAATATAATAAAAAAGGAAAAGGGGTGATAACATTGAATAAAACCAAGAAAATCATGATTGGTGTGACTGCAACTGCATTAACGATTGGTCTGGTCAGATGCGGTACAACAAATGCGGACCTTCCTCCAAAGCCCACTGATCAAGACTGTAGGGATTGGGACTGGGATGATGAAGACGGTGTATGGGAATGTGACGATGATAGATCGAGTCATTTTGGCCATTATTACTATGGCGGTACATACTATAGGAACAAAAGTTCACTTTTGAATAATGATACCTATCAATCTTATAAAAATAGCTCTTCTTTTAAGGGAGGGATTAAGGCAAGTTCAGGGTTTGGGAGCGGAACGAAAGTATTTGGAGGTTAAGTTAATGGAAAGGGAGGATTTATATGAATTTATATGTTAATTTCCTATCGTACTTGGGAGTAGCATTTTTATTACTTGCTGTAGGGATCGCTTTATTTATCATTACTACGCCTAAGCTGAGGGAATTTAGGCTTATTGCCGAAAAGAATTCAACAGCAGCTATGTCACTCGGCGGTAAAATCGTCGGGCTAGCGATTGTGCTTGGGGCGGCAGTTGAATATTCTGTATCACTCAGGGATATGATGATTTGGGGAGTTATAGGGATTATTTCACAAATTGTTGTGTTCTTACTCGCAGAAGTTCTTACGATCCGCTTTAGTATTCATCAGGCAATTGAGGAGGATAATCAGGCAGTAGGTATTATACTGGTCTCATTATCATTGGCAATTGGGTTAATTTTAGCGAAATGTTTATCTTATTAGATGAGGCAGGGAAGTGGAGATGAAGCAATTAACGTATTATCTCGATAAAGGAAATGGAGATTATGAACCATTTTACCAATATGACCTCCCGACAGTTGGCGTAGATGAGTGCTATGCCAGACAGCTATGCACATATTTTATTGTAAGAGGAACACAATATGAGCTTACATCAAATGAAATGGCTGGTGAAGAGGAAATCCTTGTGGTTAAAGAAACAGGGAGGAATTTGCAGGGCGAGAAAGAAACAAACTACCGCGGTCAAGGAATTCATATTGAATTTCGAAGCCCAGAATTACGGGAAAACTACCGGTTGCTTTCCTGCATTCCTTGCGATGCTCATTATGATGTCCTGCGTTATCTCTTGAAGGATATTGTGGAAGTACCGGGCTCCGGGCAGATGCTCGTGGCGTCTACTGAGGTTGATGAGGATCGTGGCGTCTATGTGATTTATGTCAAGGAGATAAGTGATGTTGACGAATAAGTACCATGAGAGACGACAACAGTTTTATAGAAACATAGAAAGTTTTTGGGCAGATCTTTATGGCGAGGAATATGCCTTGTATGATATGAAGTTGATAAGCCGGCAAGAGGCAGCACATATTCGCTTGGTCACTGAACGGGTTGGCAAGATATTCTTGAAAACAGCCTCGCTGTTGCGAAAAGTTCCTGATGAAACATTTCTTGATATGGGATTTCCTAAAGAGACGCTTTCCTTTTTAAGGCTTAAAACTCTACCAGTCGAGAGTGTCATCGCACGACTGGATCTTATTCCGTTCGGAGATGGATATAAGTGTATCGAGATTAATTCAGATACTCCGACATTTATTAAAGAGTTATTTTATGTAAACGGGAGGATTTGTAGTGAGTTTCGTGTAGAGAATCCCAATGAAGGCTTGGACGCGCAGTTGTATAAGGCAGTTCAGGATAGTATCCGTCAAAGCAGCAAAGGGAGATTTCCGCATATTGTGTTCACTGCTCATGAGGATAATCTCGAGGATCGAGAAACAGTTCAGTATCTTAAACATGCTGTACCCTCATCTAAGTTCACTCCGCTGCATAAGTTGCAAATCCAAAGAGGCGTGGGGCTATTCGATGAGGATGGAGTCAGGATTGATATCCTCTATCGGCAGACTTTTCCAATTGAGAATGCCATATTGGATCAGGATGATGCGGGGAATCCCATCGGCTTGTGGATGCTTGAGCTGGTGGAAGAAGGGAAGCTTTCCATCCTGAATCCACCATCAGCTTTTTTACTGCAAAACAAAGCGGTTCAGGTTGTCATTTGGGGGTTGCATGAAGAGATGCACCCCTTTTTCACGGACCTGGAGCATCAATGGATTGAGGATTATTTCCTGCCTTCGTATCTTGAAGCCGGTCCTTTTTTGGATAAACGTTTACCTTATGTAAAAAAGCCAGCATTTGGGCGTGAGGGTGACACAGTAGAAATTTTTCATGAAGATGGCCGATTAAAGTATGCAGATACTCAAAAATCATACACTGCATATACCTCGGTTTACCAGCTTTATGTCGAGCAGCCTGTGGTGGGTTTTCAAAGCGAAAAGGGGCATCAGGAAGGTCGGCTGCTCTTGGGGAGCTTCCTGCTTAACGGGAAATCTTCTGCCTTCGGCTTCAGGGTTGGGGGTATTATTACCGATAATCTTTCCTATTACCTTCCTGTTGGAATAGGTGAATGAGATAGAATTCTTGTATACCTTTGATGACCAAGGAATACCTTTTGAGGAGGTTCCTTGGTCTTTTAATTTTCAATGTCTATAGTCTTATATCTCCAGGTGCCTAAATACCATACCACTTACAGAGAAGAAAGGTTAAAATATGAGGGAGGAGTGAATTAGAATGGAATATCTAAAATATGAGAAAAGAAAAAACTGGATTTTTAGAGTGGTTCTTCTGCTACTCGCGATATCAGTCATTTATGCCATATATATGATGGTTAATGCTCCGTCAGGCATTGCCAAAAATGAATATGATCGAGTAAAAAGCGACTATGTACTGATGATTTTGCAGTGTTTTACGGGATGTATTGTCATTTTCCTTCCATCCCAACTTGAGCATCGCTTTCGCATCGATATCCCTGATATTATGGAAATCATGTATTTTATATTTTTATTTTGTGCAATCTATCTTGGCGAGGTTCGCAATTTTTATTATAAGATTCCATACTGGGATTCAATTCTACATTGTTTTAGTGCGGGTATGTTGGGGGCTTTAGGATTTGTCATTGTCAATTACCTTAACGATACCAAGAAAACCATTGATTTAAGTCCCTTTTTTGTGACCTTATTTGCCTTTTGTTTTGCTATAACCTGTGGAGCTGTTTGGGAAATTTATGAGTTTGTGGCAGATGGAGTATTAGGGACAAACATGCAAAAATTCATTACAGGAGAAGGGGTTGTCATGATTGGCAGGAATGCTGTTATGGATACGATGGGGGATATCATTGTAGATGCCCTCGGCGCCTTTACTGTCACAGCAATTGGGTATATTAATCTGAAGAAGCGGCAAAAAAGTGAAGCTGAAAGTAATGAAGACACGCAGATATGGAATGAATCAGTAAAGACTGGCTCATGATACAAATGATCAACCCACCTATGAATACTTCATGGAATTAAGAGGGAAGTGCTTAGTTAAATTGGCGTATACGTGGAGAGCCAAAGCAACGGTTTTTCGAAGCGGTTTTCATGCTGAGTATGAAAAAAGTATAGAGGTTGTGGGGCATTGCAAAGCAAAAGGTATAGAAACTTTCTGCTTTGCAATGCCCTTATTTTATTGGTGTGAATGGACATAAGAATGAAATCAAGAGTTGTCTAGAACATCCCATTGGTTTGAATATGAAGGAAGTGGGGTTGGAAAGATAGTAGGGAATTATTTTCTGAAAAAAATATAGCATAGTAAGGAGTGAGCCAAATGGGTAATCAATTGGAACTGGCAACTTTCGCGGGGGGCTGTTTTTGGTGCATGGTCTCCCCGTTCGATGAACAGCCTGGCATTATAAATGTGGTATCGGGTTATACCGGCGGTCATACAGAGAACCCCACCTATGAAGAGGTTTGCAGTGATACTACGGGCCATTATGAGGCGGTTCAAATCACATATGATCCTGAAAAAATGTCATATGAAACATTGCTTAAACAGTATTGGCAGCAAATCGATCCGACGGATGCCGGAGGGCAATTTAATGACCGGGGCCAATCTTATCGGACAGCGATCTTTTATCATACTGAAGAGCAGCACCGTTTAGCTATTAGCTCAAAGAATGAGCTGGCCGAAAGCGGACGCTTTCAGAAGGATATTGTAACGCAGATCCTTCCAGCGGGGCCGTTTTACAGGGCAGAAGAGAAGCATCAGCATTATTATAAGAAGAATCCTTTTCACTACAATCTCTATAAAGAGGGATCCGGCCGAGCTCGTTTTATCAGGGAGAATTGGAAGAATACGAAGAGTGATGAGCAGCTGCGGGCAGAATTAACACCAATCCAATATGAGGTCACAAGAAATAATGCGACTGAGCCGCCATTCCAGAATGAGTATTGGGATAATAAGAAAAAGGGAATCTATGTAGATATCATTTCGGGTGAACCTTTATTTAGCTCTCTTGACCAATATGATGCCGGCTGTGGCTGGCCAAGTTTTACGAAACCGATACAAAGACAGGAAATGGAAGAAAAGCTTGATACTTCGTATGGGATGAGAAGAATTGAAGTGAGATCCAAAACATCAGATTCACATCTGGGACATGTTTTTGATGATGGACCAGGTCCGGACCGAGCTCGCTATTGTATTAACTCCGCAGCGCTCCGATTTATCCCGGTTGATCAGTTAGAGGAAAAGGGATACGGACAATACTTAAGTTTATTTGAAAAGTAAAGATTAGAAAGGACTGCACTAAATCCGTTGGTACGGATTTGGCAGTCCTTTTATCATTTATTCACTTACCTTCTGAATCCTGCCTTCTACTTTATATTCAAACGGAGAAGATAAGGTTTTAACATAATCAACGGTCGCATCTAAATCGACTGGACCGACTTCCATGTCTGTCGATAGCTTACCAAAGCTCGTGCTGATATTTCCATACATATAGTTGTTAATGACAACTGTATATTCTTTATTCGGATCTACTTTACTGCCATCAGGTAAGAGGATATCGACGACTTTCCCTGTTTTTGATAGGTCATCATATGTGTACGTATAGTTAAAGCCGGATACGTGGTAATCTAACCCTCTTGCTGTGATTTGCTCATTTAAAATAACCTCTAAGTCAGCTCCGCTAAGCTTTACTTTGTTTAATACATTACCAAATGGCTGGATGGCGAATAAATCTCCAAATGTCACCTCGCCCGCATCTAGTGGAGAGCGTACACCGCCGCCATTCATTAAGGCGAAATCTGAATCCATGGCTGCCTTCATACCATCGGCAATCAAGTTTCCAAGGGCGATATCACTGAGTTCTCTAGTTGTAGTTGGATAACTTTTTTCAAGAGAAGCTGTATTCTGGCCAATTATTTGTGCTTTGATTGGTTCTACTCTGTCAGCGTATTTTTTTAAGATAGCTGTTACTTCAGGATCCGGAGAATAGTCCTTTTGATAAACCGTTTTAATTTCCCCTGTTTTGCTGACAATATCGCCTGTTAGAGGATCAATGACGAGATCCACGTCAGAGAAAGCATTTCCATAGGAGTAAGCTTGGACTATTAATTTTTGATCAACAACGCGGTTCACGTTTACATGATTATGCGCTGCGAAAATAACATCGACTTCATCATCAATCTGCTCTGCAATCCGGCTTGCATCAAAGGAATCTGTATAGCCGGTTTGTGTTGCAGGATTATGGGCCAGCACGATAATGGCCTCAATGCCTTGTTTTTTAATTTCCTCTGTATACTTGTTGATGGCAGCTACTTCATCTGTGATTTTTAACGATTCATTCCCTTTTGTAACGATCATAGTAGGAGTTTCCTGGGTTACGACGCCAATCACACCAATTTTCTTGCCTTCAGCCTCTAAGACAGTATAAGGTTTAGTGATTAATTGGCCATCCCTTGTATCAAAAGCATTGGCAGCAACTAATGGGAAGTTCATTCCGTCGTAGTCAGCGTTTCCTTTAGGATGATCGCCGCCATTCATCATCCGTTTTAGTTCATCAATTCCCTCATCGAATTCATGATTGCCGAACGTACCTGCATCAAATCCAATTTCTTCTAAAATTTCAATGGTAGGTTCGTCTTGAAACAAAGCAGATACTAATGGGCTTCCTCCAATCATATCTCCTGCGTGTACCAGAAATGTGTTGGGGTTTTTAGCTTCTTCTTGCTTTAATGCAGCAGCCGTATATGAAATCGGACCTGTTGGTAATTCTCCAACGTTAGTGACAGTATCCAACTGACCATGTAAATCATTTAATCCCAATAACTGAACATTGATACCACGATTTAAATCGATATTGAAGATTCCAAAGCCTTTAGAATCTGTTTTACCGGTGTACGTGAATGGTGTTTCATCTGTGATATACTCTTCGGCTTTTGGTGAAGTCGTAAATGTGACATTCACGTCAGAAGAAATAGGAGCAATAGACCAGTTGCGGTCAGCTGTTGGTGTAATTTCTTTTACTTCAGAGATATAATCCATTAGAACTTGACGGTTTTCATCTGCTGAATCAATGACAAGTTCACTGCCTTTTAATCCAGGGAAGTTACCTCCGCCGCCTGCGCGATAGTTGTTTGTGACAACGACAAATTCCTGATTCGGATCAACCGGGATTCCATTGTATTCCAGATTGACAACACGGCTTGATTCAGGATTGATAAGTGTACCATTTGCCGAATATTTTGGAGCCTTCGTCACATCAATTTGATAATTGACACCATCGATGACATCAAAATTATAGACCGCAAAGGAAGGGTTCAATAGTTCTTGTTCACTTGTTTTGGCAGGGTCTATTGTATTATACTTACCTGCTGACATTTCAATCCATTCCTTTACAACGGAGCCTTTGATTTTAACGGCTTTTAATGTATTGTCATAAAGATATAAATCACCAGCGCTTCGGATGGTTAAATCGCCTTTTTTAATATCTGTAAACTCATCAACACCGTTTCGGCCTGCTTTAAATGGAGCGCCAACCGATAAAATAGGAAGATCTTTTAATTCAGGTTTATTTAATTCGATGTATTTTTCTGCATACCATTTTTGTGCATTCGTAACGACCTGAACAGATGGATCATCCTGAACCAGTGCGAAATAGCTGTAAATGTCATCTGTAGTGGTACCGATAGGCGTATTAATATATTTCAATGTGCCTTCGTGATCCTTTTGAACAGCACGAACAATCGATTTATCGGGTTGTACGGACTCGTCGACACCCCTTGTGGAGGATTGAGATTTGGATACGTCCCATTCACCTTTTACTTGTTTCAAAGTCAAATCAATAATCCCAAGTGCAGCGCCACCATAACCTGCTTGCACAGCAGGCACGCCATTGATGGTTCCTTTAGTGTTATCAACACCAGGAAGAGGGTTTCCTGCAGAATCTTTAAATAAGGCATCTAAATCAGCAACTGTTTTTGCCGGGAATACTTTATGTGTGTGTGAAAATGTAATCGCGTCAATACCAGATACTTTACTTAAAGCATATACAGTATCTTCCGTATTATCGCTAGTTCCGCTAAAGCCGGAGTGAGCCATCGCAATGATGACATCAGCACCTTTTTTCTCCATAATCGGAATATATTTTTTAGCTGTTTCTATAATATCCTTTGTAATGACCTTGCCATCAAGATTAACCTTGTCCCACTCGTTGATTTGTGGTGGAACAAATCCAATATAACCGATTTTAATGATTTTCGTTTTTCCGGATTGATCTTTTACTTTTTTGTTAACGATTTTATACGGCTGAAATTTATTAACATCATTGCGTGGGTTTTTATCATGATCATCAATGTATACGTTTGCATTTATGACCGGGAAATCAGCGTCATTATATACTTCGTTCAGATATTTCAACCCATAGTTAAACTCGTGGTTTCCAAGAGTTGCTATATCATAATCCATGATATTCATAGCCTTTATGGCTGGATGTGTTTCTCTTTTTTCTAATGCATCGATTTTTGCTTTATATGTGCCAAGAGGTGTCCCTTGAATAAGATCGCCATTATCAACTAATACGGAATTTTTTACTTCTGAACGTGCTTTCTTTACAAGAGTAGCTGTTTTGGCTAATCCTATTTTAGGAGCAGTGCTATCTTTATAATAGTCATAGCTTAGAAGATTAGTATGAATATCTGTCGTTTCCATAATACGAAGATTAACCTGTGGTTGTTCCTTAGGTTTGTGTGGCTTATGCTTGGTGGCTCCTGCTTCACTTGCCATAAAAGTGGTTGCTGTCAAGACGATTGCCAGTGTACTTGATACAACGATTCGACCTTTATTACTGCTCCATAGTTTCATACTAGGCACCTATCCTTTGTATTTTTTGAAATTTTTAGACTCCACTTACAAATATATCAAATATATTCTAATTAAAGGATAGATAAAGAGAATAACAGGTAAATACTACCATAAAATAAAGTTGACTAGATAAAAAAACAGGTAGCATGACTTAGTTTTTTTAAATGTATAGGTAATTTAGAAGTGCTTACATTTATGCTGTAGGGAGAAGTGAAAGAGTGGTAGATATTCAATGTAAGAAGACTAGGAACTGTCTATTATTAAGATGATGATTAATAATTATAAAGGGAAAAAAGTATCAGATCAGACTAAAAAAGAGGTCATAGCTATTAAACCTGATCTCTTTTATGTTCGAAACTGTAACTCAATTTATATTGAGATAGCAGAGAATGTTCCTGCCAGTTACACCATAAGTAAATCGGAAGCCTCCGAATCAAGGTTCCGAAAACCCTCCGTATAGGAAGTGCCTATATTTATATCCTTGATTAAAGAAATAAATAATAGCACTCGATGTGATCCAGCTTCAGGACCTCGGAGCTCGAGTCATAAGGTGTAGCTGCTGATCAAGGACCTTCAGCACTCTGGTAGTCCGGCTTCAACGGCTAGAAGCTCAGGACATAAGCATGACCTCTGCGGGAGGGAAGAGCGCCAACCTCCGCGCGATCCTGTCTTATGCTCCTCGCGGGCCTACAGGAAGTAGGTCATGAAGACGTTGCCACAGGACGTGGCGTCTTTAGTCTTCGTTCCTTTATTAGAGGCCCTTCAGCACTCTAGATAGTCCGGCTTCAGGGCCTAGACGCTCGAGTCATAAGTGTAGCTTCTGCGGGAGAGCAAAAGCACTCTCCCTCCGCACCTCCTCTTATGCTTGTCGCGTCTGATCAAGGCCCTTCAGCACTCTTGCAATATTCTCACAGGTTCTTTCTATATTTTTAGGGCCGTTTTTTAGGGTTTGGTCTAGGGGAGCGAGTTCTGGGATGATTCCGAAAATGGCATCAAATCCTTTGTCGTATAGTTCTTCGACCCCTTCTCCGATGCAACCGGCAATGGCAATTACTTTTTTATCCAGTTCTTTTGCAGCTTGCGCGACCCCATAAGGTGTTTTACCAAATTGAGTTTGAAAGTCAATGCCGCCCTCACCTGTAAATACGTAGTCAGCATTTTTTAATTTTTCTCGTAAACCGCTGTATTCGATTACAATATTTATCCCTTTTTGAAGGGTAGCATTCGTGAAAATAAGTAAGCCTGCACCCAGCCCACCGGCAGCTCCGGCGCCTGGAGTGTTCCGAACCGCATGCCCTAATTGTTGTTCTACTATGTTAGCATAATGTGCAAGATTCTGATCCAGCTGTTTGACCATCTCCGGTGTGGCGCCTTTCTGTGGTCCGAATACGTTAGAGGCGCCTGTTTCACCACATAGAGGATTAGTCACATCACAAGCTACTATCATAGATATATCAGTCAGACGTGAATCAAGCTGTGAGGTATCAATTGTGTGTAATTGATTTAAGTAGCCGCCTCCCTGAGGGATAGGGTTTCCCTCTTTATTAAGAAACTGGACACCCAGCGCCTCGGCCATACCAGTTCCGCCGTCATTAGTAGCACTTCCGCCAATACCAATGATAATTTTGTTAATGCCCTTATCTAAACAGGCGCGAATTAATTCACCTGTTCCATATGTAGTCGTGATGAGCGGATTTTTTGTTTCTTGGGTGACATGGTGTATCCCGCTGGCCTCAGCCATTTCAATCACTGCAGTTTCCTGATCTCCCATAATTCCATAGCGAGCTTTAACAGGACTGCCGAGTGGACCAGTTACGTCCAGTGAATAGATAGTGCCGCCTGTTGCATCAACGAGTGACTGAACAGTGCCTTCACCACCATCTGCCATCGGAACATGGATATAATCTGCATGTGGATATACCTTTTTGATACCTGCTTCCATTGCTATACATACCTCTTTTGCCGTCATACTCTCCTTAAAGGAATCGGGTGCAAGTACAAATGTTTTGCTCATTGGAAATCCTCCTATAATAGATATTATTTATAAAATAAATCCGAATATAAGCGTGGCAACAATAGTCATAGTCGCACCGACGATTGCTTCATAGCCGACCACGGACATCCTTTGTTTAATAGACATGTTCATGCTTTGTGCTGTCACATGAAAATAGTTCCCATGCGGTAATGAGTCAATTACAGTTGCTCCTGAGTGGACCATAACAGAAGCGGCAAGTGGTGCAACTCCCATGTCTAAAATGGCTTGGCTGAATGACCCCGTGGCAATAATAACGCCCGTAGATGTAGAAGCAGTGGCAGCTGCCATTAAAATACCTGCTATAGGTGCCAAGAATGTACCGGAAATACCAGAAGCATCAATTATAGAAACGACTTGTGCTGATAGATTAGAATGCGATATTAATCCACCGATGGCACCTGCACCAATTAAGATCAACACAGTTACTGTCATTCTATCCAAGCCTGATGCAGTATATTTCAACAGATTCTTCGATTTTCCCATGGCGATTGTTCCGATAATCCCTGCAAGCGGAAGAATATACATGGCATCCACTTTAAAGTTGGATAAAGCTTCAATATTTAAAATAGATCCTAATGGATTAATCATTAATAAAACAATGGCTACCAATGGAGCAATGATTGCTTTTTTTAATGAGGGATAGTGGGCTGAATCATGATTAAAGTCTACAACCTCATCATTTGAGACTTTTTCACCTTTATTTTTTATTAAAGAGGCAATAAGGACAGTAGTGATTAAGCCAAAAACCGCCGGAATAAGGCCGGCAATCATAACATCGCTAAGTTCCAAGTCAAAGCCTCGGGCTGCTGCAATGGTATTCGGGTTTGGAGAAATGATGTTTCCAGCTTTCCCTCCTCCAGAGAGTGCTAATAATAAAGCTAACTTTGATATCCCCATTTTGTTACCAATAGATAAGGCGATAGGTGCTACAATCAGGACAGCTACAGGGATGAATACCCCAACGGCTGTAATAATCATGGTGGCAAGAGCTAAAGCAATGAGTGCCTTCTTTTCTCCTAATTTAGAAACAATTGATTGGGCAATCGTTTCTGCCGCTCCGGATTCCATCATGACACCGGCTAGAACTCCAGCGGCAAGTACGCGAATAACAGTACCCATAACACTTTGAGTGCCGCCAACAAGAATATTAATGGTTTCCTCAAGATTGGCTCCACCTATTAAACAACCAATAATGGCTCCTAAAAATAGAGCATACAGCGGGTTCAGCTTTTTTAAGATTAAGACAATGGCAATTGCCAGACCGGCTAAAGCCCCAAACCAACTAATCATAATCCCGTCCATCTCGTAACCTCCTAAGTTGTATTGAATACGTTATCATTATATTTTGATAGCGGTTACATTTCTATTGATATATAGATGATTTTATTTATGCAAATGCACAAATAAAGAGATTGGAAGATTGTTAGTTTATACTAGAAATAGAGAGTTTTTTGAAAGCTAAAATTAAGCTTCAGAAATGTAGAAAGGTTCTGTCCATCATGTATCAGTTAACAACTAAACAGGCACAGCATATTGTTAATAAAATGGTGAAAGATATTCCATATAATATCAATATTATGAATGAAAATGGCGTAATCATTGGCAGCGGGAGTAAGGGAAGGGTTGGAACCACTCATACTGGAGCGATTAAGGCCTTGCAGTTAGGCAAGATGGTTACTATAACAGAGGACAACAAGTATGAGAAAAAGGGTACAAATGAACCCATTGTAATTGATGGGAAAATGGTGGGAGTTATCGGAATAAGTGGAGAACCTGATGAGGTGATCCCGTTTTGTAAATTGGTTAAAACGACCGTCTCTTTATTGATTGAACAAGGAATCGCATTGATGAATATGGAAGAGGCCAGTAGAAAAAAGTTAGCATTTCTAAGATTGTTAGTAGATGAAAAAACGCAGTATACCGCCGAAATAAAAAAAGAAGCCCTTTATTATCAGCTTGATCTGACAAGGGAAACTTCTGTTCTGGTAGCAAAACCAAAGCCAACCTCTGGTAAAATAAACTATCCTGTTTTTGAGGAAGAAGGATATTCTATCATAATGATACAAAATAAAAGTGATGTCGTGCCCTTGGTTCATCAGTTGATTAATGAAGAATCTGCTATGCAAATCAGTATTGGAAGCTATGTAGATACTATTTCGGAGAGCTATCATCAAGCGATCAGGGCTATGCAAATCAGTGAAAAGTTAAATTTTCCAAAGAGGATTGTCTATTATAAGGATGTTTGCTTTCTGTCCAGAATTAACGAGATAGAAATTGATTCGTTAATTGATATTTCCTACATTAAAGGTTATCTTACTTCCTCACCAGAACTGTTGGAGACTTTACAAAGCTTTATTAATAATAATGGCAATATAACATTGACGTCAAAAGAGCTGCATATTCATAGAAATACGTTGCAATACCGGCTGAACAGGATTAAGGAGATAACAAATAAGGATCCAAAGCAACTTTTTGAATTATTTGAGCTGATTTACGTCATATTGAAAACGTAAATTTTTTTATTTTTAAGAGGATGGGACATAAGAATTTCAGTCAATGATAAATCCGAAGTATTAGGTGATATTTTTATAAATATTTCGCCTAATAGTTTGGATTTTTATTTGTTTTCAATAGATTGGTTACTACTGTATCCCATTATTAAACTTAGTGGAATGGAGCGGAAGCCACCGACTCCTGCGGGAAGTAGAGGAAAGGCTGAGACCTGAGCAAGGCGTAGCCGAGGAGGCTAAAGCCTTCCTCCCCGCGGAAAGCGAGTGGAGTAAGCGCGCAATGGAACGAACTTTTCTTCCAACTTAACTCTTGAATAAGTAACAAAGCTGATAAATTAGATATCGTTCGTCTTTTCAGGATTGCCTATAAGTTATGTCCTAGCCTCTTTTTTAATGGGAAAATAAAATAGCAAAGAAAGTAGGATACAGGCATGAAAAAAGTTTGTGAATTCATTTTGAAAAAAACTAACTAAGATAACTAAACTGTTACATTTTCATTCGCATCTTATTGATACAGTTTGTGAAAAATATCACATAATTTTGATAGTGTTTTCATTGCTTTCACAATCATATTTTCTACACAATACTTGTATACAACTATGTATATCAAGGAATTAATTTAGATTTTTCGTTAGTAACTAGTGAATTATTTCACAAACTTTGCTTTCATTTTCCACTGGACTGTTATAGTTTATTTTTATATACTGTATCTATAAGGTTGAAGATTCAACTAATAAAGATTGCTCATTTTAGAAAGGAGATTGTGAAAATGAAAAGTGTAGTATCAACTTTTGCTCTTAAAACAGGTACATTAATAGTCGTTTATGCAGCTATGCAACTCTTTATGTAATTAGACTATTGGTAATTAAATAAAAAGATTAGAGGAGGAAGCAAGAATGAAAGCATTATCGATTGTATTTGGACTGAAATTTGTAACAATGGCTGTTATGTTGTTTGTATAATGTAATTAACTAAATGCAGGTGTTTGACTAACATCTAAATCAAGGGAGGGTCTGGTCTTATATGAAAGCGATTGTGATAATATTTGCCTCTAAAGCAGCTACTTTAGGAATGGTGTATACTGCATTTCATGCCTTTATCTAAATCAAATAGACAAAGGCGCTTAAAGTATGTACCATAATTTTCATAATCAAAACACAAACGTGTATAGTAATTATCCTCGATTTATTCTCTCCATACTAAAAATGAAAAAAGCTCCGCTATTCAAAGCAAGAGCTTCATAAATCCTTTTTACAAAGATTCTTTTATGATTTTCTTATAATATGTAACAGACAAGATACCAAAAATGGAATAGAACGCTGTATATAATACCATCACGAGTAACATCGGCGTCCAAATATCTGTTCCAAATATGAACTAGCCTGACTTAACCTCAAAATAGCTATCCCAAGTCCAAGTTCGTGCGTCCTAATCAGCCGGCACCAATGGAAACCATCAAATTTAGGCAATTGAATATCAATAAGGACTAAGTCAGGCTGAATATTTGTGAATTCATTAAGTACCTCTCCGAAATCTTGAACGCCATATATTTCATAGGACCATTGTGTTAACCTCTCCTTAATTTCTTTAAAGAGGCTGGTGTCATCTTCTATTAATAAAATTTTAAACATAACCATCACCGTTCTTTGTTTATTAGTATTGCGACTGGCAGAATAGTAACTTAAGCTATTTTGTAGGTAATAGGTGTTTGTCATGTCATGTTCGGGATGTATAAGCTTATTTACATAAATTGTACTATAAAAAATGAGTAGCAAATACAAAAAAGAGAACAAGCATTTATGCTTGTTCTCCTTTTTACTAAGCGTTAGCCAAAGATTATAACGAGGATTCCCACAATGAAACAGTAAATAGAGAAGTACCCCAATTTCCCTTTTTTCATAATATCCATAAACCAGCGCAGTGAAAAATAGGAGGCAATGAGGGAAGCCAGGAATGCCAATGCATAAGGCAGGATCAGCTTTCCTAAATTAGGATCGTTCATCATATCGGATACTGAAAATACCATGCCGCCAAGGCTGATTGGAATATATAAGAAGAATGAGAACTTCAACGCGGTTTCACGATTCATGCCCATCGCCATAGAGGATACGATGGTTGCACCGGATCGGCTGATTCCAGGAATTAAAGCAACAGCCTGTGATAATCCTACAATAATGGCATCCTTAAATGTCAGTTCGCCTTCAGCTTTCCTACCCTCAAAATTACGGATCAGCCATAGGGCAATACCGGTAATAATCAGCGTAAAGCCAATGACACGCACACCTTTAAATATAGAGGCAATCTGATCTTCGAAGAAGAGGCCAATAAAGGCGGCTGGAATTGTAGCTACAATCAGGTAAAGGATGAAATAGAAGTCCTTTTTCATAGCAATGGTTTTATCAGAAACTGTTAAATAGGAAAATCCATTTTTAATCAGCTTCATTAAATCCGCTCGATAAATAAAAATAACAGCCAGCAGGGACGCAAAATTTACAAATAGCTCAAAGCTTAATCCCGGAATGTTAAGTCCGAAAAAATGCTGAAAAATAACCAAGTGACCGCTTGAAGATACAGGGATTGGCTCGGTAAATCCTTGTAGTAATCCTAAAAAGATGAATTTTATTATTTCGAAAAAACTTACTGAATCCATAAGTAACACTCCTACTTTGTGATGAAAATTTAAATTTTTATACTAAAATAATAATAACATTTGCAGATCAGCATGAAACTGGAAAATTCAGAAAGTAGAGTGGGACTAATCATAATGAATATTATTTTACCCTCAACTGAACATTACTATGAAAATCTCTCAGATGGATAGTTCGAGGGTTGAAGGCAAGGGCAGGGTACAAGAGTAAGACTCTAAATAATCGTTTTGTTTATTTATGCATGGAGGATAGGGGAAGGATTGTGAAAAGTGAAAGTCCTTTGCAAATGGTTTATGAAATCAACGTCTGACTTCATCTGGAAGTAACAGTATAAAGCTGCCACAATTTCAGCTAACAAAAAAGGTGGAGAAAAGTAATTACTTTTCTCCACCTTTTAAAGTTAGAGGCTGATGAGAAACAGCCCCTGCTCGTGTTATAAAACTTTATCAAGAAAATCCTGGGTACGTTCATGTTGTGGATTAGAGAAGATTTCTTCAGGTGTTCCTCGTTCCACAACATAACCGCCATCCATAAAGATAACCTGATCGGCTACTTCACGGGCAAAGCCCATTTCGTGGGTTACAATGACCATGGTCATTCCTTCCTGAGCCAGTTGTTTAATAACATTCAGAACCTCACCGACCATTTCAGGGTCAAGTGCGCTTGTAGGCTCATCAAATAACATAATGTCAGGGTTCATGGCAAGAGCTCGTGCAATTGCTACACGCTGTTTCTGGCCCCCGGACAATTGGGCCGGCATAGCATTGGCTTTATCTTCAAGGCCAACGCGGGCTAATAGCTTTAGGCCTGTCTTTTTAGCTTCTTCTTTGGTAGCTTTATTCAGCTCAATTGGAGCTAAAGTAATATTATCCAGTACAGTCATATGAGGGAAGAGATTGAAATGCTGGAACACCATTCCGATATTTTCCCTAACCTTATTGATGTCTGTATTCTTATCCGTTAAATTTTTATTATCAATCGTCACTTCGCCTTCATTTACTTCTTCAAGTAAATTGAGGCAGCGTAATAAAGTACTTTTACCGGATCCGGAAGGGCCGATTAAACAAACAACTTCGCCTTCTTTAACTTCAAGACTGATATCTTTTAGTACTTCCAGCTTCCCGTATGATTTTTTTAAGCCTTTTACTTTAAGCTTTCCCATTTTGGATCTTCCTTTCCATACGGTTTGATACCTTAGTCAATATCATAATAATGATAAAGTAGATTAAACCTACAATCAGCCACATTTGGAAGGACTCCAGATTTCTGGCAATGATGATTTTTCCGCTTTGCGTCAGTTCATTGATACCAATGATAGATAGGATAGAGGTATCTTTTAATGTAATAATAAACTGGTTAATGATAGACGGAATCATTAAACGGATCGCTTGTGGAAGGATAACCTTTGCCATGGCCTTTTTATAAGGAAGACCAAGGCTTCGGGCAGCTTCCATTTGTCCTTTATCGACGGATTCGATACCGCCGCGTACAATTTCAGCCATATAGGCACCAGCATTTAAACTTAATGTAATGATACCGGCAGCGACTGCGGATATCCGGAAGTCAAGTGCTGCAGGGATACCAAAATAGATAAAGAAAGCTTGAACAATTAGTGGGGTTCCTCTAAAGATATCTACGTAAATGACTCCAATTGCTCTTAAGACTTTTAGATGGGACACACGGAATAGACCAAATATAATTCCCAATATACATGCGATAATGAGAGACACGACCGTTAAAATCAGGGTCATTTGAAGCCCTTTTAACAGACTTGGCATGCTTGATTCTAATAGGCCGAAGAAACCATTATCGGTATCCGTACTTTTTTCTGCTTTCAAGTACTTATCCATGATTTTTTGATATTCGCCGGATTCTTTCAGATTAGCAAGCCCTGTATTGAATTTCTCAAGCAATTCAGGGTCTTGTCCCTTAGATACGGCAAATCCATAGGATCCGCCTTTTTCTTTTTCCGTTACGATTTCTAATCCATTTCCTTGTGTAACTCCGTATGCTAAGACAGGGTAATCATCAAAAACTGCTGCAGAATTTCCTGTTTTAACATCATCATACATATTGGCTGAATCATCGTAGGTTACTGTTTTAAAACCATATTTATCTTTTATGGTGTCTGCAAAACTGGCACCCTCTGTACCTGTTTTAACAGCTACTCTTTTTCCCTTTAAATCTTCATATGATTTAATCTCTTCATTACCCTCGGCAACCGCCATGACTACACCAGATTCAAAGTAGGGATCGGAGAAATCAAATTTCTGTTTTCTTTCATCTGTTATACTCATTCCGGCAATAACGCCGTCAACTTGTTTGGACTCAAGAGCTTGTACAGCAGCATTAAAACCAAGCGGTTTAATTTCTACTTCAAATCCTTGATTTTCAGCTATAGCCTTTAATAAGTCGATATCAATACCGACAAACTCACCATTCGTCTCTTGAAATTCAAATGGTGCGAATGTGATATCTGTTGCAATTTCATATTTTTTTCCTTCTGCTTTTGTGTCTAAAGCAGGGAATATAAATGAAGCAATCATGATCATAGTCATTGTAAATAAAAGTGTGAATTTTGAAAATCTCTTCATTATGAGCCTCCTTTGTATAAAAACGTTTAAAAACCCTCTATTGCCCAATGAATGGGATAAAAGGGATGATGAATCTTATCACAAATTGTGTATCTCTATGAGTATATATAAAAATACGGTTTTTTTGCAACGGATACTTTCCAAATAATATTAGATTACTATAAGATTTCCTTTAAATTTTGTGGAGAAGTAGATAAAAAAAGGATGGAGAGTCGAAAGAACGCGTTAGTATATTCTTACTTAATCTAATAAAATAAATAGAACTTTGTAAATGGAAAGTACTTCCGAAATGTTATGTAGGAAATAATCTGAAACGTACTTTTACATGTGTTTATGCTTAATAAAATAGATGAAAGGCACCTAAAAATATTTCTGATTTCACATGTTAAAGGCAGGCTTGTTTACAATTACAATGCTATAAAAATGTTCCCTTTTACACGAGAACAAAACGAGTCCAAGATAGGCTAAGATATATGCATTATATAGTTTATTTGCATGTAATGCACTGCCATAGCCTTCTTACCGTTCAAGTTTTACTTGCGGGATATAGTTAGATAAATCAACTGCGTCACCAATGGAGAAATCCAAAGTCTATATTCGCTGAGGCTTTATCTCCAGCTTTGTTTTTATATCACCCTCAAACCTTTATCCGTTATTGATATTTCCCACTACAATAATCAGCCAAAAGACCTGTCTGTCTCTTAATAAATGTATACGCTTCTTATTATGAGTATTTAAGACTAACTTTATTTACCCTATTTAATACGATGTCTAACACTTTATTTAAGAATAATGATTAATGAGAATAAATCATATTATAGACAGAGAAAAATAGATCAAACCCGAATGGGGATGATCTATTTTATCGTTTATTTTTTATTGTAAATTCTTAATCATAATACTATTTACAGGTAAGAAGTTTTCTCCAGTATCCAAATAGGTAATAGCAACCTGATCATTCTCCTGTAAGTAAATAATCAAAGGGTCCTTTTCAGAGGACATATTGTAGCTTTGTCCGTTGTCCAGGAGGAAAGAAACGACGGTATACTCACCTGATTTTTCCTTATAGACTCTGACAACTTTCCCGTCGGTTTTTTTCTCCTCACTCGTGGAAGTGCCATTGACCGTTCCCCCGCCTTTTTGAAGCGCTGTTTTAAAGAGTTTCAGGGCCTCGTTTGGAGTAGAACCATAGGCAGTTATTTCAGGATTAGCTGCAGATGCAATGAAATAATTTTGCAAAAATCCATTGGAATCGAGCACGCCCGTCAACCAACTAGCCTCACCATAGAAATTATAGATGATTGGCATACTTCCTTCCCATTTCTTTTCTATAAATTTCTTCTCGATAATTTGCAGGGCACCCTGCGAATCCATATAGGATTCTTCCATATTGCCTGTATAATAGACGGCTTTACCCGTTCTGGAATTTGTGAGCGCATAACCCAGCATAGAATCTACGCCTTCTTTAGGGCTGGTGAAGTCAGTAAAATAATACATTTCTCCATTTTCATCAAAGATTGGACTTACATTAGCTTCAGTGCCTTCATCTGATGGGAGTTTTACATCTGATTTTCCGAACAGGCTATTCCAAAATCCATGCACATAATTTCCATAATAGCTGTTTTGTGTACTGACAACTTCAGGGGCCACTGCTCCATCTATGAATTCAGGTGTGTCAGACAATGAATAGGAATTAGATTTCCCGGTTTTGGCATCCATCACCACAACACCTTTCACCTTGAAACCATTTCTGGCAGACACAAAATCACCATAAGAGCGAATATAAAAAGGTGCCCCGTTATCATCTATTTCAAGCTGGGCATCACCGTAGAATATATACGATGGATACTGCAGGCGTATACGACGTTCAGTTTCTTTGTTAAAGAAAGCCGAGGGAGTATAACGCATGTCTGCTTCAACAAATTTAGGATTAGCTGAAGAGTCTGTAGCGCTCAGCATAAAGTATCCGGGAGTTTCTTTCCCTTTTAACCATTTGAAAAATCCGGAAAATTCAACCGGAGCAATATAAACATACTCACCATTCACTTTTTGGATTTGCAAATTCCCTAATTCATAGTAACTCGTATTAGGCACCTGTCCAAACGCTTTTTTCATTTTATTACGTGCGTATTGAGGTGGTACGCTGGCGGGTGTTTTCTTCTCGTCAAATGTTTGAATTTCTTCTTTGACATCCATTTTGGCGATCTTAAACTTTTCATCGGCATTGAACAGAAAGGCTGTTAAAAAGTAGAGTCCGACAAGCAAACTAAGAGCTAATAAAACACCTTTAATCTTTCTCTCTATACCTGTAGCAAGCAGTGAACCCAACAAGGTTAGTATGATTACCAAAATCCACAGAGAAGAAATCGTTTGATCCAATAAGGTGAAGTAATAAAATAAGAATGCCCCTATCGTAATCAGTGCAGCTAAACTGATGAAAACATGCAGTTTTGTTTTTCCCGTCATATGGATATGTAATTTTTCGTTATTTTTGAATGGCACTAGAATAAGTGCCGATATAATCCCAATGATGATGGAATAGATGAAGATGTTTCCCACTAGTTAACCCCCTCTGGTTTTTTATGTAAATTCTCTTATTAACCTATACGATTGAAAAGCTGTAATGATTCATTAATCGTATAGAATCATCAAAATAGTATTGAGGATATTTATAGTATAATACAAAATTAATTGTAATTTCAGAAAATTGTAATTGACATTAGCAAACAGGTTAGGATATAGTTGGAAACATCAAATTTAATTGAATAGTAAGCGATTCTTATCGAGAGAAGTGGAGGGATTTGGCCCTATGAAACTTCGGCAGCGGATTTTTACTTAGGTAAAAATACTGTGCTAAATCCAACAAACGACTGTTTGAAAGATAAGAAGAAGCCTAACCGGACATATTACTAATCACTTTTATGTATATGTTCCATATAAAGCCTCTTCTGTCTAATGACAGTAGAGGCTTTTTGCATTTCGAATTCCATAAGGCTTGGAGGAGAGAACATGATTGAGTTTCAAAACGTAAAAAAAACATACCACGCGAATGGACAGACGGTTGAAGCATTAAATGGGGTTAATATGACAATTGATAAGGGAGATATATATGGCGTCGTAGGATACAGCGGTGCCGGAAAAAGTACTCTTTTGAGGTTGGTTAATATGCTGGAACGACCTACTGAAGGAGAGGTTCTTGTTAACGGTAAATCGTTTACGAAACTAAAATCTAAGGAATTAAGGGCAGAAAAAAAGAAAATTGGGATGATCTTTCAGCATTTCAATTTACTCCAATCCAAAACAGTTTTTAATAATGTGGCAATTCCATTAAGGCTATCCGGGACAGATAAACAAACGATTCAAACCAGAGTCCGAGAGTTACTGGAGTTCGTTGGATTATCAGATAAGGCTCAGAGTTATCCAGAAGAATTGTCAGGTGGACAGAAGCAGAGGGTTGGAATTGCGAGAGCGCTGGCCACAAACCCATCGATTCTGTTATGTGATGAAGCTACATCCGCATTGGATCCACAAACGACAAGTGATGTTTTAAAACTATTGAAAAGAATAAACCGTGAATACAACATAACAATTTTGCTCATTACACATGAGATGTCGGTGATTAAAGAAATTTGTAATAAGGTCGCTGTCATGGAAAATGGAGGAGTGGTTGAACAGGGGTCAGTCCTAGATGTTTTTTCTAAGCCAAAGACGGAGATTGCCAAACGGTTTGTTAGAACGGTAATCCATGATGAAATACCACAAAGCTTTTTGAATTCCTTAAAGGAAAAGAATCCTGCAGTCTGGAAACTCAATTTTTTAGGATCATCTTCAGGTAAGCATCTGCTATCGACAGTGGCCAAAAGCTTTGACGTCCATTTAAGCGTTCTTTCTGCCAATATATCTGAAATACAGGAAACACCTTTCGGCAATCTAATCGTGGAAGTTATAGGAGAAACAGAAGAAATAAGGAAGGCATTCAATTATGTAGCGAATGAAGATGTAATTCTGCAGGAGGTGAAGCTTCATGAATGAACAGTTATGGGGAATGGAAATTACGCTTGAACAATTACTGATCGGTTTCAGTGACACGCTTTATATGGTTTTCTTTTCATTACTATTCTCGGCCATTATCGGATTGCCTTTAGGGATTTTACTTGTTATTACGAGAGAGGGGCATATCCTGGAGAATAAATGGGTGTTTAATATATTAAACTCGATTATCAATATTTTGCGCTCGGTCCCATTCATTATTTTATTGGTAGCTTTGATTCCATTTACAAGATTCGTTGTTGGATCAGCGATTGGGACGAATGCCGCGATTGTCCCGCTTGTATTTTATGCGGGTCCCTACATTGCCAGATTAGTTGAAAATTCATTATTGGAAGTCGATAAGGGGATTATTGAAGCAGCTCAGGCAATGGGCGCGACCGAATGGCAAATTATTTTTCGTTTTTTGATACCAGAGGGACTAAGTTCCCTTATATTAACCTTTACGACGGCAACCATCGGTCTGGTTGGTGCCTCAGCTATGGCAGGGGCGGTAGGAGCAGGAGGTGTAGGAGATCTTGCTCTCACATATGGTTATCAGAGATTTGACACGATCACCATGATCGTAACGGTAGCCGCATTGGTGATCATTGTGCAGCTTTTACAAACTACAGGCAATACGCTGGCAAGAAAAATAAGAAGACGATAAAGAAGGAGATGGACCGAATGAAAAAATTATTTCTTACTTGTTTAGTAATAGTATTCACAATCGTAACAGCAGCATGTGGAAGTGATTCAAAAGGGAGTGCAAAAGAAGATAGTTCCACCATTAAGGTAGGGGTAAGCAGTGGGGATACAAGGACATGGGATTATATTGCCGAACTTGCCAAGGAGAAGGGATTAGATATAGAGCTCGTAAAGTTCAGCGATTATATTTTGCCGAACACAGCTTTAAATGATGGCGAAGTAGATGCAAATGCATTCCAGACAATCTCGTACTTTGAAGAGCAAGTTAAGGAGAGGAATTTAGATCTTGAGCCACTAAGTTCTACTGTTATTGCCCCAATGGGAATCTATTCAAATAAATATAAAGATTTGGAGGAACTGCCTGAGGGGGCTACAATCGCTGTTCCTAATGAAGGTACAAATCTTGGCCGGGCATTATTGCTCTTGCAAGAGGCAGGATTCATTACATTAGAAGAAAATTTTGATGGGGTTGGGTCTGTCGATAAAATTAAAACCAATCCTAAAAATATTAAACTTGAACTAGTAGCAGCCGGTAATACACCACGTTTTCTAGAAGATGTAGATGCCTCTATTATTAACAATAACTTTGCTGTTGAAGCAGGGTTAACATTAAAAGATACCTTGTTCCATGAAAGTGCCACTGCTAAACCATACATTAATATCATCGCTGTAAAAAAAGGGGATAAAGATCGCGAAGATTTAAATAAACTGGTGGAAATTTATCATTCAAAAGAAGTAGAGGATTTTATCCATAAAACGTTTAAAGGGAATACGATTCCTGCTTTTGTATCAGTAGAAGAATTGGTTAATTATCAGGATGCTTGGGTTAGCCCGGCTGTGAAGGAATAACCTTAATAGAAAACGCACACATCATGGCAGCTTAATAAAACGAATGGGGGAAGAGAAATGATTAAAAATGAAGGGCGTATTTTCCATAAAGATATAATCAATGGATATTTAGATCAACAGGCTGACGAGTATATAGATATAAGTCATTACATACACGCCAATCCTGAAATAGGGAATGAAGAATTCTTAGCTTCAGAGACACTAACCAGGATATTAAATGAAGCAGACTTTGAGGTCACACGTAATATCGCTGGTCATGAAACAGGCTTTATAGCGAGGAAATCATCATCGAAGCCGGGACCAACGATTGCTTTTCTCGCTGAATATGATGCCCTTCCAGGTCTTGGCCATGCCTGCGGCCATAATATCATCGGTATAACGAGTGTAGCGGCAGGGATTTCACTTGGATTAGTGTTAGAGGAAACAGGCGGAACGGTTCTTGTTTACGGTACACCGGCAGAGGAAGGAGGGGCAAATGGCAGTGCTAAGGGAAGTTATGTGAAGCATGGATTATTTGAAGGAGTGGATGCGGCGATTTTAATTCATCCATCAGGGCAGACCAGAACGACTAGGCCGTTTTTGGCTGTCAATCCTCTTGATTTTAAATTTTACGGTAAAGCTGCTCATGCTGCAGCTGCTCCGGAGGAAGGAATCAATGCTCTTGATGCAGTCATTCAGTTATTCAATGGGATTGGAGCCTTAAGGCAGCAATTACCGACTGATATCAGGATTCATGGCATTATTCCAGAAGGAGGAGATGCACCTAATATCATTCCTGATTATGCTTCTGCAAGATTTTATATAAGGGCTCCAACATGGAAGAGATGCGAAGAAATTTCGGAAAGGATTATTCAGATTGCCAAAGGTGCGGCATTGGCAACAGGAGCCCAAGTAAAGATCAATCGATTTCAAAATGAAGTTCATGATTTCGTACTAAACTCGACTCTCGATGATGTCTTAAGGGAGGAACTGGCTGCTCTTGGGGAAGATGTTGTAAAGGGTGCGCGGAATGCATCCGGTTCGACAGATGCAGGCAATGTGAGCCATGTTGTACCAACAGCCCATCCTTATATAAAAATTGGTCCGGATGATCTCATAGCTCATACAAAGGAGTTTAGAGATTGCGCTGTGTCAGAAAAAGGAGATGTAGCCATCCTTACAGGTGCAAAAGCATTAGCCAATACCGGCTATCGGCTTCTAACAGATCAGGCGTTACTTAGGAAGATTAAAGAGGAATTTCTTAAAGCTAAAGGGAAAGAGTCCTAAAGAGCCTTCAGATGAAGGCCTAATAAGAACCCATTCATGGTTTAATAAAATGAACTCTACTGTCTAATGCTGTTTTGGTGATTGGAATTTTTAGGGAAAATAAATACCATTTAACCCAAAATAAGGTAAAATTATCTTGTAGGACTTTCGAAATACCAATCGTGAAAAACAGGGGAGTAGATCATGGATGGCAATACTCATTACAGGCGGTGCCGGTTATATAGGCAGCCATGCGGCTGTTGAATTTTTAAAAGCGGGTTATGAGATTGTGGTTTTGGATAATTTGTCGAATAGTCATATAGAAGTAATTGAAAGAGTTAAAGATTTGACTGAGAGAGAATTTCCGTTTTATGAAATTGATTTATTAGATGTTGAGGCAGTTGAGCAACTGTTTATCAAATACGATATTGATTCAGTTGTTCATTTTGCCGGCTTAAAAGCGGTTGGTGAGTCTGTTTCGATCCCTCTTAAATATTATGATAATAATATAACAGGTACGATAAAGTTATGTGAAATAATGGCGAAGTATCATGTGAAAAAGCTGGTGTTTAGCTCCTCTGCCACGGTGTATGGCATGCCGAATCTTGTACCGGTTGACGAGATCTTTCCCTTATCGGCAACAAATCCATATGGTCGTACAAAATTAATGATAGAGGAAATTCTGCGTGATTTGCATGTTTCCGATTCGTCATGGAGTATCGCTTTACTCAGGTATTTCAACCCTATTGGCGCACATGAAACAGGAAAAATCGGCGAGAATCCGAGTGGTATTCCCAATAATTTAATGCCTTATATTACTCAGGTCGCTATTGGTAAAAGAGATCACTTATTAGTGTTTGGCGGCGATTATGACACCCATGACGGCACGGGTGTCCGTGACTATATTCATGTAGTCGATTTAGTGAAGGGCCATCTGAGTGCATTGCAGTATTTGGATAGGAAGTCAGGGGTAGAAGCATTTAACCTTGGGACAGGAAACGGATACAGCGTTCTTGATCTAGTGAACGCATTCGAAAAAGTCAATGGAAAGAAAATTCCGTACGAAGTGGTGGAAAGAAGACCTGGGGATATAGCTGTTTGTTATGCTGATGTTGATAAGGCAGCAAATCTTTTAGGCTGGAAAGCCGAAAAAAGTCTGACAGATATGTGTGCGGATTCATGGAAATGGCAAATACAAAACCCGAATGGATACAAACAGATGATTAAACAAACTTATTAAAGAGGATTTGAGTCGAAGGAGAATCGATTCCATTTATTATAACCGCTATAGTTTGAACGACCCATTGTTTTTCTGGCACTGGCCCCTTATATAGCAATAAAGTTGATATCATCCATGCATTCCAATACCCTTCTAGATAAATGAGGAAGAGGTGGAGTTATTGAAAATAGCCTGTGTACAAATAGATATCAAATTTGCAAAGCCTTGTGAAAATTTCAACCGTGTAAAGGATTCTATAATAGAAGCTGCCCATAATGGAGCAGAATGTATTGTATTACCTGAAATGTGGAATATAGGCTATGCCCTGCAGCAGTTGGAGGAACTTGCAGATCCTGATGGTGAGGAAACAAAGAGAATGCTTTCTTCATTGGCATCAAAGTACAGTGTCTATATTGTCGGCGGCTCAGTAGCTGTGAAAACATCGAAGGGGTATTTTAATAGAATGTATGTGTTTAGCCGTTCTGGAGAGGTCCTATCAGAGTATGATAAAGTGCATCTTTTTAACGTGATGGATGAACATCTCTACCTTAAAGCAGGACAAAAGGAAAATATATTTATGATGGATGGGAATCTTTGCGGCGGTTTGATTTGCTATGATATTCGCTTTCCGGAATGGGTCCGGAAGCATGCTTTAGCAGGAGCGAAATTACTGTTCGTAGCAGCAGAATGGCCGGAAATGAGAGTAGACCATTGGATAACACTTTTAAAGGCACGCGCCATTGAAAATCAGCTATTCATTATTGCGGTCAACCGGGTGGGGAAAGATCCTCATAATACATTCGCCGGTCATTCCATCGTCATCGGGCCATGGGGTGATACGATCACAACCGGGGATACAGAGGAATGTATCCTGTATGCTGAATTAAATATACAGGAAGTAGATCAGGTCAGATCACGCATCTCTGTCTTTAAGGATCGCAGAGAGAACCTTTATGAAAGGAAATAGAATCCGGACTTATAATAAAAAGGAGACTCTTCCTAAAAAGAGCCTCCTTTATTTATTATTTATTTAAAGATTCTAAAACAAGATCAATTGTTTTATCATTGGCCGTTTTGGCATTCATGGTCCAGTTTGAGGAATCCTCAAACATATAAACATTCCCTTTTTGGACAGCCGGAATGGATTTATAAATAGAGCTGTTTTCCAATGTTTCGATCCCTGCCTCACCACTCGCCGCAGCGATAAAGAGGTGATCTGCATCTAAATCTGCCAACGCTTCGAGTGAAGTGGCTTGCCATGTTTCCTGAGCTTCACCAAGTTCACTAATAAAAGTAGGCATCTTAAATCCTAAATCATTATAAAGAACGTTTGAAGCGTATCGGTCTCCTTCGAATACAAAGTACTGGCCGCCAGTTACCCAAATAAGAGCGGCAGATTCATCTCCGATTTTCTCACCGATAGTTGATTTAGCTTCTGCAGCTTTATCTTCATAGCTTTGAATCGCTGCTTTGGCTTGATCTTCTTTATCGAATAACTTGCCCATCTTTGTCAATAATGTTTTCCAGTCAGAAGTGTCTTCTTTCTCAAATACATATGTTGGAGCAACCTTTTTATATTCCTCGTATTGCCCTTCCTGAATAGCAGCTTCGGATTCAAACAAAATTAAGTCTGGATCTGCTTCAATGACATCTTCAATTGGCATATCCCAACCAATTAATGGAACATCTTTTAAATCATCTTGTAAATATCCATGAACAGATGTACCAATTGACCACTGAGCAGCCGGTGTAATGCCTAGAGTAACTAAATAATCCTCTAAATTAGGTGCAAGAATCCGTTTAGGGTCTGCTGGAAAGTTCATTTCACCGATTGCATCTGTAACCGTCTTAGCTGACTTCTCTGTGTCAGCAGAATCATTATTCTTTGAGCCGCAGGCTGCAAGCACTAACACAGTACAAAGCATCAACACGAGAAGACGTGTGTATTTATTATTTATTACCATTGCCATATCCTCCTGTAGTATGTAGAATAAATTCATCGTAAATAATGATAATCATTCTCACTTATAGAGTCAATGGAAATTTCATACCTATCTGTTTTGTGGTAATAATAGAAAGGTATATTCCATTAGATTGCTTATTATAATGAGAAAAGATTTTTTAAGGACTGAACGTAAGTGCAGAAGAATGAAAATAAATATAATCCGTTTCAAAGGAAACGATTTAGTATAATTCTAACTATGTCTTTTTTATTACTTTTGGTCATCTTTTTTGCTTCGTTAATAATAGGGACAAAAACGATAGACTTTTCTATAGTATGGGAAGCGTTGATTCATCGTCATCCAGATAATGTGACCCATCAGATTATTTGGGAAATCCGGCTGCCGCGGGCACTTATGGCCATCTTGGTCGGTGCATTCTTAGCCGTTTCCGGTGCTGTTATGCAAGCATTAACACGTAATCCGCTGGCTGAGCCATCCCTTTTGGGAGTATCAAATGGGGCGGCATTCGCCTTAGTTTTATCATTAACGATTTTCTCTGGATTATCCATAATGGGTTCAATCATCGCTTCCATGATTGGAGCAGGATTGGCTGTTTTATTAGTATTTTCGTTATCTGCCTTATCCAGAGGAGGGGCTACACCAGTAAAGCTAGCTTTAGCAGGTATGGCCACCGGGATGTTTTTAAGTTCTCTAACAACCAGTATGGCTTTATATTTTGATGTCACCAAAAATATTAGCTACTGGTATGCAGGAGACTTAGCTAATAGCCAGTGGCAGGAAGTAAAAATAGTAGCGGTAGTTGGATTGATAGGATTACCAATTTTATTCACCATCGCACATTCGTTAACCTTATTATCGCTAGGTACTGATGTGACGAAGGGGCTTGGGATTAACATTAAGCTAGTGCATGCACTAGGAATTATTGTTATTCTATTGCTTACTGGAAGTTCGGTTGCAGTCTCTGGAACGATTGGGTTTATCGGCTTGGTCATTCCCCATATTACAAGGATGATCATTGGGGTTGATTATAGAAAATTACTGCCTCTTACAGCAGTTTTGGGCAGTGTTTTGCTATTATTGGCTGATGTTGTCTCAAGAATAATCAATCCTCCTTATGAAACTCCTGTTGGCGTAATGACAGCACTTATAGGAGTCCCTTTCTTCCTGTACCTTGTCCGCAGTGAAGGGAGACAATTGTTTTGATGAAAAGTACAAAATTGATGAGAGTGTGGACAGCCCTGTTCGTGCTCATAGTAATCGTCTGTTTACTTAGCTTGAATATAGGAACAGTTAGTATTTCACCTGCAGAAGTCTGGCAAACGATAATCGGAAATGGGACTGCTAAGCAAGAGCTTGTTTTGTTTGAAATCCGTTTGCCAGCTATTGTATTGGCTATACTTGTGGGAGCCGGAATGGCTATATCTGGTTCGGTATTGCAAACAGTAACCCAGAATGAACTGGCTGAGCCTGGAATTTTAGGCATTAATGCTGGAGCTGGATTGGCTGTATTAATTTATATTACTGTATTTCAATCTACCATTAGTAGCCAGAGCCAAATAGGTACATTTATGATGCCTTTATTTGCTTTTGCCGGGGCTTTACTTACAGCTGTGTTAATAGTAGCTTTATCATGGAGAAAAGGGATGGATACGATTCGTCTTCTTTTAGTTGGAATTGGCATTAATGCCGGTTTCGCAGCTATTATAACAGCAATGCAGCTTCGACTAAATCCTCATGATTTTATGAAAGCGATGGTGTGGTTGTCCGGAGACCTTTGGGCTACACAGTGGAAATATGTATGGGCCTTGCTGCCATGGTTTTTAATCCTGATTCCTTTTATCATATATAAATCACACACACTGAATGTATTGAATCTTGGCAGCCAAATATCTACAGGGTTGGGTATTCGTACAGAAAAAGAAAGTTTAATTTTAGTTGGAGCTGCTGTTGCTTTGGCAGGATTGGGTGTGACAGTTGGTGGAGGAATTGCTTTCCTTGGTCTGATCGCACCTCACATTGCAAGGAAGCTTGTTGGGCCCAAACATGGGGCATTCTTACCTACTGCAGCAATGATTGGAGCTTTTATTTTGCTGCTGGCAGATATGCTGGGGGGAAATTTGCTCAGAGTAGATATTCCTTCAGGGGTTGTCGTCTCCGTCATTAGTGCTCCGTATTTTATTTATCTTCTAATGAAGTCAAAGTAGGGGAGGGTGAAACTTTTGGAATTGTCAGCACGAAATTTAAAGATAGGCTATGATGGAAATGTAATCGTCCCTTCATTCAATATAGATATTAAAAAAGGGGCAATCACAGCGATCATTGGCCCTAATGGCTGTGGAAAATCGACAATTTTAAAAACCATGGCAAGACTGCATCCAGCAATGTCTGGATCTGTTATATTAGATGGAAAAGAAATTAAAAATACACCCACAAAGGAAATTGCGAGAAAAATGGCGATCCTGCCCCAATCTCCGGAAGCTCCTGGAGGCTTGTCTGTCATAGACTTGGTTTCTTACGGGAGAACCCCGTATCAGGGCGGTTTTTCGCGTTTAAACGAACATGACAGAGAGATGGTCGATTGGTCGATTCAAGTGACCGGGTTAACAGATTTTAAAAACCACTCAGTGGACTCATTGTCTGGCGGGCAACGCCAGCGTGCCTGGATTGCAATGGCAATTGCACAGGAAACAGGGTTATTATTATTGGACGAACCAACCACCTACTTAGATTTAGCTCATCAATTGGAGGTTTTGGAACTTCTTAAAAAACTTAATCTTAAGGATGGGCGAACGATTGTTATGGTGATTCATGACTTGAATCACGCAAGTCGGTTTGCGGATGAATTGGTTGCTATTAAAAATGGGCAATTGGTTTTACAGGGGAATTCGGAAGAAGTAATGAAGGTGGATCTATTAAAAGAAGTATTTCAAATTGATGCTTCCATCGTGAAGGATTCACGAACCGGTAAACCGGCAATTATTTCGTATGATCTGATTAAATAGTCGTATTGAGATGAAAAAAATATCAGGGGACTCATGAAACATTGCGAAATAATATGTTTCTTGAGTCCCCTGTATCTGCGAATTCTGATGGTTGAACGTTTAGATAACTGATTTAACACCAAAAATATTCCACTCATGTTTTGTATAATTATTATTCTTCCGGATCCGGCTTGGCCCATACAGAAACACTGCCTCCATTGACAGGAAAGGTTGCCCAGCCCTCTTCATCAATCTCGATTTTATCTGATCGGTTATTGGTGAAATCGGTCCATACTTCGCCAGCTCTTTCTACACCTACAAGCATTCTTTTTTCACCTTCTTCGCCATTTGAGATGACAACGGCGCATCCGGAATTTTCCTTCTCTTCAATGCCCATTCTTACCCATCCAATTGTATTAGGATGATCGAAGTAATCGACTTGTTCCCCATAAGCTTTATGGACTCTCGCATATAGAAGAGGATCAATCAATTTATTTTTTCTTCCAACCGGATTCTCGCCGCCAACTCCATAATAATCACCATAGAAAACACATGGATAGCCATCATGACGTAATAAAATAAGTGCATAAGCGGATGGTTTAAACCAATCATTGATCCATGATTCCAGTGATTCTTCCGGTTGTGAATCGTGATTGTCTACAAATGTTACAGCATTTAATGGATTGGATTCCACTAGGGTATCGTGAAAAATAGTTGTTAAATCAAAATCGCGTCCCATTTGTGAGGCTTGATGTAACTTATAATGGAGCGGCACGTCAAATAAATCAAGAGTATGGTCAATCTTCGCCAGATATTCCTGACATGCTTTCAGGTCTGGATTCCAGTACTCTCCTACCATATAAAAGTCATCACCATGGGCCTTTCTCATTTCATCGGCAAATTCTTTAATAAAGGTATAATCAATATGCTTAATAGCATCTAAGCGATAACCATCACATTTAATCGTGTCAGCGAGCCATTTCCCCCAACTCTTCATTTCATTTCTCACATCTGGATGACGATAATCAATATTTGCGAACATTAAGTAGTCATAGTTTCCAAACTCTTTATCTACATGTTCATTCCAGTCTTTATGTTCGCCGAGGATTTTAAATATTCCTGTTCGAATCGTACCTTCATCATAATCAGTTCCATTGAAGTGCACACTATTCCACTTAAAGTTAGAATATGTGTCACCGCGTCCGGGGAACGTGAACTTTGTCCAACCGTCAATATCAAATGGTTCCGAAATCTCTACTGTTCGATCATTCTGATCAACCTCAATAACTTTAAATCTCTCTGTATCATCTGCTCCAGCTTTATGGTTCATGACGATATCTGCATACACGCAAATCCCATTTTCTTTACATGCTTCAATGGCTTCTATTAATTCGTCCTTCGTACCATACTTTGTTCGAATGGAGCCATTTTGGTCAAATTCACCTAAGTCATATAAATCATATATTCCGTAACCTGTATCTTCAGGAGTTTGTCCTTTAGTTGGGGGTGGGATCCAAACAGAATCTATTCCACTGTTTTTTAATACTGGCGCTAATTCTTTTAATCGTTTCCAGTGAGTGCCATCGGGTAAGATATGCCACTCGAAAAATTGCATCATCGTATGATTTTGTCCCATTTGTACCACCTCACATTCTCTCTATTAGCAGAGTTCAGCTAATAAAACAATATTTACCTATTTACCCGTTGTTTTACCCGTTACGCATACCTTTAGAAACATAAATTTAAATATATTTTTAGAATCTGTATATGTTAGTGAAAAAGAACGGATAGCAGGAGGACACAAAAAATTTAAACTTATTATAAGGCCCTTGATACCTTGATACACCTATACTCCGGCTATGGGCGGCCTATCCCCGGGTAAAGGCACCCCAAAGCCAAGGAAAAGGTGACTTCACTGGGCTATAGCTACCTATGACCCAGCCTATCCCCGGGCCAAATACACCATAGCCAAAGCAAGGGTAAGCTGGAGATCCAACAGAAATGATATCCATTTTTCATTCAAATGATATGTCATATAAGGAATAAGTGGGACAAGCTACAAGCTTGCCCTTTTTTGCTTGAGAGAATATCCCATAAAAGGGAAATGAAAAGATATTAGCAGAGAGATTAGGCATGGATATATGTTAAAATGAAAATAATGTAAGCGGATTAATATGGACCGAAAACGGATCAGGATGGTGAGGGAATGGAAACAAGAGCTCAGAAACAAGTGGATCACTATAAGGAAAGTCAGCGAGATAAGGGTCGACTACTAATCAATTGTCCAGATCAACCTGGTATTGTAGCAGCTGTATCAGAATTCCTGTTTAAACAAGATGCCAATATCCTTGAATCCAGCCAATATTCAACAGACAGTAATGCGGGAACATTTTTTATGAGGATTGAATTCGAGTGCCCAGATTTGGGTAAAAAAGAGAATGAATTGAAAGAAGGATTCCTTTCAATAGCGAATAAGTTTAAGATGAAATGGGATATTATTTTTAACTTTCATATAAAGAAAACAGCTATATTTGTTTCGAAGGAGCTGCATTGTGTACGAGAACTATTATGGGAATGGCAATCAGGCGATTTAATGACAGAGGTTCCGATTGTGATCAGTAATCACATAGATGCCAAAGAGTTGGTAGAATCGATGCATATCCCATTCTTCTATATACCTGTGACGAAAGAAACGAAGACAGAAGCGGAGGAAAAGCAAAAGGCGCTGCTCAATCAATATAAGATCGACCTAATAGTATTAGCACGCTATATGCAAATTCTATCTCCAAGTTTCGTTAAGCTATATAAGAATAAAATTATTAATATCCATCATTCCTTTTTACCAGCATTCATGGGAGCACGCCCATATGAGAGAGCGTTTGCACGCGGGGTTAAACTGATTGGAGCAACCAGTCACTATGTAACAGACGATTTGGATGAAGGTCCAATCATTGAGCAGGACATTATGCGTGTTAATCACCAGGACGATATTCAGCAAATGAAGAAAATAGGACAAACAATTGAAAGAAGTGTGCTGGCGAGAGCCGTAAAATGGCACTTACAGGACAGAATTATTGTACAGGGGAATAAAACAATCGTATTTTAGGGTTTGAAATAAGAACTATATGAAGGAAAATAGGGGTTTGATATGGAAGCAGATAAAAAAAATAAAGTGGTAGAAGCGGCTAAGCTTTATTATTTACTGGACTATACACAGAATGAAATAGCAAAAAAACTAGGTGTATCAAGACCTACTGTGTCACGTATGCTGCAAACGGCTAAAAGAGAAGGAATTGTCCAAATTAAAATAGGTGATAATGAGGAAAATATAGAGAGTCTGGAGGCTGCGCTTGAGAAAAAATATAGGCTGAAAAAAGCAGTGGTTGTGCCTGTTCCCCAGTATGATGATCATATTATTAAAACAACTATTGGACTAAAAGCCGCTGAATATCTTGATACAATCGTTAAAGATCACGACATCATCGGGGTAACATGGGGAACGACTCTCTACCATGTCGCAGTAGAGTTGAAGAAGAAAATAGTGAATAATGTTAAGATTGTGCAGCTCAAAGGTGGAATCAGCCATTCTGAGACACATACCTATGTGTCGGAAATTCTTTATTTATTCGGCAAAGCCTTTCATACCATGCCACTTCATTTACCTTTACCGGCAATTGTAGACCGGGTAGTTGTTAAGCAAGCACTGATGGCAGACAGACATATTAAAGGAATTTTAGATACTGGTAAAAAAGCTAATATCGCATTATTTACTTGTGGGCCGATTAAAACAGAATCTCTGCTTTTTAAACTGGGATATTTTACGAAAGAAGATGTAGAGATGCTTTATTCCAAAGCAGTTGGAGATATTTGTTCACGCTTTTTCGATAAGAATGGGGAAATTTGCAATGATTCGTTGAATGAACGAACATTGGGAATTGATTTGGAGGAGCTGAAGGAAAAGGAATATTCCATATTGGTTGCCGGGGGTTCCCAGAAGGTAGATTCCATCCATGGGGCGCTAAAGGGTGGGTTTGCTAATGTAATAATTACAGATCAATATACGGCCAAATTTATTTTGGATAAATAAACAAAAAAGTGAATATGGTTCTAACCTCCTGTTTATATTAATAGGAGGTTTTCTGTGTTAAAAAATGGATTTTAGAGGATAAATAGAATGACGAAAAATTGTTTTACATTTGTTCAAACTTTAATATTACTTTTGTTCAATTTATATGGTATAGTTAGTTTTGTAAGTGCTACCAATATTTTCACTTACATACTTAATCTAAGTAATGGTGGCTATTTTACGATAATTCAAAAATGAGGTGTAAGATCATGAGAATGGTTGACGTTATTGAAAAGAAACGTAACGGTCATGAGTTGAATAAAAGTGAAATCCAATTTGTTATTGAAGGATTTACGAATGGAAGTATACCTGATTATCAAATGTCAGCATTTGCTATGGCAATTTATTTTCAAGGTATGACTCAGGAAGAAAGAGTTAACTTAACTGAGTTAATGGTTGAATCAGGAGATCAAATTGATCTATCACAAATAAATGGCGTAAAAGTAGACAAGCATAGTACGGGTGGTGTTGGTGATACAACAACGCTTGTGTTGGCACCTTTGGTAGCAGCACTTGGAGTACCGGTTGCAAAAATGTCTGGACGTGGTTTAGGCCATACAGGCGGTACAATTGATAAGTTAGAAGCTGTTCCAGGATTCCATGTGGAAATTTCAAATGAAGATTTCATCAACCTCGTTAATACAAATAAAATCGCTGTTATTGGGCAAAGTGGTGACTTAACACCAGCTGATAAAAAGTTATATGCCTTACGTGATGTGACAGCAACAGTAGATTCTATTCCTCTAATTGCAAGCTCGATTATGAGTAAGAAAATCGCAGCCGGAGCAGATGCTATTGTTCTTGATGTTAAAACAGGCGATGGAGCATTCATGAAAAACCTTGACGATGCAAAAGAATTGGCAAGAGCAATGGTTGATATCGGAAATGGAGTTGGCAGAAATACAAAAGCAATCATATCCGATATGAGTCAACCACTTGGATTTGCAGTGGGAAATGCACTGGAAATTAAAGAAGCGATTGACACTTTAGTGGGTAAAGGTCCGGCTGATTTGCATGAACTATGTTTAACATTGGGAAGCCATATGGTCATACTAGCTGGCAAAGCGGAAACAACTGAAGAAGCACGTGGCATGCTTGAGGAAGTTATGCATAATGGAAAAGCGCTTGAAGTATTCAAGACATTCCTTGCTTCTCAGGGCGGAGATGCATCTGTTATTGATGATCCATCCAAACTACCAACAGCTAAATACCAGATTGAAGTTCCGGCAAAAGCTACTGGATATGTTTCTGGCATTCAGGCTGAGGAAATTGGTGTTGCTGCGATGATGCTTGGAGCTGGCCGTGCTACGAAGGAATCTGTTATTGACCTGGCTGTTGGGATTGTACTGAATAAGAAAGTCGGAGATAAAGTTGCGGAAGGTGAATCACTCGTAACTGTACATTCAAATTCAGAAGATATCGCAAGCGTATTAGAAAAGATTTATGGAGCATACAGCATCAGTGATGAAGAAGTAACAGCTCCAACATTAATATATACTGAAATTCATTAATTTAAGATTTGGAAGGCAGGAAAAGTAAATGACTACAAAATTAACATCTTTAATCGACCACACATTATTAAAAGCAGATGCAAGAGAAGAACAAATAACGACAATTGTTGAGGAAGCAAAAGAGCATAAATTTGCTTCTGTATGTGTAAATCCAACATGGGTTAAAAAATGTGCAGAAATGCTTAAAGACACACCGGAAGTAAAAGTTTGTACAGTTATTGGTTTCCCATTGGGAGCAAATACTTCTGAAGTAAAAGCTTTTGAAACAACAAATGCAATTGAAAATGGTGCGGATGAAGTGGATATGGTCATCAATATCGGGGCTATGAAAGATGGCCGTTATGATGTCGTTGAAGCTGATATTAAAGCAGTAGTAGATGCAGCAAAAGGGAAAGCTCTAGTAAAAGTTATCATCGAAACATGTCTGTTAACAAAAGAAGAAATTGAGAAAGCGTGTCAACTGGCTGTATCTGCAGGTACAGACTTTGTTAAAACATCAACTGGATTCTCTACAGGCGGCGCAACAGTGGAAGACATCGCTCTAATGAGAAAAACAGTTGGAGCTGAAATCGGTGTTAAAGCTTCTGGCGGTGTTAGAAGTCTTGAAGATGCAAAAGCAATGACAGAAGCTGGTGCTACCCGTATTGGTGCGAGTTCTGGAGTTTCAATTGCCAAAGGTGAAACAGCGAACACAGACTATTAATTAGTAGAAGAAGCATGTGGGAGGCCCCTTATGGATAAAAACAGTTTGATTCAAGAAGCAATCGAGGCACGGAAACAGGCATATACACCGTACTCCAAATTTAAGGTGGGTGCAGCTGTTTTAACTGCAAATGGGCATGTTTTCCGTGGGTGTAATATTGAAAATGCATCTTATGGACTGACGAATTGCGCTGAACGAACAGCATTATTTAAAGCTGTTTCAGAAGGTGAACCAAAAGTTGAAGCGATTGCTATTGTTGCTGATACAGATGGTCCGGTATCACCATGTGGAGCTTGCCGACAAGTAATCGCCGAGTTTAGTGATCACAATACGAAAGTCTATTTATCCAACTTAAAGGGTGACTTATTGGAAACTTCAATTACAGAATTACTACCAGGATTTTTTAAATCAACGGACATGGGGAAATAATTTAATTCAACTATAAAGAACAGTGTTCGGCTCCAATCTCCAAACATAATTGGAGCCGGATTCTGTAAAGTAGAATGGGTTTTTAGTTAAGGTGTACCAAAAATAATCTAAACATCTTAGTGGAGGAATTATGATGAAATATCTAATTTCAATCATCGGGTTACTGGCAGTGGTAGGGTTAGCTTTGTTAGTGAGTTCAAACAGGAAACAAATTAAGTATAAATATATTGGGCTAATGATTGTTATACAGATTGCATTAGCAGCTTTATTATTAAATACCAAATTCGGCTTCGTTTTAATCCAAGGTATTGCCTCTGTTTTTGGACATTTACTGAAATTTGCAGAATCAGGAATATCTTTTGTATTTGGCGGATTGGCAAATGAAGGAGAAGCACCATTTTTCCTTACAGTTTTATTGCCAATTGTTTTTATATCAGTATTAATCGGAATATTACAGCATTTTAAAATTCTTCCTTTTATTATGAAGGGAATTGGCCTTCTGTTAAGCAAAGTAAATGGAATGGGTAAACTAGAATCATATAATGCAGTAGCGTCAGCAATGGTTGGACAATCAGAGGTATTCATAACGGTGAAAAAACAATTAGGGCAGTTACCGCCTCACCGTTTATATACTTTATGTGCATCAGCTATGTCTACCGTTTCCATGTCAATTGTCGGTGCATATATGACGATGATTGATCCTAAATATGTAGTAACCGCTTTAGTGGTCAATCTATTTGGTGGATTTATTATTTCTTCCCTGATCAATCCATATGAAGTAGATGATAAAGATGATATTCTCGTTGTGGCAGAAGAAGGAGAAAAACAAACCTTTTTCGAGATGATTGGTGAGTATATCATGGACGGCTTTAAAGTAGCGATTACCGTAGCTGCCATGTTGATTGGTTTCGTTGCGTTAATGGCTTGTATAGATGCCTTGTTTGATATGACAATCGGAGTTTCCTTCCAACAAATATTAGGATATATTTTCGCACCATTTGCCTTTATAATGGGTGTCCCTTGGAGTGAAGCAGTATCTGCGGGTGGTATCATGGCTACAAAACTAGTAACAAATGAGTTTGTTGCGATGATCAGCTTGACAGAAATAGAGAATACATTCAGCGAACGTACTCTTGGTATCATCTCCGTTTTCCTTGTATCCTTTGCAAACTTCTCCTCGATCGGAATTATTTCCGGAGCGGTAAAAGGATTACACGAAAAACAAGGAAATGTTGTCGCACGTTTTGGCTTGAAATTGCTATTTGGAGCCACTCTTGTAAGCGTATTATCAGGAATCATTGTCGGGTTGGTTCTTTAATATAGAAAAACGTAAAAGCAGATTCAATTGAATCTGCTTTTTTTTAATAGTGTGGAATAGAATATCCCCCTTATGGTTATCGATCCCTTACCTTAAGTCTAGGAAATGAGCCTTATCCTTTCGAAGGATTTATAGTTGAATAAATTGTCTGCTCAGAGGTTTTTCCGATACTGAAGGCAATGCAATATTGAGCTGCATAATAGGTTGTCATAATCCAGATATGTGAGTGAGATACATCAGAAATAAACATATTCCAGGATAATATAGTATCAGAAATCACAAAAAGCAGACTCCCGCAAATTGCATACAAATTTCCGGTCATAAAGGCTGCCCATGCCATCATAGAAATCGCACCAATATAGAAGATGATAGGAATAACCAATTCATCATTTCCTGCCTGCTGCAGGGCATTTATCAGTTTGTTACCGACTATAAAGTCAAAAGCGAGAAGCGGAAAGATCGATAAAAAGCGAAGTTTGGAAAAATTCCATTGCTTTAGAAATCCAGCAATATAAATGAGATGCCCAATCAAAAAGAAGCTTAGCCCAATTATAAACCAGTGGAGCAGTCCATCACCGAGCATACAAAAAAACAGTCCGATCATGATAAGTCTTTTATTTTGCCGAACCTCATCAGATTTTTGGAGAAAGGCAAAGTAGATAATCATCCACATAGGAATTAATTTAAATAGCAATTTGAGTTCAAATGGTTCAGATGGAATGAAGAAAATATAAATAATACTCATTAATAAAATGAAAAGAGAAAGTAGTTTAATCTTCATAAAATGACCTCCTTCCTGAGAACTTATCATAAAGAATTAGACGAAGAAAGTGGAAATTCCTTCATTTTAATGATGTTTAATTTGGGAAGGAAGGGAGTTTTCGTTATACTGTTAGTAGAAAAGATCAAAAGAGAGAGAGTATGTGAATTAAAAATGAGTTCAAGTCAAAAGGAATTAATCTGTGAAATAAAACCAAGAGACAGTAAGAAAATAAGGAGTGGGTCTCCGCTAATATCAAAGGAAGCGATCGTGTCTCCTCATAAACTGGAGGAGGAAGGCCAGATTCTTAAACTTGTTGATAAAGAGGGCCGTTTTGTTGCAAAAGGGTACTTCGGCAAGCAAAACAAAGGCTATGGCTGGGTATTGACCAGACAGGAGAATCTTTCTATTAATCAAGCATTTTTTGATGATAAGATTCGTAAGGCACTTGATAACCGAGCGCACTATTACAGCATGGAAGATACAACAGCTTTCCGTGTGTTCAATAGTGAAGGTGACGGAATTGGGGGTCTTATTATTGATTATTATGATGGGTATTATGTCATTCAATGGTACAGTCAGGGTATTTACACATTCAAAGAATATATTTTAGACTCTTTGCGCAGATTAACAGATTTTAAAGGAATTTATGAAAAAAAACGTTTTGATACAAAAGGGAAATACATTGAAGACGATGATTTTGTTGAAGGTCAAAAAGGTGAGTTTCCTATCATCGTTAAGGAAAATGGCGTAAACTTTGCTGTTAATTTAAATGATGGCGCCATGGTAGGTGTGTTCTTAGATCAGCGTGATGTACGTAAAACGATTCGGGACCGCTATGCAGCGGGAAAGAAAGTTGTTAATATGTTTTCATACACTGGGGCGTTCTCGGTGTTTGCTGCACTTGGTGGAGCAAAAAAGACAACCAGTGTGGACCTTGCCAATAGAAGCCGAGCGAAAACGATTGAGCAATTCAGTGTGAATGGAATCGACTATGAAGCACAGGACATTATCGTAGAGGATGTCTTTAAGTATTTTAAATATGCAAGAAGAAAAGAGTTAAAGTTTGATATGGTTATACTCGACCCGCCAAGCTTTGCCAAGTCGAAGAAATTCTCTTTCAGTGCTGCTAAGGATTATACGAATTTACTGAAGGAATCCATCGCAATTACAGAAAAAGGCGGAATGATTGTTGCCTCAACCAATTGCAGTCTGTTTGGAATGGATAAATTCAAAGCCTTTATCGATACGGCTTGTAAGGAAATGCATCAGAAATATAAAATTGTTGAAGAATTTTCATTGCCGGAGGATTTTAGAACGATAGAAGAATATTCAGAGGGTAATTACTTGAAAGTAGTCTTTATCCAATTAAGCAAATGATGAAAATGGCCTCGTATCGGAATAGGATACGAGGCCATGTCCGTTTAGAAAAATAAAGCTCCTAAGGCAAAGCCGGTAATAAGGCCAAGTCCTACCGGATAGCCCCAGCCTCCACCCCAGCCCCAGCCGCCGCCCCAATAGCCATAGCCATGCTGTCCGCCATGAGGTTTAATCCATACATGAGATCTAGTGACCCTTGTAATTGTGCCGTTATGAACACGATTATGGCGATCGGTAATGCGCACATTTCGTCCAATATGTTTATTGCAAAGATTGTAGTAGTTCATCCACTTGATGCCCCTTTCAAATAATGTTTTCTCTGTATTGTATTGATAGATGGACAACTTGACTGTTTGTTTACCTAATTGGACGATAAAAATCCGATGGTAAGATATGAACCAAAATAAAGAAGGGGCCATAAAATGTGAAAAACAATGACAGAGGTGTAAAATGGCCAAATTTACGTATATGGATGTACTATCTGAACTTGGAATAGGAGGGGCGCACCCGGGTGGGTTAAAAGCAACAGAAATGATGCTGAAGAATGAGCCAATTCAGCAAGATACCATCATCCTGGATGCAGGTTGTGGTACGGGACAAACCAGTGCCTATTTGTATAATACTTACCATGCAAACCTGATTGCGCTTGATGCCCATCCAGTCATGATAGAGAAAGCAAAGTATCGGTTTTCACAATTAGGCTTACCTGTGCAGGTTATAGAAGCCTCATTGGATGAAATCCCGCTGGATAACAAAGCTGTTGATTATTGTTTGGCTGAGTCTGTGCTATCTTTCGTTGAAATTGAGCCAGCTCTGAGAGAAATAAAAAGGGTATTAAAGCCTGGTGGCGTATTATATGCCATTGAATTAACCATGCAAAGACAACTTGCTGAAATAGAACAAAAACAGATTGGGCAGTTTTATGGTTTTCGGCAAATGTGGAACGAGGATAGGTGGAAGGACGCTTTGATAAAGGCAGGATTTGTGGACGTACAAGTTAGAACATTACCATCCTTTTATGATGATCAGGAGCTCATGACAGAATTCCAGCCATCTGAGGACGTTCCAACTGCTATATTTGATTTATTGGAACAGCATGAAAGATTTTTACATCAATATCGTGACGCGTTGGGTTACCGAATCATTCGTGCCCAAAAGTAGACTAAACAGCAGGCATACTATAAATTCTCCTGTGGCGGTTTGCGGGAGCTATTGAAGAAAGAAAAGCCCCTTAACTATTGAAAGTTTAAGGGGCTTTAAAATGTGACAGTTGATGTTGTTGGTTTCACTTCAACTCTCGTAATTTTAGTATTTATGCTTTAGCTGTTCTACTAAGTGAGTTCTGCAACCAGTTCTTACCCTCAACTAAACGAGCCACAAGCATTGCACATACAGTGTTTCCAGTTGAGTTTAATAAGGTCGCTGGTATATCAATGATGGTGCTGATAACAGCGATAATTGGAAGCACCTCTGGTGAGAATCCAAATACGGAAAGGATCAGCATCTCTCCAATCATACCTCCGCCTGGGATAGCGCCCATTACCGCACCTACAAGGAAGGAAACAGCAAGAATACTTAAAATACTTGATACACTTGTCATATCTCTACCGAAGAGGCTGAATAAAAAGACGATCTTCAGGACTCCGCCAAATACAGAACCATCCTTATGTGTATTGGCGCCAAGGGGGATAACTGTTTCGGCGATATCGTCTGGTACTCCAATCCTTTTCGTAGCTTCCAGATTAATTGGTATACAAGCAGCACTTGAACATGTTGCGATAGCTGTTATTGATGGAGGGAGGATATTCTTCCAGAATATATTAATCCCATTTTTCCCAGCTGCAATATAGGCATATAATGTAAAGAATCCAAAGAAATAAATAACGCTCAAAATTAAATAAAGAACGAATGAACGGGCATATCCTTCTAAAATTTGCGGTCCAAGCTCACCAATAATCGTGGCAAAATAACAGCCCAGTCCGATAGGTGCATAGTACATGACAATCTTGACAACCTTCATTAATACTTCAGTTGCTGAGGTCATCAGTTGTGCAACAGGACGGCCCTTTTCCCCAGCCATTGCTGTAGCCAGCCCAACTAATACGGAAAATACGATCAACTGCAAAATATTGGATTTAGATAATAGCTGCGAAAAATCACTGACCGTAAAGGTATTAACTAATTGGCCCAGGAAAGAGATTTCTTCTGTTTCCGGTACTTCAGCGGTTGACATTAATTCTTTAATGGATGATACATCTGAATCTCCAATCGGGTTTATAACAGTTGTACCCAGGAAGCCGAGTACAGCGGCGATAAGAGCTGTTGTGAAAAACACGATGACAATGCTGCCCATGATTTTCCCCAGTCGCTTCATTTCGCTCATATTTGCAATCGCGGAAGTGATACTGAAAAACACAAGCGGAACAATAATCATGAATAATAAGTTCAGAAATAAGTCCCCGAATGGTTTAATAACTGCTATATCGGGACCAATAATATATCCGGCTATTCCGCCAATCGTGATAGCCAGCAGTAAGATGATGGAGCCTTTATAATTTGAAAAAATTTGTTTCATTCTGTTCACTGCCTCTCGATAATTACTACTATAAGCATACTTGACTATTTTACCACGTTCTATGAAAATATTGCTTAAAAGATGGCAAAAAGTGCTCTTAAGCAGGAGGAATGTAATGCTTAAATTTGATAGACAGCAATCAGAGAGAAGAGGAATCCTAAATCAGGAATTAAAAGTATTTCACATTAAGGACCAAATTGTGAATGAGTTTGAATACCATTATCACGATTTTAATAAAATCATCATCTTTATTAAAGGAAATGTCACTTACATGATAGAAGGGAAGGCTTATAAATTGAAACCGTGGGATTTGCTCATCATAGGGCATGGACAAATCCATAAGCCAATTATCGACCCAACGGAAGAATATGAGCGTTTTATCATTTGGTTTGATCCAGCTATGGTTTCCAGGCATAGCAGCGAAAATAGCAATTTGTTGATGTGTTTTGATTTGGCTGCCCGCCGTGAAATTAATCTGATACGAATTTCGAATAAGCCGCTTGGAAAAATTAAAAGCATTGTTCAGGAATTAATAGAGACTGAACGGGAAGCTGCTTTTGGAGATGATATTTTAAAATCAGCTCTGTTAATGCAATTGCTGATTATTCTTAATCGTATTTTTATCCATGATGAAGCAACAATACATTCACAGGATATCCTTTTTGATAAAAATATAACAGACGTCTTAACGTATATTAATCAACATTTAAATGAGGATCTCTCCATACCGGTATTAGCATCAAAATGTTTTTTGAGTAAGTATCATTTAATGAGAAAGTTTAAATCCTATACAGGGTACACGTTGCATCGGTATATCCTGCAGAAGAGATTATATCTGGCAAAATCGATGCTCTCGAAGGGAGAATCGATGACACATATTTCCCAAAGTGCAGGTTTTAATGATTACTCAACCTTTGTTAGGGCCTTTAAAAAGGAGTTTGGGCTCTCGCCTAGGGAGTATTTAAAAGCAAGCAATTATGAGTAACAACCATGATTCCAATTCAAAATCAACATGACAAAGGACCGTGTATTATCACGGTCCTTCAGTGTATAAAGGTTTAAATTTTAAAGGAACTCTTCAGAGATACGATCAAGTTGAAAACTAAATGATCAGCTGTTGTGTTTTTATTGTCAACATTAAAGTATCCATGGCGGAAGAATTGGAATTTCTCATTTGGTTGAACGTTTTTCATATTAGGTTCAACAAAGCCGTTTTCAATGAGTAAGGAATTCGGATTTACATGATCAAGGAAACTTCCGTCTTCTACTTCTTCATCAAGAATGAGCGGTTCATACAAACGGAATTCAGCTGGAACAGCCTGTGTTGCCTCAACCCAGTGAATGGTACCTTTCACTTTACGGCCGGTGAAACCTGATCCACTCTTCGTTTCCGGATCGTAGGTACAGCGTAATTCAATTACATTGCCGTCCTCATCTTTAACGACTTCTTCGCATTTAATGAAATAGGCATGCTTCAGGCGTACCTCATTTCCAGGGAAGAGACGGAAATATTTTTTTGGAGGATTTTCCATGAAATCCTCTTGTTCAATATAGATTTCTCTCGAGAATGGAATTTTACGCGTGCCCATCTCAGGATTTTCTGGATTGATTTCAGCATCAAGCATTTCAACTTGTCCTTCCGGATAGTTGGTAATGACTACTTTTAATGGTTTTAAGATTCCCATTGTTCGTGGTGCCTTTAATTTTAAATCTTCTCTTACGAAGTGCTCAAGCATTTTTTCATCCACAATACCGCTTGTTTTCGCTACTCCAATTTCACGGCAGAAATTACGGATGGATTCAGGTGTGTATCCTCTTCTGCGCAGACCGGAAATAGTCGGCATCCTTGGGTCATCCCAGCCATCTACATAGCCTTCTTCAACCAATTGCTTCAATTTTCGCTTGCTCATAACGGTATTCGTTAAATTTAAGCGGCCAAACTCATACTGCCTTGGTGTACTTTCCATTTCACATTCTTTAATAACCCAATCGTAAAGCGGGCGCTGATCTTCAAACTCCAAAGTACAAATGGAGTGAGTAACACCTTCAATCGCATCCTCAATTGGATGAGCGAATGCATACATAGGATAGATACACCATTTATCACCTGTGTTATGATGTGTAGCATGAGCTATTCGATAGATAACCGGGTCACGTAAATTAATGTTGGGTGAGCTCATATCAATTTTGGCGCGAAGAACCTTTTCGCCATTACCGAATTCGCCATTACGCATACGTTTGAATAAATCCAGATTTTCTTCAATAGAACGGGTACGATAAGGGCTTTCTTTACCTGGCTCAGTTAAAGATCCGCGATACTCTCGTATTTCGTCTGCACTTAAATCGTCAACATAAGCTAATCCTTTTTCGATTAACAAGATCGCACGATTGTACATTTCTTCAAAGTAGTCAGAAGCAAAGAAGAGGTTGTCCCAGTCAAACCCGAGCCATTTGACATCTTTTTTAATAGATTCAACATACTCTGTATCTTCTTTCAACGGATTTGTATCATCAAAACGTAAATTTGTTTTGCCTTTAAATTCATCAGCAAGTTCGAAGTTTAAAACTATGGATTTTGCATGTCCAATATGCAAATACCCATTTGGCTCAGGAGGAAAACGAGTAATAACCTGTTCTGTTTTACCTGATTTTATATCATCAATAACAATGTTACGAATAAAATTTGACGTATTGTTGTGCTCCACCATCTTCAACCTCTTTCGCATAAACTAGTAGTTTCATTCTAATGGAAATAATCCCATGTCGCAAGAAGCCTATAAATAAATACATTTTCACTTTTTGTGCGTTCTTTTAATATAGTAATTTTATTGTATATATGTAGTATAACTGTATTTTCTTCTACCAATACATCATATTGCTTAAAAAGTATCGCTTGGAGCACGCTTCCCTGGCTATATGAAGGAGACATATTTAAAATTGGCTGGTGTTTATGTGGATACACCCGTTGCAGCAGCAGGTGTATAACTGACGAAGTGGTAAAAGGCAAATCAATACTTAAAACAGTTGCTCTGCCGCAGGAAATAACGAACTTGATTCTTCAAATGGTTGAGGTTTAAAGACTGTATAAAATTGTGTTTGGGAAGGAGAGACTCCTTTGGAATGTGTCGAGGCCTCTCCTTTATTGATATTCATCGTTTGGCATATGTATAATAAGAACCATACAAGTAAGGATTTAGTTAGGAGAATATAATGAGTACAAATGATTTAATGATCAATGAGTTAATAGATGGGTTAAAAAAACAATGGGAATTATCCGGGTTTAAAGAAGCAACGACAGTCCAAAAAGAAACATTTTTCCCTATCTATGAAGGAAAGGACCTGTTGGCAGAGTCTCCGACAGGGACTGGTAAGACCCTTGCTTATGTCCTTCCTATCCTAAATAAAATAAAAGCGGATGAACAAAAGGTTCAGGCTGTTATTCTGGCTCCCTCAAGAGAGCTTGTTATGCAGATTTTTGAAGTTGTACAAGCATGGGCAAAAGAGACAGGTATCACAGCTGCCTCATTTATCGGGGGTGCCAATCCAAAGCGTCAATTGGAGAAGCTGAAAAAACATCCTCATATTGTTATCGGAACTCCAGGCAGGCTTGAGGAACTGATTAAGCAAAAAAAGCTAAAAATGCATGAGGTCAAAACAATTGTATTGGATGAAGGGGATCAACTCATGATTCCGGAACATTTGCCTACAGTTGGAACAATCATTAAGAGCACAATGAAAGATCGTCAGGTTGTTCTTTTTTCTGCTACGCTGCCGGCTGGATTAGAGGAAGAAGCAGACCAATGGATGAATGATCCAGTTAAAGTAAGAGTTAAAAAGGAAGATACCGTGCAATCAAAAGTCGATCACATTTATTTTGTCACCGAGGCGCGTGATAAAATTTTCATCCTTGAGAAACTGACAAAAATGGCTGATATGCGAGCTCTTGTCTTTGGTAAAGATATCGGAAATCTAGATGTGTTGGCATCTAAGCTTCGATATAAGGGAGTAGATTTAGGTATCATTCATGGTGATTCTAAAAAAATGGACAGGGAAGCAGCGATACGTGATTTTCGCAGGCAGGAGTCTACTATATTGTTAGCTACTGATGTGGCAGCAAGAGGATTGGATATAGAAGGATTGCCATTTGTTATCCATGTCGATTTTCCTGAAACGATTGCTCAATATATACATCGATCAGGAAGGACTGGCCGTCAGGGAGCAAGTGGAACAGTCATTTCTATCGTAACCGCACGTGAAGAACGTGAATTGAAAAAATACGCGCGCGAACTGAATATAACCGTTCAGAAAAAAGAACTGTATAAAGGAAAGATTGTGGATACTCGGCCTGTATATGATCAAAAGCCAAAATTCACAAAGAAGAAATCAAATCCAGGAAAAAGAAAATAAGTAAGAACAGGCTGGCTCTTAACGGGTACAGCCTTTTTTACTTATATACGAGAGAAAAGCTCATGCATAATTAATGAAGAGTGGTAAAAACTAGAGTCAGAATCTAATGAAGGAGTGGGATGAGTGAAAAAAGGGTCTCTGCTTTTGATAATGGCTTTTATACTAAGTTTTACATCCATAGGATTACCAAATACGGTTGTAAAAGCGGCAGAAAACAGCAATAAACAAACAAAACCAACATTAACGGAGCAACAAAAATCTGAATTGGCTGCGATGCATAAAGAAGTGTATGAGAAGGAAAAGGCTATTATTGCAAAGTATGTAGAATTCGGTGTTATGTCTAAAGAGTCTGCCGATATGTTAACAAATCATATGAATAAACGATTTGAAAGGATTCAGGAAAATGGGTACATTCCGCCTCACTTTGGACCAATGCATCCCGGCAAGCCACCGCACGAAAATAGTCCTGATATCCGTTCAAATGAATAAAAAGCAGGATTCAGCCTCTAGAGGATTACTCCATTAAGTAATCCTTCAGAGGTTTTTTATATTTAGTCTGTTAGATCAAGCGTAGTAGGGAAAGACCTATTATGTGGAGCCCGAAGCTAATGTTCATATATAGACCATTTGTCACTATTTAAACTTTGGCTTCACTTCTATGTAATGTATTTTAGGGAAATTTAAGAATTATCAAAATAATACTTTCATAAACTAATGAATGAGTTATAATAAAACTGTACTTTCGTGCAACCGATTGCACAATTCAATCAATGAAGCCAATATACCACTAGTTAAAATAAATGATCGAGTCAAGATGGAAAGGGGTACTGCATGAAACGGCTGTTTTCAATAGATCCTTGGAAGATTATTGAAGAAGAGATGCATAAAGATGATTTCAGATTGGCAGAAAGCATGACGAGCCTTGGTAATGGGCATATGGGGCTAAGAGGTAATTTTGAAGAAACCTATACAGGTGATACTCATAAAGGAACCTATATAGCAGGTGTATGGTTTCCGGATAAAACAAGGGTAGGCTGGTGGAAGAATGGATATCCCAATTATTTTGGAAAAGTCATTAATACAATCAATTTTATCGGAATCCGTGTTTTCATAGGTGAAGAGGAAATGGACCTTAATAAGTCAGAAGTGAGCAATTACAGCCGTGAACTGGATATGAAAAATGGTGTTCTCACAAGATGCTTTACCATTTCACAAGCAGGAAAAGAAACAGCTGTGAAAGTAGTCCGCTATCTATCAATTGCAGAGAAACAATTAGCCGTAATTAAGTATGCGGTTACACCAATTAACCATGACAGCACGATTACGTTTATTCCCTATTTAGATGGGGAAGTTCGTAATGAAGATTCCAATTATGAAGAAGACTTTTGGAAATATATATCATCCAGCTCATCTGAGCTCACTGGCAATTTGGTGATGCAAACAAATGAAAACCCTTTCGGAACAGCGCGCTTTACCGTTTCCGCAACTATGGCTCTTGAAGTGGATGGTAACACAGCCGCGATCAATCCGTTCAAACATGAAGAATATGTAGATAATAAAATTGAAGTTTCATCAGAAGAGGGCAAAACGGTTACCTTAACCAAATATGTAGCAATCACAACAGATCGTGACCATGATGCCGGATTTCTATGTGAGAAGGGCTTGGAGATCGTTAACGCGGCTAAGCAGCAAGGTTTTGAAGCCTGTTTGAAAGCACATTGCGATAAATGGACCGAGCGCTGGGACTTGGCAGATGTTCAAATTGATGGAGACATTGAAGCACAACAGGGAATTCGCTTTAACCTATTTCAGCTGTTTTCAACCTATTATGGGGAAGATGCCCGATTAAATATCGGGCCCAAAGGATTTACAGGCGAGAAATATGGCGGAGCAACGTATTGGGATACTGAAGCCTATGCCATTCCATTATATCTGGCAACAGCTCAGCCCGAAGTGGCTCGCAATCTCTTAATCTACCGTCATGCTCAATTGGAAGGAGCCTATCTTAACGCAGAAAGGCAGGGCGTAAAAGGGGCATTATTCCCTATGGTGACCTTCACGGGAGTAGAGTGCCACAATGAGTGGGAAATTACGTTTGAAGAAATTCATCGTAATGCAGCAATTGCCTATGCGATTTATAATTATGTGAATTATACGGGGGATAAGAACTATCTGAACGAATATGGCATAGATGTGCTGGTTGGCATTTCACGCTTCTGGGCTGATCGTGTTCATTATCATAAAAAGAAGGATCAATACATGATCCATGGGGTAACAGGCCCTAATGAATATGAAAATAACGTCAATAATAACTGGTACACAAATACAATGGCAGCATGGACGTTACGTTACACCCTCGAAGTCATTGCCTATTTAAAAGAAAATGGGCACGAAGCGAGATTTTCAGACCTATTTATTACGGAAGAAGAGTTGAATAACTGGCAGGAAATCAAGGATAAAATGTACTATCCATATGATGATGAAAATAAAGTATTTGTTCAGCATGATACGTATATGGATAAAGATTTGATGCCAGCATCACAATTAAAGCCTGAAGACCGCCCATTAAATCAAAAATGGTCATGGGATAAAATTTTGCGCAGCTGTTTTATTAAGCAGGCAGATGTTTTGCAAGGAATTTATTTCCTGAATAATGAATTTACAGAAGAAGAAAAACGCCGTAATTTTGAATTTTATGAGCCCATGACTGTACATGAATCCTCTCTGTCTCCGTGCGTTCATGCGATTTTGGCAGCTGAGCTCGGTATGGAAGAGAAAGCGTATGAGATGTATACAAGGACAGCAAGGCTTGATTTGGATAACTATAACAATGACACTGAGGATGGCCTGCATATTACAAGTATGACGGGTTCCTGGTTAGGAATTGTACAGGGATTTGCTGGTATGAAAACATTTAATGAAGAGCTTTCCTTTGCGCCATTTATCCCAGCGGCTTGGGAACGTTATTCCTTTACTATCAATTACAGAAATCACCACATAACTATTGAAGTAAATCAGGAGTCCGTGAGCTTTTCTCAAACCGGGCCGGTTATGAAACTCAAAGTTTACGGTAGTGAGCTCGAATTGCCTGCTGATGGTGTAGTAAATGTACCGCTGAAAAAGGAGGGGGAAATCTCGTGAGTAAAGTATTAAAAGCGTTTATCTTTGATTTGGATGGCGTTATTACAGATACAGCAGAATATCATTATCGTGCATGGAAACAGCTTGCCAGTGAGCTGGGGATTGAATTTTCAAGAGAAGATAATGAGAGATTAAAAGGTATCTCTCGGATGGAATCTCTCGAAATCATACTGGAGATTGGGAATAAACAATCTTCCTATACTGATGAAGAAAAAGAAAAGCTGGCTGCACAGAAAAATGCGCATTACGTGGATCTGATTAAGCAGATCACGCCGAGTGATATCTTACCTGGCATTAAGCAACTGCTAATTGATATTAAAGATGCCGGATATAAGCTGGGTCTTGCTTCTGTCAGTAAAAATGCACCGGCTGTGTTGAACTCTTTGCAGCTGAGTGACCAATTTGATTATATGGTGGATGCTCATACCATTAAAAGGGGCAAACCAGATCCGGAAATCTTCCTGAAAGCTGCTGATATGCTCGGAGTTAAAGCCTATGAATGCATAGGGATTGAGGATGCCGCAGCAGGTGTCGAAGCTATTAAGAGCGCAGGTATGTTTGCAGTGGGAGTAGGCTCTAAAGAACAGCTGGCTAAAGCAGATCTCAATTATAGCCATACAGAACAATTAATATTGAATGAATTAATAAAGGAATACCAGAAATAATTGGTGAACAAGCGTCCTGATTTTAGGGTGATGATTTAGCAGAATAGAAAAAGCGTGTTTTGATGGAATTTAATCAATACACGCTTTTTCTATTCTTTTATGCTGTTTTAGTTGATTCTATGGTAGAGCATGGTAAAGCCTTTTTTATTAATCGAACTTCAATCCTTTTAACGCTTCTGCCAGTGCATTATTTACCGGTTCTTCTTCATTTTGTTGTTTTAAATATTTCTGAACAGTACGTTTATCTACTTTACCGCGTGATTCTTTTTTGCGTCTTGCTTCAAAAGCAGATAATTTTTCGCGATAGCCACATTTACATACGAAAATTTGTCCTTCTCCTTCACCGCGAAGCTCAAGTTTCTTTTTACACTGTGGACAGCGTGCATTCGTAACACGTGAAACATTTTTACGATGGCCGCATTCACGATCTTGGCATACAAGCATTTTTCCTTTTTTACCGTTAACTTCAAGCATAGGCTTACCGCAATCAGGACATGACTTGGTAGAGATGTTTTCATGTTTGTATTTCTTATCATTGGCTTTAATTTCAGCCACTATCTTTTTTGTATGCTGTTTCATTTCATTGATGAAGACATCTTTTTTTAGCTTGCCTTTTGCAATTAATTCAAGTTTTTGTTCCCACTCTGCTGTTGTAGAGGGTGAACGTAATTCTTTGGGAACTAAATCTAGCAGTTGACGGCCTTTTGCAGTAATGTATATTTCTTTGCCGCCGCGTTTTTCGATTAGGAATGAATTAAATAGTTTATCAATGATATCCGCACGTGTAGCAACTGTACCTAGTCCACCTGTCGCTTTTAATGTATCTGCAAGCTCTTTATTACCCGTTTGCATATATTTTGCCGGGTTTTCCATAGCAGATAATAAGGTGGCCTCTGTAAATCGGGCAGGTGGTTTTGTTTGCCCGGATGTTTGTGCAAATAATTTGGTTTTTAATACATCACCTTTTTTAATATAAGGCAGTAATTGCTCTTTTACATCATCTGAAGAATCTTCATCATCAAATTGATTTTCATATACTTCTTTCCAGCCGGAGTTAATAACTGTTTTACCTTTCGCAATAAACTTCTCTTTTCCAATTGTCGTTTGTAATGTTAATTGTTCATACTCATGAGCAGGGAAAAGCACGGCTATGAAACGTTTCACTACTAGATCATAGATTTTACGCTCTTTATCAGAGAAAGAAGAGTAGTTAACGTATCCTTCAGTCGGGATAATGGCATGGTGATCACTTACCTTACTATCATCTACAAACGCTTTAGAAGGCTTTATGGGTCTGTTCAGTACTTTATTAGCAAGTGAACGGTATTCGCCTATTCCACATGCTTTTAGTCGTTCCGGGATTGTGCTGACAATATCCGAAGATAAATAGCGAGAATCTGTACGAGGATAGGTTAAGACTTTGTGCGACTCGTATAGACCTTGCATGATTTTTAACGTTTCTTTCGCTGAGTAGCCAAATAATTTATTGGCATCGCGCTGTAATTCTGTTAAATCATAAAGGGCTGGAGAAAATGATTTTTTAGCTTTTCGTTCAATAGCGATCACGGTTGCATCTTGACGGCCAAGTGACTTTACAATGGAGTCAATCTTTTCTTTGCTAAAGCTACGACTATTCCCGTTCGTATCTTGCCAAGTTAGTTTGACAGAATCAGTTTGTGCATCAATACCATAGTATGTTTGTGGGGTGAAGTTTTTAATTTCCTCTTCTCGTGCCGCTATCATAGCTACAGTAGGTGTTTGTACACGTCCGCAATTTAGCTGTGCATTATATTTTGTTGTTAAGGCTCGAGTAGCATTTAATCCGATATACCAATCTGCTTCAGAACGGGCTACAGCAGCGTAATATAAGTTTTCATATGCTTTGCCAGGTTTTAAATTGTTGAACCCATCCTTGATTGCCTTATCTGTTACGGATGAAATCCATAGCCGTTTAATCGGTTTATTTACTTTAGATTTTGCAATAATCCATCGAGCTACTAATTCACCTTCTCGTCCGGCATCTGTTGCGATAATGATTTCATTAACGTCCGCACGATTTATTTGCGATTTAATGGAATTAAACTGCTTACCTGACTGTTTGATTACGGATAGTTTTAAACGCTCAGGAAGCATTGGTAAATCTTCTAAGTTCCACTTTTGATATTTTTTATCATAGGTTTCTGGATCTGCTAACGTGACTAGATGTCCAAGCGCCCATGTTACGATATATTTATCCCCTTCTAGAAAGCCGTTTCCTTTTTTAGTACATTTCAGTACGTTCGCAATATCACGAGCTACTGATGGTTTTTCTGCTAAAACTAAACTTTTTGCCATAATTTCATACTCCTCCAATATCTTGTACTGTTAATATAACATAGTTAGCATGTATGAAATAAAGTGAGGGTTTATCACTTATCGTTTTATCTAAGGAAGTAGAGTGCAGGTGAAGATCTTTATATTTTTATACAAATCGGTGATTGCTTTTTCATCGGTATGCATTTCCATATGAAGTATATGGTGAAATAGCTGAGCAGAAAGGGGAGCGATTGAACGAGCTGATTTGCGCATAATCTTGCTACGTTAAAGCAAAAAGATTAACATAAAATACATGTTGAATCCTCATGCTTCAGTCTATTCTATTCTAAAAACACACACTAATTGTTTCGTTTTGTGTTATTTTATAGTGCATTTTATACATTTATTACCTCATTTTGTTATAACAAGCACAAATTGGATTAGTTAGAGTTGTTTAAATTGTTTGTAAATTTGCGGTGTATATGATACGATTAAAACAGCTAAAAGGTTTGAAGATCAAAAAAATTTTTATAGTCTTTAAGTACATGCTTAGACAGAAAAGGTTTTTCTGGTTTTCTACTTTTAAAATTTTCACTAAAAGTTAGGAGGCCAAAAAATGGTCGGAAAAGTAAAATGGTTTAATGCAGAAAAAGGTTTTGGTTTCATCGAACGCGAAGATGGTGACGATGTATTCGTACACTTCTCTGCAATTCAAGGAGAAGGTTTCAAAACTCTTGAAGAAGGTCAAGAAGTTGAATTCGAAATCGTAGACGGAGATCGCGGTCCGCAAGCTGCAAATGTAGAACGCATTTAATTCAATAAAAACCATAATTCAACAAAACCAAAGGGTACAATCTAAGCGGATTGTACCCTTTTTATATGGGAATACAAAAAAGCATAAGTTTCGTCTGGATGGAGCAGATTAATTGAGGATACTACCTGACAAAGGCGGAATAAGATATGAAAAAAGTAGCATGCGTAACTCCCGAAAAGAAAAAATTACAGTGGTGGCAGCTCTCCCTAATAGGGGTGGGGTGTACAATTGGAACAGGCTTTTTCCTTGGATCAGGATTGGGAATCAAACTTGCCGGTCCAGCTATATTAATTTCTTTTTTACTTGCGGCATGTACCACTTATATCGTATATGAGGCTTTAGCGAAGATGACAGAAAAAGATCCCCAAAAAGGGTCCTTTCGCACATATTCAAGAAAAGCTTTTGGACGGTCCTTTGGATTTTTAAATGGGTGGGTCTATTGGTTCTCAGAAATGCTTATCATGGGGAGTCAATTAACGGCCCTTTCTTTATTCTCGAGGTTTTGGTTTCCAGAATTTCCTCTATGGATTTTTGCTGCCATATATGGCGGGCTGGGGCTGATTGTTATTATGATTGGAACAAAGCTTTTTGAGCCGATGGAAAATGTCAGTGCAATCGTGAAGGTGTCGGCCATCCTAATGTTCGTTATTATTGTAATCCTCGGTCTAAGCGGAATAATTGATGGAAAAGAAACGCTTGACTTTCCTGCTACAGGTAAGGAATTTTTCCCGACAGATTGGAAGAAAACATGGTCGTCCCTTGTGTTTGCTTTCTTTGCCTTTGGTGGTATTGAGGTTCTTGGTATCATGTCCATGAGATTAGAGAAAAAAGAAGATGCTCCCAAGGCAGGAAAAGTGATGATTTTCGCTTTAACTTTTATCTATATTATATCCTTGGGTTTTGTGGTGATGATGCTCCCGTGGAATAAGATTAATTTAAACGAAAGCCCGTTTCTTACGGTGTTGAACTATTATCCGATCAAATTCATCCCCCATCTATTTAATGGAGCTTTAATCATAGCTGGTTTTTCAACTATGTCAGCTTCCCTTTACTCCGTTACGAATATGCTGATCACTTTATCAGAGGATAGAGATGCACCCAAGTTATTGAGTAAAAAGGGTAGGTTCGCGATTCCTTTGCCGGCTTTTGCCGTAACAGTTACCGGCTTATTGATCTCGATTGTTTTATCGAGAGTAATGCCTGATAAGGTTTATGAATATTTTACAACCGGTGCTGGATTATTGATATTGTATAATTGGTTATTAATCCTGTTAACGTATTCTAAACTTAATGAATTAAAAACAAAAGAAAAGGTTAAGCGAACGATTGGGCTTGGTCTCATTACGCTTGCTATTGTGGGAACAATTATTGAAAAGGATACAAGAATGGGTTTTTTCGTAAGTTTAGTCTTTGTTTCCTTTGTTGGCTTGATTACCTTCATTATGGCTATCATTCGCATACGTAAAAGGCCACTCACTAAGCGAAGGTTTCATAACGATTGAAAGCCCATATACCCGAAATAGATTCCGAAACCAACTAACGAAATGCCAGATATAATTGAGATTCCGGACAAGAGCTTATTGGTTAAATACCGTTTAAATATAGAAGCCATTATGGCCATTAAAATATCCCAAACAAAGATTCCGGCAAGAATAGCCATACTGTTTATAATGACTTGCTGTGCGGATAGGTGAGTGACAGTTTGAGCGAGGACTGATCCATAGATGCCGAGCCAGAAAAGAATAGATAAAGGATTCATTAGCGACATGATAAAGCCAGAGCGAAAGGAACGTGTAATTCCACTGTTCCGAGTATTGCTTTGGTTTTTATTGCGATAAACCGCAACCAAGCTTTCAATTCCAGAATAGGTGAGGACAAATGCACCAAATAACCAGAGAAAGGTTTGAATGAGTGGAACTTGTATATATTGAGACAAGCCAGTATAAACAGCAAACATAAAACAGATGTCAGCCAGAATGGCGCCAAGCCCGAATACCCATGCATTCATGAATCCATGTCTTAGACCACGTTCCATTTGTGCTGCATTAATTGGTCCAATAGGGGCTGATAAGGAAATTCCTAAATAGACATATCCCATTAATCCATACATAAAATATTAACCTCCATTTTGATTGCTAAAAACATCATATGCATGTACATAGGCTTGTACGACAAAAAAATTTAATAAAACTCACCTATAAATGAAGGAAACACAAAAATAAAAAAAGAGGCATAAGCCTCTCTAAGGCTTATACCCAGAAATAAGTCAGAATGGATAGAAGGAAAGATGTAATGAATAGCGTTAGCAATGGAAGAGTTGCGCGACTTTTGAGCTCTTTTAAATCTATTGTCAATCCCAGCCCGGCCATAGCCATCGAAAGTAGAAATGTAGTTAGTGTGGCAATGTAATCATATAAGTATTCAGGAAACCATGACCCGGCAAGATATGTACGGAAGATACTTAGGGCTAGGAATCCCAGCAGGAACCACGGGAATGGAATGGCTGTTTGATTGCCGGATTCCTGTTTACGTTTCATCCAGAATACTAATACAAAACAGAAAGGAATCAGCAAGAAAACACGGCATAATTTAGCCAATAATGCCATTGTAACAGCAGCTTCCCCAGCGGGTTCAGCCGCCAATGCTACATGAGCTAATTCATGTAAGCTAAGCCCTGACCAAATTCCATATTCAGTTGGTGTTAGGGGGAGAATCGGAATAAGCATGGTATAGCAGACAGAAAAAATCGTACCCATCAATGCAATCATCCCGACGCTCATCGCTGTATCCTCTTCTTTTGAATCCACAACAGGCGATACTGCCGCTATAGCAGCTGCACCGCATATCCCAGTACCTGCCCCAAGCAAGAAAGAAATCATGGGATCGATTTTCAGCCATTTACCGAGCAATACCATGAGTGCTACGGAAAGCACGATACAGATGAAAGCTTTGGCTAACAAGCCAAGCCCTTCATTGAAGATAATCTGCATATCCAATTTCAGGCCATATAAAATAATAGCGGCCCGCAGCAGTATTTTTGCTGAAAATTGGACACCAGCTCGCAAATTTGTAGGATAGCTCCGAATATTACGATAGAGGATAGCTAGCATAATACTGCATGCTAAAGGTCCTATGTAACTAAAAAAAGGCAATTCGGCAAGTATAAAACCGAGTAATGCCAAAATGGCAGTGAAGCCCAATCCTCCCCAAAAAGATAATGGAGAATCAGTTTGTTTATTCATAATCGTTCACCCTCTAATACTTTCATCATCTAAATTTGAAAACCGTCTTTATGTATGGGTAGAATATAGGTATATACATAGCTCTAAGAAGTTTAGCGTTGGTAAGAGATTCCATGAACTTCCTCCCTAGTTTAATATCCTTTAGCATAATAAAAAAAGGGGCAATCTTCAATTAATCAATAGTATTTTTATCCACTTTTGATAATTTTATGCTGATAGAGGAGAATGTGCAATTCTGTGTGATGTAGATTATTCGGAGTGATATGAAAACCGAAGACTTCTGTGCAGGCATAAAGGATGTAGGTCATGAAGACGTTGCCACAGGACGTGGCGTATTTAGTCTTCGTTCCTTAATTAAGCCGTCTCAGCTTTTTTTTAATCTAGCTTCAGGGCCTAGTCGATCGAGACATAAGTGTAGCTGCTGCAGGAGAGAAAGAGCGCTCTCCCTACGCACCTCCTCTTATGCTTGTCGCGCCTGAACGAGGCCCTTCAGCTTTTTTATGCAATCCAGCTTCGACGGCTAGAAGCTCAGAACATAAGCACGGTCTCTGCAGGAGGGAAGAACACCTCCCTCCGAGCCCTTTTCTTATGCTCCTCACTTCTGGGCAAGCCGTCTCAGCTTTTTTTGTAATCTAGCTTCAGGGCCTAGGAGCTCGAGACATAAGTGTAGCTGCTGCAGGAGAGAAAGAGTGCTCTCCCTACGCACCTCCTCTTATGCTTGTCGCGCCTGAACGAGGCCCTTCAGCTTTTTTATGCAATCCAGCTTCGACGGCTAGAAGCTCAGGACATAAGCACGGTCTCTGCAGGAGGGAAGAACACCTCCCTCCGAGCCCTTTTCTTATGCTCCTCACTTCTGGGCAAGCTGTCTCAGCTTTTTTTGAGAATATATATAGAAGGGGAATAGTAGAATGAAATGTATAGCAACTGATATGGATGGAACATTATTGAATGAATATCAGATGGTAAGTGAAGAGAACCGGAAAGCCATGGAAGCTGTCAGAGACAGTGGAGGGCAGGTTATAGTATCTACGGGTCGTTCTTATAAAGAAGCAAGATATGCTCTTGATAAGATTAACTTTCACTGCCCAATTATTAGTTTGAATGGAGCGGCTGTCTATGATCAACAGGGTGAATTGATAGCATCGAATCCGTTGCAACAAGACAGTTTGCTAGAAACTGTCAAGCTTTTGGAGGAAATGGATCTTTATTTTGAACTGTATACAAACAGAGGGACATTCTCTAAGAATCCTGAAAAAGCGATTGATTCACTCGTCGATATCTTTCTGAGTGCCAATCCTGATCAGGGAGAGGAACAAGTTCGCGAATTTGCTGAAGGCAGAATTAAATTAGGGTTCGTATTTGCAACAGATGATTATTTCAAGCTGATTAACGAAGAGTATATCGAAATATTTAAAATACTAGTTTTTTCTACTGATATGAATAAATTAAAAAATACAGTTACAATCCTTGGACAGATGGAAGGACTAATGGTCACTTCATCAGGTAAAGGAAATATTGAGATTAACCAGAGCGGTGTCTCTAAGGGAATAGCTTTAGAGAGCTTAATGGAAAAATTACAAATCCCACTTGAAGAAACGATTGCTATTGGAGATAACTTTAATGATGTATCTATGTTTGATAAGGCCGGCTTATCCGTTGCCATGGGGAATGCCTCCGATGAGATTAAGGGCCTTTGCAAGGATGTCTCCTTATCAAATGAAGAGCATGGGGTAGCGCATATCATCTACAAATATATGGTTCAAAAATAATTTTTTAAAACGGTATAAACGTATCAAAATATGGTTACCATAGAATTACAATGAAGTTTTCCAAAGTATCCCCCCCTTTTTTGAACCGCCTTTTGTAATGAAGGCGGTTTTTTTATTGAAATAAAATTAGAAATGCTCATAAAAAACCCCATTAAAGTTAGATTGATGTCTAACTTTAATGGGGCAGTTCTGCTATTGATTGCTATTTAAAAGACATTTTCAATCTTATATTTTTTCAGGCCATTTATACTGATAAAACCTCTCAAAGAAAAGCTGGCTTTCAAGTTCTTTATTTCCTTCAGCAAGTAGCTGAGACCAACCGGCCATCATTGCCTCTGTTTGGGAACGGTGCGCAGAGATTGCCTTTAGTTTGGTTTCAATTACGTCCTGAATATTATTTACGATATCAGGCTGTCCAAGGACATTTTGATGGTTATTGGAAAAGGCTACACAATGAAGTTTCGGCCTTTTGTCAGGATCAATTTCGGAAACGGCCTGTACCACAGCTCTGCCGGTAGCCTCGTGATCCGGATGAACACTGAATCCTGGGTAAAAAGTAATGATCAGGGAAGGTTGAAGCTCATCAATTAGCGCAAGTATTTGATCTGCCAGCCATTTTTCATTTTCAAATTCGACAGTTTTATCACGCAGCCCCATCATACGTAAATCCTTGATACCCATTATCTGTGCAGCGTCCATTAATTCTTTTTTTCTGATTTTCGGAAGACTCTCCCGTGTGGCAAACGGGGGATTTCCAAGATTTCGGCCCATTTCACCTAGCGTTAAGCATGCATAGGTGACAGGGATGCCATCTCTCGTATAAGAGGCAATTGTTCCAGAAACCCCAAATGCCTCATCATCCGGATGAGGGAATATGACTAAAACATGCTTCTCTTTATCCATTTATCACAACTCCTAGTTATTTATCAAAAGGGACGGTACTGATTTCAAAAGCGACAGCCAGTCTTCCATTCGGATCGAGTCCGGCCATTAAAAGGCGGCCAAATTCATCAATCTCGTAATGAGTAATCCCTTCAGCATATACCCAGCCTTCCTTCATCCTCAATCCAACTCGATATGGGCCATCGCCCATAATTTTTCCTTCATCGAAACAGATGGAAACGTTACGGATAAATGCTCCTGCTGAGAAAAATGCTTCATCATTATGGGTCGCATAGGCACCGTTCGTTGTCTCTAAATGCAAATAAACCTGTATACCAGCGTATGTTTGCAGAGCTTTTTGTGAATCAATCAGGTCAATTGGCTTCATTAAGGTTACCTCCCAATATAAAAAAAGAATACAGTTTATTCCTATTAAAATAGTGATGTACTAATTATGATACTAAAGTATCTGAAAAAATGCTAAAAATGGAGCTCTAAAAAGGCTGCCCATATTCCGGACAGCCCAGTAAATAAACATTCATTATTTATATGTACGGTAAGCGCCATGCATAACAGGCCCAACAAATTCATTTAGTTTCCAGCCATGTTCAATAGCTGCAGAGATGAATTCTTTAGCAGTAGCTAATGCTTCTTCAACCGTTTTTCCTTTAGCCAGTTCAGCAGTAATTGCTGCAGCAGTTGTACAGCCGGCACCGTGAGTATAGGTTGTCGTAAACTTCTCGGATTCCAAGAGCGTATAGTCTTTTCCGTCAAAAATTAGGTCAATCGCTTTATCTTGCCCTTCAAGCTTAGTGCCGCCCTTGATAAGAACATACTTTGCTCCTTGATCATGGATGATTGCTGCTGCTTGTTTCATTTCATCAATAGTAGTAATAGGCCCAATCCCGGATAATTGCCATGCTTCGAAAAGATTTGGTGTCACAACCGTTGCAAGCGGCAGAAGTAATTCTCTCATTGCGACTGTATTCTCAGGCATTAACACCTCATCTGTCCCTTTACAAACCATGACAGGGTCGATGACTACTTTATCAAGACCATAATCTTTAATTTTTCGTGCAACCAGTTCTATAATATCAACGGTTCCCAGCATACCAGTTTTCATAGCATCAATTCCTGTGGAAAGAATCGTATCCAATTGGGCTTCCACAGCTGAGACATCAATAGGAAATACATTGTGAGACCAGTCATTTTTAGGATCCATGGCAACGATTGAAGTAACGGCGTTCATCCCATAAACACCTAACTCTTGGAATGTTTTAAGATCTGCTTGAAGACCTGCTCCGCCGCTGCTGTCAGATCCTGCAATAGTCAATGCTTTTTTTAGACTCATTAGCGTATCCTCCCTCAATATAAAGTTTAATTAAGTTATACTTTAAAATACATATCAAGACAATATATATCGTATAAATGTGATGCTGTTAATGGAAGACATCTTCTTACGAATAGAGTGCTTGAATCAACATTTTATGGTATTTTATCATGAAAAGAATGCAGAGGTACACAACAATAGTTTATGGAAGTACAAATGCATATAGTAATGATACTATATGTAGAAGATAGTGGATAATGAAGAAACTTTATAATAAAAGTATAGCTTTAATAAAGAAACGTATCCTCACAGATTAATTGATGTTGGGGCATGAAGGTTCTACCGTTAAATGAGGTCTGTACCCATTTAAGCAACCGAGAGAAAGATTCTTTATTAAGTGTAACTGGCAATTTAAAAAGCTTGGAGCAGATGGGCTGTGAAATCGAGGGCAAGTGGTCAGGATCAGATGTAGCGGTCGGCCACCCGGGCAGGGGAAACTGGACAATAGCTAAATGGCCGTTTCAGCTTACTGCATGAAAAAAAAGCTTAAGGAAGAGTTCATATCCTTAAGCCCTTTTTCCTCCAACGATATATTACATGATTTTTGTGTTATCAATATCGCTTGCCTGGTCGGATGTTACGACTACAATTTTGTGCTCATCAAGATCTTTTTCATATTGAAGTGCTTCTATTTCAGATAATCCAAGTGATTGAAGCTTTGAGCGCAACTCGTCACCGCGCTTTTTGAAGAGATTGCCTACACTTTCAAAAAAGCCTTGTTCACCGATGCCTATAGGGCTTGTATCTGTTGCATCAGTCAAGTCCTTTGAAAACTCTTTGTTGTGGGAAAACAAATAAATATGATCTTTTGTAAAACCTTCAGATGTAAGTTGTTCAATTTTTTCTTTAGCTTGAACTGAATTTTCTACTACATAAACTTGATACATCATACATCCTCCTCGATTTTTATAAATTCCGATATTTTTTCTTAGTTGTGAAGTTATAGTGTTTATATAACCTATTAAATAATCTATAAACATAAGTTTAGTTGGGTAATGAGGAGAGAAGTGTGTCAAGGTTGTTTGTTGGATTTAGCAATCCGTGAAAAAGAGATGGAGAGTGATCTGCATGAGTCGTCAGATTTTAAAGAATGACTGGAACGAATATTTACAGGATGAATTTAAAAAACCTTATTATGTGGCCTTGCATGATTTTATAAAAAAAGAGTATAAAACGGAGACAGTCTATCCCAAGGCTGAAGATATTTATAATGCTTTGCACTATACAGATTTCAAATCAGTGAAAGTAGTATTGCTCGGGCAGGACCCTTATCATGGACCCAATCAGGCACATGGATTAAGTTTTTCTGTACAGCCTGGGGTAGCGCTTCCTCCATCGCTGCGCAATATTTTCAAAGAACTGAACGATGATTTAGGAATACCAATTCCTGATAATGGATATTTGAAAAACTGGGCAGATCAGGGGGTACTCTTATTAAATACCGTTTTAACGGTCAGACAAGGAGAAGCCCATTCCCATAAGGGGATAGGATGGGAGCAACTAACTGATAGAATAATAGAGACATTGAACGAAAAGGCAGAGCCGGTTGTTTTCCTTTTATGGGGGAAACCAGCACAATCTAAAATTCATCTAATTGATCAGAAGAAGCATCATATCATTACATCTGTTCATCCAAGCCCGTTATCTGCCCGGCGAGGTTTCTTCGGAAGCAAGCCGTTTTCTAAAACAAATGAATTTCTTCGGCAATCAGGGCTTAAAGAAATAGATTGGACAATTCCCAATCTCTGAGGTTACGGATGAATAGATTCCTTGGCGAAGTTAAGATAGAATTGGATATGAACAGGATAAAGGTAAGTGGGGTGAATCTATGGAAATAACATCAGAAAAGATACTGGATAAAATGGGCGAACTGATTCAGAAAGCTAAAATAGCTCCTACTGAACAAAGAAATGGATATCTAATTGCCGTTCAAAGCTTGATTGACCTTGTTATAACAGACCATACAGAAGTGGGAAGACAAGCTGCTGTGAACCAATCTGTGTCATATACTCCAATTCAACAAACGAATCCGACTGTTTCCCTGCCGCAGGAGAAAGCAGTTAAGATGGAGGACGCAAACGGAGATTCACTGCTTGATTTTTAATCGTAAAGGGGAGAGACTGGGTTGAAAACATTTATTATTATAGCAGCCATTAATGCAGCAATGTCCGTGGCATGCGGTGCATTCGGAGCTCACGGGCTGGAGGGGAAGATTTCTGAAAAATCTTTGGCAGTCTGGCAAACAGCCGTTCAGTATCAAATGTTTCATGCAGGTGGGCTACTGGCAATTGGGCTGTTGTGGGATCGATTATCTTCACATCAATTATTAAATTGGTCAGGCTGGGCCATGTTAGTTGGAATTATTCTTTTTTCCGGAAGTTTATATCTACTTAGTGTCACCAGTATTAGCAAGCTTGGCATCATAACGCCATTTGGCGGAGTTGCCTTTATTGCTTCCTGGGTTTTAATGATTGTGGCCGTGTATAAATATGCATAAATTCGATAGATATAGAAAAACCGCTCATGCAAGACATAAGCGGTTTTTTCTATGTAATAAATGAGAGAGTTTTGTCATTTAACTATACGCTCTGAAACTTTTCTTTTTACCATTAACGATTCGAGCCGCCAAAGGGGTAGGAATACTCTATTTCCTCATCAAAGGTAACATAATCAAGATAGATCAGGGGCAACAAGTAGCGAGTGCCAGTTTGAGGATCACTTAAGATGACATGATCACGGCCTGCTGCTTCAATAATTCCTTTGAATAATTTGGTGTTGCCATCTTTACTTCCTTCAAATGTCATATAAACAGAAGCCAGTTTACCGCGATTCAATCGTAAAATATTCTCTATATAGGATTGCTCTACGAATTGACCCGGAGATGGCGAAGGAGACGTTTGGAAAGGTGACCCACCACCACCCGTTGCAAACGGCTGTCCCTGATAGGGAATTGGTTGTTGTTGTTGTGGAAACTGTTGCTGTCCTGCGCTGGTTTGTCCTGCCATATAGGGATTATAAGGAACTTGATAACCACCTCCATATGATTGCCCTCCGCCGTATGATTGTGAACCCGGTTGTTTCATAAAATGACTCCTCCTCTATTAACAATAGTATTCTAAAAAACAGTTGGACAATCAGATTGTGTCGGTGCAAAGAAGCAGTGTGCTTTGTATCGCCCGGTATTATATTGGCCATACCATTGTTCCGGGCAGCTTTCTTCTGGTCTGAAGAACCAAAGGGCGTTCGAGGCCGGATAAAAGCGTTCACCGTTAACGACTCGTCTTGCCAGTTTGATGTCACTCTCCCTGGCACGTTGGTAAAAGTATCCTTTTTGTGTCGCTTCAAATCCTCCTGGGTTTTGAAAAACCATTTGAGGGATAGACCGGATATTTACAAAATCCAGACATTCTCCACGTACTCTGTTGACGCCTACATTGCCGACCATTAACATTCCGAGCTCTCCCTCACCCTCCGCCTCTGCTCTCATTAACCGGGCAAGGACTTTTATATCTTCCTCTGTAGCCTTTATAACTGCCATACTGAAGCACCTCTTTTCGATAGGTCATTTCTGGGTGTGTTTAGATACGTAAAAGATATGCTCACTATAGAAAAATATGCAGAGAGAGACCGGCTTATGATAAAAAGAGGGGTTTCTCAATTAATAGTCTATGGAGGCAAGCAGACGTTTGATGTGAAAAGTGAAAGGGACATTTTGAATGGAAAATGGGAATCGAATCAAATGGGGTGGTGGAGGTTATGTATGTAATTTAATAAGGAGGTGTGCTCCTTTACCTTATCAAAGTATGTAATTCTTATAGATTAATTTTACATAATCCGTTATAACAGATTCAAAAGTAGCCGCTGGAGGTACGTATTCTTTTGTCATCTAATGAAAATACATGTTTAAAATTCGACGGTACTATAGAATCTTTTCATTGCATCGATTTTCCTTAAAGGATGTAAACGAACCGCCTTTCAAATATGGATGATGGCAAATAATACCTCTGTATAACAAAAAAAGTGCCCATTCCACCGTGTATAACGGTTTTCGGGCACTTCCATTTATACTATTTAAACATGTAAGAATTCGCTGATATGATCTGGAGTCAGAATATTTCCTACGAAGAAGGAGCCAAACTCCCCGTATCGGGCACTCACTTCATCAAAACGCATTTCATAAACCAATTTTTTAAATTGGATAACATCATCTGCGAAAAGGGTAACTCCCCACTCATAATCATCAAAACCAACAGAGCCAGATATAATTTGTTTCACTTTACCAGCGTATTGGCGGCCAATCATTCCGTGAGAATACATAAGTTTTTTCCGATCATCCATCGGCAGCATATACCAGTTATCATTGCCTTGGCGGCGCTTATCCATTGGATAGAAGCAAACATGCTTAGATGTCGGCAAGATCGGGTATAGTCTGGAACGGACATGAGGATTCTGATATGGGTCTTCATCTGAATCAGAAGGCAGATAATTACTTAGTTCAACAACAGATACATAAGAATGTGCCGGAATTGTGAACTCTGCTAACTTAGTTTTATTAAACTCTAATTCAATTGCATTTAGTTCTTCCATTGTTGGGCGTAAAAGCATCATCATGAAGTCTGCTTTTTGTCCTACAATCGTATAAAGAGCATGGCTGCCTTGATTTTCGTCCTGAGTTTTATTCCATTTTTCTACTAATCCCAGGAATTCATTGATGGCAGCGGCGCGCTCGTCTTCGGGCAACATTTTCCATGTAACCCAGTCGACTGTTCGGAAGTCATGTAAACAATACCAACCGTCCAATGTTTTAGCTGCTTCACTCATATTGATCATCTCCTACTGTCATTTCGTTCATGCCAATTTATACTATATCATAATCATTAAGAGATTTTCCCGAATCATGGCTCTAATAAACTTGTCGATATTTTGACATCCCGCTATAATTTTAAAAAATAAGGCAAACCTATTAAATAATTCATCATAAAGGTGTATTCTATGAAGAGGACATTTTGAGGAGGACATAAAAAATGAGTAATTTATTTACCACATTAAAAGAAAAAGTTTCTGGCAATCAATTGCGAATTGTATTCCCAGAAGGTATGGATGAAAGAATTCTTGAAGCAGCCGGAAGATTGGCAGCTGAAAAAACAATTGTTCCAATCTTAGTTGGAGACATTGATGCAATTACTGCAAAAGCGAAGGGTATGAATATTTCTGTAGATAATATGGAAATTTACGATCCTGCTACATATATTATGATGGACGAGCTTGTGGCTTCTTTCGTTGAACGCCGTAAAGGTAAAGCGACAGAAGAACAAGCGCGTAAAATCTTGCTCGATGAAAACTATTTTGGAACCATGCTTGTTTATTTAAATAAAGCTGATGGTCTTGTCAGCGGTGCGGCTCACTCTACAGCAGATACAGTTCGTCCGGCATTGCAAATCATTAAAACAAAAGCAGGCGTTAAAAAGACTTCAGGTGTATTCATCATGGTAAAAGGTGATGAAAAATATGTATTTGCTGACTGTGCAATCAACATTGCTCCAGACAGCCAGGATCTTGCTGAAATTGCATTAGAAAGTGCAAAAACTGCACGTATGTTTGACCTTGATCCACGTGTGGCAATGCTCAGCTTCTCCACAGTTGGTTCTGCTGTATCTGAAGAAACTACTAAAGTGGCAGATGCTGTTAAAATTGTGACAGAGATGGATTCACAATTAATCGTAGATGGAGAAATCCAATTTGATGCGGCAATTGTACCATCTGTTGCGGAAGCTAAAGCTCCAAACTCTCCACTTCAAGGCTCTGCAAATGTATTTGTATTCCCTAGCCTCGAAGCTGGTAATATCGGCTATAAAATTGCACAGCGTCTTGGAGGATTTGAGGCAGTTGGACCAATCCTGCAAGGGTTGAACGCTCCTGTGAACGATCTATCCAGAGGATGTAATGCAGAAGATGTATACAACCTCGCGCTTATCACAGCTTCACAAGCTTTGGTAAAATAAGAATATAAGTGACCTATGGCGCCATTTATGGCGCCTATTTTTTATAGATGGAGAGAGAAAATGATGAATTTATTAAAGCAGGATCGTTGGAGAATCATAGACCATAGCCTAACCGGCCTGCATACACGCGCTATCCAATCATTTGCAATTGATGATACATTATGCGCTTCGGTAGGGGCAGGGACCTCGCCAGTTACAGCACGGGCATGGGTTCATCAAAAAACAGTTGTACTGGGCATTCAGGATGGGCGGCTGCCTATGCTGAAGCAAGCCGCTGATTTTTTACATAACAAGGGCTATGACTGTATTGTTCGGAATTCAGGGGGATTGGCAGTTGTACTGGATGAGGGAATCTTGAACCTTACGCTTGTTTTTCCGGAAAGGGAACGGAAAATCGAGATTAATCGCGGATATGACGCAATGTGGGAATTGATTCAGTATATGTTTCGAGATTTTGATCAGGACATTAAAGCAGGTGAAATCGTGGGCTCCTATTGTCCGGGAAGCTATGATTTAAGCATTGATGGCAAAAAATTCGCAGGAATTTCTCAGAGAAGAATCCGAAATGGTGTAGCGGTGCAAATCTATTTGGATGTCAACGGGGATGCAGGAAAAAGAGCAGGATTGGTTAGGGATTTCTATGAAATTGCACTAAATGGTGCACAAACGAAATTCGTTTATCCGACTGTAAATCCAGAAGTCATGGCTTCCTTGTCCGATTTACTAGGGGTTCGGCTGACTGTGAGTGATGTGATGCTGCGTTTAATGAAGGCTTTACAGGATCATTCCGGACAAATTGAAATGATTTCTCTGACTGAAGCGGAAATGCCATTATACGAATCCTATTTAGAAAGAATGCAAGACAGAAATGATAAATTGGGAATCGACTGATTAAAACTACATACATGCCAAAGGGAAAGATATTTTTGCAGGGGCTGTCAGAAAGCAGCCTCTATACTTTTTAACAGAGATGATAGCCATTCGGAGCAGAGATAACCAGTTTAAGAAGGAACGCTTTATGTCGTGCTGGGTATCGCCAATAAGAAAGCCGGCTCATGGGAGAGGCCGGCTTTCTTGTATGGTTATTCTGCGATTTTTTCCAGATTCCCATTGCGATCCATTTTAAATTTAGTAGCATGATGGTCATCTTCATCCAGTAAAGCTAATTTGCGAGCGCGATTCATAATATTCATGAGTGTCTCGTAGTCTTCCTGGATGGTAACTGTATTTTCTTCAACGTTATCGAGCTTATTCTGCAATTCTTTATTTGTGTTTTTCAGATCTCGGATTTCAAGTTTTAATCTTTCATTTTCGGATTTTAAAGCCTGCAGCTTCAGGCTGTCTGTATCATATGTTTGCAAGAATGCAATGATATCATCCATCGTAAGAGCCGGAGCCGGAGTCTTGTATTCTTCCAGCACAGGGAAAAGGCTGGTCTGTTCAAATTCTTCAGTATCGTTGATCTCCGGTGAAATCTCCATTTCCATTAGTTCATCTTCCATTGCGGTTGTAACTGTTTCAAAATCTCGTAAAGACGGAACTGGTGGCTGATATAGAATCTTCTTTTTGCCGCCCTGGTCTTTTCCAAGTAATCTCTGACGTTGCTTACGTTGTTTACGGGCAAGCTGTAATGCTTTTTCATAGGTATGACGTACGACCGCATTCCATCTAAACCCACAGGCTGCTGCAGTGCGGTTCAATTTATCCCCAACTTCATCGAATGCGTTCAATTGGGTACTGCCTTCCCGGACATGTCTTAAAACAGTTTCTGCCAATAATAAATCATTTTCTTCTGTCCATGCATCTTGTCTAATTTTCATGATCTGCAACTCCCTTTTCTATAAGATTTAAAATAAATTTGCAAATTATGGTTCTAGCATGGACATAAAAAGAAAAGTTTATACAGGTTACTAGATTTTTTCATTAACTAATAGATAATCAGCGGATTGTTGCAAATAGGGGATATGGAGTGATACAATACGCTTTAGTCCCAACAGGCTCACAACATAAAGAAGAGTCAATATTATGGCAAGAAAGGATAGGCGGTCATGTCGAACGAATTTAGAGTATGTGACGACTGTCAGGCTACAAACTTAAAGACATTGCTACCAAAATTAAAAAAGGTAGATCCCGATGCAAAGATTGAGATTGGATGTCAGTCCTACTGTGGACCTGGACGGAAAAAATCATTTGCATTCGTAAATAACCGTCCAGTCGCGGCGCCAACAGAAGATGAACTAATTGAAAAAATAAAAGGTAAAATTAAATAAATTTAAAAAAAGTCGTTTCTCTAAAAACAATTTTTTAGAGAAACGACTTTTTTTCATAAATATCCTCTGTTTATTCCATACTAAGGTATCATCTTTGAATGGGGAATGAGGATAAGTATGAACAAGATAGCTTTGCTGATTTTAACAGCAGTATGGTGTATATCGTTTAATCCGGATGCAGGGATCGCCATGTCAATTGATACCCCGGATTTATTAATCACTGAGATTTCTCCACAGGGGAAAACATATGAATATGTCGAGATTTATAATAATACAGACGTGGCAATCGATTTGTACGATTATAATCTGCGTTACCTCTCTATGAACAAGTCCATGCAAGTATGGGATATAAAAGAATCAACTTTTATAAAGCCGAAATCTACGAAAATCATTTGGTTAAAGAATGCGGAAGATAAAGCCAATTTAGGTGTACAGGATTTTAATGGTCACTTTCATACGAAGGTGGAAAATCAACAGTTAATCCGGTTGGAAGGCAATTTATATAATAAAGGTAAAAATACGGTTGTTTTAGCAACAGATACAGGAGCAGTCATTTCCTATGTATCGTATGACAAAGGACTCCACCATTATAAGGAGGCAAAGGGGTCTAAGAAATTAAAGCAGGACAAGCAGATTAAAAAATATACACCCTGTCAGACCAGTAATGGACAGATCCCTTTAAATTCCAATCAACAGACGGATACCGTAAAACCGATTGTCCGGCCCATTGTAATGCCCAATGAAATCCCTGAGCGTTCTGATGTAACCATTGAAGTTCAAATTGAGGATGAACATCTGATCAAACGGGCGGAAATTTTCTATAAAAGAGGGCAGGATCCAACGTTTTCACAAGCTAATTTGCTCATGAAAACGACGACTACCTATCAATCGACCATATCGAGGTACGATGTTTATGGCTCTATGCCCACCTTTGATTATTATTTGGAAGTATCAGATGGACAGCATGTGGTCAGGTACCCGGAGCAAGGGACAAAGTCTATTAAAATTGGCAATCCTGATATGTATAAACCAGTGAAACCAGGGCTTTCAGTCCAAAATAATACAATCCTGAAAGGAACAAAAAAGATCCAGGTTCAAAAGGAAACGGCAAATGAACAGATTAAGCTGACGGTTGATGGACAAAAACTGAAAACGAAACGGACAGTGAGCCGTTCGGCTGCCATTGTGTTTGAAGGGTTGGGGATTGATGAAAGAAAGAAAAGTGCCGTCTACATAGGAGACCGTCTTATTTCAAAATTAAAACCTACAGAAGGATTATATCTTCCATATGAGATATCCATTCCAATTGATGAAATCAAACCAGGTAAAAATGCCATTTCTATTCATACGGGTACGAAGAAGGAGCCATTTATGCCTGGGAGTACAGTAAAAATAAAAGACATCGATCGCTTCTCTATTAAAAACGTGAAGTTATTAATGGGTGATGGGACGATTATCCGGCCGATAAGTGTTAATTCTATAACGAGCGATGGAGATGAAAATCGGGAAAGTACACGTGAGAATCAGCTATGGAAGGTGGGGAATAAGGGGGTAGTTATTCAATCCTATGAGTTTATAATTCCGGCAGCTCTATTCACGGCGGAAGAGGCGGAGATTGATACGACCGCTTATCAGGATGGGATTCACCGCATTCAATCAACCGGCACGGCTATTCATCAAGCAGAAGTGGTTTTTGATAATACAGCCCCTAATCTCCATGTGAAAGCACCACTTAACGGGAGAACCTATAAAGGCACATTTACTATTGATGCAACCCCGGAAGATGAAGTGACGTCCATTGCGTCCATTAAAGGCTATCTTGATGGACGGGAAATTAATCTGCCTTATACAACTTCCTCCGGAGTGCTGAAAAAGGGGAAGCATTCGGTTACCTTTAAGTCGGTGGATGCGGCAGGAAATCGTAAAAAGAAAACGATTCATTTTAATATCGTAGATGAAGCGCCAATTATCACCGGTAAGGCAACTCCAAGTGATCATGATGAAAGAGTATCCCTTCATCCAAAACTAAGTGTGAAAGTGGATGACCCAACCAATGATAAAATAGTGGCCAAGTTTTTCTCCGGTAATTGCTATGACTTCAATTCAAAAAGTGATGCACAGATAAAAGCGTACTCTAATATTGCCGATGAAGAACCGCCTCCCAATCAAACGTTTCCGCGTGAAGCTGCTGTTTCATCTAAACAAATGAAACAAATTTCTAAGGTAGACAAAAAGTATTGGGTCATCGATTCGAATAAGGGATTTCCATACCAGCGTTTTGAAATTCTTATGGATGAAGCAACACCAGATATGAAAGAGGTGGAGGTAAAGTGGGTCGGGCATTCTTTGCAAGGGAGGAAAGTCACTCTCTATGCCTGGAATATAGATACCTCAAAATGGGATGCATTGGCATATGGCTATGGCAAAAAAGATTTCACGTTAAAAGCAAGGATCGATGTGCAAAGCTATTTAAATCATCAAAAGATGCAAGTACTCCTGCAAGATCAGATTATTGGAGAAGTGAATCGGCCATTTAATTTGATATGGATGTCAGATACCCAATATTATTCGGAGTCATTTCCACATATTTTCCCTGTGATGACAAATTGGATTAGAATCCAAAATCAGCTCGGCAATGCAGAATACGTGATTCATACGGGAGATATTGTGAATGTCAGATGGGACTTGGATCAATGGGATATTGCGGATAAAAGTATGAGAATTTTGGATGAGAATCATGTTCCTTATGGAGTGGTCTCAGGGAACCATGATGTTGGAAACTTGGTATTGGATTACCGCAATTATGCTAAATATTTCGGTGAAAAAAGATTTAAAGATACGTCTCATTACGGCGGCGGTATGGAGAATAATACAAACCATTATGATTTGGTTTCATTTGGAGGGCATGATTTCCTCTTCCTGTATCTGGGCTGGGGGAAAGAAACAGTGCCGGCGACATTAAAATGGGTTGATCGAGTATTGAACCAATACTCGGAGAGAAATGTGGTGCTTGCTTTGCATAATTATCTCGATCATAAAGGGAAACGAACGCACAACGGCAGGCAGGTCTTTAAAGAAATTGTACGGAAGTATGAGAATATCAAACTGGTCCTTGCCGGACATAATTCAGGAGCAAGTCGTCATGTAGCGACCATTCCGCTAAAGGATAACCCATCGAAATCACGCAAAGTGTATGAAATGCTGGCTGACTACCAGAGCGGTCCGGAAGGCGGAGAAGGATATATGCGGATGCTTCGCTTTAATCCGGAAGCAAAGGAGCTAACGGTTAAAACCTATTCTCCTTACTTGGATGACTATAATTTCTTTGAGCCTGAGGTCGATGAATTTACATTTGAACAAATGGAACTCAATCCGATTCAAAAACAGGTGGCGACTGATTATATAGGTGTAAATGTATATTCAAATACCTTATTGGGTGAAGATAAGGACGGAAGAAATCAGGAGAAAGTACAAATTCGATTAAAGGATTTAAAGCATCGTCACAATTATTTCTGGTATGTGGAAGTAAGTGACAATTATGGCGGAAAAACACGCTCACCAGTTTGGAAATTTACAACCAGATAAAGAGACAGTGTCTAAAAAGCTCAATCTAAAAGCAGGCGGCTGGGACATAATTATTTCAGTCAATGATAAATCCGAATTATTAGGTGATATTTTAATAAATATTTCGCCTAATAGTTCGGATTTTTATTTGTTTTCAATAGATTTTTTACTACTGTATACCAATATTAACCTTAGTGGAATGGAGTGGAAGCCACCGACTCCTGCGGGAATTAGAGGAAAGGCTGAGACCCCACAGGCGTAGCCAAGGAGGCTAAAGCCTTCCTCCCCGCGGAAAGCGAGTGGAGTAAGCGCGCAATGGAACGAACTTACTAATCTAATAGCCAAAAAATCCATATAAAAAAGTACGATAACCAACTAAATGACGGGTCGGGTACTTCCATATTTCCGTTCATGTAGGGTGGTTCCATCGCTTTCTTTAGTATGGAAAGAGATGATTATGTTATTTTAGATTAAACAAGCTATAATAGAACCATGACCGATTAGGAAGAGGGAATAGAATGATAGAATATTCTCTGGAAAAAATGAATGAAGAAAAAGTATTTAAGGATCCGGTGCATCGCTATGTACATGTGAATGATCGGGTCATATGGGATTTAATTGATACAAAGGAATTTCAGCGTTTAAGACGGATTAAACAGCTTGGTACAACTTATTTAACATTTCATGGGGCCGAACACAGCCGATTTAGTCACTCTCTCGGAGTATATGAGATTGTGAGAAGGATTGTGGATGGGGTATTTACCGATCGACCTGAGTGGAATCCAAAAGATCGTCTCCTGTCTTTATGTGCAGCTTTGCTTCATGACCTTGGGCATGGTCCTTTTTCGCATGCGTTCGAAAAAGTATTTGATTTGGATCATGAAAAATTTACAAGGAAGATTATTTTAGGAGATACTGAGGTTAATGCTGTTTTGAAAAAGGTAGATGACAGCTTTCCGAAAGAGGTGGCTGAAGTCATTGGCAAAACGCATGCCAATAAGCTGGTTGTCAGCTTGATTTCGAGCCAGCTTGATGCAGACCGGATGGACTACTTGTTACGAGATGCTTATTTTACGGGAGTAAGCTACGGCCAGTTTGATATGGAGCGGATTCTGCGCGTGATGAGGCCAACGGAAGATCAGGTTGTCTTTAAACAAAGCGGGATGCATGCTGTAGAAGATTACATTATGAGCCGATATCAAATGTATTGGCAGGTGTATTTCCATCCGGTATCTCGAAGTGCAGAAGTCATTTTGACAAAAATCCTGCATCGAGCCAAGGATTTATATAAGAAGAATTATCAATTCAAGCAGGTACCGCATCATTTTTATTCTTTATTTACACAGTCCGTGACTCTTTACGACTATCTGAAATTGGACGATAGCGTTATGCTATACTACTTTCAGTTATGGGAAGAAGAAGAGGATAGGATTCTAAGTGATTTATGCTCCAGATATATGAACCGGAATTTATTTCAGTATGTTGAATTCCTGCCGTCATCCAGTACTGAAATGAAAAAAGTCATGGAACTTACCCAATTGTTTGAAGAAGCAGGTCTCGATCCAGATTATTATTTGGTGCTTGACTCTTCTTCAGATCTTCCATACGATTTTTATCGTCCCGGAGAAGAGGGTGAAAGAATTCCGATTTATTTACTTTCTAAAAAGAAAGAGTTAAAAGAGCTGTCCAGACAATCAGATATCGTGGATGCAATATCTGGGAAAAGGCGTACAGATCATAAATTGTATTTTCCTGCTGATGTGCTTGAAGATGAATCGAATCATCTAGAAATAAAGAAAAAAATAAAAGAATGGCTTGAGTGGGATTAATTGATACAGGAGGAGTGAAGAATGGTGTTGAGGGAGCATGCCAGAATTCTTTCAGCCATTGAGGCAGCCGGGCATATAGGCGGAAGAAAAAAGCTTCAAAAGATGGTTTTTATCTCAAAAAAACTCGCATATCCTTTTCAGGAGAAATTTGAATTTCATTTTTACGGACCATATTCAGAGGAGTTAACGCTAAAGATAGAAGAACTCTGTAATCTGGGACTTTTATTAGAAATGAAGGATAAAGAGAATGGGTATGTTCATTATGATTACTCTTTAACAGATGCAGGTAAAGAATTCCTTTCCTTATATGGAAATCAACAGGGGAATGATGAACTATATGCGTGTGTAAAGCTTTTGAACAATCATAATGCGCGTTTTCTTGAATTAGTCTCCACCATTTTCTATTTCGATCATTTATCCAAAGATGAAGTTATGAAGAAAATCCAGGAGTTAAAGGCGAAGCAGCATTATACGGCAGAGGAAATAGATGAAGCTTTTGATTATGCAGAACAGCTTATCAGGGAAAACAAACCGATGTATGCGAACTAGTACGATGATTTATCCCTATGTAAGAGGGGCATGAGAAATAAAAAGAATGGAGCATATCATATGCTCCATTCGAATTTTATTGATCGCTGGCACGTACACCGCCAACCGCATAATGAGATTTAGTCATCTCTTCAATGAACACGGTGATTTTTTCTTTTGGTGCTCCGGTTGTTTCTGAGACGGCTTCGGTTACTTTTTCACATAAAGCCTTTTTTTGTTCTTCAGTACGGCCCTCTAACATTTTAACGGTTACATACGGCATTGGATGCCCTCCTCATTATTTGTAAAAACAAGTGATTATGATGATAGTTTTCCATAATCGTGAGTGGAAAGCAAGTGGTGAAGTGCAGAATGAACGAGTGGTTCTGAACTGATAAGTTCTTTATTAATGTTTGGAAGCGGGGGACGGTTAGGATGTTTGATTTCCAGAGTATCATTGCCAATTTACCATATACACTTGTAACGCTTGCGATTGCCTTTACTGCTCATGAATTTGCCCATGCTTATGCGGCTTATAAATTCGGAGACAACACGGCGAAAAATCAGGGACGGCTTTCATTAAATCCGATACGCCATATTGACCCAATTGGTGCGATTTTCATCGTATTAGTAGGGTTTGGCTGGGCAAAACCGGTTCCGGTCAATCGCTTTTTCTTTAAGAATCCCCGAATGAACAGTATTATTGTTTCGGTTGTTGGCCCTTTGAGCAATCTTGTACTGGCCTTCATTGGGATTCTATTGATATATATCATGAGTATGACGGGAGCCGCGACTAATTTACCGGACTTCATCTACACCTTTTTCAATATTTTTATCCGCTTAAATGTCGTGTTGTTTGTGTTTAATTTATTGCCATTTCCTCCATTGGATGGGTATCGTATTATTGAGGATCTTGTTCCGCCCGCTGTTCGTCCGAAAATGACGCAGTATGAACAGTACGGAGCGTTAATATTCCTCATCCTGGTCATTACACCGCTGGGTCATTACACCATTGATCCAATTATTTATAAATTGGTACCGGCAATTGAGCAGTTCTTAGTTTCTATATTTATTTAAAGGGAGGCTTGTATCAGCCTATGAGTCAAGATAAGAAAAAACCAGCTTTTAATATCATTAAAAATGATCCTACTGATGGTCACAAGGGCTTTGGAATGGGTGCCTTGAGCCTTGAGAATGTTTCCCCTGTCATTATTGATGTGCAAGCAGGCGAAGCCTTTGTTGATGTAGGTGCCATGCATGCCAGAAGCGCAATCGAGAAACGAATCAAGTTCCTACCCAATAAAGATGATGTGCCAAACGGAAAGCCATACTGGCTAGTATGGGTTACGATTGAACAGACGAAAGAAGGAGCCTATTATGCAGGCGTAACAGCATGCGAAATGACGGTTGATGCTGAGATTCGCCGTGGCTATAAATCGTTGCCGGAGCATGTGAATCGCATGGATAAATCGTTGAAAAGGCATATCATTGTTGATCATATGGATGAACCTTCTAAAATCATCCTCGCTAATTTCCTTAAGAGTCATAATGAAGAGCTATGGAATAACTCGAGAGATGAATTAAAGGAACAATTAGGTACAAACTGATGCTGGACAGAATGTTGATTTATGTGTAATTTTTGAAAGATAAATCAGCATATTCCTTGTCGGCTTTCCGTAAAAAAAGTACACTAAAACCAGCGTGCAAGCACGTAGAACTAGGACACGAAAATCCCCAAACCATTGGTTTGGGGATTTTTATATTCATTATGCTTTTAGCCAAATGGATTACAATTTCCCAAAAGGCCATATTCTCTTGTACCAGGGATCATGTGGCTTATCCTGGCCATGCTCATCGGAAGGCGTTATGTCATTTTCGTTAGTACTATTTGTATGATCCGGACAATAGTGTGTGGGTTCTGTCCCTTTTTTATAATAAGTAAGCCGTTTAACCGGGCAGCTTTTGTGTGCAAGTAAGCCGCTTTCTGGATCAATTTCGACGGCAACAATATTTTTTGGCTTTTTAAAATCTTTAACAGGCTCATCCGTTAAAGATCGTTCCATAAAGCTTGCCCATATTTCCTTGGCAGCTATTTTTTCTTGTTTGGTTTCAATTTTCTGCGAATGATCATACCCGGTCCATACACCCGCAGTGAGCTGCGGGGTATAGCCAATCATCCAGCTGTCGTACTCAGTTGAGCCGGATTTCCCGGCATAGGGTCTCGAAAGCTTAGGGGCAATCGAGGCTCCTGTCACAGAGGCGTAACCATTTAGTTTTTTATCAAAAATACCTGTTAGCATTTGCGTCATCACATAGGCATCCTCTTGCTTTAATACTGATGCTCGCTTTAATTTTTTTTGATAAAGAACTTCACCGTCCCTCCCTGTCACCTTAGTGATAAAGTAAGGTTGAACTTTTTTTCCGCCGTTGGCAAATAAATTATAAGCGTTAGTCATTTCCAGTGGTTTAACTCCGGATGTTCCAAGTGCCAATGAGGGAACCTTGGTCATGGAAGTGGTTAATCCAAAGCGCTTACCGGCTTTCACCAGTTCCTCTTCACCAAGAAACAAATGCGTTTTGACAGCAAAAATATTGTCTGAGACAGCCAGTGCCTGTGCCAATGTAATCGAATCATTAGCATATCGGTTATTAAAATTATGTGGAGTATATTCGTCTTTACCTCCATCAAATGAAAAGGTGGTTACTTCACTCCTCAAAGTGGTTGATGGAGTGAATCCTTTTTCAAGAGCTGTGTAATAAAGCAGTGGCTTAATCGTCGAACCTGGCTGTCTGAGTGCCTGGGTCGCACGATTAAATGCGCTTTTTTTATAATTAGTTCCACCCACCAATGCTTTTACCATCCCGTTATGAGGATTCATTGCAACTAATGCTGCTTGCAGGTCGGCCCCGGGCTGTATATTCTTCGCGACCGTCTCCTCAGCGATTGTCTGCTGTTTAGTATTGAAGGTGGTGTAAACCTTCAAGCCCCCCTGTCTGATTAGCTCCTCTTTTCCCTTTAAGACATGGCGCAATTCTTGATTTACAGCATCAAGAAAATAAGGGGCTTCTTGTTTTTCCTCTGTATCCAATGAACCGTAAATAGTTAAATGATCCGCGGTTTCCAGTGTTTCCTTCACCTGTTTGGCACTGAGCTTGCCGGTATTCTTTAGAGAGGCGAGGACAATAGACTGTCGTTCCCTTGCCTGTTTTTTCGAGATAAGCGGTGAATATATACCTGGGCCTTTTGGAATTCCGGCAAGTAAGCTTCCTTCAGCTAAGGTTAAATCCTTGGCATCCTTATGGAAATAAAAATGACTCGCAGCCTGTATCCCATACATTCCATGTCCGTAATAAATCGTATTTAAATACCCTTCGAGAATTTCATCTTTACTGAAATGATCTTCAATTCGAAGAGTATAAAGTGCTTCTTTAGCTTTGCGTGTCCAGGTTTTCTCGGAGCCAAGGAAAAGATTTTTGGCATATTGCTGAGTAATCGTACTGGCCCCCTGTACCTTAGCCATCGCAATTGTATCTGAGACAATTGCTCCCAAAATTCTCTTTGTATCAAAACCGTTATGTTCGTAAAAATTCCGATCCTCAACTGCCAGAGTGGATTGTATTAAATAGGGAGATATCTCGCTGAGAGGAACCCAATACCTTCTCTCGGCTCCGTGGCTTTCCGTAAATGTACTTAAATCATCAGCTATATATTGGGTTGTTTGCGGTACAGATATGGATGGCGGTCCGGCAAGTTTTACAATAAGCAAGGCTGTACCAATTCCAACTAGTATAAGTGTGGCAATCACCGACACTGTAAATATAAAGGCGCGCTTGTAAGCGAGTAATTTCCTTCTTCTAAGTCTGCTTGGAGACACCTGTCTTCCCCCTGATCTGTTTTGAAATTATTCCTTACCAATAGTATGAAAATAAACCATCATTTTTAAACGTAAAACGGACATAAGATTGACAAAAATGGAAATGCGGGAAAATCTTTACTTTTTCAATAGATTGCACTATACTCTTCTAAGTTTAATAGATAGAAATGGATGATTGAGCCGCTGATATTGAAATTTGAGAGGGGTTCCACATGGGTATTTGGTTTACAGAAAAGCAAACAGATCATTTTGGGATCACTATAAAAATAAACCGCACCTTACATACGGAACAAACTGATTTTCAAAAGGTAGATATAGTAGAAACAGAAGAATGGGGCACGATGCTCATGCTGGATGATATGGTGATGACATCTGTTAAGGATGAGTTTGTCTACCATGAAATGGTGGCTCATGTTCCCTTGCATACACATCCAAATCCGGTGCATGTCCTTGTCGTAGGCGGCGGTGACGGTGGTGTAATCCGTGAAGTGTTAAAGCATGAGAGTGTAAAAAAAGCTACTTTAGTAGAAATTGATAGCAAAGTCATTGAATACTCAAAACAGTATCTGGCAGAAATAGCAGGTCAGCTGGATGATGTCAGAGTTGATGTGCTGGTTGATGATGGCTTTATGCATATAGCCAAAAGTAGAAATCAATATGATGTGATTATCGTAGATTCAACTGAACCGGTTGGACCAGCCGTAAATTTATTTACAAAAGGTTTCTATGCTGGCATCCATAACGCACTCAAGGATGAGGGCATCTTTGTTGCGCAAACCGATAATCCCTGGTTTAAAGCTGATTTGATACGGACGGTCTTTAAAGATGTAAAGGACATTTTCCCGATTGCCGGTCTGTATACAGCTAATATCCCAACCTATCCAAGCGGTTTATGGACCTTTACGATGGGATCGAAAAAATATCATCCTCTCCAAATCAGCGATGAGCGGTTTGCTGAATTGGATACAAAATATTATACAAAAGAGCTTCATAAGGCGGCTTTTGTGCTGCCCAAATTTGTTGGTGACCTTTTAAAAATAAATAATAAATGATAGAAATGAGTACAGTAGAGGAGTGCAGAGGATGAGATTTGAAGAAGCTTATTCTGGTAAGGTTTTTATAGGAAGTCACCCTGATTTTAAAGAATCAGAGGCTGTTTTATACGGTATGCCAATGGATTGGACGGTTAGTTTTCGCCCCGGGTCTCGTTTTGGACCGGCCCGTATTCGCGAAGTGTCACTTGGATTGGAAGAATATAGCCCCTATATTGATCGGCATTTGGAGGATGTACAATTTTTTGATGCTGGAGATATACCGCTACCATTCGGAAATCCACGAAGAAGTATTGATATGATTGAAGAATATATTAATACCCTTTTGGCGGAGGAAAAATTCCCGCTTGGCATGGGTGGCGAGCATCTTGTTACATGGCCGATTATTAAAGCATTTCATAAGAAATATGAAGATTTAGCTATCATTCACTTTGATGCTCATGCAGATTTGAGAGAAGAGTATGAAGGGGAGTCGATGTCCCATTCCACGCCTATTCGTAAGATTTGCAATCTAATTGGTGCAGAGAATGTCTACTCATTCGGAATTCGTTCAGGCATGAGGGAAGAGTTCGAATTTGCAAAGAATTCCGGGATGCATATGTATAAATTTGATGTGGCTGCACCTTTAAAAGAAGTGCTGCCAACCCTGGCAGGACGAAATGTATATGTCACAATCGACATTGATGTGTTGGATCCAGCGCATGCACCGGGTACCGGGACGGCTGAAGCAGGCGGCATTACATCCAAAGAAATGCTTGAGGCGATTACCGCTGTTTCAAATTCCGGCGTGAAGGTCGTAGGAGCAGATATTGTGGAAGTAGCTCCTGCATATGATTCATCCGAACAAACACAAATTGCTGCAGCCAAATTTATTCGCGAAATTCTATTAGGCTGGGTAAATAAAAAATGATAACTGAATAAGACCAGCAATCCCCTGTCTATGATAGTAGAACCGGGGATTTTTTTTAGAAAAAAAGTTTCTGACAAGTTGCCATAGAGTTTTTCTTTACCTTATACTTGTATGATTGAGTAAAAATAATCAATTCCAGGGGGAATTTATTAGATGACCGAGGAAAAAAGTAACGCACCCATAGAGGTCATGGTTCGATTGAAGACACATATTCAATATGTGGACGATGAAGAGAATATTGAACTAATTACATTTGGTACTTTGCATCATATGCCAAATGCGACATATATCCGCTATGTTGAGCATGTTGAAAATAACGGAGAAATAAATACAACCGTTAAATATAGCGGAGATGAAATGTTAATTATTAGAAGTGGTGCGGTTAGAATGCGGCAACTTTACAAAATTGGCACAGAAACTAGAGGCTCTTATGATAGCATTCATGGTACACTGGATTTAACGACACGTACAAATAAGCTGGAGCATACCGTCCATCCAGAAACAAAAGAGGAGACATTTCATGTTTCCTACAACCTATATTTACAACAAGAGAATGTGGGCAACTACTCACTTACATTGACGGTCAAGGAGGAAAAGACAAAATGAACATCGTAACAGAGATTCAGGATCAGATTAAAGAAGAGATTAAGCAAGCTGTGATCAAGGCTGGTTTAGCAGATGAAGCAGCGATTCCAAGTGTCATTCTTGAATTGCCAAAGGATAAAACACATGGAGATTATTCTACCAATATGGCTATGCAGCTTGCACGTATTGCTAAAAAGGCGCCTCGGACAATAGCAGAAGACATCATTAATCATTTTGATACCACAAAAGCATCTATTGAGAAAATAGAAATTGCCGGACCAGGTTTTATCAATTTCTATTTAAATAATGGATACTTAACAAAGCTGATTCCAACCATCTTAGAATCAGGCGAAGCTTATGGAGAATCCAATGTAGGCGGCGGAGAAAAAATCCAGGTTGAGTTTGTTTCTGCGAATCCGACAGGCGATCTTCACTTGGGCCATGCACGTGGTGCGGCAGTGGGGGATTCTTTATCCAATATTCTTGATAAAGCAGGTTGGGATGTATCCCGTGAGTACTATATCAATGATGCAGGTAACCAAATTAACAATTTGGCTTATTCTGTGGAAGCTCGTTATATGCAGGCGCTTGGAATGGACAAAGAAATGCCTGAAGATGGCTATCATGGCGAGGACATTATCAATATCGGTAAACGCCTGGCTGAAGAATTTGGCGATAAATATGTACAGGCAGATGAAGAAGAACGGTTTAATTTCTTCCGTGCATACGGATTAAAGTATGAAATGGAGAAATTGAAAAAAGACCTTGAAAGCTTCCGTGTACCATTTGATGTATGGTTCTCCGAAACTTCTCTATATGAGGATGGCAAAATTATGCCAGCATTGGAGTCGTTAAGGGAGAAAGGCCATATTTATGAAAAAGATGGCGCCACTTGGTTTAAATCCACTGAGTTCGGTGATGATAAAGACCGTGTATTAATCAAGAATGATGGTTCATACACCTACCTTCTTCCAGACATCGCGTACCACAAAAATAAGCTGGAGCGCGGGTTTGATAAATTAATCAATATTTGGGGAGCAGATCATCACGGCTACATTCCTCGTATGCAGGCAGCAATCCAGGCAATGGGTTACGGCAAAGATACATTGGAAGTAGAAATCATTCAGCTTGTTCACCTGTTTAAAAACGGGGAAAAGATGAAAATGTCCAAGCGTACTGGAAAAGCCGTCACAATGAGAGATTTGATGGAAGAAGTTGGACTGGATTCGGTTCGTTATTTCTTTGCAATGAGAAGTGCGGACACGCATATGGACTTTGACCTTGACCTGGCTGTATCCGAATCTAATGACAACCCAGTATACTATGCTCAATATGCGCATGCCCGTATTTGCAGCATCCTCCGTCAGGGAGCTGAAGTTGGAATTACATTAGAAGGAGAAGTTGATTACAGCAAATTAGGTTCTGAAAAAGAAATTGACCTTCTTAAAAAGCTTGGTGAATTCCCACAAGCAGTTGCAGAAGCAGCCCAGAAACGTATGCCGCACCGAATTACGAATTATATCTTTGATTTGGCATCCACATTCCACAGCTTCTACAATGCTGATAAAGTATTGGATCAAGATCAACCAGAAAGAAGTAAAGCAAGACTTGCTCTTGTACAGGCAGCAAAAATTACATTGGCAAATGCATTAAAACTAATTGGTGTATCTGCTCCGGAAAAAATGTAATTCACGAAAAGAAATAAAATTAGCCCGCACCTAAAAGTGGTGTGGGCTTTTTATGTGATGTCAGCAAAATTGGGAATAGGACAAGTCCAAGTATTCATTTAATCCTAATACTGCCGCCATTTATCCGATTAATCCCGCGTAAGGAAGCCAAATCTTCTATCAGTTTCATCATGGCGATATCTTTATTTTTTGCCTCGATAATGAAATCAATTTCAGAAATTCCCGTGGATTTCAGCAGGTGGATGAATGGTAGGATAAAATCGACATCCACATTAGTCGCATGTGCTCGGATTTCCTTTTCCGATCTGGGAGAGGAGATGTGGATCTTAGGCTTCCAGGCCCTTGTTTCCCAAGTCTGCAGAATACGTGGCAGCAACTCCTCCAGCGAGATAATGGAAGGGTTTGCAATATGATGGTGATAGTCAAATAAGAGCGGGATATTCTCATGTTCACAAACTTGAAGAGTCTCTTCTGTTGTATAGGTCTTATCATCATTCTCAAGCGTCATCCGCTGTTTTATGGCTTCCGGAATTTTTCGGCTATTGACATAAAACCTCCGAATGGCTGATTGTTTATCTCCGTAAGATCCGCCAACATGAATATTTATAAGCGCTTGCTCCAGCATTCCCATAGCCTCCAGCATTTTATAATGATATACCATGTCTTCAACTGCCTTATCCGTCACATCATGATTGGGAGAGGTGAAAAGTGTAAAGGCATTTGGATGGAAACTGACGCGCAAGTTGTATTTCCGCACCAGTTCACCAATCTCTGCCCAATCGCTATTAAACGGCGTTATATAGTCCCATCTCACTTCCGGATGAGTTGCGAGGGGGACAATTGAGCTGGAGAAACGATAGATCGGTATTTCATGAGCAATATTATAATGGAGGATTCGTTTGGTTGTTTCAATGTTCTGTTTGGTAATCATGATTAATCGATCAAGTTGCTCATCTGAGGACAATCCGCTCCAACGCGTATAGGTTATCGTTTTTGAAGGAGTAGATTTCCAAAGATTTAGAGCAGTAGAGACGTATCCAAAACGAATATCCATAAATAATTGCCATTCCTTTCCGGGTATTTACGTAACCGCCGTGTTTAGAGCTATAAGGTGAGGGGACAGGCATAAGACGCTATATTCATTTTCGAAATCTGTACGCGTCTATGGAAGTATCCCCAAAGTTCAATAACTCAAATAAGAATATACTCAACTTAGTATGACTCTAAATGTCAAAATAAATCTCAGATTGTTTTCTCGTTAAATATAGATTATATTTACCATGTTTTAATAATTAATCTAAAATATGTAAATTAACGATTGACTGAATGCTCATTCATTATATAAAATGTAGCTATACTATACTGGATTAAGTATTACGAGTTCATGTTGGATATATCTTTTAAATAATGCTTTTGGTAGCAAAAGGGGCGAAAGAGGATGGAGATGAATGGTCTTCTATGGATCAACTTAATTGCGGCTGCACTTGTAACCGCTTACGCAGGTTGGCTGTTCGCGTATCTGATCAGAACAAGAATAGCCTATATTAAACTCGGGAAGAAAACAGAGTTTGATAATGACGTAAAAAAGCGGTTGGAAAAGATTTGGGTGTTTGTATTTGGGCAGAAAAAACTACTTAAAGATAAGAAAAGCGGAACGATGCATGTGCTCTTCTTTTATGGTTTTATCCTTGTCCAATTTGGAGCCATCGATTTAATCTGGAAGGGAATTAAACCGGGATCCCATTTACCATTGGGACCTATATATCCGATTTTTACTTTTTTCCAGGAGATAGTTGTTCTCCTAGTGCTGGTGGCTGTTGTTTGGGCATTCTACCGCCGTTATATCGAGAAGCTTGTCCGGCTTAAAAGGGGATTTAAATCCGGGCTTGTTCTGATCTTTATCGGAGGATTGATGCTGGCTACACTCGTGGCAAATGGAGCAGCAATCGTTTGGCACGGCGGGGAGCTTCATTGGTCTGAGCCAATTGCTTCAACGATTGCGATGGCGCTTGGCTGGATGAATAAAACAGCTGCCATAACTGTATTTTATGTAGCCTGGTGGATACACTTACTTTTCATTTTGACGTTCTTAGTGTATATCCCGCAATCCAAACATGCGCATTTAATTGCCGGGCCGGCCAATGTTTACTTACACAGACTGACTCCTCCAAAATTAAAGAAAATAGATTTTGAGGATGAAACACAAGAGACTTACGGAGTAGGAAAGATTCAGGACTTTACGGATCTGCAGCTCGTTGATTTATACGCGTGTGTGGAATGCGGCCGCTGTACCAATATGTGTCCGGCAACAGGTACAGGAAAAATGCTGTCACCAATGGATGTTTTGATTAAAATGCGTGACCATTTAACCTTTACAGGCGCTGCAGTCACAAGGAAAGAACCGTGGGTTCCATCCTTCGTATTCGGCAATACAAAAGGCAATCAAATTGCGTTGGCCGCTCAGGGTGCGGGTGTTGCGGAAACAGCAGCAACGACAGAAATGTACAATCCAGCCTTGGTGGGAGAAGTTATTACAGAGGAAGAGCTTTGGGCATGTACAACATGCCGTAACTGTGAGGATCAATGTCCGGTTATGAATGAACATGTCGGGGCAATTATCGATATGCGCAGATATCTTGTATTGACTGAAGGGAAAGTACCTGCTGATGCTCAGCGTGCGATGCAAAATATTGAACGTCAGGGAAATCCTTGGGGATTAAACCGTAAAGAGCGTGAGGATTGGCGGGAAGCACGTGAGGATGTAGTCGTACCGACCGTGAAAGAAATGAAGAAATCCGGTGAGGAGTTTGAATACCTATTCTGGGTGGGCTCCATGGGATCTTATGATAATCGTTCACAAAAAATCGCCTTATCCTTTGCCAAGCTACTAAATGAAGCGGGCATAAAGTTTGCCATTCTAGGCAATAAGGAGAAAAATTCCGGAGATACACCGCGCCGCCTTGGCAACGAATTCCTGTTCCAGGAGCTGGCCACAAAGAATATTGAAGAATTCGAGAAAAACGAGGTCAAAAAGATTGTGACAATCGATCCGCATGCTTTCAATATCTTTAAGAATGAATATCCGGACTTCGGTTTACAGGCAGAGATTTATCACCATACGCAAGTGCTCGCCGATTTGGTGAAGGATGGCAGATTAAAACCGGTTCATGAAGTAAATGAGAAAATTACTTTCCATGATTCCTGTTACTTGGGAAGATACAACGATGTGTATGATGCACCGCGGGATATTTTAAAAGCAATTCCAGGAGCATCGTTTGTAGAAATTGAACGAAATCGTGAAAATGGAATGTGCTGCGGAGCGGGCGGAGGATTAATGTGGATGGAAGAGGAAACAGGTCACCGTATCAATGTTGCCCGTACAGAGCAGGCCTTAGAAGTAAACCCAACGGTTATCAGTTCCGGTTGTCCATATTGCTTAACAATGCTAAGTGACGGTACAAAGGCGAAGGAAGTGGAAGAAGAAGTTAAAACATATGATGTGGCAGAACTGCTTGAAAAAGCGGTGTTTGGGGAACAAAGGGAGTTTGTATCTTAATTTTCACCGATATATGTAGGGGTTCATATAGTAATAGATGAGGCAGAAACGGAAATGTACGCAACTATTTGTTTTCGAAATATTGTGTAAACATTTCCGTTTCTTTCTTATTTACAGTAAAATACATTTATACCAAATTAAAGCGCTTACATAATTTCAGTCATCGACGAGCGAGCGTTCAGTCAATTAACCAAAGGATAAAATTCATAAGCGGAGGGATAACGATGGGGAAAACCGTAATTATTGATGGTGCAAGAACGCCTTTTGGAAAGTTTGGGGGAGCATTAAGTAGTTTAACAGCTTCAGATTTAGGCGGTATCGCTATAAAAGAAGCTTTAGAACGTGCAGGAGTTAAAGGGGAAGATGTAGATGAAGTGATTATGGGCTGCGTCTTGCAGGGAGGTCAGGGCCAAATTGTTTCACGCCAGGCATCAAGGAAAGCCGAGCTTCCATGGTCGGTCAAGACGGAAACAATTAATAAAGTCTGTGCTTCCGGTATGCGAAGTGTGACACTCGCAGACCAGATTATTCGGCTTGGTGAAGAAGAGATTATTGTGGCCGGTGGAATGGAATCAATGAGTAATGCTCCATATATTCTTCCGAAAGCAAGATGGGGAGCTCGTATGGGAGATACGGCATTGGTCGATATGATGGTCCATGATGGTTTGACATGCAGCTTTACCGGAGCGCATATGGGCTCCTACGGCAACAGCACAGCGGCTGATCTGGAATTATCGAGGATTGACCAGGATAAATGGGCTTATCATAGCCATCAAAAGGCGATCCAGGCCATCGAATCCGGACGTCTGCAGGAAGAGATTGTTCCAGTAACGGTCAAACAGCGTAAAGGTGCCCCTATTAAGGTGAAGATCGATGAAGCTCCGCGAAAGGATACGACATTAGAAAAGTTGAGTTCATTGAAACCGGCGTTTGATCGGGATGGAACGATAACGGCTGGCAATGCACCAGGAATTAATGACGGGGCAGGGGCGCTCGTTTTAATGAGTGAGGATAAAGCGCACCAGGAAGGCTACCGCATAGGTGCAACGATTATCGGTCATGCCGAGATTGCAGTTGAGGCAAAGGATTTTCCTAAAACCCCTGGATTAGTCATTAATGAGCTTCTTGAGAAGACAGGAAAATCGCTCAATGAGATTGATTTATTTGAAGTGAATGAAGCATTTGCAGCGGTGGTATTGGCGAGTGGAAAACTTGCTAATCTGGATACGGAAAAAGTAAATGTAAATGGCGGAGCAGTCGCGCTTGGCCATCCGATTGGGGCAAGTGGAGCACGAATCATTCTTACTCTCATGTATGAACTGAAAAGACGTGGCGGCGGTATCGGAATTGCATCAATTTGCAGCGGCGGTGGGCAGGGCGATGCAATCATGATTGAAGTGCCAAAAGTAACAGAGTAAGAACGGGGGGTTCAGGGATGGAAATTAAAAAAATAATGGTCATCGGTGCCGGGCAAATGGGCTCTGGAATTGCCCAGGTATGTGCGGTAGCTGGATTTGATGTGTTTCTCCATGACATAAATGAAGAGTACGTAAAAAAAGGTATGGATACGATTGAAAACAATCTAGTAAGGCAAGTGGAAAAAGGACGATTGGATGAAGAGAAGAGGCTTGAGATCCTGAGGAAATTCACCCCCTCTACTGATTTAAATAACGCAGGTCATGTGGACCTGGTGATTGAAGCGGCGACTGAGAAAATGGATCTCAAGAAGCAACTTTTCAAGCAGCTTGATGAAGTGGCACCGGCACATGCCATACTTGCTACGAATACCTCTTCCTTACCGATTACAGAAATTGCAGCGGTTACTGAGCGCCCGGAACGGGTAATCGGGATGCATTTTATGAATCCTGTACCAGTTATGAAGCTTGTCGAGATCATTCGTGGGCTCGCAACTTCAGATGAAGTGTACGGAATGATTGAGAAGACCGCTAGTGTGCTCGGGAAAATCCCGGTGGAAGTAAATGACTTCCCTGGATTTGTGTCTAACCGTGTACTTATGCCGATGATTAACGAAGCTATTTTCACGTTATATGAAGGAGTTGCTACCAAAGAAGCAATTGATGAAGTCATGAAGCTCGGGATGAATCATCCAATGGGTCCTCTGCAGCTCGCAGATTTTATCGGCCTTGATACTTGTTTGTACATTATGGAGACCTTGCATGAAGGTCTTGGAGATGACAAATACCGGCCATGTCCGCTGTTGCGTAAGTATGTGGGTGCTGGATGGCTCGGTAAGAAATCCGGAAGAGGCTTTTATCAATACAACTAAGTTAGTCCAAAAGGGGGCTGTCTGCATGGAATATAGATTTACGGATGAACAGCAAATGATGAGAAAAATGGTTCGTGAATTCGCCAACAAGGAAATCGAACCATTTGTGCCAAAGATGGAAGCAGGGATATTTCCGAGGGAGATTGTATCCAAAATGGCGGAGCTCGGATTGATGGGCATCCCTATTCCCGAGGAATACGGTGGGGCTGGGATGGATTTTATCTCCTATATTACAGCGATTCATGAAATTTCGAAAATAAGTCCAACAGTCGGTGTGATTTTATCCGTTCATACATCTGTAGGAACCTACCCGATTTTGAATTTTGGCAATGAAGAACAAAAAAAGGCCTACATACCTAAGCTTGCAAGTGGGGAATATCTGGGAGCCTTCTGTTTAACAGAACCGAGCGCAGGATCAGATGCAGGTTCATTGAAATCAAGAGCAGTTAAAAAGAATGGAGACTATATCATCAATGGTACAAAAGTTTTCATTACTAATGGGGGAGAGGCAGATGTCTATATTGTTTTTGCCTCCACGGATCCTTCCAAAGAAAGTAAGGGAATCAGCGCTTTTATTGTAGACAAAGAAACACCTGGTCTGATCATCGGCAAGGATGAAAAGAAAATGGGTCTGCACGGTTCAAGAACGGTACAAATCACCTTTGAGGATATGAGAGTGCCGGCAGAAAATCTGCTTGGTTCTGAAGGGCAGGGTTTAACCATCGCCCTGAATAATCTAAATACGGGGAGAATTGGAATTGCTGCCCAGGCACTCGGAATCGCGGAAGGGGCCTTTCAGCATGCAGTCCAATATGCGAAGGGGCGTACCCAATTTGGGAGGCCGATTTCTGATCAACAAGGCATTGGTTTTAAGCTTGCCGATATGGGGACCAAGATTGAGGCATCCAAATTACTTGTCTACCAGGCAGCCACTTTAAAAAATGCAGGTCAACCATGTACGAAAGAAGTCTCCATGGCAAAACTGTTTGCCTCACGGACAGCAGTTGAGGTAGCTACGGAAGCCATACAAGTGTTTGGAGGGTACGGCTATACCGAGGATTACCCAGTGGAACGTTATTTCAGGGACGCGAAAGTTACGGAAATATATGAAGGTACAAGTGAAATCCAACGAATCGTAATCAGTAAACAATTAATAGGTAAATAGAATAGGGGAGAGCTAAGAATGAACTTTAAATTATCAGAAGAACATGAAATGATTCGCAAAATGGTCCGAGATTTTGCACGGAATGAAGTGGCGCCAACTGCAGCAGAACGAGATGAGGAAGAGCGTTTTGACAGAGAAATTTTTGATAAAATGGCGGAACTCGGACTTACGGGGATTCCTTGGCCAGAGGAGTACGGCGGGATTGGCAGCGATTATGTAGCCTACTGTATTGCCATTGAAGAGCTTTCACGCGTATGTGCTTCAACAGGCGTTACCCTGTCTGCCCATACGTCGTTGGCGGGCTGGCCAATTTATAAATTTGGCAATGAAGAACAAAAACAAAAATATTTGAGACCTATGGCTCAGGGAGAAAAGATTGGAGCGTACGGGTTAACTGAGCCGGGCTCCGGATCAGATTCCGGTGCAATGAAAACAACTGCGCGTTTGGAAGGAGACCATTATATTTTAAACGGCTCTAAAATATTCATCACCAATGGAGGCGTGGCAGATACATATGTTGTCTTTGCTTTGACAGATCCGTCTTCTAAACATAAAGGTACAAGTGCGTTCATTGTGGAGAAAGACTTCCCGGGTTTTAGTGTAGGAAAGAAAGAAAAGAAGCTTGGAATCCGTTCGTCTCCAACAACTGAAATAATTTTTGAAGAGTGTAAGGTACCGAAGGAAAATTTATTAGGGCAAGAAGGAGAAGGCTTTAAGATTGCTATGATGACCCTGGATGGCGGCCGTAACGGAATTGCCGCCCAGGCTGTCGGGATTGCTCAGGGAGCGCTGGATGCTGCAGTCGATTATGCGAAGGAGCGGGTCCAATTTGGCAAACCGATTTCCGCCCAGCAGGGAGTGGGCTTTAAGCTTGCAGATATGGCAACAAGTATTGAGGCTTCCAGATTATTAACCTATCAGGCTGCCTGGCTTGAATCCGAGGGGCTTCCATATGGAAAAGAGTCAGCTATGTCTAAATTATTTGCCGGCGATACAGCGATGAAGGTTACTACTGAAGCTGTACAGGTATTCGGTGGATATGGATATACCAAGGATTATCCGGTGGAACGATTTATGCGTGATGCAAAAATCACTCAAATTTATGAAGGAACACAGGAAATTCAAAGACTGGTTATCTCAAGAATGCTGACCAAAAATTAATTTTTCATAGGGTTCTTCCCGGCATTTCCTGCCGGGAAGAACAGATTGTTTGGAGAAATACGAAGCGACTAGGTGGGTGAAAGGGTGAAGCGGATAGAGGTTCATGCCTCGGTAAAGGATGAGAGGCTTGTGAAAAAACGCCGGGATGAGATGATTAAGGGGGCGGTCTCCTTATTCATAGAAAAAGGCTACCACCGGACAACGACCAGGGAGATTGCAAAAGCAGCCGGATTCAGTATTGGAACGCTCTATGAATACATCAGATCGAAGGATGATATTTTGTATTTGGTTTGTGACAATATTTACGACGAGGTGAAGGATCGGCTTCAAAAAGCGCTTGAAGAAAGCGAGGGAACATTTGCCGGGCTGCAGCTGGGAATCGCCTATTATTTTAGAATCTGTGACGAAATGCAGAATGAAGTATTGGTGATGTATCAAGAAGCCAAATCGTTGAGTCGGGCAGCCTTGCCCTATGTCTTAAATAAAGAAAATGAAATGGCTGACATGTTCGAGGAACTTATTCAGACATGTGTACAGCAGAAGGAAATTGATTTAAGCCCGAAACAAATCCACTTGCTTGCCCATAATATTATCGTCCATGGCCAAATGTGGGCATTTAGACGATGGACACTAAGAAAAAGCTATACAATCGATCAATATATTAAGTTGCAAACACAGCTTCTTTTAAGCGGATTAGCCACTGGGGAAAATGGATAAGCAAAGGAGAATGATGAATAGATGAATAAAGGATACAAACCAAAACACCCGGTACGTTTTGTGACGGCTTCCAGTTTATTTGACGGACATGATGTCAGTATCAATATTATGAGAAGAATTCTTCAGGCAAAAGGGGCGGAAGTTATCCACCTTGGCCATAATCGTTCAGTTGAAGAGATCGTCAATGCTGCCATTCAGGAGGATGTTCAGGGGATTGCCGTTTCTTCCTATCAGGGAGGCCATGTGGAATTTTTTAAGTATATGTATGACTTGCTGAAGGAAAGAGGAGCCGGTCATATTCGTATTTATGGCGGCGGTGGCGGCGTAATTATTCCGAGAGAGATTAAAGAACTGCATGATTATGGAATTGCCAGGATTTTTTCACCGGATGATGGAAGAGAAATGGGCCTCGAGGGCATGATGGAATTGTTAATGCGTGAGTGTGATTATTCATTGCCTCCACTTGAAGAGTTAAATGAAGCCAAGCTTTCTGTATCGGCGCCATTATCGGTAGCGCGTGCGATTACCATGGCGGAAAATGGATTACTGGCTGGGCAGGAAGCCGCTGCATTATCAGATGAACTCTTAAAGGTAAAGGATAACCATGGTAACAAGGTTCCGGTAATTGGGATAACTGGTACTGGAGGAGCAGGTAAAAGTTCGCTGACGGATGAATTAATACGTCGATTTATTAATGAAATCCCTGAGCAAAACATCGCCATCCTTTCCATAGATCCAACGAAGCAAAAAACGGGCGGAGCGCTGCTTGGAGACAGAATCAGAATGAATGCCATTTTTCATCCGCGTGTGTATATGAGGAGTTTGGCAACACGGAACTCTCGATCAGAGCTGTCTGATTCGATTAAAGATGCTGTGGCTGTCGTAAAAGCAGCCGGGTTCGATGCCGTTATCATTGAGACAAGCGGAATTGGCCAGGGAGATGCGGCAATAACGGAAGTATGCGATATTTCCATGTATATCATGACCAGTGAATTTGGAGCACCTTCACAGCTTGAAAAGATAGACATGATTGATTTTGCCGATTTAATCGTTATCAATAAATTTGAAAGAAAAGGATCAGAGGATGCATTGCGTCAGGTCCAAAAACAATACCAGCGCAGCCGCAATCTTTTTGATAAAGATCTGGCTGAGATGCCGGTGTATGGAACGATTGCGAGTCAGTTTAATGATAAGGGGACAAATGCGCTTTTTGCCGCATTGCTTGAGGTCATTGAGAAGAAAACCGGTAAGGAATACAAAAGCCGATTTCATACATCCATGCGCACAGAAAAACAAAATGTCATTATCCCCCCTGACCGTCAATATTACCTACGTGAAATTGCTGAAACAGTAAAGCAATATCATGCTGATTCACGTGAGCAACAGCAGATTGCCAGGCGGTTATTTCAAATAGAAGGCGTCATACAGGCATGGAATGAAAAGGGATATCCAGCAGATGGAAGTGAGACACTGCTTGAGCTCCAAAAGGAATATAGGCAGAATCTGACCAACGAATCACAAGCCATTATAGATGGCTGGAACAATCAGAAGGACTTGTACTCACAAAAAGAACTGATTACGAAAGTACGAAATAAAGAAATAAAGACAGAATTGAAGATTACTACATTAAGTGGTCTGACCATACCGAAAGTAGCTTTACCTAAATTTCAGGATTATGGAGAAATTCTTCACTGGGTACAGAAGGAAAATGTTCCGGGTAAATTTCCATTTACAGCTGGCGTCTTTCCGTTTAAAAGGCAAGAGGAAGATCCGAAGCGCCAATTTGCCGGAGAAGGTTCACCAGAGAGAACAAATCGCCGTTTTCATTATTTATCAAAGGATGATACGGCTAAACGACTGAGCACAGCTTTTGATTCAGTCACTCTGTATGGAGAGGACCCGCATATACGCCCTGATATTTATGGGAAAGTTGGAGAAAGCGGTGTCAGTATTTGTACCCTTGAAGATATGAAAAAACTCTATGACGGGTTTGATTTATGTTCACCAAGTACTTCCGTTTCCATGACAATCAATGGCCCTGCACCCATCATTCTTGCCATGTTTATGAATACCGCCATTGATCAGCAAATCGAAAAAAGACAAGTGGAGCTTGGGAGAAGTCTGAGTCCTGATGAAATGGAAACCATAAAGGAAGAGACTCTGCAGGTTGTCAGAGGGACGGTTCAGGCCGATATCTTAAAGGAAGATCAGGGACAAAACACATGTATCTTTTCTACGGAGTTCGCTTTGAAAATGATGGGCGACATCCAGGAGTATTTTGTAAAAAAACAGGTGAAAAATTATTATTCCGTCTCCATATCGGGGTATCATATTGCTGAAGCGGGCGCAAATCCTATTTCACAGCTGGCTTTTACCCTATCTAATGGTTTTACGTATGTAGAATATTATTTAAGCCGAGGTATGGATATTGATTCGTTTGCTCCTAATCTCTCTTTCTTTTTCTCAAATGGGCTCGACCCTGAATATACCGTTCTTGGACGTGTGGCAAGACGAATATGGGCGATCGTAATGAGAGATAAATATGGCGCAAATGAACGAAGCCAAAAGCTGAAATATCACATCCAGACATCGGGACGTTCCCTGCATGCTCAAGAAATTGATTTTAATGATATCCGTACGACCCTGCAAGCATTGCTCGCTTTACAGGATAATTGTAACTCCTTGCATACCAATGCCTATGATGAAGCTATTACCACACCGACGGAAGAATCCGTCCGCCGGGCCATGGCCATACAAATGATTGTGACGAAAGAATTCGGCTGGATGAAAAATGAAAATTCTCTGCAGGGATCCTTTCTTATAGAAGAATTAACGGATTTAGTCGAAGAAGCTGTTTTACAGGAGTTTGAGCGAATTAATGATAGAGGCGGCGTCCTTGGTGCAATGGAAATGCAGTATCAACGTGGAAAGATTCAGGATGAATCTCTTGTTTATGAAATGAAAAAGCATTCGGGTGAGCTTCCGATTATAGGGGTAAACACATATTTGAATCCAAATCCTCCAAGTGAGGAAGACGTAAATAATATGGAACTGGCCCGTGCAACAAAAGAAGAAAAAGATTGGCAAATTACGAATTTGGAGAAATTTAAGGAACAGCATAAGATCGATGCAGAAAAGGCTTTAACTCAATTAAAAGAGGCTGCTATTAATGGAGAGAACATATTTGAGCAGCTAATGGAAACGGTTAGAACAGCCAGCCTGGGCCAAATCACAAATGCATTATATGAAGTTGGAGGACAATATCGCAGAAATATGTAAAAACACAGTGCTTGGGAGTATAGGTCGGTTGTCGGTCTATACTTCATTTCTTGCCGGAAAGACAGAAGGAGCAGGGATTTTTAGTTTGTTCAATATTTGTGTATAGGTATTGAACAAAACCGCGTGGTTGTATGGTAGGATAAAAAAAGTGGTGCTTTTTATTATAAGATACATAAAAGCAGGTTATAATGGAGAAACAAAAGGATACTGGAAAAGGGTTGAATGAAATTCCTATCAGTGCTCCTCCTGGTCCTTGTGATGGCTTTTTATTGAAGCCGCCACAGGAAAAAGAATAGAACGGATAAAATAAAGTGGCAAATAGATGAATCGTTTGGTTATAATGGGATATGCATAATTGGGCATTCATGTTGATTTGATAGAAAGGAAGTGCGAACAATGAAACTAGCCAACCTGTCTAAGGAAGAAGTAAGTGAAATGGCTTACATTGAAATTGCGAACGTGTTACTTATAGAAAAGAAAGAAGCAATAGATTTTAAGGTGATGATGGATAAAATCCAAAAGTTGCTTGGTTTGTCAGATGCAGAAGTTAGTGAAAAAATGGGTCAATTCTATACAGATTTGAATATTGATGGCCGTTTTATCAGCATTGGAGACAATCGCTGGGGATTAAAAGGATGGTATCCTGTTGAACAAGTAGAAGAAGAAACAGTTCCAGCTTCTAAAGTGAAGAAGAAGAAAAAAGGTAAAAAAGCGATTGTCGATGACTTTGATGATGTGGATGAAGATCTTGAATTCGACGATCTTGATGACTTCGATGAAGAAGAGGACGAGGATGAACCGTTGATTGTTGGCTTCGACGATATCGATGAAGATGACGACGAAGATGACGATGATGAGGATCTAATCGAGGATGAAGTTCTCGTTGAGGATGAATTTGATCTTGATGATGATGAAGAAGAGGAAGAAGAATTAGAGATTGATGAAGATGATGAGGACGACAAACTTTAATCTTTTAACCTTGACTTCAAGTGTCAATCTTTGTAGAATATTCATTGGGCTCCTTTAAAATAAAGGACACACGATTAAGCGATTTAAGCTCCCTTGCTTGCAAGGGAGCTTTTTTTATTTTATTAGGGATAGGTCTGCTTAAAAAACAAAAAATAATTTGTATGAATAGATTTAGTGCTTGTTAAATAAATTCAATACAATCTTTAGGAGGTTTTTTATACATGACAAAATATATTTTTGTTACGGGTGGCGTTGTCTCATCGCTGGGTAAAGGGATCACAGCTGCTTCACTGGGACGTTTATTAAAAAACAGAGGATTGAAAGTGACAATCCAAAAATTCGATCCATATATTAACGTGGACCCAGGAACCATGAGTCCTTATCAGCATGGTGAAGTGTTCGTAACGGATGATGGTGCAGAAACCGATTTAGACTTAGGCCACTATGAACGTTTTATTGATATCAATCTATCTAAGCTTTCCAACGTAACAACAGGTAAAGTCTACTCCCATGTATTGAAAAAAGAACGCCGCGGAGACTATTTAGGCGGAACTGTCCAAGTTATTCCTCATATTACGAACGAAATCAAAGAGCGAATTATGAAAGCTGGACACGATACAAATGCAGATGTCGTTATTACCGAAATCGGCGGAACTGTAGGGGATATTGAATCATTGCCATTCCTTGAAGCGATTCGTCAAATTAAGAGTGATATTGGCAGCGATAATGTCCTATACATCCACTGTACACTGATTCCATACCTGAAAGCTGCCGGTGAAATGAAAACGAAGCCTACACAGCACAGTGTTAAAGAATTGCGCAGCTTAGGTATTCAGCCAAATATTATCGTCGTGCGTACAGAATTACCAATCTCTCAGGACATGAAAGACAAGCTTGCTCTGTTCTGTGACATTGATAAAAACTCTGTCATTGAGTGCCGTGATGCGGAAACATTATATTCCATTCCATTGGATCTTCAGGCACAAGGAATGGATGAAATTGTTTGTAACCATTTAAAATTACAAACAAATGATGCAGATATGACAGAATGGAAAGAGTTGCTACATAAAGTAACGAACCTGACCAAAGAAGTGAGAATCGGTCTTGTTGGAAAATATGTAGAGCTTCAAGATGCCTATATTTCTGTAGTAGAAGCATTAAAACATGCCGGTTATGCATTTGATGCAGATGTGAAAATTAAATGGATCAATGCAGAACATGTAAATAGAGAAAATGTAAATGAAATGCTGGATGATGTGGATGGTATTTTAGTGCCGGGAGGATTTGGAGACCGCGGTGTTGAAGGAAAAATCCTGGCAACGGAATATGCCCGTACAAACAAAAAGCCATTCTTTGGAATCTGCTTGGGTATGCAGCTTGCATCTGTTGAATTTGCACGTAACGTCCTTGGATTAAAAGACGCTCATTCTTCTGAACTTAATCCAGAAACGACAAACCCAATCATTGACTTACTTCCTGAACAAATTGATATCGAGGACCTTGGAGGGACTCTTCGACTTGGACTATATCCATGTAAAATTGTTCCTGGAACGAAAACATTTGAAGCTTACCAAGATGAAGTGGTATATGAGCGCCACCGCCATCGTTATGAGTTCAACAATCATTACCGTGATGATATGGAGAAACAAGGCTTTATCTTCTCTGGAACAAGCCCGGATGGACGTCTGGTAGAAATTATTGAATTAAAGGATCACCCATGGTTTATTGCTTCTCAATTCCATCCTGAATTCAAATCAAGACCACAACGTCCGCAGCCGTTGTTCCGTGAATTCATTCATGCGTCACTTGGCGAAAAATAAGGAATAAAGTAAAAGGTGTACAGAAAGTCACTTGAAAGTGACTTTCCGTACACCTTATTTTTTTTGTAGGATTGAGGGGGAAGATGAGCATCCGCAGATGAAGAAATCGAACGAAATCCACCAAATAAGAACAAAAATTACGTTTTCCAGAGCGACTGTGTAAAAAAACAAAAAGCCTCTTCAGTAGAAAACTGAAAAGGTCATTTATCACATTTTGCTTCAAATAGAAAAGAATGTTCACCCTAAAACACCCGTAAAGATAAATCCTTTTTAGAGAAAAACTTTCGTTCTACAAAATCAGACAAGATACTTGCTGGTATACGCTTACGTAATGTAAAGTTATTTTCTGGCCAAACAGGATAATTATTCTTCTTCATATTCCTTAATGATCTCATCGATTGACAGAGTGATTCCTTGATAAACAAAGAGAGCAGCAGCAAGGGTCGGAATCCCGCTTCTTGTCCCATCTTCATTGGGAATAAGGCCTCTGTTTGCCTTTATATCAATATGAATATCTGCCAGGTTAGCAAGATTTGGGCTATCCATATCGTCAGCAGTTGGTGCCTGGGATACAGCAACGAAAGGAATGCGCTGCCCATTCAAAGATTCAGCCAGGGCCACTGCCTCCGGTTCGTTTGCAGAGCGTGCAAAAATAATAGCGCGGTCCCGTTGTTCGACCTGAGCCATATACTGACCATTGTATAATCGTTTCATGCCTTTTAATGGTTCAGGGCCATCAATTGCCTGATTGATGATTCCATTCATTTCTTTAAAACCATGCAGATAAATTGTGCCATAACCGACTAAAGCCTGAGCTAATAATCTCGCTGCGTCTTCCATATTTTCTTGTTCATCTTGTTCGATTTTTTTATAAATGCCGCTTAATTGAGTTAAAAATATTTTCAACATTTAGGTCCACTCCTAATTTTAATAGTAATAGATGCTCCTAATCCTTAGTTGTACCGTAGTAAAATGATTAGTTCTTGTCAAAGTATAAATGCTTAAACAGAAATTGTCGAAAGACATTTTCAGATGAATAGAGGATTATTTACCTATTAGTAGAACTTATAGATTTATACGTATCTATGTTTATACAGGCTAACGGAAAGAAGGAGCTGTGTAAAATGAATGAAAAAATTTTAATTGTTGATGATCAATTTGGCATCCGGATATTACTGAATGAAGTTTTGCAGCAGGAAGGGTATCAAACATACCTGGCTGCAAATGGAGAGCAGGCATTGGCGCTCCAAAAAAATGAATCACCTGATTTAGTATTACTGGATATGAAAATTCCCGGTATGGACGGAATTGAGATTTTAAGAAGAATGAAAGAAGAAGATCAGAACATTCGTGTATTAATTATGACTGCGTATGGAGAATTAGATATGATTCAGGAAGCGATGAGCCTGGGAGCTTTAACGCATTTTGCAAAACCATTTGATATTGATGATATAAGGAAAGCGGTAAAGAATCATTTGCCGGTTACTAATATTGACAGTTAAATGTACATTTTGCACACTTGTTGATAGTTTTAGGACAAGTTGATATGCTAGAGATGACTTCCCTCTAAAAAAGCAATATGCTAAAAGGGGGAATACATATCGATCCATTAGGGAAAATGATAAGGGAAGCCGTTTGGCTCGTATCTTATTATTAACAAGGAGGAAGAAAAATGCCTTTAGTATCAATGACTGAAATGCTAAACAAAGCAAAAGAAGAAGGATATGCAGTTGGACAATTTAACATCAACAACTTAGAGTACACGCAAGCGATTCTTCAAGCTGCTGAGGAAGAAAAATCTCCGGTAATCTTAGGGGTTTCTGAAGGGGCAGCTCGTTACATGGGCGGTTTTAAAGTGTGTGTAGCTATGACAAAAGCCTTAATGGAAGAATACAAAACAACAGTTCCGGTTGCTATTCACTTAGACCACGGTTCTAGCTTTGAAAAATGTAAAGAAGCTGTTGATGCAGGATTCACTTCCGTTATGATTGATGCTTCTCATCATCCATATGAAGAGAATATTGAAATCACATCTAAAGTGGTTGATTATGCTCATGCAAATGGAGTTTCTGTTGAAGCAGAACTTGGAACAGTTGGCGGACAGGAAGATGACGTAATCGCTGATGGCGTTATCTATGCTGACGTTGAAGAGTGTAAAGACCTTGTGAAACGTACAAATATTGATTGCCTTGCTCCTGCGTTGGGTTCTGTTCATGGACCTTACAAAGGCGAGCCAAATCTAGGATTCAAGGAAATGGAAGAAATCGGAAAAGAAACGGGTATGCCTTTAGTACTTCATGGTGGATCCGGTATTCCTACACACGATATCCAAAAAGCTATTTCTCTTGGAACTGCTAAAATCAATGTAAATACTGAAAATCAAATTACTTCTACTAAAGCAGTACGCGAAGTATTGGCTGCAGATAAAGAAGTTTACGACCCACGTAAATACCTTGGACCAGCTCGTGAAGCCATTAAAGAAACAGTTATTGGTAAAATGCGTGAATTTGGTTCTACTAACAGAGCATAAAACTTATCTTTACGGGAGGAGCCCATTTATTATGGGATCCTCCTTTTTTACTATTTTACATTTTTTATAATAAAAACAATTTTTTATCATTTATATTATTTGCCGAAAATGAAAAACAGTGACACAATATAGAAAGATATGAGAATTTGTTTGGGAGGAATTTAAAATGAAATTTTTTATAGATACTGCTAATATTAACGAAATTAAGGAAGCGCATGCACTTGGTATTTTAGCAGGTGTAACAACAAATCCATCATTGGTAGCAAAAGAAAAAGATGTTTCTTTCCATGATCGCCTTCGTGAAATTACAGCGTTGGTACCTGGTTCTGTAAGTGCAGAGGTTATTGCGCTCGATGCGGAAGGTATGATTCGCGAGGGGAAAGAATTAGCTGAGATTGCTCCGAACATTACAGTAAAAGTACCAATGACTCCAGAAGGACTAAAAGCAGTTCATGCTTTGAAACAAGAAGGAATCAAAACAAATGTAACACTAATCTTTAATGCTAATCAGGCATTGCTTGCTGCAAGAGCCGGTGCTGCATATGTTTCACCTTTCATCGGTAGATTGGATGATATTGGGCAAAATGGTCTGGATTTAATTGCTGAGATTGCAGAAATCTTTGCGATTCATAATATCGATTCAGAAATTATAGCGGCAAGTATCCGCCATCCGCAGCACGTGACTCAGGCAGCACTTCGCGGCGCGCACATTGCCACTGTACCATATAATGTCATTCTTCAGCTTTGTAAACATCCTTTAACAGACAAAGGTATTGAAGCATTCCTTAAAGATTGGGAAACAAGAACAGGGCTATAAAATTTGGTAAAATGTGTATGAATAATCGAACCTTGTGAAATAATTTGATTGACTCGCTTTAAATCAGGGGATCTTTGTGGTAATATTTACCTTATTCTCGCCGGGCGTAGAAAACTGCATCAAGGGCGCAGAAGGGAGCTATTATGGAAAAACTTAAAATAGCGGGTGGGTATCCGCTAAAAGGGGAAGTTCGCATAAGTGGTGCAAAGAATAGTGCAGTTGCCTTAATTCCAGCAACTATTCTTGCTGACTCATCTGTAACAATTGAGGGGCTTCCTAATATCTCTGACGTAGAAATGCTCAAAGGATTACTTGAAGAAATTGGTGGTCAGGTAACACTTGATTCAAATGAAATGACTGTTGATCCATCAAATATGATTTCAATGCCTCTTCCAAACGGAAGAGTCAAGCAATTACGCGCTTCCTATTATTTAATGGGAGCAATGCTCGGTAAATTCAAGAAAGCGGTTATCGGCTTGCCTGGTGGATGTTATTTGGGTCCGAGGCCAATCGATCAGCATATCAAAGGATTTGAAGCTTTGGGAGCTCAAGTAACGAATGAGCAGGGAGCAATCTATTTGCGTGCTGACGAATTGCGCGGAGCCAGAATCTATCTGGACGTTGTCAGTGTAGGGGCAACCATTAATATTATGCTGGCAGCTGTTTTAGCTAAGGGCAAAACGATTATTGAAAACGCCGCAAAAGAGCCGGAGATTATCGATGTTGCAACTTTATTAACGAATATGGGGGCCAGTATCAAAGGTGCAGGGACAGATGTCATCCGCATCGAAGGTGTTGAAAAACTTCATGGCTGCAGGCATACCATCATACCAGACCGTATAGAGGCAGGGACCTATATGATTATTGCAGCAGCAATTGGTGATGGCATATTAATTGATAATGTTATTCCGCAGCATCTTGAACCCTTGATCGCTAAGCTGAGAGAAATGGGAGTGACCATTGAAGAGCGGGACGATCAAATTTATATACCGAAAGCTGAACAATTAAAAGCTGTAGATATTAAAACTCTGGTGTATCCTGGTTTCCCAACGGATTTGCAGCAGCCTATCACAACACTCCTGACCAAGGCTCGGGGATCTTCAGTTGTTACGGATACTATTTATGGAGCACGATTTAAACATATAGATGAATTAAGCAGGATGAATGCCGATATTAAGGTAGAAGGCCGTTCTGCGATTATCAATGGACCCGTTCAGCTGAATGGAGCAAAAGTGAAGGCTAGTGATTTACGAGCAGGCGCTGCTTTAATTGCTGCCGGTCTAATAGCAGAAGGAATAACCGAGATAACCGGACTCGAACATATCGATCGGGGATACAGTCATATAGTGGACAAGCTTTCAGGACTGGGAGCTACCATATGGAGAGAAAAATTATCACCGATAGAGATAGAGCAGCTTAAGAACTCTTAATGTAAAAAATCAAGAGGAACTGAGCAGGGATCTTCATTTCATAAGCACTTTTGAACAGATTCGTTCAGTTGTTATGAGAGCGAAATCTGGTAAGGTCCTCTTTAAAAGAGACCAAATTTGGTTATAAAATCACAACCTGGATAAATATAGCATTTCCTCCAGATTAAAATCTGGAGGATTTTATTATAAAAGTTATAAAATTGTGCTATATTTAGAATGTTATGATGGTTTAGAAAAAATGTATGTAATGTTTAAAGTTGAACTCTTAATCAAAAGCGAGTAAAATGGATTTGTTTTTGAGAAAAAAATAGAATAGAATATAGAAATGCTGATCTAGCGATTAAAGGTTTACTTAAAAATAAACCGCAACTCATCCTTTTACCTTCCTAAATATTTTCTTCTTGATAACCCTATCTATGTAGTACTAACAAATCACTAAAAATCAATTAAATTAATAACTTAAAGAGTGGTGTCATAATGGAATTAACAATTTCCGATTTAGAGAATTTAAAGCTGAAAGAACTGTACGAGCAAGCTAAAAAATATAAAGTATCTTATTATAGCAAGCTAACAAAGAAAGAACTTATTTTTGCCATTTTAAAGGCACAAGCAGAACGAGATGGGTATCTGTTCATGGAAGGTGTATTAGAAATCATTCCGTCTGAAGGATTTGGGTTCCTCAGACCGATTAATTACTCACCAAGTTCAGAGGATATATATATTTCGGCATCTCAAATTCGCCGATTTGACTTAAGAAACGGTGATAAAGTATCCGGTAAAGTGCGTCCTCCAAAAGAGAATGAACGATATTATGGATTATTGCATGTAGAAGCGGTAAATGGAGATAATCCTGAATCAGCTAAAGATAGAGTGCATTTTCCTGCATTGACGGCGTTGTACCCGGATCGCCAGGTTGTACTCGAAACAACTCCTCAAAATGTCTCTACGCGTGTAATGGATATCGTAGCACCGGTTGGGTTTGGACAACGTGGCTTGATTGTTGCTCCTCCAAAAGCTGGTAAAACGATGCTTCTTAAAGAGATTGCCAATGCCATTACTACGAATCATCCGGAGGCTGAATTAATCGTCCTGTTAATTGACGAACGTCCTGAGGAAGTAACAGATATCGAACGGTCTGTACAGGGAGATGTGGTCAGCTCGACATTTGATGAGGTTCCTGAAAACCATATCAAAGTAGCAGAGCTTGTTTTAGAACGTGCGATGCGCCTTGTTGAACATAAACGGGATGTTATTATTTTAATGGATAGTATCACCAGATTGGCACGTGCGTATAACCTTGTAATTCCGCCAAGCGGAAGAACGTTGTCAGGCGGGATTGATCCAGCGGCATTTCACCGTCCAAAGCGTTTCTTTGGGGCTGCCCGTAATATCGAAGAGGGCGGCAGCTTAACGATTCTGGCAACAGCTCTTATCGATACAGGCTCACGTATGGATGACGTTATTTATGAGGAATTTAAAGGGACAGGTAATATGGAGCTTCATTTGGATCGTTCTCTTGCAGAGCGCAGAATATTCCCGGCTATTGATATTCGCCGTTCCGGAACAAGAAAAGAAGAACTCATCGTTCCAAAAGATCATTTGGAAAAATTATGGGCTATACGTAAGACAATGTCAGATATGCCAGATTTTGCAGAGCGTTTATTGCGTAAAATGAAACAAACTAAAACAAATCAGGAGTTCTTCCAATACCTTGATGACGAGATGAAAAAGTCAACAGGCGGATCGAAAAGACTCTTGTAATAGTTGGCAGTAGTAGTTGATTTAAAATAGAACGTCTGATATAATATCTTAAGTGTGCTTCAATTCGAAAAAGCATGCTTGATAACTCTGTTTCGAAAGACTCAGGGCGGAAGGAGTGGAAAAGATGAAAACAGGAATTCACCCTAATTACAAAACAGCAACTGTTAAATGTGCTTGTGGTAATGAATTTGAAACTGGCTCCGTTAAAGAAGAGGTGCGCGTAGAGGTTTGCAATGAATGCCACCCATTCTATACTGGACGTCAAAAGTTTGCTTCTGCTGATGGACGTGTTGAGCGTTTCAACAAGAAGTACGGCTTCAAATCCCAACAACAAGAACAATAATTCGGATTTTCAGAAACAGGCAGCGGGTAAGCCGCTTGCCTGTTTTTTATTAGCGTGACTTTAAGAACAGACGCAGGCAGGAATGTAAAAATAGGCCAGCCTGTATTGCATTTTTTAGAGGTCAGCTATATATTTTATATCAGCAATAATCCTTACTATATATTTAATAAAATATTTCTTACGCTATTTATGATGTATAATTAGCTATTGGTACAAGACATGCAGGAATCTTATTAGTAAACCCAAATGAGTGGAGTAAAGACAGGAAGGGAGACCCCAACACATGTACGAAATGAAACAATCCGGCTGGATGGAATTAATTTGTGGCAGCATGTTTTCCGGAAAATCTGAAGAACTGATTCGCAGGGTAAGGAGAGCTGTCTTTGCTAAGCAATCTATTGCTGTCTTCAAACCGGCTATTGATAATCGCTACAGTGAGGAAGCGGTGGTTTCCCACAATGGATCTTCTGTTGTTGCCAAAACCATTCCACATTCATCTAAAATCTTTGATCATATAGATTTGGATACAGATTTAATTGCCATTGATGAAGTGCAGTTCTTTGATGAAGAAATTGTACAAGTTGCCCAGCATTTGGCGGATAGTGGATATCGCGTAATTTTGGCTGGTTTGGATCAGGATTTTAGAGGAGAACCATTCGGGCCGATGCCAGAGTTAATGTGTTTGGCAGAACAAGTAACAAAACTACAGGCAGTTTGTTCCGTATGCGGATCCCCGTCAAGCAGGACACAGCGTCTGATTGACAAGAAGCCTGCAGGCTATGATGAACCTGTTATCTTAGTGGGAGCATCAGAATCCTATGAACCAAGATGCCGTCATCATCATGAAGTACCGGGTAAACAAGAAACGGTGCATACACCAATTGACGGTGGTATGAACAACCTTAAAACCAACAAATTTTAAAGAAAATGAACACCTCCGGAAGATCAGTTGAATTTGGAGGTGTTTTTGTATGTCAGGGATATGGATATTCCAAAGAGGAATGATAAATTTGGATCTCTGTCACCCTCTTTTTTTCGTTTCCTCTATATTGTGGTACAATAAACAAATCAAACGCTGGGTGATGACACCTGTGTTTTTAAAAACCTGTTAATGAGGTGAAGAAGTTGATCGATCGTTTACAAGCAGTAGAAGACCGATATGAAAGATTAAATGAGCTTTTAAGTGACCCGGAAATTGTAAATGACACAAAGAAGCTTCGTGAATATTCCAAGGAACAATCAGATATTCAGGAGACTGTCTTTGCTTATAGAGAATATAAAGATGTGCGTTCCCAATTTCAGGATGCTAAAGCGATGCTTGAAGATAAGCTGGATGCTGACATGCGTGAAATGGTGAAGGAAGAAGTGGATGAGCTTTCCGGACAGATGAAAGAGCTGGAAGAGAAGCTTAGAGTATTACTGATTCCTAAAGACCCTAATGATGACAAAAACGTAATTATGGAAATCCGCGGAGCAGCTGGCGGGGATGAAGCAGCCTTATTTGCCGGAAGCCTCTATAGAATGTACAGCCGTTTTGCTGAAGCGCAAGGATGGAAGATTGATGTAATGGATTCAAATCCAACGGGGCTCGGCGGTTATAAAGAAATTATCTTTATGATTAATGGCAATGGCGCATACTCCAAAATGAAATTTGAAAACGGCGCCCATCGCGTACAGCGTGTACCTGAAACAGAATCAGGCGGTCGTATTCATACATCAACGGCTACTGTTGCCTGCTTGCCAGAGGCAGAAGAAGTAGAAGTTGACATTCATGATAAAGATATCCGGGTAGATACGTTTGCATCAAGCGGACCAGGCGGACAAAGTGTTAACACAACCATGTCTGCTGTACGTCTTACTCATGTTCCAACAGGAATAGTTGTATCCTGCCAGGATGAAAAATCACAGATTAAAAACAAAGAGAAAGCCATGAAAGTACTACGCGCGCGCATTTATGATAAATTCCAGCAGGAAGCACAGGCTGAGTATGATAGTGCCCGTAAATCTGCCGTAGGTACAGGGGACCGCTCCGAACGTATTCGTACGTATAATTTCCCGCAAAACCGTGTAACGGATCACCGCATTGGATTAACCATCCAAAAGCTTGATCAAATCATGGAAGGCAAACTTGATGAAGTCATTAATGCATTAATTATGGAAGATCAGGCAAGCCGTCTTCAAAATGCGGAGGATTAAGAATGATGAAAGTATATGAAGCTCTTCGATGGGCTTCTTCTTTTTTAAGGGAAAATGACCGCGATGAAAATGCCGGAGAATGGCTATTGATGAATCAGCTCAATCTATCCCGTGCCCAAATGCTTGCGAATATGCATGAGGAGTTAACGGAAGAGGAAGAAGCTCTCTTTATTAAGGATGTCAAAAAGCATGGAATCGAGGCAGTACCTGTGCAGCACATCATTGGCAGCGAGGAGTTCTATGGCAGGACATTTCTGGTGAATGGGGATGTACTGATTCCTCGTCCCGAAACTGAAGAACTGATATTCAATACCTTAGCCAAACTTAAAAAATTGTTCAGTCCTGAAACAAAGCTGGAGATGGCTGATATCGGGACAGGCAGCGGTATTATTGCTATAACGATGGCGTTGGAATGTCCCAATGTGAATGTGACAGCTGTGGATCTTTCAGAAAAAGCATTGAAACAAGCAGCTAAAAATGCTGAACGACTTCATGCAGAGGTGACGTTCTTGCAGGGAGATTTGCTCAAGCCATTGATTGAGTCTGGTAAAAAAGTAGATATCCTTCTTTCCAATCCTCCTTATATTCCTGAATCTGATCATGCGATTCTTTCAGATGTGGTTAGAAATCATGAACCGCATCTTGCCTTATTTGCTGGTGAAGATGGACTGGATTGTTACCGGCAAATGGTATCAGCCCTGCCAAGTGTACTTACAGATACTGCGTTGGTTGGTTTTGAAGTCGGTGCCGGTCAGGGTGAGCAAGTAGCAGAACTTTTGCGGAGGAGATATCCTGAAGCACATGTGGAAGTTATTTTCGATATTAATGGGAAAGATCGAATGGTCTTTGCTGAGATAAAATAAAAACAAGGACACATGCCTCGATTGAGCTGTGTCCTTTTTATAAGCGCTGAAATCCGTTTTAGTATGCCCCACAGAGTTAAATTCTCAGAACCCATATTTTCAAGCCCACATGCCGTATTCAATACGCTTATATCCATAGCCAACCAACTCCCTGTATTTAAAATTTTACAGTAGTAATAAAATTCAGATAATTATAGTTTAAGATAGAAAAAAACTGTCCACACTGTTGGTAAGTGAAGGGACGGTGCTTATGATGATGGCTAAAAAATACTTGCCTTTAATATATATTTTATTCTTATGTGCAGCGACCATGACTGGGTTACTGACCCCAAAAAATAATACATCTGCAACAGAGGTTCAGGTTATACCAAATGAAGCGATCCGCTTGCGGATTTTGGCTAATAGCAATAAGGAATCTGATCAGAAATTGAAGCGGTCGATTCGAGATGAGGTCAATAAGGAGATTAACAAGTGGGTAGCTGAATTAACATCGATTGAAGAAGCTAGAAAAGTTATAAGCGCTCATTTAACTGATATTGAGGCCATAGCAAAAGAAGTAATGGTGAAAGAAAATAATGTACAAAGTATACAGGTTGATTTTGGGGAAACTGTTTTTCCTACGAAACTATATGGTCAATATTTATATCCGGCCGGAAAGTATGAAGCTATTAAGATTACTTTAGGTAAAGGAGAGGGGGACAATTGGTGGTGCGTCCTTTTTCCTCCGCTATGCTTCCTTGATTTTAACAGTGGAACAGCCGTAGCAAGTGAGTCTGACGCAACAATTCCTGAAGAGTCGCCTGAAGTGCCAGTTGTAAATGATAAACAAACCAACGGCAGTAAAAACGAGGATACAGTAGAACAAACACATTCATATGTTCAAGAGGTAGAGCCAACACAAACCAATGGGCAAGAGACCCAACGAACAGAAACAAATGTACTAGAGGTAGAGACGACACAAACAAATGTGCAGGAGACACAACAATCGAATGAACAGACAGAAGAGCGGGAATCGCAAAATAAAGGTGTGGAACAGCCTGAAAATAAAGCTGACAAGGAAGCCAATCCACCTGTTTATGAAAGTCAGGATGAAGAGCCAGTCAAGGTGAAATTCTTTTTAGTAGAAATGGTGAAAGATTTATTTTGAGAAACCGTATCACTGCAGAGGGAAACATGAGTCCATTTTAAAAAAGACAAATTTAATGAACGGCGGTGGGAGAAGGAATAGAGTGGAGAAAAGGTCCAGGATAGAGCAGGAAGCAGGCAAAAACCAGCCAAAGTGGACCCAGGATAGAGCAGGAAGTAGGCAAAAACCAGCAGAGTTGCCCGGAATAGAGCGGAAAACAAGAAAAATCCAGCCGAAGTTGTCCGGAATCCAACCAAACTCACGGGGAATCCAGCCGAAGTGACCCAGAATCCAGCCAAACTCGGCGAATCCAGTCGAAGTCACCCGGAATCCGGCCAAACTCAGGGGAAATCCAGCCAAAGTGTTCCATAATCCAGCCAACTAAGAGTTCAATAACTATTTAAGTTCTATTCTCCCTAGCAAATCATAATCATAGAGTAGAGTAACATTTGGTAGTGAAGGGAGAATAGAACGTGTATTATATATCTATATCAAAAAGCGTCGATATTGAGGCAATGGAGCAGTTTATTAAAACACAGGGGCTTGAGCTGAATCATACGGATATTTGTTCCGGAAAGTTTATCCTTTTAAAAGAAGAAGATTCATTAAAAGGAATGATTGGCCTGGAGCCTTGTGGAGAATATGGGGTGCTCAGATCGTTTTTGTTTGTACCGGAGGCTCAAGCACAGGTACCGGCTCTCTTTGCGACTGTATTAGCTTTGGCAAAAGAAAAAGGGTTGAAAAAAATATTTCTGATCTCGAATAAACTTCAGGCATTAGGTTTTTTTGAGGCTCTTCAATTTGAGCGGGTGAATGACCGGGAGATTCCTGATTTGGTGAAGAATTCTGAGGTTGTGGACAAAGTGTGGACAATGAAGGAAGCGTATTTTATGGAAAGAGCCCTATAAGGATGAAATTATCCACGGTTTTGCCAGCTTTATTCACATACTGTGGATAAAGCTTGTTTTATTAATTAAATTCTTTTATACTTGCAAAGTAAATTTGTGAAAAATGTCGAAGAATCCTTAATTTATAAGTAATATATAGAGAATGATGTAGATTGGTGGCAGGTGATAACAGTGAAAACGAAATTGTGGACAGTGGATAAAAATGTGGATAAAAACAATAGTTATCCACAAATTGTGGATGCAGCCCAAAAATTGAAGATGGGAGAACTGATTGCATTTCCGACTGAAACGGTTTATGGACTTGGAGCGAATGCCTTGATTGGAGCGTCAGTAGCAGCTATTTATCAAGCGAAGGGAAGACCGAGCGATAACCCATTAATTGTTCATATTGGAGACAAAGAACAATTGCATGGCCTTGTGAAAGAGATACCTGCAGTTGCGGAGAAACTAATGGATCGATTTTGGCCGGGTCCTTTGACGTTAATTTTCCAAAAGAAAGAGGGAGTCTTCTCGGATGTAGTGACAGCAGGGCTTTCTTCGGTAGCCATTCGAATGCCTGATCATCCGGTTGCGCTTGAGTTACTAAAGGAAGCGGGATGTCCAACTGCGGCACCGAGTGCAAATCTATCTGGGAAACCGAGTCCAACAACGGCAGAACATGTCCGTGAGGATTTGGACGGAAAAATTGCCGGAATTGTTGACGGAGGGCCAACTGGGGTCGGTCTCGAATCGACTGTGCTTGATGTGACGGGGGAAATACCGCAAATTCTCAGACCTGGCGGGATTACGCGTGAACAGCTCGAAGAAGTAATCGGTGAAGTATCTGTTGACCCTGGTCTGCTGAAGGATAGTGACGCCCCAAAAGCGCCGGGAATGAAATACAAACATTATGCGCCTAAAGCACCGCTGACTCTCGTGGACGGCACCCCTCAATTCATTCAAACATTGATTGATCAAGAGCGTGCCACCGGTAAAAAAGTGGGCGTATATACGGTTGATGAGCATGCCCATCTCTATAAGGCGGATGTCATTGTTACCGGAGGAACTCGCGAGGAATTGGATTCTGTAGCCGAAAAAATGTATGGGGTGCTGCGCCAATTTGATAAAGAACAGCCGGATCTTATTTTTGGAGAAGTATTTCCGGAAAAAGGCATCGGGCAAGCCATTATGAATAGATTGAAGAAGGCAGCCGGAGGGAGAATCATCCAGCAAGACAAGTTCTAATTGATCCGGGACAGGCATATGTTTACTAAAGAGCTGGTCCCGGGAGGTAACTATTAATGGAACAAAAGATGGTTGAATTATTTGGCCTGCTTTTTATGGCTTTGGCACTCGGAATGGATGCCTTCTCAATTGGATTGGGAATGGGTTCGTATAAGCTGAGGCTTAGGCAAGTACTCATCATTGGGTCGACGGTTGGTATTTTTCATATGTGGATGCCGCTTTTAGGAATTTTTTCAGGGAAGTTATTGTCCGCTCAATTTGGATTATTTGCATCTTATGCCGGTGCGGGTTTATTGCTGTTTCTTGGCTTACAAATGCTCCTCTCCGGAATTCAAGGGAAAAGTGAAACCATTGTAGCCCCGGTTGGAACAGGATTAATTCTATTTGCAACAAGTGTCAGTCTGGATAGTTTCTCTGTTGGACTGAGTTTGGGGATGCTTGGCTCCCGAGCGTTGATGACCATTCTCTGCTTTGGGTTTGCTGCCTTTTTTTTGACAGTGGCAGGCTTGCTGTTAGGGAGGAGAGTACATACATTTCTAGGTAAATACAGCTTGGTTTTTGGAGGAAGTATCATGTTTGCGGTTGGTTTAAAGATCATCCTGCACCTGCATGGATAAAGATGTGTATCAGATCGATCTGGTACATTTTTTTATTGTCCGTAAATATTCTATAATGGGGACAGGAGGGAATGAAGTTGAAGAAAATTTTATTTGTGTGTACGGGAAATACATGCCGTAGTCCCATGGCAGAAGCCATTTTGCGAAATTATAAACAAGCTGATTTGGAAGTGAAATCAGCAGGGGTTTATGCGTCCAGAGGGCAAGCAGCTTCTGAGTACGCCGCGAAGGTTCTTGATCGGCACCAAGTGGTCCATGAACATGCATCATCTCCTTTAAAAGGCGAAGACATCGAGTGGGCAACCTATATATTTACAATGACGGAAAGCCACAAACAGTTAATTGCTATGAATTACCCTCAAGCTATTGAAAAGACCTTTACCTTAAAGGAATTTGTAAAAGAGGATCCGGCAGACAGGGATATTTCGGATCCATTTGGGGGAAATGAACAAATATATGAACAAACTTTCCATGAATTATCCCACTGGATTAAAAAGCTTGTGGAAAAATTGAGAGACTAGAATTAGGATAGAGAAAAGGCAGTTTAAAAATGGAAGGGAGCCGTATTAACATGAAAGTTATCATTGCATCAGATCACGGCGGAATTAATTTAAGAAAAGAAATTATGAACTTAATGGACGAGCTTGAGATTCAGTACGAAGACATTGGATGTGATTGCGAAACATCTGTCGATTATCCTGATTATGCCCTGCCGGTAGCAGAACGAGTGGCAAATGGAGAATTTGACAGAGGGATTTTAATTTGCGGTACAGGGATTGGCATGAGCATTGCAGCAAATAAAGTAAAAGGAATTCGGGCAGCACTTGTTCATGATATGTTTAGTGCCCAAGCGACAAGAGCGCACAATAACAGTAATATTTTAACCATGGGAGAGCGTGTGATTGGTCCTGGCTTAGCTAGAGAAATCGCCCGTATTTGGCTGACAACGGAGTTTGAAGGCGGTCGCCATCAAACACGAATCGGAAAAATAGCTGAATCGGAAAAATAAACGAAGAAAGGCAGTATGCAAATGAGTGAGCTAAATGTAGTGGATATAAGAACTCAAGTAACTGCTATTCTGAATGATCTGGAAGCTGCTTTTCCAATGAATGGCCGTTTGTTGGTGATTGGCTGCAGCACCAGTGAAGTGATTGGCAAACGGATCGGTACGGGCGGGACGCTGGAAGTAGCGAAGGCTATTTTTGAAGCTGTAGATGAATTTTCTAAGCAAAAGGGAGCCTACTTGGCTTTCCAAGGCTGTGAGCATATTAACAGAGCTTTAATTATTGAAAGAAAAACAGCCATTCAATATGGATTGGACGAAGTATCGGTTGTACCTGCCCGCCAAGCCGGAGGGGCAATGGCCGCCTATGCATTTACGAATCTCGAGGATGCGGTCGTGGTCGAGCATATTAAAGCGGATGCAGGCATAGATATTGGCGATACAATGATCGGTATGCACCTAAAGCATGTGGCGGTTCCGTTGCGTTCCGCGGTAAGAGAGATTGGCCAGGCACATGTGACATTGGCCATGACAAGACCGAAACTGATAGGCGGGCCGAGGGCTCAATATAATAGGTTTAACGGGAAGTAAATGTAAGAATGATACGTCAATGGAATAAATGACTATTGCCCTTTATCGTGCTAGAATTGAAGGGACTAAAGTGAAGAATTGTCCGTTTTGACGAAAAGGGAGGAAGCTATAAGATGAGGTATTTGCAAGAGCAAGACTCACAAGTATTTGATGCAATTCAACAAGAACTGGGCAGACAACGCGGAAAGATTGAACTGATCGCTTCTGAAAACTTTGTCAGCGAAGCAGTGATGGAAGCGCAAGGATCCGTTCTGACGAATAAGTATGCCGAAGGGTATCCGGGAAGACGTTATTACGGCGGCTGTGAGTATGTGGATATTGTGGAGGATTTAGCAAGAGAACGTGCTAAAAAGATATTTGGAGCAGAGCATGTGAACGTGCAACCGCATTCAGGTGCTCAGGCAAATATGGCTGTTTATTTTACAATTTTGAATCCAGGAGATACAGTGCTGGGGATGAACTTATCCCATGGAGGACACTTAACCCATGGCAGTCCTGTAAATTTCAGCGGAATCCAGTACAATTTTGTTGAATACGGTGTTGATGAAAAAACTCATCTTATAAATTACGAGGACGTCAGAGAGAAAGCGATTCAAAGTAAGCCGAAATTAATTGTTGCCGGAGCAAGTGCATACCCGAGGACAATTGATTTCAAGAAGTTCCGTGAAATTGCGGATGAAGTGGGCGCTTACTTGATGGTAGATATGGCTCATATTGCAGGACTTGTTGCAGCTGGATTGCACCCAAGCCCGATTCCTTATGCAGAATTCGTCACAACGACAACTCACAAAACATTGCGCGGACCACGTGGCGGCATGATTCTTTGTAAAGATGAGTTTGCCAAGAAAATAGACAAATCCATATTCCCTGGTATTCAGGGCGGACCCCTTATGCATGTAATTGCCGCAAAAGCTGTGGCATTCGGCGAAGCGCTTCAGGATTCCTTTAAAGGTTATGCAAAGGATATTATAGAGAATGCCAAACGCCTTGGCGAAAGTCTGCAGAAGGAAGGACTTACAATTGTCTCAGGCGGAACAGACAATCACTTATTGCTGATTGATGTTCGCTCCATTCATCTAACAGGTAAAGTAGCTGAAAAGGTATTGGATGATATCGGTATTACGGCTAATAAAAATACGATTCCATATGATCCGGAAAGTCCTTTCGTGACAAGCGGTATCCGTATTGGTACAGCAGCCGTCACCAGTCGTGGATTCCAATTGGAGGATATGGATGAAATTGCTTCCATTATCAGTCTTGCCCTCAAAAACCATGAGGATGAAGAGAAGCTGAAAGAAGCAGCAGAACGAGTGACAAAGCTATCCAGCAAATATGAATTGTATCCTGATTATTAAGGATGTGCAAATGGGGTGTTGATGAGTCCGTTAAAGGCTTATTGATACCCCCTTTTTGGGAATACCGTATAAAATAAGGGATTATTAAAAAACTAAAGCAGTTATGATTGTTAAGTTAAACAAGGGCTCTAAACGGGCTCTAAATAGTATATTTTGGTAATCTGAACTTAATTGAACAAATCGAGAATTTTCTGTACAATAAAACGAGTGTTAAAAAAGGAACTTAAAGTGAGGAGAGATCCAATTGGGAAAAGTTTATGTATTTGACCACCCGTTAATTCAACATAAGTTAACATTTATCCGTGATAAAAATACGGGCACAAAAGAATTCAGAGAACTAGTGGATGAAGTAGCTACTTTGATGGCTTTTGAAATTACCCGAGATCTCCCGTTAGAAGAAGTCGAAATTGAAACGCCAGTCAGCAAATCAACATCCAAAACCATCGCAGGTAAAAAAGTGGCTATTATCCCTATTTTACGTGCGGGTCTCGGCATGGTTGATGGCATGATTAAAATTATACCAGCTGCAAAAGTTGGCCATGTGGGATTATACAGAGATCCTGAAACATTGAAACCAGTTGAGTATTATGTAAAACTTCCGGCTGATGTAGAAGAAAGAGAATTTATCGTAGTTGATCCAATGCTTGCTACAGGTGGATCTGCTGTCGATGCTATTAGCGCAATCAAAAAGCGTGGAGCAAAAAATATTAAATTTGTTTGTCTGGTTGCGGCTCCTGAAGGCGTTAAAGCAGTGGAAGAAGCCCATCCGGATGTTGATATTTTCATCGCTGCACTTGATGAAAAATTAAATGATCACGGCTATATCGTTCCAGGACTTGGTGACGCAGGCGATCGCTTATTCGGAACAAAATAATAAAGATAAAAGAGATGTTCATCAGCTTTTTTGGCTGATGGACATCTCTTTTTTTTAATAGGGTGAGCTAGTAATTGATAAACGTAAAAATATCTTTCGTCTTAATCTGTCTGCCTATTGAAAGCAATCAAATAAGATCCAGAAGCTTTTATCTTTTAATTTTTTCGCGTTCTTTTCTTAACTCTTCAATTCTCTTCATTTCTGCCTGATATTCTTCTTCCACCTTCCAGGTTTCCGGAAGGAAGGACTCATTATTATAATCAATCCGTTTTCCGTAACGAAGCATTTCATAAATGATCATCCCATTGTTGGGCTTTCCGTTGAACGTATGCATCGGTACAACATCAAATAGCACATAATAGATAGAGTAGAAAGCAAACCGGTCCCAAAATGTTTTATAATCCACGATCCAGCCGTTAGCAATTGAAAAATTAATGATGAGAGCGATGGCCAGGTTCATTAAAATGGGTCCCAAGTAGACGCAAATGTAAGCGAACTTGCTCTTGCGCTTTAAATCATCATATGAAAACCAGCTGTACAAATGATAATATTTGCGGAAATCAAACATTCCCAATTTAATGAGGCGCGGACCTGATCCTATCGTCAATCTCGGATTAATAACACCAAATAACCCGCTGACAATCAGGTACCCCATCTCCCGAAGAAATACGACGATAGGCAAGATAATAAAGGCGGATATCACTAATGACAAGAGGTCGTAAAGTCCAAACATGTTGTATGCACATCCTAACGAAAAAACTTGTATCCTGACATTCATACCCTCTCCCGAATGTAAACTAAACGAATTTTTTAAGAGAGCAGCATCATCCAAACAATAAGAAGTCGATAGGGAAAGGGTTCGATTTCTTATTTAAAGGAGAGGAATTATTTTTTACATGTATAAGTGATGGCAGTTAAACCATTCTAAAAAAATAAGGATGGTGATGATACTCATTGATGCGAATTTTGATAGGATTCTTCATGTTTATTCAATTTTTCGTATATATCCCGCATAGTTATGCTGAGGGTACAGAGGTAGTTGTGATTGAAACAGTGAAAGATGAAGCACCTAAGGAAGTGGCGGCAAAGCTAACTGCAAAGTATCCAGCGATTAAACCGCGCTATTTTTATCATGTTGTATACAACGGTTTTTCGGCAAATATTCCTTCCGCGCTTCTATCAAGTTTAAAGAAGGAGAAATCAATTACTGCTATTTATCAAACAGGTTCATTTAAAGCCTTTATTAAAAAAGACTCACGACCAAAAAGCCAGCCGTCGCACTTGAAATTCAACCAGCCCTTACAGGCTACCGGTAAAGGAGTGAAAGTAGGGGTTATTGATACGGGGATTGACTACACGCATCCTGATCTTCAGGCTAACTACAAAGGCGGCTACGATGTGGTTGATAAAGATTCAGACCCGATGGAAACTCTGGGGAACCAGAAAAATGCAACCCTGCATGGTACGCATGTGGCGGGGATTATCGGAGCTAATGGGAAAATGAAAGGAATGGCTCCTGAGGCCAATATTTATGCATACAGAGCGTTGGGACCAGGCGGATATGGAACAACTGATCAAGTGATCGCGTCAATCGAGAAAGCGGTAAACGATAAGATGGACATTATCAATCTGTCATTGGGAGATACCATGAATGGCCCTGATCTGCCCACGTGTAAAGCCCTTGATAAGGCAGTTAAAAAGGGAATTGTGGCTGTGGTGGCAAATGGAAATGATGGACCGGCGATATGGTCGGTTGGCTCACCAGGGACATCAGGAGGAGCTATAAGTGTCGGAGCCAGTGCAGATGCAGGTAAAGTGAAACGATTGAATTTTACGAAAAACTGGGCAGATATAAAGGTTCAATCTGTTGTAGGCTCACCTGAATGGAATTTTCCACATTCTATGTTACTGAGTGATGCAGGCCTGGGCAAAGAGAAGGATTACCATAAAATTGAAGTGGAGAATAAAATCGTATTGGTGGAAAGGGGAGTCATATCCTTTAAAGATAAGGTGATTAATGCAACGAAGGCTGGGGCTTTGGGGGTAATCATTTTTAATAATGAAGACGGGGAATTAAATGCTTCACTTGAAATGAATTCAGAAATTCCTGTCATAACCGTCACGCAAAAAGATGGATTGAAAATGAAACGGGCCATGAAAACGGGGCCGATTGCCTGCAGTACGAAAGAAATTGTTGAAAGAGAAAAAATGGCTCCCTTTAGTTCTCGTGGACCAGTCATTCATACCATTGGAATAAAACCTGATGTGGTCGCCCCCGGTGTAAACATTGAAAGCACGATTCCTGGTGGCGGCTATCTATCTTTGCAGGGGACAAGTATGGCAGCTCCATATGTCGCAGGCGTTTGTGCTTTGCTAAAAGAAGCTCATCCGGACTGGGCCCCTGAACAATTTAAATCTGCTTTAATGACCAGTGCCAATCTGTTAAAAAACGAAAAACAAGAAATGTATCACACATTTGAACAGGGGGCAGGCCGGATAAATGGGAGAGAAGCCCTTCAAGAGGATACATTTTTAGCCCCATCATCTGTTACTTTCGGCATGGCATCTAATGGCCGTACGTATAAAGCAAATATAGTAGTAGAAAATAGAAGCAAGTACAAAAAGCAATTTTATTTTTCAATTCCTCGTAAGGAAAGATTTAAGTCCTGGAAGCTACCTCTGGCTTTTACACTTGAAGGAGGTCAGAAAAAGACACTGGAGATGCAGCTTGAATTGGATGATTGGAAGGAGAAGAGTGATCTTGAAGATGGATATTTGTACCTCAATGAAACGGGACGATCTAAAGTAAGGCAGATTCCTTATATTTTTGCGATGCAGAAGCCTGAATATCCAATTGCCGAAGGGTTAGAGATTGACCAAATTAAAGGCAAACACCAAATGGATATAAGCATTTATTTGCCGTTTGGAGCAGATGCTGTAAGGTTTTCCCTGTATGATGCGGATTCGCTCATAAATACGAAAGATTTAGCAGAAATAAAAAATGTTAAAAGAGGAGTTTTAAAACAAAGGGTTACTTTACCGGAATCTATTCTTTCAAATTATTACGAAATTGTGGCAGAAGTAGAGAAAAATCACCAAAAAGTCGTAATAAACGATACAAATTTCTTGCATTTTCAGTTAGAATGAAAGTTATACACTAATTTTTACAGAATTTATATTATATTCTAGTATAGGTAATGGATTCAACACCTATCTGAATTGACAATCATTTTTGCCTATTGTATTCTTACATAGGGTATAAATGGTAGGGTTTTCAAATTGACAGACATATTTCCATTTATCTTGTCAATGTGAGATTATTATTATATCCTCCCCACCTATTCATAGCAGAGGAGATACAATGAAAAATAATCGCGGTGCTTTTCATGCAATGGGTTTAATGTCTGCGATTTTATCACAAATTGTCGGTCCTACGCTAATAGGAATATTTTTTGGTAGGTGGCTCGATAATCGATATCAATTGGAACCCCTTTTTTTAATCCTTTGTCTCCTGACCGGACTGGCAACAGGAGTCTATGCTGCCATCCGTTCGATAAATAACTACTTTAATGGAGAAACCTAATCAAATGCTAGAAGTCCACATTGTTTTCAAACGCTATCTTAAATTCACGTTCACCTTATTATCCATTTATGTTATCCTATGGGGGGTAACCCCATATAAAGCAGAAGCATTGGGAATGGCACTTGGTAGTATTATAGGTATTTATAATATCTGGCTTTTATCCAAAAAAACTGCTCAATTGGGAGAAATGGTGCAGAATGGCCGCAGTATGAAATCAATTGGGACAATCTCGAGAATGGCCGCAGCTGTTCTGGCTGTAGCTATCGCCATGCAATACCCAGATCGATTTAATGTCTTTTTTGTAGTATTGGGATTAATGACGGGTTACCTTGTCATTATGATAGATTTAACAATCCATAACATAAGGCGGGGGGAAAAGAGGTGAATATAGATTGAATCATGGAGCACCAACAGTCGAATTAATGGGCCTTACTTTTAATCTTGGTAACGTTCTGATGATTACGGTCGCAAGTGTGATTGTATTTTTAATCGCTGTACTGTCGACAAGAAAATTGGCAGTGAAGCCATCAGGTATGCAGAACTTTATGGAGTGGGTCATAGACTTTGTCAGAAACATTATTAATAGCAATATGGACTGGAACACAGGCGGACGCTTTTTAGTTCTTGGAACGACGCTCATCATGTACATATTTGTTTCAAATATGCTTGGTCTTCCTTTCTCAGTTACGTATGATGGAGACCTATGGTGGAAGTCACCGACAGCCGATCCAGTAGTCGCTTTAACCCTTGCAGTGATGATCATAGTTTTGACAAACTTCTATGGTCTGAAAATGCGCGGTTTAAAAGGATACAGTAAAAACTTTGTATCACCAATGCCGTTCTTATTTCCCTTAAAGATTATTGAGGAGTTTGCAAATACCCTAACACTGGGCTTGCGTCTATTCGGTAATATTTATGCGGGTGAAATTTTACTCAGCCTTTTAGCAGGATCTCTTGCTACAGGAATCTGGGGCAATGTTTTAGCCATTGTGCCAACTATTATTTGGCAAGGTTTCAGTTTGTTTATCGGAGCAATTCAGGCATTTATCTTTACGATGTTAACGATGGTTTACATGGCCCACAAGGTCAGCGAAGACCATTAATAATATAAAAAAATCTAATTTAAGTTATACAATTTAAAGGAGGAACTTCATAATGAGTTTGGGAGTTATAGCAGCAGCAATCGCAATCGGTTTAGCCGCTCTTGGAGCAGGTATTGGTAATGGTTTGATCGTATCTCGTACAGTAGAAGGTATCGCACGTCAACCGGAAGCACGTGGTATGCTTCAAACAACTATGTTCATCGGGGTAGCGTTAGTAGAGGCGATTCCTATCATCGCGGTTGTTATCGCGTTCATGGTATTGAACAAGTAATTGACAATATTGATGGCGGAGAATCAATTGATAATCTTCGCCATTCCTTTATGTTTACTAAAATCTAGCCGTCCTTGTACGGTTTAAACGTATATGCACTAAAAAGTAAGCCGTAAAGACTTCTGAAGGGAGTGAAATAGGGGTGTTATTTAATAATTTGGTACTTGGAGCTGCAGCACATAGCGGGCTAAATACGGGAGATATCATTTTCCAATTAGTCTCTTTTATTATCTTGATGCTTTTACTGAAAAAATTCGCATTCGGTCCTCTAATGGGCATTATGAAAGAACGTGAATCACATGTTGCAAGTGAAATTGAAGTAGCAGAAAAGAATCGTGCAGAAGCAGCTGCTTTGTTAGAAGAACAACGTACTATGCTGAAAGAAGCACGCCAGGAATCTTTGTCTCTTATTGAAGATGCTAAGAAACATGGTGAACAACAACGCGAAGAAATCATCGTTGTTGCCCGTCAGGAAGCTGAACGTGTGAAAGAGTCAGCGAAACGCGAAATTGAACAGCAAAAAGAGCAAGCAATGGTTGCCCTTCGTGAGCAGGTTGCATCCTTGTCCGTTCTAATTGCGTCCAAAGTGATTGAAAAAGAACTTAGTGAAGCTGATCAACAAAAATTAATTAACGATTACATTCAAGAGGCAGGAGAAGAGCGATGAGTAATACGGTTGTAGCAAAACGCTATGCAGATGCTCTTTTCCAAATTGCCAAGGAAGATAATCAAATTGACCGTTTGGAAGGCGAAATGCGGACTTTGAAGGAAGTATTCCTGTCAAATAAGGAACTTACTACATTCCTTGAGCATCCAAAGGTTACGTTGGAGAGTAAGAAAGACGCTATAAAAACGGCTTTTGCTACTATGTCTCCATCTATTCAAAACCTATTAATGATTCTTGTAGACCGTCATCGCGAAAATATCGTGACGACTCTGGCAGATGAATTTATTCTTTTGGTAAACGAATACACAGGTGTAGTCGATGCTAAAGTTTATTCTGTCCGTGCTTTATCGAAGCAGGAACAAGAAGGCATTTCAAAGGCTTTTGCCCAAAAAATTGGAAAACAGGCACTGCGCATTGAAAATATCGTAGACAGCAGTCTTCTGGGCGGAATCAAGCTGCGAATCGGTAACCGTATTTTTGATGGTACGGTCTTAGGTAAGCTAGAACGCTTGGAACGTCAATTGTTGAGTTAATATTAGAAGTTAGGGGTGAAATTCATGAGCATCAGAGCTGAAGAAATCAGCGCGCTGATTAAGAAACAAATTGAAGGCTATCAAACTGATATAGAAATGAGTGAAGTCGGCACCGTAATCGTTGTTGGTGACGGTATCGCGCGTGTTCATGGATTGGACAACGTCATGTCCGGAGAGCTGTTGGAGTTCTCCAACGGTGTAGTTGGTATGGCGCAAAACTTGGAAGAAAATAACGTTGGTGTTATTATCCTGGGTCCTTTCCGCGACATTAAAGAAGGAGACGAAGTACGCCGTACAGGCCGCATTATGGAAGTACCAGTAGGTGAGGCTTTAATCGGACGTGTCGTTAACCCTCTTGGACAACCACTTGATGGAATGGGTCCAATCGTTACATCTGAAACGCGTGCAATTGAAAATAATGCACCGGGTGTAATGGATCGTAAATCTGTTCATGAGCCTTTACAAACAGGACTTAAAGCGATCGATGCCCTAGTTCCAATCGGACGTGGACAACGTGAATTAATCATTGGTGACCGTCAAACAGGTAAAACATCTGTGGCGATCGATACGATCTTGAACCAAAAAGATGAGAACATGATTTGTATCTATGTGGCAATCGGACAAAAGGAATCAACCGTTCGTGGAACAGTTGAGACTTTCCGTAAGCATGGCGCTTTGGATTACACAATCGTCGTTTCTGCATCTGCATCACAACCAGCACCAGTGTTATACCTTGCTCCATACAGTGGTGTAACAATGGGTGAATACTTTATGCTTCAAGGCAAACATGTCCTTGTTGTATATGATGATTTATCCAAGCAAGCAGCAGCTTATCGTGAGCTTTCCTTATTGCTAAAACGTCCTCCAGGCCGTGAAGCATTCCCAGGGGATGTATTCTACTTGCACTCCCGTTTATTAGAGCGTGCTGCAAAATTGAGCGACGCACTTGGCGCCGGTTCAATTACAGCTTTACCGTTCGTTGAAACACAAGCAGGAGATATCTCCGCTTATATTCCAACAAACGTTATCTCCATCACAGATGGACAAATTTTCTTACAATCTGATCTTTTCTTCTCCGGCGTACGTCCTGCAATCAACGCAGGTCTATCCGTATCCCGTGTAGGTGGATCCGCGCAAATTAAAGCAATGAAAAAAGTTGCCGGTACTCTTCGTTTGGACTTGGCATCTTTCCGTGAGCTTGAAGCTTTCTCCCAATTCGGATCTGACTTGGATAAAGCCACACAAGCAAAATTAAATCGTGGTCAACGCACAGTAGAAGTATTAAAACAGGATCTTCACAAACCGCTTCGTGTAGAACAGCAAGTATTGATTCTATACTGCTTAACTCGTGGATTCCTTGATGATATTCCACTTGCTGATATCAGACGTTTCGAAGCTGAAATCATCGAATGGACTGCACGCAACCACAATGAGTTGTATGAACATATTCGCACAACTGGCGACCTGCCAAAAGAAGACGATATGAATGCAGCTGTTAATGAATTTAAAAAACAATTTGTTGTATCGGAATAACAGGATAGGCATTAAATACTAGGATGGTGAGAATGAATGGCATCATTACGTGATATAGATGCGCGTATAAAATCAACTAAAAAGACGAGCCAAATCACAAAAGCCATGCAAATGGTTTCCGCCTCCAAATTGAATCGTGCCGAAGCGAACGCGAAAGCTTTTGTACCGTACATGGAAAAAATCCAAGAGGTCGTAGCGAGCATTGCGAATGGAAGCACGGATGCATCTCATCCGATGCTGGTCTCACGTCCTGTGAAAAGAACCGGATATTTGGTTATCACTTCCGATCGCGGATTAGCTGGAGCCTATAACAGCAGTGTCTTACGTAAAGTTTATCAGACAATCAATGAACGCCATCAATCCCCGGATGAATACGGCATTATCGTTCTAGGACGCGTGGGAAGCGAGTTTTTCCGTGTCCGCGGAATGAACGTCATTCAGGAGATGGTCGGATTGTCTGACCAACCAAGCTTTGATGACATTAAAGAAATCACAGCCAGTACGGTAAAATTATTCGCAGACGAAACTGTTGACGAAATCTATATGTACTATAACCACTTTATTAGTGCTATTTCCCAAGAAGTAACGGAAACTAAACTTTTACCTCTTGGAAGTGTAGAAGGACAAGCAGCAACAAAACTTTATGAATTCGAACCTAATCAGGATGAGATTCTAGAAGTGTTACTGCCGCAATATGCCGAGAGCTTAATCTATGGCGCATTGCTGGATGGTAAGGCAAGCGAACATGCTTCACGGATGACGGCAATGAAGAGTGCCACTGATAATGCCTCTGAGCTTATCGGGTCTCTCACATTGACATACAACCGTGCTCGCCAGGCTGCAATTACACAAGAAATTACCGAGATTGTCGGCGGAGCCGCTGCTCTCGAATAGATAAAATGGAACTATAGATTCGAACATTCACACGGCATAGAGTAAATAGGAGGGAATGGAATGAACATAGGACGCGTTACTCAAGTCATGGGTCCAGTTGTTGACGTTAGATTTGAAAACGGCAAACTACCTGAGATCTATAACGCCCTGAAGATCAACATTTCCAAAGGAGCACCTGCTGATGAAGCAGAATACCTTACTTTGGAAGTTGCTCTTCACTTAGGCGATGATACGGTTCGTACGATTGCAATGGCTTCTACAGACGGATTAGTCCGTAATGCAGAGGTTATTGATACAGGAGCACCGATTTCTGTACCGGTTGGAGACATAACACTTGGTCGTGTATTCAACGTGTTAGGTGAAAAAATCGATTTGGATGCTCCTTTAGAAGGAAACTATCAAAAAGATCCAATTCACAGAGAAGCTCCGAAATTTGATGAGTTATCTACTGAAGTTGAGATCCTTGAAACAGGTATCAAAGTAGTAGACCTACTAGCCCCTTATATTAAAGGTGGAAAAATCGGATTATTCGGTGGTGCCGGTGTAGGTAAAACTGTATTAATCCAGGAATTAATTAATAATATCGCCCAAGAACACGGTGGTATCTCCGTATTCGCAGGTGTAGGAGAACGTACTCGTGAAGGAAATGACCTTTACCACGAAATGACTGACTCCGGTGTTATCAAGAAAACAGCCATGGTATTTGGACAAATGAACGAACCACCTGGTGCACGTATGCGTGTTGCCTTGACTGGTTTGACAATGGCTGAGTATTTCCGTGATGTACAAGGTCAGGACGTACTATTCTTCATCGATAATATCTTCCGTTTCACACAAGCCGGTTCAGAAGTATCCGCCCTTCTTGGACGTATGCCTTCTGCCGTTGGTTACCAACCAACATTGGCTACAGAAATGGGTCAATTACAAGAGCGTATCACATCCACTAACGTGGGATCTGTTACATCTATTCAAGCAATCTACGTACCAGCCGATGACTACACGGATCCGGCTCCGGCTACAACATTTGCCCACTTAGATGCAACAACAAACTTAGAGCGTAAACTATCAGAAATGGGTATTTACCCAGCGGTGGATCCATTGGCATCTACATCTCGTGCGCTTTCTCCTGCGATTGTTGGAGAAGAACACTATGAAGTGGCTCGTAGCGTTCAATCTACATTGCAACGTTACAGAGAGTTACAAGATATCATTGCCATTCTGGGTATGGACGAATTGGGAGAAGACGATAAATTAGTTGTTGCCCGTGCACGACGCATTCAAAACTTCTTATCTCAAAACTTCCACGTAGCTGAACAGTTTACTGGTCAAAAAGGTTCTTACGTACCAGTTAAAGAAACAGTTAGAGGCTTCAAAGAAATCCTTGAAGGCAAATACGACAACCTTCCTGAAGATGCATTCCGTCTTGTTGGACGCATTGAAGACGTTGTTGAAAAAGCTAAGCAAATGGGCGTTGAGGCTTAACCAAAAGGATCTTATAGGAGGGCACATATATGAGAACGATTAAAGTTTCTGTAGTTACTCCTGGCGGTCCTGTATTGGAAGAAGAAGTAGAAATGGTCAGTACAAAAGCAAAAACGGGGGAACTTGGTATCCTTGCCGGCCATATTCCAATGGTAGCTCCACTTGATATCGGTTCCGTTCGTTTAAAAACGGGTAACAATACAGAATGGGTTGCTGTATCCGGAGGATTTATGGAAGTAAACGGAGAAGAAGTAACCATACTCGCGCAGTCAGCTGAACGTGCTGAAGATATTGATACTGCTCGCGCCAAACAGGCTAAAGCACGTGCCGAAAGACGACTTCAAGACAGACAAGTTGAAATCGATGCACACCGTGCAGAACTGGCACTTAAGCGTGCTTTAAACCGTCTAGATATTGCTGAACATAACCGACGTTAAACGTTTAAAGACTATATAAAACTCCAGGGATGAGACCCCTGGAGTTTTTTTGTACATAACTTCGCATTCGAGAAATATATATAAAGTATGAGGGGATGTAGTTACCGGTAAGTGTATGGGAATGAGAGATTTGCGTAATTGTGAGATTGGGCTGTGAAATGGATGGTGTTTGATTATGAAAGCAGTCAGCTATGGCACACTCTTGCTACACCTTTGATGCACCTATGACGGGGTAAAGGTGCAGCAAGGGTGTGTGAAAGGTGAGGGAAAACACCTACCCTGCACCTATGCTACAGCTATGAGGGGATAAAGGTGCAACAAGGGTATGTGAAAGGTGAGGGAAAACACCTATTCTCCACTTATGCTACAGCTATGACGGGGTAAAGGTTCAGCAAAGGTGTATGAAAGCTGAGGAAAAACACCTACCCTGCACCTATGCGACAGCTATGAGGGGGTAAAGGTGCAGGAAGGGTGTGTGAAAGCTGTGATAAAACACCTATCCTCCACCTATGCCACAGCTATGACGGGGTAAAGGTGCAGCAAAGGTGTGTGAAAGGTGAGGGAAAACACCTATCCTCCACCTATGCTAGAGCTTTGACGGGATAAAGGTGCAACAAAGATGCAAAAAAGCAGCGAAATCCAGTAATAAACAAGCATTACCCCATTCTATAAAAATAAATGATATAGAAGTGGTATGACCAAAATTATCCATATAGTATCGACATGTATATTTCACGATGATATAATGTATACGGTTACATTTGAATATTCAGACAATTTAAGACGAAGAATGGGGGATGAGAGTGGCATCACTACATTGGTATCAGAACAATTATATAATCGTTCTGGTTTTTTTATGCCTTGGTATCTTACTTCCGATCGTTGCACTGTCTTTGGGAAAGTTATTAAGACCTTACAAACCCACCAACGAAAAAGGTACAACATATGAAAGTGGGCTGGAACCCTTTCATGATTCACGGGTTCAATTTAATGTACGATATTATATTTTTGCACTGTTGTTTGTTTTATTTGATGTGGAGACTGTATTTTTATATCCATGGGCTGTAGCCTATGACAAATTAGGTGTATTTGCATTGATTGAGATGTTTATTTTTGTAGTGATGCTTGTAATTGGATTACTCTATGCCTGGAAAAAGAAGGTGCTTAAATGGAATTAAAAATGGATGATCTGTCTCCTCGAGAAGTGGATGAACTTCAACGAACGATATTTATGGCGACATTGGAGCAAGTCAAGGGATGGGCGAGAGGAAACTCCTTATGGCCGCTTACTTTTGGACTGGCATGCTGTGCAATTGAAATGATGGCAGTAGGTTCCTCGCATTATGATGTGGACCGGTTTGGTTCATTTTTTCGGACATCTCCTCGTCAATCAGACGTTATGATTGTCTCTGGCACAGTAACAAAGAAAATGGCTCCTATTCTAAGAAGGCTATATGATCAAATGCCTGAACCGAAATGGGTAATTGCTATGGGTTCGTGTGCTACTGCGGGAGGTCCATATGTACGCTCCTACAGTGTCGTGAAGGGTGTCGACCAAATTGTGCCCGTCGATGTTTATATACCCGGTTGTCCCCCCAATCCTGCTGCGCTGATATATGGCATCAATAAATTAAAAGAAAAGATTAAATATGAGGCGAAAACTGGGAAGAAGGTGTTGTAGTTGAGCGAGAAAGACTTATCCCAGCAAAAGAAAGAGGCGGCTGAAAAGGCAAAAGAAGCAGCAAAAAGAAAGCTTGCTGAAAGACAATCCTCAGAACCATCTACACAAGCAGATTTCCAAAAAGAAAAAGATGAAATTTCCCTCGCGAAAGCGAAAGCAGCGGCAGCAGCCAAAGCGAAGGCCGCAGCACTGGCCAAGCAAAAACGAACAGAGGGAGAATCCAGATCCGCTGCACCACAAGACGAAACGGACAAAGAAAAAGCGATCGCCCTCGCGAAAGCAAAAGCAGCGGCAGCAGCCAAAGCAAAGGCCACCGCACTGGCGAAGCAAAAGCGAACAGAGGGAGAATCCAAATCCACCACACCACAAGACGAAACGGACAAAGAAAAAGCAATCGCCCTTGCGAAAGCAAAAGCAGCTGCAGCAGCCAAAGCAAAGGCCGCCGAGCTGGCCAAGCAAAAGCGAACAGAGGGAGAATCCAAATCCACCGCACCACAAGACGAATCGGACAAAGAAAAAGCAATCGCCCTTGCGAAAGCAAAAGCAGCTGCAGCAGCCAAAGCAAAGGCCGCCGCACTGGCCAAACAAAAGCGAACAGATAGAGAATCCGAATCCGCCACACCAAAAGATGAATCAGACAAAGAAAAAGCTAAGGCAAAAGCAATTGCCCTTGCTAAGGCAAAGGCCGCTGCAGCAGCTAAAGCTAAAGCTAAAGCACAACCGACTGAAAAACGATCCACACCAGAACCAGAAGAAGTTCCATCTCCAAATCAATCCCTACTAGATTCATATAAAACGATACTGGAAGGGAATATAGGCCCTGATAGTTTAGAAGATGCCTATATTAATACGCTTTCCAAGGATGTGCCGACAATTGTTGTGAAAAGAGAGGCGTACTTTCAAACGCTTGCGTTTTTACGCAAAAATGAACAATTGAAGTTTAACTATTTATCTGAAATTCACGGAACTGACTTTATCACCCATTTCGAGGTATATTTATATTTGTATTCTTTTCCATATCAGCGTGATATTGTCATTAAAGTGAAGCTGAATCGTGATCAGCCAGAATTGGAATCTGTCGTACCGTTATGGAAGGGTGCGAATTGGGCCGAGTCTGAAATATATGATCTACTCGGGATAACATTTACTGGTCACCCGGATTTACAGCGTATCCTTCTCGGGGAAGATTGGGTTGGTCATCCACTGCGTAAGGATTATGAGCAGTACGACGATGTGGAGGTGTAGGGGTATGATTCGAACGGAAGAAATGCTTTTGAATGTAGGACCTCAGCATCCAAGTACACATGGTGTTCTGCGGATTGTTGTAAAAATTGATGGGGAAATCATAACAGAAGCAAAACCGGTTATTGGTTATTTACATAGAGGAACTGAAAAGCTGGCGGAAGATCTTCAATACACTCAGATTATCCCCTACACGGACCGGCTAGATTATTTATCAGCGATGACCAATAATTATGTGCTTTGTTATGCGGTCGAAACGATGATGAAGATTGAAGTGCCTGAACGAGCTGAATATTTAAGGGTTATGGCCATGGAACTGGGCCGGATTTCGAGCCATCTTGTGGCATGGGGGACATTCGTGCTGGATTTGGGAGCGACCAGTCCATTTATCTACGCATTCAGGGAAAGAGAAATGATTCTTAATTTCTTAAACGAGCTATCAGGAGCCCGACTGACCTTTAATTATATGCGTATAGGCGGGGTGAAATGGGATGCCCCGGAAGGCTGGATTCAAAAGGTTGCAGAATTTATTCCGTATATGCGTGAACAGCTTGAGGGATATCGGGAGCTGGTAAGCGGAAATGAGATATTTTTAACCAGGGTAAAAGGAATTGGAATTTACTCAGCTGAAGATGCCATTGCCTATTCGTTGAGCGGACCAAATTTACGCTGTACGGGTGTAAAACAGGATTTACGCAAGACAGCTCCCTACTCCATATATGAACGATTTGATTTCAGAATTGTTACACGTGAAACAGGCGATGTGTTATCGAGATATGAAATTCGGCTGGATGAAATTGAAGAATCCTTAAAAATTTTGGAGCAATGTATCGAGCAATTTCCGTCTAATGGACCGGTGCTGGCGAAGGTTCCTAAAATTATTAAACCTCCAAAAGGAGAAGGGTTTGTACGCATTGAATCACCGCGTGGAGAAATTGGCTGTTACATAGCAAGCGACGGTAAAAAAGAACCGTATCGGCTTAAATTCAGACGCCCTTCTTTTTACAATTTGCAAATTCTGCCGAAATTATTAAAGGGAGAAAACATAGCCAATCTGGTTGCCATATTGGGTGCGATTGATATCGTCCTTGGGGAGGTTGATGGGTGATGATTCAAGATTTACTTACCTCAACTCCAAGCTGGAGCTCCGTAGCTATATTTGCAGGTTCGGCGATTGTTCTAATGTTTGTCATTCTGGGATTTGTGACATTTGCCATTTTGGCGGAGCGGAAGGTAATGGGCTATATGCAACTGCGCCATGGTCCCAATCAGCTTGGGGGAAAATGGGGTTTGCTCCAGACTGTAGCAGATGTCCTCAAATTGCTCCTTAAAGAAGATACGATTCCGAATCAGGCAGATAAACCATTATTTAAATTGGCTCCCTTTATTGCTTTCGCACCGGCCATGGCAGTTGTCGCCGTATTGCCCTTTACAGAGGCTCTACAATTTGCGGATCTTGGTGTGGGATTGCTCTACTATATTGCGGTGTCAGGAGTTAGCACAGTCGGGATTTTAGCCGCCGGCTGGGCGTCGAATAATAAATATTCCCTCCTTGGCGGGATGCGTGCAGGCGCCCAAATGATTTCTTATGAAGTTCCGCTTGTCATGTCGGTTATCGGGATTATTCTTTTATCAGGCAGCTTGAATTTAAATGACATTGTGGAAGGTCAATCCGGTGTATGGAATATTATCCGCCAGCCGATTGCGTTTGTTGTCTTTTTTATAGCCGCAGTAGCGGAATTAAATCGCGTTCCTTTTGATTTGTCAGAGGCTGAATCGGAGCTTGTCGCCGGTTTTCATGTTGAATACTCGGGATTCAGATGGGCATTCTTTATGCTTTCAGAATATGTGTATATGTTTGCGATGGCCACTTTGTCCGTAGTCCTGTTTTTTGGAGGATGGCAGCCGCTTCCGTTCCTTGAGTGGATCCCGGGTGCTGTTTGGTTCAGCTTAAAATGGTTTGTAATCATCTTTTTTCTTATATGGGTTCGTGTCACGTTTCCGAGGTTACGGGCAGATCATTTAATGGAGTTTGGCTGGAAAGTGTTACTGCCGATTGCTTTACTTAATATTTTCATAACAGCATTAGTCATAAAATTATAGCCTGGATAGTGAGATGAATAGAGGGAGGGAGAGAAATGTTCGGTTTAGCTAAGGGACTGAAGTACACACTGAAGAATTTAGCTCGTGAAAAAGTAACCTATGATTATCCAAACGAGTCGATTATGGTACCTGATCGTTTCCGCGGCATTCAAAAATTTTATCCCGAAAAATGTATTGTATGCAATCAATGTATGAATATTTGTCCTACAGACTGTATCCATTTAACAGGTAAAAAACATCCTGACCCTACTAAAAAAGGCAAAATCATCGACACCTATGATATCAATTTTGAGATATGTATTTTATGTGATTTATGTACAGAGGTTTGTCCGACAGACGCCATTGTCATGACCAATAACTTTGAACTGGCAGAATACAGCCGGGACGAGTTATTTAAGAACCTGGAATGGCTCGACGAAAATGATGAAAATATTCGAAAGGTGAATCAATAATGAGCGGAGAAATGGCGGCATTCAGTGTGCTGGGGTTAATAGCAATCTGCGGGGCTGTGCTGATGATCCATTTAACAAAGGTGATGCATATGATGGTGGCGCTCGTGTTTACCTTTATCAGCATCGCCGGAATTTATGTTTTACTGTCAGCAGAATTCGTAGCGGTCGTCCAGATCATGATTTATTCTGGGGCCATCACAATCATTATGCTTTTTGGGATTATGCTGACCAATCATCGTGACCCCAGTGTATCGAAGGCAGGCATATGGAGGAAAGCCTTTGTCATAGTCGGGATCTTGGGCTTTGCGGGTGCAGTCTATGCCGGTATCTATAATTTAAACTTTACAGAGTCAGTCCATACAGGCACCAATGATTCGAATCAACCGAGCACCTTGCATATCAATAATACGGAGAAAATTGGACTCGCAATCTTTACGAAATTTGTGATTCCATTTGAGCTGGTTTCTGTATTGCTGCTGGTTGCCTTAGTTGGTGCTGTAGTACTGGCAAGAAAAGACGATCAAAAGGAGGAGGAAAAATGAATTCTGTTCCGCTTCCTGCTTATTTAACGCTGGCGTTAACGTTATTTTGCATAGGGCTTTATGGAGCTTTAACAAAGCGTAATATAATCATTGTTCTTGTATCTATTGAATTAATGCTCAATGCGGTGAATATTAATTTGGTTGCTTTTAGTAAGCTTGGACCGGCCCCTGCGATTACAGGGCAAGTATTCGCCCTGTTTGCTATCGCGGTGGCAGCTGCTGAAGCTGCAGTGGGACTAGCGATTTTATTCTCGCTTTATCGGAATCGTAAGACCGTCCATATAGATGAAATGGATACATTGAAAAATTAACGTCAATGGATAATCTCGAATTGAAGAGGGGAAATGCCGTTCTTCAATCGTAAGGGGAAATGTTACTATGATGAAACTTGTATGGGTCATCCCTCTTTTCCCGCTCCTGTCATTCGTTCTTTTGCTTGTGGTTGGAAAGAGGCTGAAGGCATCGAGCGCGTATATAGGGATTGGCTTCACGTTTCTTACCTTCCTTAGCTCTCTGCTGGTACTCTTTGCCCGTTTTCAAACACCTGATTATCGCTCTGTGGTGGATTGGCTGAAAATCGGAGACGTACAAGTGACCATGGGAGTAGAGGTAAGCCAGCTAAATGCTTTAATGCTGGTCATTGTTTCACTGGTCAGCTTATTAGTACATATTTATTCAATTGGGTATATGCATGGTGAGCAAAGAGTACCCGTTTTCTTTGCTTATTTGGGACTGTTTACGTTTGCCATGCTGGGTTTGGTTGTTTCACCGAATCTCCTGCAGCTCTATATATTCTGGGAATTGGTCGGGTTGGGATCCTTCCTTTTGATCGGGTTTTATTTTTACAAGGATGCGGCACGGCGCGCAGCTAAAAAAGCGTTCATTATGACCAGAATTGGCGATGTAGGTCTTTTTATTGGCATCATCCTCTTATTCTGGAAAACGGGAAGCTTTGAGTACGCCGTCATTTTTGCAGCCGTAGAAAATGGTAACCTTTCACCAGGCTGGATTACGGCCACTGCATTGCTGATCTTTATTGGCGCCATCGGGAAATCCGGTCAATTCCCCTTACACACATGGCTTCCTGATGCAATGGAAGGCCCGACTCCTGTCTCAGCCTTGATCCATGCCGCTACAATGGTGGCAGCCGGAGTCTATTTGGTAGCGACCATGTATCCTCTGTTTGCGGCGAGTGAAACAGCCTTGCTGACAGTAGCGATTATCGGTGCTTTTACAGCCATCTTTGCTGCCGTCATTGCTACGGTCCAAAAGGATATTAAGCGAATTTTGGCCTATTCAACCATTAGCCAGCTTGGCTATATGATGCTCGCACTCGGGACAGCAGGCTATGTAGCCGGTGTCTTTCATTTAACAACACATGCCTTTTTTAAAGCCCTCTTATTCCTGGCAGCCGGCAGTGTCATTCATGCCGTTCACACCCAGAATATCCACGAGATGGGTGGTTTGTGGAAAAAATTAAAGCGTACCGGGCCACTATTTTTAATTGGAACATTGGCCATTACCGGATTTCCGTTCTTCTCAGGATTTTTTAGTAAGGATGAGATTCTTGTATCTGTATGGGAGAGCGGCCATTACGTCCTATTTATTCTCGCTTTCTTAACTGCTATATTAACAGCCTTCTATATGTTCCGCCTTTTCTTTCTCGTCTTTACCGGGCCTTCCCGATATGAAACAAAGGACGTGCAGGAGTCACCTGGTTCCATGATGGTTCCGATGATGATCCTTGGCATCCTTTCAATCTTCGCAGGTTACGTGAACACTCCTTGGTTTGGCACATTTCTTGGAGACTGGCTGGTGGAGGGAAATCAATACATTGGCCATGTACATGCAGACGGGCCCATATGGATCCCCATCGCGGCCGCATTTGCCTTTTTGATTGGGAGCGGAACTGCCTACTTGCTTTATCGAAGAGGAGGCCATGTCCGTTTGGAGGAGGAAGTGCCTGGACCGTTGTATCAAATGGTAGCCAATAAGTTTTATGTCGATGAATTTTATCAGTATACAATTGTACGTAGCGTAAAATCCTTCGGCGTTCTCCTCTTCTGGATTGAAAAATATATCCTCCAGGGAATATTGGCAGCGATTCAATACGTAGTCCATTTCGGTTCGGTCAAGGGATCTGAAGCCCATAATGGCCAAATACAACTATACGGAACGATTGCTCTGCTTGGCCTGGCTGCTGTGCTTGTGATCTTTGCATGGACAGGAGGGTACGTCAGATGAATTCATATATTCTTAGTTTGCTAGTTTTCTCTCCATTCATAGGGATAGCGGGATTGCTGTTTGTATCAAAAGATAATGAAAAAGCGTTGAAACGATTAGGGGTCTTGGGAACTATTCCTCCACTGCTCCTTAGCTTCTATTTATATAGCCAGTATCTATCCGGTGTGAAATTTTCAGCCTTTGCGGTTTTTCACAAATGGTTTCAATTAGGAGATGGGGGAATCAGACAAAGTCAACTGTATGCGGTGCCTTTTGAGTTAGGTCTCAATGGGATTTCACTTGTCATGGTCCTATTGACGGCCATTCTGTGTACGCTCGCAGCCATTGCTTCTGTTCTTCAAATTAAAAACGAATGGAAGGGCTATTTTCTCCTTTTCCTCTTATTAGAGGTTGGCATGCTTGGTGTCTTCCTGGCAGAGAATTTAATTTTATTCTTCCTATTCTTCGAGGTTACGTTGGTGGCGATGTTCTTTTTAATAGGGAGATGGGGGTATTTTGACAAAGAGAAGGCTGCCTTTAGCTTCTTGATCTATAACGGGTTAGGTTCTGGTTTTCTCCTGTTTGTGATTATGGTTCTTTTTGCGAGAACTGGTACAGCCAATATGGAGATATTGGGGAAAATCTTATCGGTTGGCGGGCAGACGCTGCTCGCTCCAATCAGCCAGGAATTAAAATATGTCCTCTTTGCCGGAATCATCCTTGCCTTTGGCATCAAGCTGCCGATTTTTCCGTTCCACTCCTGGATGCTGCGTGTCCATGTGCAGGCTCCGCCGGCGATTGTCATGCTGCATGCCGGTGTATTATTAAAAATTGGTGCCTATGGGCTAATCAGGTTTGGAATGGGATTGTTTCCGGAAGAATTTAAGGAGTTTTCCTTCCTGATTGCCTTGCTTGGCGTCATTAATCTCCTGTACGGGGCATGGCTTGCTTTACTCCAGACGGATTTCAAGCTCGTGCTTGCCTATTCCTCTATCTCTCATATGGGGATTGTCCTGATTGGACTGGGTGCGTTAAATGCTGCGGGGATAGAGGGAGCTCTGTTTCAAGTGGTTTCTCATGGATTGATTGCCGCTTTGCTATTCTTGCTGGTCGGTTTCCTTTATGAAAGAACCGGAACGACGGATTTGAATCAGCTTGGTGGATTAGCTAAATCCATTCCGATTTTTTCCGGTATTTTATTGGCAGGCGGGATGGCATCACTTGGCTTGCCGGGAATGTCCGGGTTTATCAGTGAATTTATGGCGTTCATGGGATTATTTCAAAACGAACCAATCCTTGCTGCCATTGGTACGCTTGGAATTGTGTTAACAGCTGTTTATGTATTACGCGCCGTTCTGACTATTACATTTGGTACCAAAAAGGATACGCTGCCTCTGGCCGATTTAAGAGCGGCAGAAGCAGTACCGGCATTTGTATTACTTAGTTTCATTATCTTGATTGGCATCAGCCCGGCTATCCTGGAAGGACCGCTGCAGGCTGAAATTGCTGACTTGATGACAGGGATAGGGAGGTGATCGCCATATGGATATGGATACGTTAATGTCAATGAACTGGAATTTATTAATACCGGAATTTATCATTCTTGGTGCGGCGGTCATTCTCTCGGTAATGGATCTTTGCATGCCTAAACAGTTTGCACGAAAGATACTTGGCTGGTTTGCGTTTGGCAGTATCCTTTTGGCTATCATTACCTTATTGGGTTTGATACCAATGGAGGCAGAATCCATATTATATGATACGTTCCGCCTGGATTCCTTTGCCAAAGCGTTTAAACTCATTCTTCTGGCAGGGTCTGCGTTCGTTATGATGTTGGCTATTGAGCATAAGCCGAGAGCCGGAATGCAGCCATACCAGGCTGAATTTTATTATTTATTCTTAACTGCTTTATTGGGTGCGATGATGATGACATCAAGCGGAGATTTAATTACATTGTTTGTTGGGCTTGAACTATTGTCCGTCTCGTCCTATATCCTTGCGGGAATGCAGAAGAATAACCTGAAATCTGCTGAGGCTGCCATGAAATATGTAGTCAATGGCGGGATTTCAACGGCGATTATCCTGTTTGCTCTGAGTTACTTGTATGGCGTGAGCGGAACGACTAATATTTTTGAAATCGGTACTATATTCGCCACACAGGATAATTCCCAGCTTCAATATATTGCCGGACTATCCTTCCTGATATTTGTGATTGGAATATCCTTTAAACTGGCTACCGTGCCATTCCATATGTGGGCTCCGGATGTATACGAGGGATCACCAACACCGGTCACTACCTTTTTAAGTACCGTTTCTAAAGCAGCAGGCTTTGCGCTCTTAATACGTATCGTGGTTACGGTCTATTTAACAGCGACAATGGATGATATCGGATTCTTATCGATTTTTACGGCCAATCAAAATTATCTGGCTGTTCTTGCCGCCTTCACGATGATTGCCGGAAATGTGATTGCATTAAGGCAAAAGAATCTTAAAAGGATGCTTGCTTATTCAAGTATTGCTCATGCGGGATACTTGCTTGCCGCAGTTGCGGCCTTTGGAGAATATACGATTGAATCTGTCTGGTACTATTTTGCCGCTTATATGTTAATGATGACAGGTGCATTTGCCGTCATTCAATTGATCGCGGAAGACCGGGAGATTGGAGACGAGGATCAATATATGCTCGCCGGTTTGTATAAAAAAGCGCCATTTTTAGCTGTCTCGATGAGTATTTTCATCCTATCCATGGCAGGAATTCCAGGTACGGCGGGATTCATCGCAAAGCTGAATATATTCATGACCCTTTTTGCAAAAGAAAATGGTCATTATCTGCTGGCAGGAATTATGTTAATAACCACAGTGATCTCGTATATGTATTATTTTAACATCATGGTTCAGTTATTTATGAGGTCTGGTGAAGAAGGGAAAGCCAGCAGGAACATATCTATCGTTCATTATATAATTGGTCTTTGCGCAGTAGGATCGATCCTATTTGGATTATTCCCTCATTACTTGCTCGATTTCTTCCACCAGAATTTTACGGATATATACAAAATGCTGAAATAGATCTACATAACCAGGAGGTGAATGAGCCTCTTGGTTTTTTATCAGGGAGAATAAATGAGCCTGACATAGTGTAATGGTAGAAAAGATTCTCCTGAATAGTTGTTGGTGAACAGTGATACCCAATAAATACCTGTAAAATTGTGAAAAAGTGAACATAGATATCTATGTTTATTTTTTGTAAAATAATAGGTAGCTGAATTCGATAGGCAAATCATGCAGATGAAATGACAAAAATTCGCGTTTTTTGTCCGATGCTGACTTTTTTGTTAGAAATAGTCGATTATTTGTCTTAAAAGAGGAACCTTCCTTTTAAATATGTTACACTGTAAAAGTATATCTTTTTGTATGAAAGGAAAAAGGTCATGAATTCATTCGGAATGCAAGCTTTACTCAGCATAGTGAGCCATTTGTTTTTTATAGCGGTGACATGGTGGGCATTACAAGCCTTACACTTTGATAAGTTGCTGAGAGCGGGAAGAGTGGTTCAGGCAAGAGTGCTGTATATCTTGCTGACCATCACGATTGGTTCAGCTGTCAGTGGATTTTTTCTTGAGTACTGGAGTTATGCTCAGCAATTAACGAATCTCTTTAATTAATCGAAGTTGTCAGAAAGTGACGAACAGATTACGGTATGCTTATGAATCCCCAAGGTAAGACTAAAGCAATAGGGGAGAGTGGTATACGTGAAAAAAGTGATTCTTTCAATAATTGTTGGTTTGATGGTTTTATATGTAGGGAATAAGACGACAGAAGCTTTGTCTAAACACGATTTGATACTAATGGCAGAGGGCATAAAACATGTAGATCCAGCAGCAGAAATAACGGATTGGATTGTTTTAGCTCGTGCAAATGTGGATGATCAATTCCCTGTCGTAACAGCTGACATACAGAATAAATATACCAATTATGTTTGGAACGAAGATAAAAGCAGCAATGGAAAAACATTGGTTGGTACATATCTGGATGAAAAGTTGAATACTACGTCTACTATTAAAATCATGTCCAGTGATTCACAAAAAACAGTTCTGATTTTTAGCATTGAGGGAACTGAGTGGACACGTGGACACGTGGACTTTATTCAGAACTGGCTCAAAACTGGTACTAAGGGCATATTTAAGGACAAGCCCCAATATTTCTCTTGTATCAAAGGGATAACCGGTGCTAATATGGATAAGGTCTTACTAAAAAACTGGATGAATGAATTTGAAGCTAAGTCAATGGAGCGTGCAATAGAAAGCAATTTTATTTCTGTTGCTGCAAAAAGCAAACAATTTACAAATAATCTGACCAATGGAGTCAACCTCCAATTGGCCTTTCGAGAACAGAAAGACGATCGAATGGACAATGGGATACAGTTTACCATTGGCACACCGATAATAGCATTTGAATACTAATATAGAGATATTGAACGCGGAGGGGAATAACTTTGGAAAAAATCATTGTCCGCGGCGGAAACAGGTTAGAAGGTACAGTTCGAGTTGAAGGTGCTAAAAACGCCGTTTTACCTGTATTAGCTGCAACATTATTAGCAAGTGAAGGAAAAAGCGTTCTTAAAGACGTTCCGGAGCTATCCGATGTATATACAATAAATGAAGTACTTCGTAATTTAAATACAGAAGTTGAATTTAGCAATAATACTGTAACAGTGGATGCTTCTAAACCATTAGCAGAAGAAGCACCGTTTGAGTACGTTCGTAAAATGCGTGCTTCAGTTCTTGTCATGGGCTCATTATTGGCTAGAAACGGAAAAGCTCGCGTAGCTTTACCAGGCGGCTGCGCAATTGGTTCACGTCCGATCGATCAGCATTTAAAAGGATTTGAAGCAATGGGTGCTGACGTTAAAGTTGGTAATGGCTTTATTGAAGCTGAGGTTGAAGGTCGTCTTAAAGGCGCAAAAATCTATTTGGATTTCCCAAGTGTTGGTGCGACTGAAAACATCATGATGGCTGCAGCATTAGCTGATGGTGTCACTATTTTGGATAACTGTGCAAAAGAACCGGAAATCGTTGACCTGGCTAACTATTTGAATAAAATGGGTGCTAAAGTTAAAGGTGCAGGAACAGCTACTATCCGTATTGAAGGTGTAGAAAAACTTTACGGCACAGAACATCATATTATTCCAGACCGTATTGAAGCAGGTACTTTCATGGTTGCTGCTGCCATTACTGGTGGTAACGTATTGGTACAAGGTGCTTTAATGGAGCACTTATCTTCTCTAGTTGCCAAAATGGAAGAAATGGGCATTATAATCAAAGAAGAAAAAGACGGACTGCGAGTAATTGGGCCATCATCCTTGAAAGCAGTGGATATTAAAACAATGCCGCATCCAGGATTCCCAACGGATATGCAATCTCAAATGATGGCATTGCTGTTGCGTGCCAATGGAACTAGCATGATCACTGAAACGGTCTTCGAAAACCGCTTCATGCATGTGGAAGAGTTCCGCCGCATGAATGCTGATATCAAAATTGACGGCCGTTCTGTCATTATTTCCGGAGGAGCAAATCTTCAGGGAGCTGAAGTAGCAGCTACAGATTTACGTGCAGCAGCAGCCTTGATTTTATCCGGCCTTGTTGCTGAAGGTGTAACTCGTGTTACGGAGCTTAAGCATTTGGATCGTGGATATGTGAATTTCCATGGTAAACTTGCTGCACTAGGTGCGGATATCGAGCGAATTAAAGAATCTTCTGATCAAGAAGAAACAACTGTTATTGCTGAAAACGCCTAAATTGTAGATTTTAAAAGCCAGGCATAATTGTCTGGCTTTTTTACGTTTTCATAACATGTGGATACTTTACGTAAAATCCTTCACTCACCAACTTATCCACAGACATATAAACAAATTAACAACAAGTTATACACAGAAAGGATATGCTTATCCACATATATACCCACAGTAAGAACATTAAAAACCAGTCTTAAACATATAAAACCATATTTATCAAGTTTTTAAGAGAATTTTTAGAAAAAAAATAATCAATCACAAGTTATGCACAGACTTATCCACATTTCGTGGATTTTGGGGAAAACTCACTAAATAGTTTGAAAGTTTGGTAGACTGTTGATAATGAAATCGAAAGGAGAGTACGAGAATGAAAGAGATAAATGGGTCAACCATCATCAAAATCATTTTAATCGTTTGTTTGGCGATTTTAATTTTTAAAGTGGCTAAAATTTTGCTGGACCTTTTGCTTTTTGGCATTATTCTATACATTTTATTTAATCTCTACAGAAACTATGAAAAGAAAAAGAAAAACCATTCCTGACAGAAAAAATTCATTCCCTCTATAAGGTATACACATATTCAGAAGATTACGTTCATACACTGAAGAGTGTTGGACAGTTAACTGAAGTAGAGGGGAGACTACTATATGAAGCATTGGAAACCGATTATTTTTGCCATTAGTCTTGTAGCAGCTGTTACTATTATCATTCCCACCATCATGGTCGCGCCTTTTAAGGAAGAAGGAGTGGAGGCTGAACAGCAGGTGTTAAAAGAACCGAAACAGCAGCCGGAGAATAAAGCGGATCTGCAAACGACCATTCAAGTATACAGACATAGTCAAAAAAGAATAGAAACGGTTGCTCTGGAGGATTACGTAGCCGGTGTAGTAGCGGCTGAAATGCCTGCCAATTTTGAACTGGAAGCATTAAAGGCTCAAGCACTCACAGCCCGAACCTTCATCGTAAAGGCACTAACATCCAAAACAAAAAAGGATATACCAGAGGGTGCAGATATAACGGACACCGTGAATGATCAGGTTTATTTGAATGCTAAGGAGTTAAAAGCTTCCTGGGGAAATAAATATCAAATGAATATGAAAAAGATTGAAGAGGCCGTTTCTGCAACGAAAGGGCAGCTTTTGACTTATAATCAAGAATTAATTACTCCATCCTTCTTCTCTACCAGTAACGGGTTTACAGAGAACTCAGAAGATTATTGGCCGAATGCACTTCCTTACCTGCGCAGTGTGGCCAGTCCCTGGGACGCGGAATCCCCAAAATATTTGAGCGAAACGACCATCCCTGTATCGGAGTTTGAACGTCTCCTGAATGTTACAATTGGCAGCAATAAGGATGTAGGAAAAATTATTAGCCGTACAGATGGAAACCGAATTGGAGAGATTGAAATAGGCGGTAAACGCCTGACAGGGAAAAATGTGCGAGAGTTACTCGGACTAAAATCAAGTGACTTTTCCTGGTACAAAAAAGGCGACCAGGTCATCATAACGACAAAAGGATACGGCCATGGAGTGGGAATGAGCCAATATGGGGCAAATGGAATGGCAGAGGCCGGCAAATCCTATAAGGACATTATTTCGTATTACTATAAAGATGTAAAAATTTCAGAAGCGACAGCCTACTTGCCTACATATACTGCAAAGAAATGAAGTTCGGCTGGTCAGTCCAGTAAGACATAGGGAGAAAACGAGAAAACGATTCCGTTTTCTCCCTATGTTTTTTATTGGGTGTGAGTGGAGATTTTTTGTGTCTATCATTATTGAAGTGCTTTCTTTTATGCCGGGGTGGACGTGTTGATAAAAGCAGAAAGACCAATATGAATGAAGTATACGATAGTACTCAGCTGAAAGGTGAATTCACCTTAAATCGAATATGCTTCTATTATAAAAGAGATGCCGTACAATAGATTTTCGAGAAAATAAAACTTTAGTTCATGCATAATTTTCGCCTATTTAACAAAAGATATAAATTTTTTCGTCATCCATGTATATATTTTCTGAAAAGTGTTCAGAATGATGGCAGAGGTGATGAAAATGAGAGAGGAAGAAAAGAAACGATCTTCTCAGTCAAAATTGAAAAGCATGGTGAAAAAGCGTTGGTTCCTACCGGCAGTCTACATTTTAAGTGCAGCTATTCTTTTGACAGGCATTTTAGTGTATCAAGCAAGCAATAATGATTTTACGCAAGATCCATCTGAGAACAAACAAAATATTACGTCTGAAAATAATGAGCCATCCATTGAAGTAAACAATTCGCTGGAAACGTTCTCTATTCCAATGGCCGAAGCTGATTCTGCGGTCATCAAAAAGGAATTCTATGATGTGAATGGAGATACGAAGCAACAGGAAGCATCCCTGGTTGTCTATAATAACACGTATCAACCTAACACAGGGATCGATTACGCCATGAAAGATGGGAAAGGCTTTGATGTTGTCGCATCTATGAGCGGGAAGGTAAAAATGGTGCAAGAAGACGCATTGTTGGGTAATCTAGTAGTGATTGAGCATGAAAAAGGGGTAGAAACCCATTATTCCTCTGTAAAAGATATTAAGGTAAAAGAAGGAGACACCGTTAAACAAGGTGAAACCGTTGCTACCGGAGGAACTAGTGCCATTAACGAAGATGCCGGAACTCATGTCCATTTTGAAGTAAGAAAAGATAATGTGGCTGTTAATCCATTAGAGTATTTGGATAAACCGATCAATTCACTGAAAGATGAGAAAATAAAAGCTGATACAAAGGCTAAAGATTCAGCTGATCAAGAGGATCCAAACGAAGAAACAACTGAAGATCCAGAGAAAACTGAAGACCCGGAAAAAAATCAAGAATCAGGTAATTAATTATCAAAATGCCTTCAGACCATTTCGTCTGGAGGTATTTTTTTCGACGTAATGAGAGTTATTTCTCGGGAAATAATGAGGAAAAATTGTTTGTCGAATATATATACATTCAATAAAAAACGTAAAAGACTCGTCCTTAATGTAGGTTTCGTGCATAAAAGTGGAACCAAGCTAATAAACTTTTAAAAACCTGACACATAGAGAATGCCAGAGGTGAGGACTCGTTAAATCATATCAGGAATCGATGAAGAGAAATTACTCATTTATATAAAAAAAATCATACTTATGGCTTCAGCACAGCGAATCTCCATCTCGTACTTCTCAAAAAAATAGGGAGGGCGAGGGAATTGCACGATTACATCAAAGAAAGAACTATCAAGATTGGAAAGTATATCGTGGAAACGAGAAAAACAGTTCGTGTAATAGCGAAGGAGTTTGGTGTCTCCAAAAGTACTGTCCATAAAGATCTGACTGAGCGACTGCCAGATATAAATCCGGAATTGGCTAATGAGGTTAAGGAGATACTTGATTATCATAAATCAATCAGGCATTTACGAGGCGGAGAAGCAACAAAGCAGAAATACAAAAAAACAGAGGAAGAACCGGTTAAGTAATGGAATAAGGAGTAGGGAGGGGCCGGAGAATAATCAACGGCCTTTTAAATTTATGTCATATTACTCATGTGGTTCCTATATATCCCAATTTTTTTGGTAACATAGTTCCTTTTGTTCTACAAAATATGATAAAATTTTTAATTAGTACAGTAGAAGGAAACAGTCGTGTTCCTTGAGGAGGATTTAAGTTTATGTTTTCGAAAGATATTGGAATCGATTTGGGTACGGCAAACGTACTTATATATGTAAAGGGCAAGGGAATAGTGCTGAATGAGCCGTCCGTTGTAGCTCTGGATAAAAATACGAACCGTGTATTAGCTGTTGGAGAAGAGGCCCGTCGTATGGTTGGGCGTACTCCAGGGCATATTATAGCCATTCGTCCGTTGAAAGATGGCGTAATTGCTGACTTTGATGTAACGGAATCTATGCTAAAGTACTTTATTAACAAATTGGACGTAAAAGGATTTTTATCAAAGCCACGCATCATGATTTGCTGTCCAACTAATATTACAAGCGTGGAACAAAAGGCAATTCGTGAAGCAGCAGAGAAGAGCGGCGGTAAAAAGGTCTACCTTGAGGAAGAGCCAAAGGTGGCAGCGATTGGCGCAGGCATGGATATCTTCCAGCCAAGCGGGAACATGGTCATTGACATAGGTGGAGGAACAACGGATATCGCAGTATTGTCAATGGGCGATATTGTGACATCAGCATCCATAAAAATGGCTGGTGACAAATTTGATGCAGAAATCCTGAATTATATTAAACGTACATATAAACTTTTAATCGGAGAGCGCACATCTGAGGATATTAAAATAAAAGTAGCAACTGTGTTTAAAGATTCCCGTAATGAAACGATTGATATTCGCGGACGTGACATGGTTACAGGTCTTCCAAAAACGATCACGGTTGGTTCAAAAGAGATCGAAGAGGCATTGCGTGAATCGATACAAGTCATAATTCATGCAGCAAAATCTGTATTAGAGCAAACACCTCCAGAATTATCTGCTGATATTATTGACCGCGGAGTGATTTTGACTGGCGGCGGTGCCTTACTTCACGGAATGGATATGCTATTGGCCGAAGAATTAAAGGTGCCTGTTTTAATAGCAGAAAATCCAATGGACTGCGTTGCGATTGGTACAGGTATGATGCTGGATAATATTGATCGCATGACTCGCCGTAAATTAATCTAACAACATACAAGAGGGAAAGGCTGGCTTTAAATAAAGCCGGTCTTTTTGTATATATATTCACTAATCATGATGAGATCGTGATTTTTAGGAATAAAGTCCGTATCTAATAAAGTTATTACCTATATAATGGTAATATGGGTGTTTATTAGCCTTTTTGGAGGTGGGGGAATGTTTAAAGGATTTTACACGGCAGCATCCGGTATGCTCGCGCAGCAACGGAGAACGGAGCTTCTTTCCAATAATTTAGCCAATGCCAATACAGTCGGGTATAAAGAAGATCAATCAAGCGTACGCGCCTTTCCAGCTATGTTGCTTAGTAGTTATGAGAAAGTGAATCTTCCCATTGAAGAGTCATTATCGGTCCAAAAATCGAAATATGTGGGCTCCCTGAATACAGGAGTTTATTTACAAGAGACCATTCCATCCTTTTCACAAGGGGATTTGAAAACAACGGATAATAGTACTGACATGGCGATTGTGGATCAATCCATGCCAACTGATCCTGAAACGAATCAGACAGGTACTGTTTTATATACAATTGAAACTCCCGAGGGATTGAGATATACGAGAAACGGTAATTTTACGCTTGACGGCTCAGGGCATTTAACAACGTCGAATGGGTACTATGTTCTGAATGAAAACGGGGAGCGTATCCTTTTAAACTCCGAAAACTTTGCGATCAGCTCTGAAGGTGAGATTTCAGAGGGAACGGTAGCAAACGGACGGATTGGAATGAGCTTTAGCTCGAACCCATCTGCACAGCTGATAAAAGAAGGCGATGGATTATTCCGATTCAATGAAGGGGAACTACCTTCTGCCTATACAGTAAATGATGTTCAATTTGCTATTCAACAGGGATCTATTGAACAGTCCAATGTAGATTCATCTAAAACGATGACGGATATGATGGCTGCCTATCGTACATTTGAAGCCAATCAAAAAATGGTACAAGCTTATGATCAGAGCATGCAAAAAACAGTGAATGAAATAGGAAAGCTTTGACGTTTCCTTAGCTCATTGAATAGGAGGCTAAAGAGAATGAATCGAATGATGATCACCTCGTCCAATACGATGGGGCAGCTGCAAAAGAAACTGGAGACAGTTTCCGATAATATCTCGAACTCATCGACGACGGGCTTTAAAAAGAAGGAAACATATTTTTCAGACATGCTGGCTCAGGAATTCAATAATCAGGAGCGCGTGGAAAAAGAAAAAGGACGATTAACACCAAATGGAATCCGTGTAGGAGTAGGGGCTAAAATGAGCCAGTCTCAGTTGAATTTGGCACAAGGGAATCTGCAAAAAACGGAACGTGATTTAGATGTCGCCCTTACAAATGAAAATTTGTTTTTCTCCATTCGTGCCACAGACGGAAATAGCAGAGAGCTTCGCTTTACAAAAGATGGAGCTTTTAATCTGAGCCCAGTCACTCCAGGTTCTGACCAAATGCGTTTAGTCACTTCCAATGGCCATTTGGTATTAGACGAGAATAACCAGGAAATTAGGATAAACGGCAAACCGACCGACATAAAGTTTACCGAGAATGGCCAGCTTAATGTCTCGACTGAAAACGGGATGCAATCATTTAATTTAGGTATCATTTCTATGGAAAAACCTCAATTTATGGAGATGAAAAATAATAATACTTTCGCTCTTCCGAAAAATATGGCACAATTAAATGTAACAGAAAATGACATCTATACCCAGCTAACGGGTGCTACGAGAGGTCAGATTTCCCTAATGCAAGGAAATCTGGAGCAATCTAATGTCGATATGAGTACAGAGATGACAGAAATGATGCAAACTCAAAGGCTTTACCAGTTTCAATCGCGCACAGTTAGCATGGCCGATCAGATGATGGGATTGGTCAACGGGATTCGTTAAAGGAGCAAAAGAATGCAAGTGTTGGAAAATAAGAGTGAGCAGGCGGCGTCTGAACCTAATAGTCAGATAGAGAAAAAAAACTTGGATAAAGACCAAAAGGTCAGAATCCGGTTAGTGCCACTTTGGGCTCGTATTATAATTGTCCTTGTGCTTGTGTTCATGGCACTCGCTGGAGGAGCCATGGTAGGATATTCCGTCATGGGTGATGGGAAAGCATTGGATGTATTCAAGAAATCTACATGGACCCATATCGGAGATCTTGTTAATAAAGATACTCCGGACCAAGGTAAATAATACGGGCAGGAAGGCAAAAAGTCCCCTTCCTGTTTTTTTATTTAGATGGGATGTTGAATGGTTCGAGGGACAAAATGGGTTTGGAAATAGTGGTCATGCCACAAGTAGGGATGGGACTACCGCCGTTACAACTTTTTACGGAAACTAGCTTCTGGGCCTAGTCGCTCGAGACATAAGTGTAGCTGCTGTGGGAGAGAAAGAGCACTCCCTATGCATTTCCTCTTATGCTTGTCGCTCCTGAACGAGGCCCTTCAGATTTTCTATGCAATCTAGCTTCAGGGCCTAGGAGTTCGGGACATAAGCAAAGCCACTGCGGGGGAGAGCATCCCTCCATGCCTTTGTCTTATGCTCCTCACTCCTGAGCAAGGCCCTTCAGCTTCTTATGCAATCTAGCTTCGACTCCTAGGAGCTCGAGTCATAAGCAAATACTCTGCAGGAGAAGAACCCTCCTTCCGAGTATTCGTCTTATGCTTGTCGCTCCTGAACAGTCGTCTCAGCTTTTTAATTATAAGGGGGAATTTTTATGTTAGATATTCAGCAGATTAAGGAGATTATTCCGCATCGGTATCCGTTTTTGTTGGTGGATCGGATTTTGGAGGTTGAGGAAGGGAAACGGGCAGTGGGTGTGAAGAATGTGACGGGGAATGAGGAGTTTTTTAATGGGCATTTTCCGGATTATCCGGTTATGCCTGGCGTGCTGATTGTGGAGGCATTGGCTCAGGTGGGAGCGGTCGCTGTTCTGATTAAAGAGGAGAATAAGGGAAGGCTTGCTTTTTTTGCGGGAATCGATAAATGCCGTTTTAAAAGACAGGTGCGTCCGGGCGATCAGCTGCATCTGGAAGTGGAATTAACCAGAGTACGCGGTCCGATTGGTAAAGGGATAGGGAGAGCGACGGTTAATGGTGAATTGGCTTGTGAAGCTGAAATTACGTTTGCTTTAGGTGATCAACAGTAACGTTTACTCCTTTTCAAAAAAGAATAAATCATAAGCAGATGACTAATTTGAATGGACTGTACCAATAAATGTTAATTTTTAGGGTTCAATTCAGAGCAGGTCTCTGCTTTTTTGTGTTCTTTTTTATTTTTTGCTGCATGCTGCCAATCGGTTATATCTTTAATATGTTCAACTTGTGATATTTTCATTAATGAGAAGTTCCTCTCGTTTAGATCTGATTCGATGCAAGGCTAAATAAAAGGGAATTTCCAGAAAAATGTTTAGAATTTACCTGAATGTGCTATTAAAAGAGTATTAGCTGGTGGAAAACGCCGGCACGTGGATATCCATATCACTTCTCCCTTTTTAGACAGGTCCTTTTGCTTGGGCCTGCTTTTTTTGTACCTTCATAATCTGGCTTCTTCTGGGTACTCTAAAAAAGACCTATTGAGGTCCACAAAAGTATGAAAGGAGCATGCCGAATGCAGAAGTTTTTTAAAGCGATTATGGGGGTTGCCTTGGCATCCGTGTTAATGGTGGGTTGTAATAATAACGACAATAATAACCCTCCTCCTGAAGATAACAATATGAACCAAGAGGAAAATAACAATAATGGTGTAGATACAAATAAAGGCACGGATGGAAATGGAATGAATAGTGGTCAAGGTACCAACGGTAATAATGGAACCAACCATAATAGTGGAAGAGATGGTTCGGATTTGGGTAATAACAGCATAGATACAGACATAAGAGATGGTGGCGATGACATTCTTGATGATGCAGATCGAGATGCGAATGACATCCTTGATAATAATAACAATAAAAAGGACGACAGAAACAATTAAGACTGAAGAGCTGGCGGGTTGAACCCGCCAGTTTTTATTTCTTTTTATATAAAGTACCTTGTTCGCGTAAACTTTCTTTAAAGGCTAGTTTTAGTTCTTCTCCGTTGTATCCCTCATCAACTAACGTATCCAGCAGGAATTCAGCCATTTCCCTTCTGCGATTTCTAATTTTTGCTCGTAGTAATATGCTGACGAATTGATCCATTTTGCGGACAGCGGCGATGGTAGCGTTAAAATAGGCGGGGATGTTTTCTTTCTTTGTGATAACACAGCTGACTGTAAACTCATCAAGATCAGCGGTGACTGTTTCAAAAAGATGGAACTGATCATAATTAACCAGTACCTCAATAAGCCAAGTGCTGGCTTCATTTTCTTTATTAATAATTAATCCATCCAAAAGACGTAAATCTGCCGGAATCTGATTTTCTGGAAGTAACTGCAAGGAAACGAGTTTAAAGGTTTTCATCAACTTACCTCCAATGATTAATTTAAAGTAACTTAAGTATAACATGGTAAAAATAAGAAATAATACATATTGTGTTTGTCGAAAAGTTTGTTAAATAAATCACAAATCAAAAAAAGCCAGTAAGAATACAACATTTACATAGGGAAAGAGGAAAAATAATCTAGAATATTCTTTCAAAGTCCCAAATTCTCTTTTTTACTTTTAGCGGCGAATCTTTTATGATACCCCTGTAAGCTACCTAAAAGAGAGGTGAAGAGGATGTTGAATCAAGTTGCGCTCGTAGGCAGGCTCACTAAAGAACCTGATCTGCGCTATACACCGGAAGGAAAAGCTGTATCCAATATTACCTTGGCCGTTACCCGGAATTTTAAGAATGCAGATGGAGTATACGGAGTGGATTTTGTAAACTGCACGATTTGGAATCGAGCGGCCGAAAATACAGCTTCTTATTGTCAAAAAGGCTCTGTAATCAGTATTGTTGGCAGGATTCATACACGTAACTATGAAAATCCTGAAGGGAAACGTACGTATGTAACAGAAGTTATCGTGGAAAGTGTAAATTTCTTAGATCGTAAACGAGTGGAAGATAATCATGTGAATCCAGAAAGCAATCTGGAAGCAGACACAGCACCTATCCTATGAATGAGCGTGAGTTAATCGCAGATTTAATCAGAATCGTTGGCAGTGTGAATAGCCGAGTATCCAGCAATGAATCGGATTTAAGGAGAATTGAACAAACCCTCCAAATACTCATGAAAGAATTATCGAGTATGAAGGAATTGCAATATCAATTATGTGAACAAACGTATCAGCTCCATGAACATTAATTCCTCCATTAACATAACCTACAGGCAAAATACCTCCAATACAAATAATGAAGTACACCCTCTCGATAGCCGCCAATGCGCGGCTTTTTTCAGGATTTGGGATAATTTATAAGATTCAGGGTAAATTTCTATTAGAAATTCATATGAAATTATTGGTAAAATAATAAAGATACATAATCTAGATTTACAGCCTGGAGGGTTTTAAGGTGAAAGCAAAAGATTTTATGATTAAAGACGTGATTAGCTTAAATGAAGATGCAAGTGTAAAAACATTGCTGGAAGTACTGATGAAACATAAAATCGGAGGACTTCCTCTAGTAGATCAGAATAATAAACTGTTAGGGATTATTTCAGATGGGGATGTCCTGAGATATTTGAATCCGAAAGCATTCATTTCTTATTATGTGACCTACATAGAGGAGTTGGATGAAACCTTAAAATCAAAAAGTGAATCTCCAGCCAAAGCAATTATGACTAAAAAAGTAATCTTTGTACGCGAAGAAGATGAACTCGAGGATATCCTTAAACTGCTCGCAACCCACCACTTTAAAAAAATACCCGTCATCAATGATAATCGTGAAGTTGTTGGTGTAATCAGCCGTGGAGACATGATTCGTAAATTAGGCGAGTTAATGCTTGATAAAATCTAAAAAATAAGGAGGCCTTTTTATAGGTCTCCTTTTCATATGCATGATGGATGGATGTTGGTTACATAAAAACGTCCCCAGCAGCTTTGCCATAAGAAGACTATGTTCAATAGAGTATTAATAGTATCCCGATACTTTTCCATCATTCTTTGAGCAAACATATTGGCATCACGTTCAACCCATTGTGATTGATAGCCATTGCTGTCCGTATTAATATAGGGCCTATTATAGTGCTTTTTCATATGGACACGCTGGTAAGCATGGCGTATTTCATGAAAGAGATCCTGCAGTAAAAAAAGCTGCATAAGGCCGCACTCATATTTTTTGTTTTTCACCGTGTGGTTAAAGGGGAACAAAGCAATCTTTCCATGTTTATGATATCCGCCCAATGTGCCGTTTAATGCATCCTCATAACACCCATCATCCATAAATTCCTTCCCATAATTCCTGCGATCGGTGATAACTTGATCTGGATGATCGTAAATGGAAACCGTCATTCCTAAATAGGTATAATCGTCATGAAGTAAGTGGAGGATTTGCTTCAGCTGAAAATCTGAAAGGATCTTTGAATGGTTACGTAAAATGGTCTTGGCCAATTTGGCAGGGTGACTTACTGTACGTTCAAGAGATGGTTTTTCTTCAGCTATCATGAATACAAGCACCTCCTGTTCATTAATCTGGCTGTCAACCCTAGTGTATTTCAGTATATGCCAAGCCCTGACTAAACATTCACATTACAGTACGTCAAAAAATGTTGAGAAAAACGAAGAAAATGTAAGGATTAATATCCCGTAAAAGTGGGCTGAAAGGAGAGAGAACCTCCTATTGAACGAAGTGGGATGATCTCATAGGCCAGCGCTCCTCACCAATCCACAAAACAAAAAACAGGTGGAGAAAAACGAGTTTAGTTTATCTCCACCTGTATTCATTTTTATCTCCGTAACTTATCTTTCTAACACGAGTAAATCCTTTAATTCATCTGAGGATAGCTCAGTGATCCAGTTGTCACTTTGGACAATTTCGTCGTTAAGCGATTGTTTTTTCTCGAGCATGACGTCGATTTTTTCCTCGAGTGTGCCGGAGGAGACCATCTTATGCACGTGCACAAAACGGGTTTGCCCAATCCGGTAGGCGCGGTCGGTGGCCTGATTTTCAACGGCTGGATTCCACCAGCGATCATAGTGGATAACATGGTTGGCCGCGGTTAGGTTAAGTCCGGTTCCACCGGCTTTCAGGGAAAGCAGAAGAATCGGGAACTTGCCCTCCTGAAAATCTGCCACCATCGTATCCCGTTGTTTCTTACCGGAGCTGCCGTTCAGGAATGGGACGACATGGCCGTAACGGCGTTCTGCAATTTGTTTAATCATGTTGCCCATTTCAATATACTGGGTGAAAATGAGCACACTCTCGTCTTGTTCGTAAATGATATCAAGCAATTCGATTAGCTTCTCCATTTTGCCGGAGCGATGGAGAATATGTTTTGGTGCTTCTTCTTTTAAATAAAGGGCGGGATGGTTACAGATTTGCTTCAGCTTGGTCAGCATTTGCAAAATAAGTCCTTTCCGTTCAAATCCGCTTAAGCTTTCAACTTTCTCGAGCGTATCTTTAACAAGCTGTTCGTATAAAGCGGCCTGCTCGGTTGTCAGACTGATAAATTCCTTTTGCTCCAATTTATCAGGCAGATTAAGGGCGACCTCTTCATCCTTTTTCGTTCTCCGCAACAGGAATGGCTGAATCAGCTTCTGTAAGGTGACAATCTTTTTCTTATCGCCATTCCGTTCAATTGGCCCGGCAAAGGTTTTATCAAATTGCGTTTGAGAGCCTAAATACCCTTTATTGGTAAAATCAAAAATAGACCACAGCTCACTCAGCCTATTTTCCATCGGAGTCCCTGTTAAGGCAATATGATGGTTCCCTTCAAGCTTACGGGCTGAGCGGGATTGCTTGGTATGGGAATTCTTGATATTTTGAGCTTCATCAAGCACTACCGCATTCCAGTGCATGGATAAAAAGTCTTCCTCATCCTGATGAATCAGTCCAAAGCTAGTCAGGACCACATCGGCATTGCCAAGCCCTTCCTTAAACTGTTCACCCTTCATGCGGGAAGGTCCGTAGTGCAAGTGGACGTTCATGGATGGAGCGAATTTTTCAATTTCCTTCTGCCAGTTCCCAAGTACGGAAGTGGGACAGACAATTAAGGAAGGAGATTTCGCCGGTCCATTCTTCGCCTCGACTGCTAACAAGTAGCCGATAAGCTGAATTGTCTTCCCTAGACCCATATCATCGGCCAGACAGGCGCCAAATCCATATTCACGTAAGAACATCAACCAGCTCATTCCCTGTTGCTGATACGGCCGTAATTCGCCTTGGAAGGCCGACGGTACCTGAATGAGCGGGATATCCTTCAGCGAGTTAATTCGTGTCATAAAGCGCCTTAGGTCACTGTTCAGTTCGAATTGGATTCGTGCATAATCTGCTTCATTTTCATCCTCAAGGTCTTCATCCTGTGCAAGTTCCTGCTGAAGTAAATCATTAATGCGCAGTCCGCGCTCATCTGCTTCCCTCTTTAACTCCTGCATCCGTCTCATCAGGGCAGGGTCCAGTTTCACCCAGCGGCCCTGTATATAGACGAGCTTCCGCTTTTCCTCGACCAGCTTGTTGAATTCCTCTTCAGAAACCTCGTCGCCATTAACGGAGAAACGCCAATTATAGTCGAGCAGAGCGTTCATGCCCACAAATGATTTTCTCCGGCTTGGTGAGTTTTTCACTTTCGCTTTCATGGATATTTTGGCATCCTTAATCGCTTGCCACCACGATGGTAATAATATTTCAACACCGAGCATATGCAAGACTTCTGAGGCATCCGTTAAGAAATCCCAGGCCTGATCCTCTGTGACGATATCGTTAATCCACGGGAACAGGTCCTTCCAGCGGGCGATTTCCTCTTCAGCTTTCTCCAAATACTTCCTCCAGGCAAACGGAATTTTAGTGCGATCTTCCCAAAGGAAAAAATGGTCTTCATTTCGCTTACCGCGTATAAACGGTTCAAGCTTCCACTGGTCAACCTCATCCCCCGCGGCAAAATCAGGCTCGCTCAGGCGCATACCGAGCGTAAAAGGTAATTCATTTTCTTTGGCACCGGTCCAGATTTCCCAGCGGTCCCTGTCAAAAAAGCGGCTGAGAGCCACTGTGGAAATATTTTTCTCGGCAAATAGATGTAGTAAATCACCTACCCGATGATTGCCGGGACGATCTTTAATCGCTTCATTTAACCATTCCTCTGCAAAGCTTCGAACTGTGATGGTTGTCGTGCCGTCACCCTCATGTCTGGCCATTTCCTGTTCCCAGAAGGAGTCCTGAAAGTCCTCAAGGATTTCCTGAGGGAGAGGGAATGTGATGGCCCCTGGATTGGTAGCGCTAAAATCAGGCATAACCGTGTCATTTTCTACCGTTTCATATAAGGATTGCGCCAAGGCTAAACAGATGGAGGCCCAATTGGACCAGGACCAATTGATAAAGCTGTTGAAAGGCTCTTCTGCGAGCACCTTCATCCATTTATGTGCGGAGAGCAGGACGCCGCTTTTGCCATCAAGCGTTTCAATATTCACTTTCGTTCCATAGAAACTATCCGCGTCCCAAAGAAAGAAGCTAGTCGCCCATAATTCGGCAGGAACAGGCTCACCCTCATCCGTTCCGTAAATAAAGACGCGTCCGCCTTCAAGTAATTCAATTTGAATGTGAAGAGTCTCAATCAGCTGCATCAATTAACTTTCCTTTCTTTAGTTCTTCCTGAAAAGCACGTAATCGCTTATTCGTATCACTAATATAGTGAATATAGGAATCCCACATGTTCACTTGCTTCATTTTTTTATAAATCGTCCGCAGTTTTTTTAAATAACGGACCGCTTCCCGGTAGGAGGAACGATTTTTAGCCGCAATCAGGTTGATCACCTGCACATGAAAAATGGGAAGGAGGACTTCAGGCTGTTCCTTTTGAATGACCTTCGTTTGATTGGCCCATTCATACAGGACGTCGACTCGTTCGGCAACCTGGAGCTCGACCCATTTTTTATACTCCTTTTTCTCATATAAGTAATGTGAATAAGGGATAAGGGAATAAGGAATCGTTTCCCTGAGTATACGCTCGAGTAAATCGAAACGTTTCACAGCAGAGCAAAATGGACGAATAATCTGCAGGGCATTATATAAAAAGCGCGTTCGCTTATACTCCTGAGTCTGATAGTCATATAAATAGGACCTGATATTTTTCGAAAAGAATTCAACAAAAGGAATCATTCGCGCATGTTCCTTAGCATCCAGCATTTCTTCCAATGTAAAGAGAAGGAAATAGCATGCGATGGACCCCTGTTTATTCAGACATGCTAAGGCATGCTCATCCTTACCATCAATCATATATAAATGAATCATCATCCAATAGGTTAACTCAATCTGAAAAGAGTTGTTGAGAGTTGGAAGTTTGGCAGATAAACGTTCAAGTTCAGCCGTACGCTCTTCTTTTGTCGTGATGATCGTGGACCATACTAGGCGATAGATCTCCCAGCGATAATATCCGCCTTTAATATCTCCTGATGTCAGCTGTTTCGTTTCAGCAATCCAGGATTGGATAAACTCCTCAGAATCAAATGGCCGTATGGACGACTCGAACCGATGGACCTCATCCTTAAAGGCTAAAAATAGTTCGTGAATCATCGTATCCAGCGTCTCTTCCTGGAAATGATCCTTTATGTCACCCTGAAGATCAAATAAATGAATTAAGCCTATGTAATACGCAATACTGCGATATAAAGGCACCCACTGACGGTTGGATGGCTCGCTGCGCTGAATCACACGTTGATAATTAGACGCAGATCGGTTCATCCCGGCCATAAAGAAAGGTGGAATCATCAACTCTTCCCGCGCAGAACGGATAAAGAATTCCTTCCAGGAACTGTACTGATGATCCGGTTTAGCAGGTAGGCTTTTATCCTTAAAGACAGGCCCATTTTCAAGTGATTTATTTAAACGGTACAAAGGATTCTCCTTGTTCTTCCAGTTATCCACCCATTCGGTTACACTGGCTTCCTTACTGTAGGCAGCGAAGAAAACAGCAAGCTGATGCCGACAAAGGTCAATGGCCGGGCACGAACACGAGCTATTGCTGGGAAAACTCAAATCCAATGTGACGTTTACCTTTGTTACGTCCTGTACGATACCATGAATGAGATCCCCATCAACCGATAGCTTCCCAACCGCCCCCTGACGATAAAGAACCAATCCCTTCGAAACTAAATTAACGTCATTAATTGATTTTGGGGAGAGAATGTCCGAAATACGCTCCCCATAGAATTTTAGTTGCTCCTGCATACATCATTCTCCTTACGAGACAGTTTAACCAAGTTTATTCTTAATTGTAACAAAACTGGCCAAAAAAACGTATGAAAAGGGAGCAGGAAGTAGAAGACTAAAGATAAAAATCAAAAGAAGAGAATGCGATGAATGTAAATAGAGGTACAGAAAAGCGAAAGAAATACAGATGGATATGGATCACCGGGCTCGTAATGATCATTATACTGATTGTGGGATACCCCATTTATCGAGCATTTCAAGCGATATCAGATCCATTGGAAGAACGCAAATCATCCCTGAGAAAAGAACAGGTCAATTTAACCCAAAAAGACCCCTTTTCAATATTGCTGCTTGGGATTGAACCGAATGGCCGAACAGACACGACGATGGTCATAACCGTTAATCCAGGGAAACATACGATTAAAATGCTTGGTATACCGCAGGAAACAAGAGTGCAAGTGGCAAGGTCCGGGACATGGGATAAAATCAGCCATGCGTATCAAACAGGTGGAGTTGAACTGTCAATGGAGACGGTCGAGGATTTATTAGACATTCCAATCGATTATTATGTAAGCATTAATACGGGTGGAGTGGAGGATCTGGTTGATGCCATCGGAGGCATTACGGTCGAAAATCAATTGGAATTTACATATGATGGCCAACATTTTGCTACAGGTAAAATCCGGCTGAATGGAGAAGAGGCAATGGCCTATATGCGTATGCGCCAACTGGAGCCGAATGGGGAAGAAGGACGGCAGAAGCGGCAGCGTGAGGTCATAAAAGAGGTCATTCAAACGGGTGCCAATATTCACAGCTTAACGAACTATGATAAAATCGCCACCACTCTGATGAATAATGTAAAAACGAATATCACCTTAGCAGAGATGATTAAAATAAAAAATAACTACCAGGAGGCCGTACAGGATATCGGTCATATCGATATGGAGGGCACAGCGGAGAAAATAAATGGGATCTTTTATGAAGTAATCAGTCCAGATGAACTAGAACGAATTAAAAGGATTTTAAGAAAGCATATGGAATATAATGGAGGTGAGGAGTAGGATTAGGATAGACAAAATATTCATCTAGGAATATTCCTGTAGTTATAAAAAAAGACAAATGAACGAGCATGACTGCATGAACATGCAGTCCAATACATATTTTGCCCCTAAATGGCCAGACCACCATCAATGGTACTCCTGTTAAACTGGGAACAAATAACCAATGAAGGAGGCTGGGCATAGTGGATTTAAACGTAAAAGTACAACCAAAGTTTATAGACGGTGAGTGTTCTATTGAATTTTCGTTCTCGTTTGACCGGGAAAACACGAAAATAGGTGAAGCGGTTATCCTGACCTGCGAAGAGGAAATGGATGCTCAACTTATTGAAGAAAAGCCGATGCTAAACCCAAAAAAGCGTGAAACAAACTACCCGAAAATTGCCTTTGTCACGGATCTAGTTATCATGGACGGACATAAAACAGCCGCAATCAATGAAATCAAAAAATTCCTGGACGTCATTGGAATTCAAAAAATTCGATACCAAGATCATCAACTAGCCAACATGGCATAATTTCATAAAAGGCCAAATTCCGCTTGAGAAGGCGGGATTTGGCCTTTTTATATGGGATAGAGTAATCATTATTTATAAAAGCTAAGTAAAATGACTTCCTTATTTTGAAGGAAAATTCTCTGAGAATGTAGAATGATAGGCATGAAACGGAGGTGATATCATTTGAAGAATAGAGAAGATGTGCGAGCAAGGAAACGATTTGTAAGAGACATGACTTTTTTATCAATCATGAACGTCGTGATGTTCCTATCGTTTTTTGGCACCCTTTTACATAACTCATACCCACAATTAGGGTAAGTATCAATGTGGTTCCTTTTAGTCTCAGTAGCCCTAGCTACTATATATTTCATTTATATGAATGAAATCGCGTTTAAAAGAGCTAATCCTATAGGGTGGGTACTGGTCATCCTTGGAATGTTTGTTACAGCCCAATTGTTATTAACTTTAGTATTTTAATGCCCTTTTATGGACATTAGCTACAAAAAAGTACACCATTAACAATAATTTTCTATTAATCAATCGATTGATTAATAGAAAATGGCCATTATTTGATTCTTTAGCATTTACCTGATCGATGAATTCCGCTAGGATAGGAATATGAATAATACTAGAAAAAAGATTATATACCGTTTAATACCTTTATTGGTGATTGTGGGAGTCGTATTTTACTCTTCCTCACAGCCATATTCTAAACAAAATATCCAGCCACTGTTAGGTGAGAACTTGAATCTACCCGATTCGGTAGTGGCCTTGCTTTCGAAAATTAACTTTACGTATGCTGGTACAGAGATCAGTGTGGAAGCAGCCGGATTGCCAGGTTTTATTGAGTTTTTCATCCGGAAAGGTGCCCATTTCAGCGTTTACTTAGTGATGGCTTTCGTATTGGCAAGTATCGTTAGGATATGGGTGCAGCGGGCAGGAAAAATCACGGCGATTACATTGGGACTCGTATTTTTGTATGCTTGCTCCGATGAGTGGCACCAGTCATTTACGGGTGAACGAACTCCGCTCTTTCAGGATGTGATCATTGATACAGTCGGGGGATTAACAGGAATCGCCTTATATTTTTTATGGAAAAGATATCGAAATCCCCAATAATTTAGAGAGCCTGTTTTTCATGTCAGTTGAAAAACAGGCTCTTATCTTATGCTTGTATATACGCAACTACCCAATCCGTTCTCTGCTTGTCCGCATAAAGATATGGTAGACAAGCAGGAGGAGAGGAAAAAATGGATTTTATTAAACCGTCACTTGGTAGCTATACACAGGGGTTTATACCCGGTCAGCATTTTGGGGTGGATATTGCAATGTCTGGCAATGTATCTGTAAAAGCTTCCGCAGATGGAGTGGTTAGTCGTTCGTATTCCTCTACAACCTATGGAGAAGTTATTTTCATTGTGCATAATATACAAGGACAAACATTCGAAACCGTTTATGGTCATATGCGACGAAATTCCAGAAAGTATAAAGTAGGTGATACAGTCAAACAGGGGACAGTAATTGGATATATGGGTTCCACAGGAAATGCCACTGGCCAGAATCTTCACTTCGAGATTCATAAAGGTCGATGGAACAGCAATAAAACAAATGCAGTGAATCCACGAAACTATATAGATAAAAATGTGTCGCCGGCTCCGAAGAAGAGGTTTGTAGTTTTACCATCCGGTGTAGACTCATGGCGTGTTTATCCGTTGTCTAAACCACCAACTGTAGGAAATGAAGTTGGCTTTCTTAATCCTAAAAAATACGGCGGCCTAACTTATGAAATAATTGGAAATCCCCAAAAAGATGTGTATACCATTCAGACAAGCTCATTTGGAAAAGTAAATATTTACGCAGCACCTTCAACAGGTGCGAAGATTGTTACGATATAATCGTGAACTGAATAAATGGAAAAAATAAGCCTTTTGCGGATGGCAGAAAAAATTCTGTTTTATCCAAAGAGGCTATTTATTTGGGTTTCTTTAAAAAAAGGCAAACAACCTAAGGCTGTGGAATACTGTATTTAAATTGAATAATTTTTTTATAATGAGCCAGACTTACTTAATAGTTGGAAGATTAGTTTCATGATCAGTCATTTTATTGAATTCATACTTAGCAACCATGCTGGTTTTCTTTTCATTTAAAAAGGCCAGATAGGTCTCTAGTTCAAGTAATTCAAATATCATAATAGCTTTATTTAAATAAGAAAAGGCTTTTGGAACTTCCCCGAGCTTTTCGTAATTGTAGCTGATTTGGTAATGAAGCTCGCCAATCGGAAAGAGGTTATCTTTATCAATACAGAATTGTATCCCCTGCTTGCAAATAGATATGGATTTTTCATATTCATTTTGCCGTGTATATACTCTGGCAATATTGTAATTTAGTCGGGGCATAAGGGTATTATCGCTTATAAATGTCAGGTGTGTTAAGTGATTTTTTGCTGTTGTAAAAATCTCTAGTGCTTTTTCAACTTGATTATTTCTAAAATAGACAGCTCCCATTGATAATAAATACTCAATTTCTCTTTCAGTCCACACTTTTTCTAATTTATGTGTAATGTTAATGGCGGCCTGGAGCAATTCAATTGCTTTCTCTGGATTTTGATGAATAGCATCTTCGCATATGGCTTTATGCCAAAGAATGATTTGCTGATTTCGTCCGTTTTGTGTAAAAAGAGGATTGTTTTCCTCGGCCTTTATGATTTTAAACATATCGTCATAATTCAATTTTTTTCTGGCTATTTTCAGTTGCCTGGCTACTTCATTCACATAATCCAGCCTCGGTGTGGACCCAATCTCAAAAAAGTAGTTGACATCGACACCTAATCTTTGGGAGATTAAATATAACGTATTAGCATATGGATATACATCGCCTTTTTCAATTTTACTAATCTGTGCCTGGGTACAAATGCCCTCAGCTAATTGTTCCTGTGAAAGTTGTAAGGATTTCCTAAGTTCTCTAATCCTCTGTCCAATTGCGGAGAAATCCAAGCTTTTCCCCTCCCCTTTAAAATATTCCTAGAGTTATATTTTTTGTGAATAGTTAATGTTTCATCGTGTATTCTATATAAAATGTGTCAAAAGTCCTTGATTAAACAATTTTGGTAGATATTTGAACTGTGTTTTAATAAGGATATAAAGAAATCTATTACACTTATAAAAAATAGTATGAAAAGGAGATTATATGTATGAAAAAGAGCATTTTATTAGTTGGTATTGGTCTGTTAGTGGTATTAATCATATCTAGCGTTTTACCATTTAAGAGTGAAGCAGAGCTACCAACCTTGTATAATACAAAAAACACAGTAGCTGAGCTCCCAACCCTATACAAAATAAACACAGTAGCAGAGTTGCCAACATTATATAAAGCGAAAAATACAGTAGCAGAGTTGCCTACTCTTTATAAAGTAAAAAACACAGTAGCGGAATTACCGACACTGTATAAAGTGAAAAACACAGTAGCGGAACTGCCAACCCTGTACAAAGTAAAAAACACAGTAGCAGAATTACCGACTCTTTATAGTACAAAATCTACATTAACATAATGTTTTTATGATACAGAGGGATTAAATATCTCTCTGTATTTTCGTTTTTACTGTATTGATTAAATGGATCTTATACTACAAATAATTTTGGCAGAGAGAAGACTTTAAATTACACTTAATACCAATCATATCTAATCCTTAATATCCTTTCGTGATTACATATGCCTATTTATGAGAGATTAATATTTTAATAAAAAAGTATAAATACATTCGAATCAGACAAGTAAAATATGAGTATTTACTCGTGAATAAAGAAAGCTATGGGTCGAAGTTTTTATCTCATCACGGTACTTCTGAGTTCAATTGGAAATTGAAATGGTGGAGAAATACGGATTCGTCTCAATCGGAGACTGAAGAGGAAGACTCATCATAAATTATATAAATGATGATGCCTGTTAAAAGTGAATTTGGACTTGAGTTTATATAAAAAAGCAGGAAACAATCATTCCTGCTTAATCTGAGTCTTTTGTATTATTTAATCCAGTATGCTTACTTGGGAGATTTTATTAATCTCCAGAGGTTGATTCCAATCCAATTTCCTCGCTTTTTAAATTCAGGCTTATATCTTCATCACTATTCCACAAAACAACCTGTTTTTTTTCGTTGATGTTTGTATCGTTTGTTTTTAGGGTGGCTTCTACTTTATATTCTCCAGGTAGAAGGGGGCCGACTTTCTTTTTGTATATGACTTCGTTAGCTTTTATGACTTGTTCTCCATTCACCCTTAATGAGGCGTGTTTGGAATTCGTCCTGACGGTCAGATAGACGGGATCGATTTCAATTGTATAGCTGTTCGGGAGCCAGGAGTGGGTTTCCTTTTTCAGTGTTAAAAATCCTTCAATCCGGGGCGGTTCGTTTCCATTTTCGGATGTTTCTGCGTCATCATAGTAACGGGATTGCTCGTTTAGAACAGTCAGAAGGGATTGAGTGTATTCAGGGTTTTTTTGGAGATAATCAAGCAGGATTTTCGTATTTTGTTCGTTAATAACCAGGTTTTCATCAGATGAGGTCAAAACTTGGGAAAGCTGAAGTGCATCTTGATCGGCAAGTGCAGATTCAACCTCTTTGATTAGAGCATCCTTGTTATGAAAGGGGCCTTTTATGTAATAAACGCAAACGAATAAAAGGATAGAAAGCAGGATAATCAGGGATATTTTATAGAGAGGGGCTCCTTGTTGATTCTTCATTATTTTCACACCACCTTTTTTTGGATTGGGTATTAAGTAATGGTCAATTACCATTAACTATATCGGCATTTTGAACGAATTTTCAACTAATATGTCCGTAATTTTTTTCATGGTATGTAAGACGGCTTTGCACCTATATAGGTAGTATATTTACAGCCAGATTATCTAGAAGGTTAAATTAGTCAATCGATTAATGAACAGAAATAAAATAATCACCCGTCAAGGTACGGATGATCGGTTACTTGCATGCAATGATTGAGGAAAAGTGGGTAGGCTTATATAAAAGATGGCTGATTTATTAAGTTGTTTTGAGGTGAAAGGGGGAAAAGATCCTTAACCTATTTCTGTCCCTCATTCAAAGAGGTGACGGAATACCGATTGGCGAGGATTAAAATATCCGACGCTGACTGACTGCATTCAGGATAAAGATCTTTTCTTGTTTGGAAAGCATTCTCCAACTGCCTGCTCGGATTCTCATTTCTGCGTCCTCCTTTTTTACACATAATTTGGATTGGTTGTACTCTATTTATACCGTAAAACAAAGATAATGAAACAAAACAAATACCAACAAATACTATTCATTAACTAAACAGTTAGCCAGCAAGTGCGTAAAAGTGATAGGGAAACATGTAAAACAGCTATCAGAAAGGCATGAGATGTCGATAGAATTTTTTATAAAAATTAGTTTATTGTTAGATTAGGAGAAAGAAAGCTTGTTTTAAAAGAAGAATTATGCCATTCAATTGTATTTCCTCCCTGATTCATTGAGTATTCATTAAATCTCAAGAATAGAAGCCTCAAGTTTGCGAAATGGAGAGAAACCGGCATTTATTCCTGCATAAATTACAACCAATCAAATTTATTATGTAATTGTCCTCTCTTGTGAGGACATGCTCTTATTCGCCAGCTCCTTGTGTTTCTTGTACTTCCTCAAGCTGTTGACCGACGGCAGATAGAACAGCACTAGTGTATTCAAAAGATGTGGTTATGATTGGATTTTGCGGAAAAACAAAAAGCCTCCAACGATGTGGAGGCTTTGAATGGAAAGTAGTTTATTTTTGTTTGAAATACACATTCAACCCATTTAAGATTCCCTGTGCTGCTTTTTTGTGGTAGCTGGTTTGGGATATCTTTTTTTCTTCGGTTTGATTCGAGAGGAATCCGAGTTCCAGCAGGGCTGATGGTTGTTTATTATTCTTTAAGACTACAAAACTATCCTGTTTAACTTTTCGATTATTTAAACCGGTAGCTTTAATTAATTCACCGTGTATAGCACTTGCCAGACTGCTATTTTGATAATAAAACGTTTCTATACCAGTAGCTGATGGTACATTAGTTGCCGAGTTGTAATGAATACTCACAAACGCATCCGCTTTTTTTGAGTTACTGAGAAGTGCCCTAGCTTCTTTCGAAATATACGTGTCATGGCTGCGTGTCATGATGACTGTGGCACCAGCATTCTTTAGTAAGGTTTCCAATTGCTTGGCAGCACTAAGAGTAATAGCCTTTTCCTTTGTTTTTAACTTCACACCAAGGGCTCCGGAATCAGATCCGCCATGACCTGCATCAAGGACAATGACTTTTCCTTTTACGCTTTTGGCCACTGGTCCTACTGGAGTTGTACTGGCTGCTTTTTTCGTTGAGATATACTGCATCGCAACCCAGCCGACTTTGCCGGTGGAGGTTTTGACTTTCCCCCAGGATCCATTTTTTTGTTGAAGCGTTACAGCGTTGTTTTTCTTCACAGAGGTAATTACTTTGGAAGAAGTACTTGCACTGGCGCGAACATTTAGACTGGTAGCCGTCACATAGTAGGTACCAAGATTAGTAGTCGTGTTCGCTGGTTTAGTAGTAGAAAGATAGGAAAGAGAAACCCAGCCAACATTCCCGTTGGAGGTTTTGATTTTCCCCCAGGATCCACTTTTTTGTTGAAGAGTCACAGCGTTGTTTTTCTTCACAGAGGCAATCACTTTTGAAGAAGAACTTGCGCTGGCGCGAACATTTAGACTGGTAGCTGTCACATAGTATGTACCAAGATTAGCAGTGGTGGTCGCTGGTTTAGTAGTAGAAAGATAGGATAGAGAAACCCAGCCAACATTCCCGTTGGAGGTTTTCACTTTCCCCCAGGATCCACTTTTTTGCTGAAGAGTCACAGCGTTGTTTTTCTTCACAGAGGCAATCACTTTTGAAGAAGAACTTGCGCTGGCGCGAACATTTAAACTGGTCGCTGTCACATAATAGGTACCAAGAGCAGCTGTACTAGCAGCAGGCTTTGTTTTGGTTAGGTATGAAGTGGTAACCCAGCCTGTTTTTTTATCGTACGAAATCTTGCTCCAATTTTTTTGCTCAGATTGTACAGTTACCGTTTTGCCTTTCTTAATTTTTCCAATGATAGAGGATGCAGTAGATGGCTTTGAGCGGACATTTAATGTACTGGCGTTAACTTTAGCTGAATAGCTGGCAGCATCTGCTTTCTCCGGCAGTAGGGTAATGATGAATGATAGGGCTATCAACAGGCTGACAGCTTTAATAGAGTATTTCCCCAAAGATCTTCACCTCTTTATTCTTTATTCTGTTCTTTTCATCGGATGAATCTATCAAATGTAAAGTCATTCGGTAAAAATGAAAAGAAACTGATGGTTTATAGGGGTTAGCTCATAGGGCAATAAGCTCCCTATACTACAATAAGATAGAAGAATAGTAGATTTCAACTTAGAAGATTTGACAAATGACATGCAATAAAAAAACACCCAGAATATGGGTGATTGTGCTAACTCGTATAATAATAGGATTAATTAATAACGGTATTCTTATTGATAGTTATAATACCTGTATACAAACAGTACCCCACAATGGTTCCTAATGTATTTAACAACACATCATCAATATCAGTTTGCCTGAGCGGAAGAAGTAACTGACACAATTCAATCCCTACTGAGAAACTCAAACCTACCATAATGCATTGCGTAAATTTCTTCATCCTCTCGTATTTTAGTAGCAGTAAGAATCCAAAAGGAATGAATAATACTATATTTCCAATAATATTATATGCCATTTCATAAAATGGTTTTGTTCTTATTAGTTCGCTAATCATAAAGAAAGGCACATAATTATTCTCTATAGGATCAGTAATACTTAGTGAAGTAGGGGGCGCTGGATACAATAACGTCATTGTTATGATAAATAATACAGCAAACAAGAACAAGATATGTATAAGTATCTGATTAAGGACCATATTTCGATCAATTGTATCTAACTCATCTATATTTTTATTAGTAATATAAGGCCTGAATTTTGATCTCAAAGATAATAAGGCTACTATAAAAGTTATGGCAACCAGTAGCCTTATAATAGTATAAGCGTTCGTATAATCCATAAATTATCCCCTTAAACCACTTTGTTCCATTTACGACAAGCTACATTTTCTAAGTTGAAGAAGATTTTCAAATGAACTCCTAATAATACAAAATGTTAATCTGGTACTCCAGTAAACGGATTATTCCATGAAGCGGAATAATCACTACTCTCTGGATTTATCTCTTATATCCCAAATAATTTAAAAACCTCTTTACTCCAAATCTCAATTCCTTTTTCATTCGGAGCACTTTTATCCTCATTAATGTACTTCATTAATTCAGGTTCATTCATATAATCAGGCCAAGCTTCCCAATGATCTATATATGTAATTCCATTTTCGGCTGCATATTCCTTCAATGCTTCTACTTGTTTTGGATAGATAGTGGCATTTGGAATAGGGTGAGTGGGCATTAGAATCACGTAAAGATCTTCATTTATGGTTTTCAATTCTTGAATGATTGTTGATATATTTTCGTGATTATCTTCTACCGCAACTTCCCCGTTATCAGCTAGTGTTAGGGCTTCGAGAATAAGAATATCGGGTTTTGCATCTTGATAAACACTGATTCTACCTTCCTGGATTAAATGAATGGACGTGCCTGTAAACTCTATGAACGATGCAGCCACATCCGGCGCGAATGCTTCCTGTAATTCCTGACTGATTGTTTTTCCTAATCCACTATCCTGATTTCCTAATGCTTCTGAGCCCGCAATCAAAATATTCGCTTTTTCATGCTTGCTGACAGCTTTTTCGAGCGCGTTCTTAAGTCCTTTATCTTTAATATTCTCAAAAGGTGAGGAGACTTCCTTCTCTTTTTTTGGTTCCGGTTGCTGTTTTCCGTTCTCCATTGCAACGGTTTGTTCAATTTGATTGCTCCAGTAGGTTTGTCCAAAAACTAAAACAAGGATGGTGAATAGTGTGATTATAAACATCGTGACATATTTCATTGTGCTTCCTCCAGATGATAGTTAAGATTTTGATTTTATGGTTTTTATGAAAAAGGAGTCAATTTACTTCCTCTTCGTAACACTATTTAAGGGAATACGAATACTAAAAAGAGGGATTAGAAAGTCTCAGATACAGTTTACCGCAGACTTTTACTTTTTTGAAGAGTCTGACTTGAATGCTGATTTAGATCCCATTGTATAAATCGTTTCGTAGATCTGTAAAATAAGATTTTTTATACACTCCAGTTTGTGTATGTTCAGGTAGAGCAAAGGGTTGACCAGTATAAGTGCTAAGAGTGGGTATTTGTTTAAATTTTAGATAAGTACAAATAGAGAATATTTTTCCACTTTCTTTTAACTTAATTTTATATTAATCTGAAAAAGGTGATTTTTCCACACTTAGAGGATATAACCAATGTTTATTGATGGAAGATAGATTACATATTACAATTTATTAGAAAAAATTAAATAAAATTTCCATAAAACAGATAAATTTTTGTCGTTTTATTGTATAATGTTTAATATTATGTTAATCGGAGGATGAAATGGAAGAAACTATCAGCTTGAAGGATTTGTTTGAAACCTTAAAAAAACGTGCATGGTTCATCATTTTGATTACAGTTTTAGCAGTTTTGATAAGCGGAGTAACCAGCTTTTTTATTTTGACTCCAATCTATCAATCTTCTACACAGCTGCTTGTTAATCAAACAAAGAGTGAAGAATCATTATATAGTCAAAACATGGTTCAAACGAATCTGCAACTCATCGAAACATACAATGTCATTATGAAGAGCCCGGTTATATTGGATAAGGTCATTGAGGAATTAGATTTGAACCTTTCCGCGAGTGAGCTCACAACTAAAATAACAGTAGCCAGCGAACAGGAATCTCAAGTAGTAAATGTATCTGTTACAGACGAGGATCCACATATGGCTGCAAAAATAGCGAATACGACAGCGGAAATTTTCAAAGAAGAAATCGTCGATATTATGAATGTCGACAATGTCAGCATCCTTGCAAAGGCAACCGTTTCAGACAATGCTTCACCGATTAAACCGCAGCCACTTCTTAATATAGCGATTGCGATGGTCGTCGGTTTAATGATTGGTGTAGGGATTTCCTTCTTGATGGAGTATTTCGATAATACGATCAAAACCGAGCAGGATATTGAACGAATTTTAGATTTACCTGTTATTGGCGTGATTGGTGTCATTGAAGAAAGCAATGTGCAAATGGAAGCAAGGGCAAGAGCGAAGAGATCAGGAAGAGGTGAACAGCGTGGCGCGTAAGAATAAAAAACAGCTTGGGAACAGCAATCAACGGAAGCTTGTGACCTATTTGGAACCCAAATCACCGATTTCAGAACAATTTCGGACATTAAGGACGAATATCCAATTCTCCTTTATAGACGAAGAAATGCAAACGATTATGATTACATCATCAGGCCCAACAGAGGGGAAATCAACAACTGCTGCCAATATTGCCGTTGTATTCGCCCAGCAGGGAAAAAGGACGTTATTCATAGATTCTGACCTGCGTAAACCTTCTTCGCATTATACGTTCTCATTTACGAACAGCCTGGGATTAACAAGTGTATTGACAAAGCAAATCGAGTTTGAAAAGGCCTTACAGATTGTTGAACCTTTAGGGTTGCATGTACTGACAAGCGGACCACTGCCGCCGAATCCGGCTGAGTTATTGTCATCAAGAGCGATGACAGAATTGATTAACAAGGCAAAAGAAGAGTTTGATATCATTATTATTGATACTCCGCCGGTTACAGCCGTAACGGATGCGCAAATCATTGCGAATCTTTGCCAGGGAGTCGTGCTGGTAGTGAGCAGCGGACGGACACAGGTTGAGGATGCGATCAAAACAAAAGAACTATTATTGAATACTGGGGCTAAAATCCTGGGTGCTGTTCTCAATAACAAGAAAATGAAGGACAATACGTATTATTATTACGGTAAAAAATAGATAAATACCTAGACTTTCCCTTTAAAAGTAAGTAAGATAGATTCATTGATTGTAAAAAATACAGTGAGGGGTTGCGTGACAAAATGATTGACATACATAGTCACATCTTGCCAGGTTTGGATGATGGTGCACAGAGTTTGGAAGATTCGATGAATATGGCTAGGCTTGCCGTCAGTGAAGGAATCGACACGATCATTGCAACCCCACATCATAAAAATGGTGCATACGAAAATACGAGATTGAATTTAATACCCGAGGTTGAACGATTAAATGAACAGTTGGAAAAAAGCCAGATTCCATTAACGGTCCTGCCCGGCCAGGAGGTCAGGGTGTATGGTGAATTGCTCGAGGATATGGAGCAGGGCTTTATACAAACCGTAAACAATTCCTCTTATCTCTTAATTGAATTTCCTTCAAATCATATACCCAGGTACGCCCATACTTTATTTTTTGAACTGCAGCAAAAAGGAATCAACCCAATTTTAGTTCATCCTGAACGGAATATGGCCATTGTCGAAAATCCAAATCTTCTCTATGACTTTGTTCAGAGAGGTGTCAGTACCCAGCTGACATGCGGCAGTATCGCCGGTAAGTTTGGCAAGAAAATCAAGAAAGTATCAATAGATTTACTAGCATCAAATTTAATCCATTTTGTCGCATCTGATGCACATAATGTCTCAACCAGACAGTTTTGGATGAATCAAGCATTGGATGAACTGGAAAAACAGTTCGGATTAGACCAAATCTATTATTTCGAAGAGAATGCAGAGTTACTCATTAGCGGGCAGGCAATCATGAGAGAAATGCCGCAGCCAGTCAGACAGCGTAAGTTTTTAGGGCTTTTTTAATGATAGATCATGTAGGTGATGCCTCCTAACCTTTATCAAGGGAGACACTCGGCCATGCTGTGGGAGGTAGGAAAAGCTTCCTTAGATGCAAATAGTCATCAATAGGATGGTGTGAGGAGGGGTTAGATGCCCGTTTTTAATAATATGTAAAATTAAAAGTCTGATTATTTTTTGTATATAAATTTGTATGGGTAATAGGACAATTCGTTATATTACTCCCATTCTTAATTATTAACTAACCTAATATAAATGTCTAACATTTTAATGGTTAGTTTGGAAAGTCGATAATTTATACCTAAAAAATACACGTTGGACAAAATTTTGGAGGAGGTTCACACTTGCAAAAAGTAAGAAAAGCGATTATTCCCGCTGCCGGACTTGGAACACGATTCTTGCCGGCCACAAAAGCGATGCCAAAGGAAATGCTGCCGATTGTTGATAAACCGACGATTCAATATATTGTAGAAGAAGCAATTGAATCTGGGATAGAGGATATCATTATCGTGACCGGTAAAGGAAAGAGATCCATCGAGGACCATTTCGATCATGCGTATGATTTAGAGAATAACTTGATGGAAAAGGGTAAGTTTGATCTTCTCGAAAAAGTACAAGCTCCTTCCAAGGTCGATATCCATTATATCCGTCAAAAAGAACCTAAAGGACTGGGTCATGCTATCTGGTGTGCACGTAATTTTATTGGCAACGAACCATTCGCTGTTTTACTTGGTGATGATATTGTCCAGGCAGATAAACCATGCCTGCGTCAGTTAATGGATGAATATGATAAAACATTTTCTTCTATTATAGGGGTGCAGCATGTACCGATGGAAGATACCAATCGATACGGAATTATTGATCCCATTGAGCAAAACGGACGACGCTATCAGGTGAAGAGTTTTGTGGAAAAACCGGAAAAAGGAACAGCGCCATCTGATTTAGCCATCATGGGAAGATACATACTACGTCCGGAAATTTTCACATTCCTTGGTGAGCAAAATATTGGAGCTGGCGGAGAAATACAGTTGACAGATGCGATTCAGAAGCTGAATGAAATTCAGCGGGTATTTGCTTATGATTTTGATGGGAAACGATACGATGTCGGCGAAAAATTAGGCTTTATTGAAACATCGATTGAGTTTGCGCTTCAGGATGCTTCCTTGCGAAATGACTTATTACGATTCATGGAAGAGAAATTAAATATCATAAAAAAATAAATATTTGGAGATAGACCGGACATGTGCCGGTCTTTTTTAGAGGAGAGGTGTTAGAACATGACATACCGTAAAAGGTTGACCACTTTGATACTAGTAGACTCCATTATCGTGCTAACGGCTATCTATTGCAGTTACCTTGTCCTCCACCCATATTTGGATATTTTCAAAATGGAAACCTTATTAATAACCGCTTTGGCTCTGTTAATCAGCCATCATCTATATGCATTTATTTATAAACTTTATAACAAGGCATGGGCATATGCGAGTGTACGAGAGTTAGTTTCAATTGTAAAAGCTGTGACATTAACGATTTTAACAACTGCGATCGTTCAATTGATTATTTTTCAAGATGTTTATGTACGAGCATTGGGGATTACCTGGATGCTTCATATCCTCCTGATTGGCGGTTCACGGTTCTCTTGGAGGGTATTCAGAGATCGTTATATAAACACCCAAGATAGTGAAAAGAAGCGAACGTTAATTATCGGGGCTGGTGCAGCAGGAACTATGGTAGCAAGACAACTGCTTCAAAAGGTGGATACTGATTTAGTACCTGTAGCCTTTATTGACGATGATCCATATAAACAAAGACTCCAATTTCATGGATTAACAGTAGCAGGCGATACAGCTTTTATTCCAATGGCAGTTGCCTTACATGAGATCGAAGTTATCATTATAGCGATTCCATCCTTGTCAAAGGGTGAGATAAAACGAATTTATGAAGAATGCTCTAAAACGATGGCAAAGGTTCAGATTATGCCAATGATTGAAGAGATTATGTCCGGTAATGTCTCTGTTACACAATTTAGAGACGTGGAAGTTGAGGATTTATTGGGTCGCGAACCGATTAAGCTCGATATTAGTAGTATTTCTGAATATGTGGAAGGAAAGACGATACTGGTAACCGGGGCTGGGGGTTCAATCGGTTCAGAAATTTGCCGTCAGATATGCAAGTTTACGCCAGGTAAACTTCTTTTACTAGGTCATGGAGAAAATAGCATTTATTTAATTGATATGGAATTGCGGAAACAATATAGTGATTCGATTGAAATCATTCCAATTATTGCAGACATCCAGGATCGAAACAGGATTTTTGAAATAATGGATCAATACAAGCCAGATGTTGTCTATCATGCGGCAGCACATAAGCATGTGCCAATGATGGAATATAACCCGAGAGAAGCTGTAAAAAATAATGTGTTTGGTACTCGAAATGTAGCAGAAGCAGCAGATACGTTTGGTGTTGGTACGTTTGTAATGATTTCAACTGACAAGGCGGTAAATCCCCCTAATGTAATGGGGGCAACAAAGCGTTTTGCTGAAATGATTATTCAGAACTTGGCGAAAGAAAGCAAGACGAAGTTTGTTGCGGTACGGTTTGGAAATGTGCTGGGTAGTCGCGGGAGCGTTATTCCACTGTTTAAGAAACAGATTCAAGCTGGTGGTCCTATAACAGTTACACATCCTGATATTACAAGATACTTTATGACGATTCCGGAAGCTTCAAGGCTTGTGATACAAGCGGGGGCATTGGCTCGTGGAGGAGAAATATTTGTACTTGATATGGGGGAACCTGTTAAAATTGTCGATTTGGCTAAAAATCTGATCACTCTCTCAGGTTATTCAGTAGATGAAATTGGAATACAATTCTCTGGTTTAAGACCAGGTGAAAAGATGTATGAAGAGTTACTTAATGAAAATGAAATCCAAAATAATCAAGTATTTCCGAAAATCTTTATTGGGAAGGCAGAGCCGATGAAGAAACATGAGCTTTATGAGGTCATTGAGACGCTTCTTGATAAGGATTCGATTGAGATGAAAGACACTTTAGTGGGGATTGCTAATACAAAATTTAGTGATAAGCAGTCGTTAGTGATTGGTGGTTAGGAATTAGTTGGAAAGGTAGCGTTGTTTTATGCACTATCTAACGAAATAATTAGATACTAGTTGACGAAATTGTCTCATCCCTTCTGAGATGGGAATAAGAAGTAGATTGGTTTGGGCCCTATCTACTAAATAGTTATTCAAGGAGGGTTACATGTATGTATATGAAAATTAAAAGACTGATAGATATCATTCTTTCTTTAATAGGGCTTATAGTCCTATCACCGATTTTTTTAATCCTAATTATTGCTATTAAAATTGAATCAAGAGGGCCAGTTCTGTTTAAGCAAAAACGTGTAGGACTTAACAAGAAGTATTTCAATATTTTGAAGTTTCGTACAATGAAGATAGATACACCTAAGGACACTCCGACTCATTTGTTAGCAAATCCAGAACAATACATTACTAAAATAGGAAAGTTTATGAGAAAGACTTCTCTAGATGAGTTACCTCAAATTTGGAACATCTTTGTTGGACAAATGAGTATTATCGGACCACGGCCCGCACTGTGGAATCAATATGATTTGATTGCTGAACGTGATAAATTTGGTGCAAATAATGTTCCACCCGGGCTGACTGGTTGGGCGCAAATTAATGGACGTGATGAGCTTCCAATTGATGTAAAGGCAAAGTTAGATGGCGAGTATGTTGAAAAGATTAGTTTCTGGATGGATGTTAAGTGTTTTTTTGGAACCATCGTTAGTGTAGTGAAAAGTGACGGGGTTGTTGAAGGTGGAACAGGAGTTAAGAGGGAAGTGGCTAGTAGCAAGGAGTCTAGCTCTTCATGAAAGTAAATAGGGCAATTGAGGTGTTAGAATGCTTTTAGTCACAGGAATTACTGGTCATACGGGTAGATACTTTTTACAAGAACTTATTAATAATAATTATGAAGGATGTATTCGCTGTATTGTTAGGGGAACATCAAATACTTCTATCTTAGATAACAGTGGCTTAAATATAGAAAAAGTTGTAGGGGATTTAGATGAACCAGACTTTATTGATAGGGTGATGAATGGTGTTGATACAGTTATGCATATCTATAATATTCACCATTCCCCAGTGATTGTTCGATCTGCTATTAAGAATAAAGTTAAAAGGGCTATATTGGTACACACCACAGGAATTTACTCTGAATTTAAGTATGCCTCTGAAGGATATAAGAAAATCGAGCAGGAAATTGAGGAACTTAAAAGCGACACTAAGTGTAAGACAAATATTACAATACTGAGACCATCGATGATCTATGGAGACCTTTGTGACCGTAATATGAGTAAGTTTATTAAGATGGTAGACAAACTTAGAGTTGTGCCTGTTATCAATGGTGGAAATAGTTTAATACAACCAGTAAATGCAAGAGACTTAGGAAAGGCATTTTTTACCGTATTAATATCTCCAGAAGAAACAGATGGCAAGGCTTATGATCTTTCAGGTGAAAGACCAATTAAAATGATTGATGCTTTCAAAGTAATAAGTGAAGAACTTAATAAAAAGACAGTCTTTATTAGCGTACCTTTGAGCTTAGGAGTGTTGATGTCAAGGGTTATTAAAACCATGACTTTAGGAAGAATTGATTATATAGAGAGAGTTCAGAGAATGGGGGAAAACAGAAATTATTCCCACGATAAAGCAACTAGTAATTTTGGTTATAATCCCATGTCTTTTGAAAAAGGAATACAAATAGAAGTTCAAGAGTATCTGGAGAGAAATAGAACTTAGTTAAAATGAGTAGGAGCATTGTTATGAAAATAGCTATACTTTCAAGTCATACATCATCATTGTTTTGGTTTCGGATGGATATGATGAAAGATTTTATCAAAAATGGTCATACCGTCATTGCTTTGGGATCTGAGCCTGAAGAGGATTGGAAAGAAAAATTCAAAGGATACAATATTGATTACAGGCAGTTATATGTTGAACGAAATGGTTTGAGTCCACTCAAAGATTTAAAAACTTTAAGGTTTCTTTATACATTCATGAAAAAGGAGAGACCCGATAAAGTATTCGCATATCAAGCAAAAACGGTTGTTTATGGAGGAGTAGCTGCAAAGTTAAATGGCATTTCTGAAGTTTACCCTTTGATAGCTGGACTTGGCTCAATATTTAGAGGAGAAGGCTTTAAAAATAAAATAGTAAAAACAATAATGAAAGTAGAATACTGGGCTGCTTGCAAATGTAGCAAGAAAGTATTCTTTCAGAATCAAGATGATAAAAATGAGTTTATTCAAAATGGTTTAGTAAAAGATAATAAGACTGTAATAATTAATGGTTCGGGAGTTAATCTTGAAAAATTTAAACCAACACAATTTCCGGAAGAACCAGCATTTCTCTATATTGGTAGACTTATTAAAGATAAAGGGATACTGGAATATTTAGAAGCATGTAGAGAAATTAAAAATAAATACCCTAAGGTTCGTTGTTTACTAGTAGGGCCATTTGACAGTAATCCTTCTGCCTTAAACTCAGATGAGTTAAAGCCCTATATAGAAAATGGTGTTATTGAGTATTTTGGGGAACAAGCTGATGTGAGACCATTTATCTCTCAATGCAGCACCTATATATTACCATCTTATCATGAAGGTACGCCAAAAACGGTATTAGAAGCCATGGCAATGGGGAGGTCAATCATCACGAGTGATGCTCCCGGTTGCAGAGAGACAGTTATTGAAGGATTAAATGGATATTTAGTAAAGGTCAAGGATATCAAAGGGTTAGTGAATAAGATGGAATACTTAATATCTAATCCTGAGATATGCAAAAACATGGGGCAAGAAAGCGAGAAGATTGCTAGAGGAAAATATGATGTTAAGGTTGTTAACCAAACAATTATCCAGACAATGGGACTATAAATAAAGGAGAATTCAATATGAACCTATATGAGAAGATTGTTAATAGAGAAGAGAAAATTTCATTAGTTGGGCTTGGCTATGTAGGGATGCCAATCGCTGTTGCTTTCGCAAAGAAGGTTGATGTGATTGGCTTTGATCTAAATAAACAAAAAATTGAGCTTTATAAAAACGGCATAGATCCTACAAAAGAAGTGGGAAATGAAGTAATTAAGAATACAAAAGTTGAGTTCACCTCAGATGAAGCAAGACTTAGAGAAGCAAAGTTTCATATTGTTGCCGTGCCTACACCGGTAAAAGATGATCACACACCTGACTTGACACCCGTTGAATCAGCAAGTCGCACTTTAGGTAGAAATTTGACTAAAGGTTCAATAGTTGTCTTTGAATCTACAGTTTACCCTGGTGTAACTGAGGAAATCTGTGTTCCCATTTTAGAAAAAGAATCGGGGTTAAAATGTGGTGTAGACTTTAAAGTTGGTTATTCGCCAGAAAGGATTAACCCCGGTGATAAAGTTCATAGACTAGAGACTATTATAAAAGTTGTGTCAGGCCAAGATGAAGAAACCTTAGATACTGTTGCAAAGGTATATGAATTAGTTGTTGAAGCGGGCGTGCATAAAGCAGCAAGCATTAAAGTGGCTGAAGCTGCAAAGGTTATAGAAAATTCACAACGTGATATTAATATTGCTTTCATGAATGAACTTTCTATCATTTTTGATAAAATGGAAATTGATACAAAAGCAGTACTTGAAGCAGCTGGGACAAAGTGGAACTTTCTGAATTTTTCTCCAGGTCTGGTTGGTGGTCACTGTATAGGGGTTGATCCATACTACCTTACGTATAAAGCAGAGCAAATGGGTTACCATTCCCAGATTATTCTTTCAGGAAGAAAAATCAATGACGATATGGGTAAATACGTTGCTGAAAGTACAGTAAAGAAAATGATTAAGGCGAACAAACAAATAAATGGTGCAAAGGTAGCTATTTTTGGTGTTACGTTCAAAGAGAACTGTCCTGATGTTCGAAATACAAAAGTAGTGGATGTAATCAAAGAATTAGAAGAGTATGGGGTAGACGTTAAAGTTGTAGATCCTCAGGCAGACAAAGAAGATCTATGGCATGAATATAAAATTAATCTTTGTGAAGTAGAAAATATAAAAGAGTTGGATGCAGTAATTTTTGCTGTTCCACACGATGAATTTAAAGCAATTCAATTGGAAGATTTAAAAATGATGTTTGGAACAACTGGGTATATTAATTCGGAAGTAGCGAATGAAGTAGCTGCAACCTCTGAGTTTGATAGAGATATTAATAGAAAAGATTGTGTATTGATGGACCTTAAAGGAGTATTTAATAGAAAAGAAGCAGAGGATAAAGGATTTGCTTATTGGAGGTTATAAAAATGGGATATGAAAATATAAAGTTTCCAGAAGGAAGTAAATTTTTGGTTACAGGATCAGCCGGTTTTATTGGCTCTAACTTAGTAGAAGCTATACTTAAATTAGGCTATAAAGTTAGAGGTCTGGATAATTTTTCAACTGGAAAAAAGGGGAATGTGAATGAGTTTATAGATAATCCTAATTACGAGTTTATCGAAGGAGATATTCGTGATCTTGAAACATGTATGAAAGCTTGTGAAGGAATTGATTATGTTTTAAATCAAGCTGCATGGGGGAGTGTTCCAAGAAGCATTGAGATGCCTTTATTTTACGAAGATGTAAACATAAAAGGTACTTTAAATATGATGGAAGCTGCAAGGCAAAGTGGTGTAAAGAAATTTGTCTATGCTTCTAGTTCTTCAGTGTATGGTGATGAGCCCAATCTTCCTAAAAAAGAGGGAAGAGAGGGCAATGTATTATCACCATATGCACTTACCAAAAAAGTAGATGAAGAGTACGGAAAACTCTATACAAAATTATATGGACTTGATACTTATGGTATGCGTTATTTTAATGTATTTGGTAGAAGACAAGATCCTAATGGTGCTTATGCAGCAGTAATTCCAAAATTTATTAAACAGTTACTTAATGATGAGCAACCAACTATTAATGGTGATGGAAACCAGAGTAGAGATTTTACTTACATAGAGAATGTAATTGAAGCAAACTTAAAAGCTTGTAATGCATCTCATGAAGCGGCAGGACAGGCTTATAATATTGCCTTTGGTGGGAGAGAGGTTTTAATTGATATCTATACCCATTTGTTAAATGCATTAGGAAAAGATATTCAGCCGATATTCGGACCTGATCGTAAAGGTGATATTAAGCATAGCAATGCTGATATTAGTAAGGCAAGGGAAATGTTAGGGTATAGCCCTGATTGGAGTTTTGAATTAGGAATACAAGAAGCTATTGAATGGTATAAGGATAATTTAAGAAATGATTGCAATTAATAAAAAGATCAAATAATGTTCAACTATTAGAGGACAAGACTGAAGCTATTAAGTATGCAAAGGCGCTATGTCTATTTACAAGAGTACATTCACAATATTCGGAATGAACTTAAAGTATTGGTCGTAGTAGAGGAATTGATTCGGAGAGTTTGCACTCCAATATCAAAGAAACTAGACTTTCAGTGTATGGGTTAAAATTTGTGATTGATTCTAGTTCGAACTCACCCGGAAAAATCGAAATTAGTTATGGATTTTCGTATCATGCATAAATAATTTCGGAGGGATGGAAAAGATGTGGTATTTGCACATTCACCTCTTAACGCTCTGGAAGAAGTCATTAAAAGCTTATAATTGAAGACTAATGAGAAAGACAGAGTTCTATGTAGTCTGATGGTTATTAGGTATTTGGACTATAAAAGTATAAGTTTGAATGGATAGATTACAGGATTAAAAAGGAATTTTTTTATTCGTACGAGAGAAAGGAATTTAATAATGGGTGAAGATAAGGTATCTATCATAATGGGAGTATATAATTGTTCAGATACTATTAGACCAGCAATAGATTCGATTTTAGAACAGACATATAAAAATTGGGAATTTATTATATGTGATGATTGTTCAACTGATAATACCTATAAAATATTATTAGAATACAAAAACTTATATCCAGATAAATTCATTATTTTAAAAAATAATAGGAACTCTAGACTAGCATATAGTTTAAACCATTGTTTGAAGTATGTAACAGGTAAATATGTTGCACGAATGGATGGCGACGATTTATCTCATCCTCAAAGGTTTGAAAAACAAGTTGATTACCTAAAAAAGAATAAAGCGGTTGATCTGGTAGGAACATCTATGCAGCGTTTCAATGAAAATGGATTACAAAACATTTTATACAGTATTGAATCTCCAGATAAATATACATTGAAAAATAAAATACCTTTTAATCATGCAACTATTATGACATATAAAAGTGTATATGACCACTTAGGTGGATATACGGTATCTGAAAGGACCAAAAGGTCACAAGATAAAGATCTTTGGTTCAGATTTTTCAAAGAAGGATTTATAGGTCGGAATATAACTGAAGCGTTATACTATGTAAGGGAGGATTCATCTGCTATTAGAAGAAGAACATTTATAGTCCGTTTTAATGCATTTAAAACAACTATATTAGGATATAAAATGTTACAATACCCATTTCATTGGTATATACCCGCTACAATAAATTTCCTTTTTAAGAGTATTACTCCATTTTTTTTAGTCGATATTTATCGCAAATATCAATATAAAAGAAAATAATAATTTTACTTAGAACAATTTAATAAAAAACAATTTTTCATGTAGGAGGGGCGTTCCTTCCTACATTTGTTTGTTGCGAATTATACACCCCTTTTTTATAAGGTGTCTTTTATAAGCATCTTACAATTAAGATAGTATATAACAATGGATATGATTATCTCATTATGGGAATACAGAGATTACTCGTCGTACTTTTATAAAGGGGAAAGTGATATTCTGGTAGAAAAGTATCACTATTCAACCCTTGTGTACGAATGAAAATAAAAGTAGTTCACATACCATAATTTTAATAGTTTTATCTTTCAAAATTTGCTTCTAGATAATATAATATTTTGCACCAAATAATAAATACTTTTGAGAATGTTGTTGATGGATGTGTAGTAGAAGGACGGAGGTATATTTTTGGGTAATAGAACAGAATCAAACCCTGTTAAGAGAGTGTTACAAATTACGGGGAAGATGAATCGTGGCGGGGCTGAAACAATGGTAATGAATTTATATAGAGAAATAGATAAGTCAGTTATTCAGTTTGATTTTATTTCATACTCTAAAGAAGACGGAGAGTACGATGATGAAATTAAAAAATTGGGCGGAAAAATAATACATATACCGAGTTTAAAGGAAGCTGGGTTATATAACTATATTAAAAACTTGAAGAAAGTTAATGAAAAATATGGTCCATATTATGCTATACATTCGCATACCTTATTTAATTCTGGATTTCCGTTATTAAGTGCTAAATTAATTGGGATACCGATTAGAATCTGTCATGCCCACAGTACTTCAACAACCAATATAAATAATTTTAAATATAGTATATATAAAATGTTAATGAGAGCTTTTATTAAAATTAGTGCAACTCAAAAACTTGCCTGTGGTATTGATGCAGGAAAATATTTGTATGGTCGTGATTTTAATCCAGAAGGTGAGGTTTTTCCTAACGCCATTCAAATAGATAGTTTTATAAGTAGAAAAAAGGAACAAGTAGCTAGATGTAAAGCGGAGATAGGTTATAAAAAAGGTGAATTAATAATCGGTAATGTTGGTAGTTTCAGGACTGCCAAAAATCATGCCTTTATGGTAAAAATTGCAGAAGAAATGAAAAATAGAGGAATTCTGTTTAAAATGGTTTTTGTAGGTACTGGTGATTTAATTGGAGAAATAAAGAATTTAGTCGTTTCAAAAAAACTTGAGGATTATGTTGTGTTTTTGGGGTCTAGAGATGATGTTCCAGTCTTAATGGGAGCATTTGATGTACTTTTAATGCCTTCATTGTATGAAGGTTTCCCAGTAACGTTAGTTGAGTCTCAAGCAAGTAATATTGTGGCTGTGATCTCTGAAAATATTACTGATGAAGTAGATTTCGAGCTAGGAATGATTAAAAGAATCAATTTATCCGAGAGCATTAATAATTGGATTAGTGCAATTTTAGATGGTGCAAAGGGTAAAGATAAATTCTCAAATATTGAGATATATGCCCGACTATCGGAACGAGGATATATTATTAAGGATAGCACAAAGAAATTAATGAATGTATATGATATAGAGTAAGAATATTTATAGATTTCTCTGATTAGAGAATTACTTTGTCACTGTTGTTATTAAGATGTTTTTTAGAAAGAGAAAAGCCAGTAAAACATTTCGATCCATTAAAGAAAGTGAGTTACACTTTATGAGAAAACTTTCTAATAATTTCAATAAATGCTTTTTTTTGAACATAATGCTGACGTTGTTTGTAATATCATGTAGTCTAGTAATTTATGTTTTATATCTACCCTATGAAATTCGATTAGGGTTGTACTCCTGGTTAGGAAATATCGTATTATTTTGTGGGATAATAACCTTCAAAAAAATAAAAGAAACACATATTAATCCTTATACAATGTTTTTTTTGAGCTATTACTTATTTTCTTTTGGACAACCTTTTTTATTTTCAATGGGAATTGAGTATGAGAAATTTAATTTATTGCGTATTTACCCACCAGAAGATGTACTGCTATACTGTTTGTTTTTTTGTGTGGGCACATGTTTTATGCTATTAGGAGCACTTATTGCAATTAAAAAAGATAGTATATCTACAACGATAGAAAAAACTGAATTAAAACAAGATGATATTGTTCTATACAACGCAGTAAAAATAGTTGCTTGGTTAATGTTTATTTTATCCACGCCCATTTATTTAAACAGTTTGATTTCAAATTTGATGAGCTCTATTAAGTATGGATATGGATCAATATACGAAAAAACAGATACTTCAGCGACTACTAATGTGATTGAATCTCTGGATATGTTGTTTGTAACATCAATAATTTTGTTATTAGTAATATATAAATCAAATAAATTAATTAGAAATATATTTATGGTATTTCTCTTACTTGTAATTATGGGTATTTTTATTATAGGTGGACGAAGTGGTGCGATGGCATTACTATGTGTTTTAATTTTCATATGGAACTCGGAAATCAGGAAATTTACAAGAAGAGATAAAATCACTTTATTCGTAGGATTACTAATGATTTTTTCTCTATTGCCTGTAATTCAAAACTTTCGTAGCACTGAATACAAAACACTTGGAGACTTTTTTGAGGTTTTACAAGTCATGTACCAAGATAATTTGTATATTAATATAATCGGTGAACTAGGTGGGTCTATGCAGCCTTGGCTTTTAACTTATGATTTAATCCCAGAGAATTATTCTTTTAAATTTGGTCAGTCCTATTTAGCTTCGTTCTTAGCAGTTATACCATCAATATTATTAGGAGGCCATTCATTTACAGAATATGCTCATCTCAGTGGTTGGTTAATGGAAGCGAAGAATATGAGCTATGGTCCTGGTTTTTCAATACTAGCAGAATCATACTATAACTTCGGTTGGTTTGGAATAGTATTCATGTTTGTGATGGGCTGGTTTATATTCAAGTTACTAAGTAATAATATGCTTAGAGGGAAAATAATAAGGTATAAAAATGCATTTTCTGCAATCGCATTATATCTGTTTATAACTATGGCAAGATCCTCGTTGTATCTAGGTGTAAGAAAAGAAGTATATTCGATTATTTTACCTATAATAGCTATTATGATTGTTTATAGCTCACTTAAGAAAACAGCCAATAAGAAACTTTAACAGTAAAGTTTAATTTGAATTTCACTTGTTTATTCAGAAAAGAAGCTTATAAATTTCATTTATATGTTCTATGGCAAGGCGATTTAGATAAAGAGTTATACGTCTATATCATCATGATCTCTCTGAATTAAATGAGTATTTTAGGTTATAGTTAAAATTCATACAAATATATGAAAAGTGCAGGTTTATTTGTTTGTTCTTTATATCGCCAGGAGGATTATAGTTCTGTAATAAAGGAGTCATTAGTAGTTGAAACCCTAGTAATAATAACACTTTGTACAGGGGTGCAAGATATAAATTACTGATAATAATGAAGTGTCTCTTTATAAGGGATTAGTAAAATTAATATAATGAAAAGGATATAAAAAAGCATTATTAAGAAAAACCTATTTAAAGTTCAAGCTTTTGTTCAAAAAATACAGTAAAAGAAGTCGAATGTGTTACTTGATTTATATGAGCAGAGCAATATTTAATGTGGTATAGACGAGGTGTTTTTATATGGTAAACAAGGTCTCGATTGTTGTACCGATATATAATGTAGAGAATTATATTAATAAATGTATTGATTCAATAATCAATCAGACGTATAAAAATCTTGAAATAATATTAGTAAATGATGGGTCTCCGGATACTTCCGCTGAAATATGTAATGAATATGAAAAGATAGATAATAGGATAAAAGTGATTCATAAAGAAAACGGTGGCCTATCAGATGCTAGAAATGCCGGAATGAATGTTGCGACAGGTGATTTTATTATTTTTATAGATGGTGATGACTATGTTGAATTAAATATGGTTGAAAAAGCCCTAGAAGGAGCACAATCGAGTAATTCCAATATCATTATATGGGGCTTTTTTGTTGATTATGTTGATGAAAAGGAATCGTTATTAAAGTCTATAGTTCGTACGCATAATTCAGGCGTATATAGTAAAGAGGAATTAAAAAGTATTCATCTGGAAAAGGACTTTATTGGCAATTTGGGATATGCATGGAATAAAATGTATAATCTTAAGTTTTTAAAAAGTAATGATTTTAAATTCACAAAGGGGTTATCATTAGTAGAAGATATCGTTTTTAATTCCCCAGTCTTATCTAAAAGTGAAAAGATCGTATTTCTTGATGAGCCTCTTATACATTATATTCAGCGTCCTAGGATTACCTTAGGAACAAAGTTTTATAAAGATTTCTTTGAAATTAAGAAAAAGGGTCTTAGGGCTTTGAAAGAGTTACTATTAACATGGGGACATGAACCAAAACTCGTTGAAACGGTTATAGCTTCCATTGGTTTCAATAATCTTAAAACAACAATAAAATCGTTAAGTGGGGCAAGTAACTTAACAAGGTCGCAGAAAAGAATTCAAATCATAAAGGTATTTAATGATCCTTTTGCAAAGTATATTATTAACTCATTTGATCCCCAAACTACGAAAGATAAGGTAATAGTAAATCTTGTGAAATTGAGACTTTTTAATATACTTTTCTTATTTTATGCTACTAACCAAAAGATTAAAAAGAGGGTTGATTAAAATAATTTCTTTCAATAAAAAATCTATAATTAGAATGAAACTTTATATTAAATATCTACTAAGTAGTGAAAACTCGTTTAACTTTAGTGTGGAAAGAGAAAAGAAAAAAATTGTTGTCGCACTTGCTGCTGATTATGGGAATTTGGGTGATGTTGCTATAACATATGCGCAAACAAAATTTCTAAAAGACAATTACCCAGACTACGAAGTAATCGATTTTCCAATAAGTAAAACCTTTACAAATATGAAATCGCTAAAGAAAATATGTACTCCACAAGATATTATTACGATTGTAGGTGGAGGGAATACTGGCGATATGTACGATGATATTGAATATTGTAGGCAATTTGTAATAAAGCAATTTCCGAAAAATAAAATAATATCGTTTCCTCAAACAATTGATTTTTCTAATTCAATTTATGGAAAGGAAGCTTTTAAAAAATCAACTAAGATTTATGGTAATCATAAAAAATTAACATTATCCGCACGTGAAGTGAATTCTCTAAAATTATATAAAGAGAAATTTAACAATAAGGTTATTTTTGTTCCGGATATAGTATTATCTTTAGATTTAAAATCACCAGAATTAGAAAGAAAGGGAATCACTCTTTGTATGAGAGAGGATAAAGAAAAAAAACTATCAATTAAGGAAGAAGAAGCCTTAATAAGTTATCTGGAAAAAAATGATAAAGTAAGATTCCATGATACACATATAAACAAGAATAATATGAGTATAAGTGAGCGAGAAAAAGAATTGGAAAATATATGGGCTTCTTTTAAGAAATCTAAACTAGTTATTACTGATCGTTTACATGGTATGATTTTTTGCGCAATAACAGGTACACCTTGTATTGCGTTAGATAATTCGAATGGAAAAATTTCAGGAGTGTATGAGGCTTGGTTACAAGAATATAATCATATTAAAGTTTTTAAAAATTTTAATTTAGAGGAAATAATACATGTTCTAGAACCTATATCAAATTCCGAAATGAACTATAAGGATTTAAATTTCCAAGAATTAAGAATGGCACTTCAATAATGTAAATAATTATTGTTGATTAAAGAAAGCAAATAAAGGTGATCGAAATGAAATTAATGTATAATTTACTGGCCTCACTTTTAACATTTGTACTCTCTGCAATGATTTCCCTTTGGATGACACCTTATATTATTAATAATATTGGGGCCGAAGCATACGGATTTATTCCTATTACACAGAACTTTATTAATATTCTTTCTGTCATAACAGTTGCCTTAAGCTCAGTTATTGCACGTTTTTTTACACTAGCTATTCAGCAGAAGAATTACTCTCTTGCACAGAGTTACTTTAACACATATCTTTTTGCTTCTATTATATCCTCGGGGTTATTATTGTTAATCTTTGTTTTATTATCCTTGAAGATAGAGAGTTTTATAAATATTCCAAGTTACTTAATTTTTGATGTTAGAGTTTCAATTTTAATAAGTGGCTTTTTACTAATACTTACCTATATAGGGGCTGTTTTTAATGCAGCTCCTTTTAGTGTTAATAAATTGTATATAACAAAAGGGATTCAAGCAATTAACGCAATTATTAAATCTATAATTATCTTTCTTTTGTTAACAATACTCACTCCAAAAATCTGGTATGTAAACCTTGGGGCAATGCTAGCTGGTATTTTGTCCTTTATATTAGGGGTCGTATTTTTTAGAAAACTGTTACCTTCTTTAGAAATAAGCATTAAAGATTTCCAGATGAATAAATTAAAGGAATTATTAAGTGCTGGGATGTGGAATTCTATAGGGCAGATTGGAGTTCTTCTCTTCCTATCAATAGATCTACTAATAGCCAATATTATTTTAGGACCTAATCAAGCAGGGATATATGCAGCAATTTTGCAACTTCCTTTACTTTTGAGAAACCTTGCTGGTATTTCTGCTAGTGTTTTTGCACCGATTATTATTACACATTATGCTAAGAAAAATTTAAAATTATTAATACAATATTCAAATAGAGCGGTTAAATTAAATGGTTTGCTTGTAGCCTTGCCAGCTGCACTAATGTGTGGATTAGGTAGCGCAATTTTAACTGTATGGTTAGGTATCGATTATGAGAAATATAAGTGGTTATTAATTCTAAACTCAGCTTATTTGATCTTTACATTAAGTGTAATGCCTTTAAATCATATATTCACTGCTGTGAATAAGTTGAAATTCCCAGCAATAATAACAATAGCAACAGGCTTATTAAACTTAATTTTGGGTATTTTACTTTCTGGGCCTTTTGGTTTAGATCTTTATGGAATAGTCATTGCTGGTGCTGTTGGATTGACTTTTAAAAATCTGATATTTACACCTTTATATTGTTCTTACGTTACAAATCAACCTTATTACATTTATTTTAAAGGCATTTTTCAACCAATATTGGGAAGTGGATTTGTAATAATCTTATGCCTAGTTATCCAGCACTTTTATAGTATAGAAAGTTGGATTGATTTGTTAGTAACTTGTTTAATCACTTCATTAGGGTATATAGTATTTAGTTATATCTTCTTGATAAATAATGAGGAAAAGCAATTAGTTAAGAATATTATCGGAAAAGTGCATCTTAAAAAATAGTAATATTAAGATAAAAAAGTCAATTTAACTAAAGTGGTCATGAATGTTGTTCAATCCATGGAAAAGTATTATGAAGAGAACGAGTCAGCTGATAGTTGTGAACCAGTGATTGCGAAGAATGTATCTAGTCACTACGTAGGAAGAATTAGTCTAACATAGCCTCTTTTGCTGATTATTCGGGGTGAGGGGCTTAAATGAATGTATTTATGAGTCCGTGGAATGTTTCTCTGGGGTGATGATTGCAAGTCAGATTAGAAGTTGCTTTTACTGCCCGCTTTGCCCTGGCTTCATAAAGAGTGATTTCACCAAACAGGGTAGACATATACGATCAGCTGTTATAGAGAAAGCTTAGTACAGCAGCCATCCCCCCATATTCCTATACTGTTCTACCACTTTTTCGAAAAGATTTTTTGGTTTCATTTTTAATGCACAAGCAATTGATAAACATATTAATAGATGGAGTTTGAGTGTAGTTTTTCAGTCTGATAAGGTAATTGCAATAGGCAATATCGGCTACCACTTGCAGGAATAATACCCTTGTCTTTCTTTCCCTCTTGATGATTTTGCCCATCGGATAGTTGCGACGGTCGTTTTCCAAAGGTCATTTCCTTTTTGTAATATTAAAAATAGAGTATTCCTTTCACTCCATGCAAAGGGAAATTTCGCCTGAATAACATCTAAGACTGAACGTAATAAATCCAATATTCATCTGTAGTCGAAAATATTGTTTAATCTAACCTGATGCTTATTGATAATAAAACATAGATTATAAGGAGGTATATTAAAAGGTGGCTATCTTAATTACTGGAGGAGCCGGTTATATCGGCAGCCATACATGTATTGAGCTCTTGAATGTCGGTCAGGATATTATTATTGTAGATAACTACTCAAATAGTAAACTCGAATCACTTATTAGATTGAAAGAAGTTACAGATAAAGAGTTTAAATTTTATGAAATTGATCTTCTTAACCGGGATAGTGTCGAGGAAATCTTTCTAAAAAATCAAATTGATGCAGTTATCCATTTTGCGGGTTTAAAGGCAGTCGGAGAATCCGTATCTATTCCCCTGCATTACTACCACAATAATATTTCTGGAACATTGATTCTCTGCGATGTGATGAACAAGTATGGCGTTAAAAACCTTGTATTTAGTTCATCTGCAACTGTTTATGGATTTCCAGATCAAGTACCCATATCTGAGGATTTTCCACTAGGTGCAACAAATCCTTATGGCCGCACAAAGTTAATGATTGAAGAAATTTTGAGAGATTTATATGTTTCAGACCCATCATGGAGCATTGCTTTATTGCGTTATTTTAATCCGATAGGGGCACATGAGAGTGGTTTAATCGGAGAGGATCCAAACGGTATTCCTAACAATCTTATGCCATATATCACTCAAGTGGCAGTTGGGAAATTGAAAGAATTACAGGTATATGGAAATGATTATCCAACTGTAGATGGGACAGGTGTAAGGGACTATATCCATGTTGTTGATTTGGCTATGGGACATTTAAAAGCACTAGAGAAGGTAATGTCAAGTAATGGAGTAGAAGCTTATAATCTAGGAACAGGTAATGGATATAGTGTACTTGAAATGGTTAAAGCATTTGAGAAGGCATCAGGCAGACAAGTTCCTTATCGTATCGTAGATAAAAGACCAGGAGACGTTGCTATTTGTTATGCAGACCCTTCAAAGGCTAAAATGGAACTAGGATGGGCGGCTGAAAGAGGAATTGAAGAAATGTGTATGGATTCTTGGAGATGGCAGGAAAAGAATCCGAACGGTTATGAAATTAAAATCAGGAAATAGATATGCTATTAAGAGAAAGTAAATTAAATGCCATGTTAGAAATTCATAAAAATCATTTACTCTTTTTTCACAAATACATAAGTAAATTATCTTAATATAGCTGATGGTTTATATGTAAATCTACTTTTAGGCGGTATAGGTTGGGGTATAGAACGATTAGGTGTCTAGAGTATAAAATATGTATGTAAACATGGCTTTTTAGAAGAAAGGCTCTTCTTACATTAAATGATAAGATGAATGAATAATATAAAAAGAATAGAACCATTGTTCCATTCTTTCGGATTGTAGACAAAAGGAATTCAGAATAGCCCAATAGGGGCCGATTACTGGATTCCTTCTTTATTTTTTGGCTTTTACATGTGGGATAGACCTACCCTCATCTATTTTTTAGACCATTTTGGGGCTTTTCCAAGTCCAATTGGCCATCTTCTACAAGTTCATGGCAGCAAAAGTAAGAATCGCCTGCATGGAAGTTTTTTAAGCCCCATAAAGTCGTCCAATGCATTCCATGCTTTTCTTTCGCATTCGCGCATTATTTAGCATTAGAATACTTAAGAAAAGGAAACACAAGCAATACCTTTAACTTGGATAACGGATACTCTGTCAAAGAAGTTAATGTAATGAGACATTTATCAAATCATCCAATACAAATAGAAGTAAAAGAAAGAAGATCAGGGGATCCTGCTGTCTTAATTGCTTCGTCAGAGAAAGCGAAGAATGTTAAGATAATTACTGATGCTTGTAATTGGCATAAGAATAATCCTCATGGTTATTCATCGAAATAATTGATGCGTTTCTCCGTTTCCTAGTTTTAAGCACTTCGAATATTTTAACATTGTTGTTACTCCGTAAATAATTCCAGAAATTTATGTATCAAAAACTGGTAAACAGTGGTATTGTAGTAGGATAGAGAGTCCATTCCTTTAGCATTCCGGTAGTGTTTCGCTACTGAAGTTGGAAATTATGTCATGAGGGCTATCGCCCGGAAGGCTAACGCCTCCACACTTGAAGGCTTCTGCCTTGTTGTACTTCCGTACAAAATGTGAAGGGTGGCTCTTTTTTTTTGCCTTAAGAGTATGGCTGGGAGGTTGGGTTAGTTTGGATAGCAATAAAAAATTTGGATTCTCTAAATTCCTAAATACACGTTATCCTTTATTGAATGATGTGGTTCAAAAAAAAGGTATCATTATCGACAAATACAAGTTAATAAGAGAAATGGGAAAATTCGAACTTTATATAGTCCTAGTAAAGTATTACGGTATTATCAAAGATGGATTTTAAACGAGGTGGTATCTAAATCATCTGTTCACGAATGTTGTACGTCATATCAACTGGGAGTGCGACTAACAACAAATATAGCGCCGCATCAAGATAACCTTTATTTGCTTTGTGTTGATATAGAAGACTTTTTTACAAATATCTCATCTGAAAAAGTATTCCAGTTTTTTAGAAGATTAACACATGACTCCAATAAAGCGAAACTTCTAACAGAACTATGTACATTAAATGATTCACTTCCACAAGGGGCTGTATCATCCCCAGCTTTGTCGAACGTAGTAAATTATAGGCTTGACAAGCGGATTCATGGTTATGCAAAAAAGCATGGACTTACGTATACACGTTATGCAGATGATACTACCCTATCAGGAAATGATATAAATGTTCTAAATCAAGCACTCATTATCTTAAGAACCATTATTAGCAGTGAAGGGTATAAAATCAATAAAGAAAAAACGCGGATAACAAAACCAGGGTTGAAAAGGAAAGTAACTGGTTTAATTATTAATGATGAACAAGAGGTTCGTATTGGTCGGGCAAAGTACCGCCAGTTAAGGAGTATGATATATACTTATAAGAATAGCAGGGCTCTTTCTGGTAAGGAAAGAAAGAATTTATATTTAAAAATTGTTGGATGGATTTCCTATTTAAAAATGGTTGATCCAAAAACTCTTAAGCTTCTAACAAAATATATAGATAAATTATACGAAGATCGATATAATAATCATTTTTCTTCGTACATTCATTAATCGGTTTTTTTATTGTGATTTGAGTCTTTAATGTGGAACGAAATTTTTTTTATAATAATTGTTGGCCAAGAGGATCACTTATTTCTCTGACCAGAGGGAGTGAATACTTTTGGAGACTCAAGAAGGGTTATTTTGCAGTTATATGAAAGCGTTTCCCAAAGAACAAGAGCAAATGTTTAAAGCTGTAGAATTTATGCTGGATCAAGGAACGGGCGGGGCTATCTTGGATATTTTAGCACGTAAAACATTTCGGGATACTAAAAGCGATTATCTTAATCGGGTAAAAAAGGAAGCTTTTAGCAGGGAAGATGGACTCATTTATCTATTTAAGGCTCTTTTATGTTGGTATGATACATGGAAGGACACTTTTAATTCTTTTAATCATAAAAATGCAAAAATAAAATACATTGAAAAGCCTGTCCATACTTGGCTGCACTGTTTATTGACGGGCCAGCAGCATGTCTATCATAAATTAGCTAATAAAGAAATGGTCATGGTAGGAAAGTCAGATTGGGACGAAATAAATAAAAGAAACGAGAAAACTTTATACTCTACAAAGAGAGAGTCAGATTATACAGCTGAGGAAAAAGAGAAAATCAATCGGTTGCTAAAGCTTTATGAGAATGATTTAGATGTTCGTTTGAAGGAATTATTGTTAGAGAAACGTATTGCTATTTTTCTTGAAAATCTTTGGAGTGAGGAACATATAGAGGAAATTATTCAAAAGTATAATTTCCTACATATTCGACAGTACTCGGCGGTTGAGTTGACACATGATCCTGGAATGTTTGATTATTATTTATTTCTTACCTCCCAAGCCTCTCATGCAGCTAAATATAAATTAGAAAAGAATGTCTCAAAAGAAAAGGTTTTTTTGATTAGTAGTATGAATAAGGACATGGTTATGGATGAGTTTTTAAGACAATTGAGAGGAAAATTAAAATGATTCCCAGACAGAATTTCTTCAATGCTATTAGCGAAAGAGTATCTCATCTTCCATTAATGGATGAGACCTACTATAATAAACACCTTTTCTATAAATCATTTGACCTTACTGAAAGTCATTTTGATGAAGTAGTTGACCTATTTGCTAAGATTGAGTACACCCTTATAAATCATAAACTCAAATATTATCTCTTGATGGATAAAAAGATAATAGATGCCCAAGATGCGCTATGTAGATCGTGTAGTGATTTATATAGCGAACGAATCGGTTGTAACACTGAACTTAAGCAATTAGTAGATACAACTATCATTCCCTATTATCATGGTAGATTTTCGATTAATTTATCTAGGGAAATTAGTTTTTTACCATTAGAGCTTCGCCTTTACATCTACACTCGTATGCTGGCCATCGAAGCTAACACAGCTCAGCAGATGCATATAGTAAACCGTATAGCCTTGACTTTACACAAGTTAGATGAACGGTTTTTGGGAGATTGCGCCATTTTTATAACTGCTTGGATGAAATCGAAGCTCAGTCTCTATTTGGGAAATTATCAATATCTAACGTTTTCTGAGATTTTAGTAAAAGAGAGAGACAGCACCCATCAAGCTGGAGGCCTGCGAGAGACCATCCTTTCGAAAGCTGAAATGACTCCTGAACAAGAAGGGAGAGAGTTTTGGTATGGGTTTAAAAGCTTCAGTAATCTTCAAAGCATTCATAATGTTGAGGCGGCTAAGATCTGTTTAGATTTATATAAGGAGTACTACAAAAATTCATTCAGTGTTGTGCAAGAAATTCATCATATCCTTAGGGATTATTATGAAACGAAAGATACAACTAAAATAAAAGAACTAATTCGAAAGGAAGGTTTAGACTCTGTTTCTATTATGAAGAGATATGTTCAACACTCTTATGATTCTGAAGTAAGAGAAATGTCGTCTGTCAAAATTGATAATTTAGATTGGAAACTAAGAAACCAGGCAAAGAGATTTATGAATAATCAAACGGGAAATGACTACCTGTTTCTTAATCCTAATGCAATAGCTGTTAATGAAGATGACTTAAAGGTACCAGCTAAGTTATCAAAAGAAGAAACAGCTCCCTATTTGCTAAAATTATCAGAGATGATTGATAAAAGGAAACTAGCATTATCAGAGTTTAATCAGTATTTACTAGATTTAACGACAGCAATCATAAACGGAGAAAATTGGGGAATGAGAGATTACAATCTAACTATTGGCACACTTGGCAGTGTTTATAGTCTAGTGTGGTTGAGAAATGGTAATAAAGATAAGTTAACTTTGCTTGAAGCATTAGTTGACTTCTTAGGAGAAAAGCAAAATGTTCTCCATTCAGGAAGTGGCTGGCCGGTAGGTTGGGTAATTGAAGAAGATCAAGCAAGGTATCGAACGTGTGTTGTGTTTTATTCGATGAATAGGAATCTACCAGAATTTATTGGTTATTCAATGTATGGAGGGGATGTAGCTTCAATGAAAAAACTATCAATCGAAAAGCAATTTTTAGAAACTCGTGCCGCCCGAGTAGAATGGGATCGTATTGAAAAAGACATAGATGCCCCTAAATCCCTTCGGAAAAATCGAGTAGCTTTTTGGAAAAAACTTCGATTAGAACGTGAGAAAGAACTTGGAGGGCTTCAGTTATAGATTACATAAGCCTTTATTAGTCAAAAGAGTGATGGAGTTGGGTAGCATCCTTCCAGTACTTGATACTAGTTTACTTTTTAAAGTATTTTTATTTTCTATAAAGTTAATTTAAACAAGGTATATGTATAGTTTTGAAAAAAGTATCAATAAAGTCGTCGGCAATTACTGACTTTATCGATACTTTTTTATTTGTTATTGAAAAAAGTTAAAGCAATTTCAGTTGGATGTTCAAATAAGATTGGATTAGGGCTTCTATATATTAAGTCCATACTCATAAGTTTTACCGTTTTCTGTCCTAACTGTGACAATAACTTTGCTTTGGTTTGCCCATATTCCCAGCTTAAAGCTTATGCTGATTCCCCAGTTTGTGTATGGTGCCATATCAGTATTTATACCAGAGTTTTGTAGCGCTTCAGCAGAATGGGATGCAAACAGCAGGTCGTTTTCATAAATTTCGACTTTCTCGATGAATACACTCTCAATGGATTCTTGATTATACATGCTAATTGAAAGGCTCTTAATTACATTATTAATAGTCGTTGATCCTGATTTATAAAGATATAGGTTTGGACGATCTGAAATAGTGATTATTTTAAAAGTACTGACTCCATCTGCGGTTGCCGTAATGATTACTGTACCTTCAGAAATTGTCTTTAGAACCCCATCTTCACCAATCGTTGCGATAGATTCATCGCTACTATGCCAAGTGATTTGTTGATTAGTAGCATCCTGCGGTGCAACTATAGCTTCTAATTGCTGAGTTATACCAGTTTTTAATGTATCTGGAGCAATAATATAAATATCGGTTGCTGGAATTTTTTGTACGGTTATAATTCTGGCAACTTCTGTAGAGTTTCCTGCAGTATCGGTAACCTTATACGTAATGATGTATTGTCCTTCTTTTTGAGTATCAACCGATCCATTAGTCAAAATATTAAATGTGAGTTCACCATCGTTATTATCAGATGCATGAACACCATCTAGTAAGTTAAATTCAGTGTACAAACCGATTGTTATATCGGATACACCTGTAATGACTGGTTTAATTTTATCTATTATGGTTACTACCCGCTTAGTAGAAGCAGTATTTCCAGATTGATCTGATACTAAATAAGTTAATTCATAGGTTCCAGCTTCATTAATATTGACAGTTCCTTTAACAAGAATTGAAGAAGTAAGGTCACCATCACTATTATCAGAAGCAGAAATACCGGCTAATGGATTGAACTTCTGTCCAAAAGGAATCTCGATATTTTGAACACCAAGTAACACAGGTTTAATCTTATCGATAACTGATATTTTCCGTTGAATCGATACTTTATTTCCAGATTGGTCAGTCACTGAATAAGTTAATTCATAAGATCCAACTTTATTGCTATTCACCGATCCAGTTACTTGGATTGAAGAAGTAAGGTCACTATCACTATTATCAGAAGCGGTAATACCAGCTAATGGATCAAACTTCTGTCCAAAAGGAATCTCGATATTTTGAACACCAAGTAACACAGGTTTAATCTTATCGATAACTGATATTTTCCGTTGAATCAATACTTTATTTCCGGAATGGTCAGTCACTGAATAAGTTAATTCGTAAGACCCAACTTTATTGCTATTCACCGATCCATTTACTTCAATTGAAGAAGTAAGGTCACCATCACTATTGTCAGAAGCGGAAATGCCAGCTAATGGATCAAACTTCTGCCCAAAAGAAACCTCGATATTTTGAATACCAAGAAGCACTGGCATAACCTTATCGATAACTGATATTTTCCGTTGGATAGATACTTTATTTCCGGATTGGTCAGTCACTGAATAAGTTAATTCATAAGACCCAACTTTATTGCTATTCACCGCCCCATTTACTTGGATTGAAGAAGTAAGGTCACCATCACTATTATCAGAAGCAGAAATACCGGCTAATGGATCAAACTTCTGCCCAAAAGGGATCTCGATATTTTGAATACCAAGTAGAACTGGACTTTCATCATCCTTAACTACTATTTTGCGACTTATAAATCCTTTATTTCCAGATTGGTCAGTAACGGAATAGGTTAATGTATAAGATCCAGCTTTGTTTACATTAACCGAACCATCAACTTTAATTTTAGAAGTTATATTACCATCGTTATTATCGGTAGCAGAAATTCCTTCTAGTATATTGAATGTCTCTCCAACATGTAGTTGCATATCTGTAGCACCAGTAATGACTGGCTTAACAATATCAATAACCTTTATGGTACGATAAATGGTTGTTGTATTTTTTGCCTTGTCAGAAACCGTATAAGTAAGTTTATAATCCCCAGCTTTTTTCACATTGACTGACCCAGAAACTTTAATATTCTTGGTGATATTACCATCGATATTATCCTTTGCGGTTACTCCAGTTAGTGGGTTAAAAGTAGAACCTATATTAATAGATTTATTAGTAGCCCCAGATATGGATGGCTTAGTTATATCGTTCTTAACAGTAATCGTGCGTGTAACGGTAGTTTTATTTTTTGCTTTATCTAAAACTGAGTAAGTAAGTTTATAGGAACCCGCTTTTCTAGTGTTGACCGAACCGGAAACTTTAATATTCTTGGTGATAGTCCCGTCGAGATTATCCTTTGCTGTAATACCTTCTAATGGTTTAAAAGAAAAACCAACGTAGATAGATTTATTAGTAGCCCCAGAAATGGTAGGCTTGATGCTATCTTTTTTTACAGTAATCGAGCGAGTTACAGTAGTTTTGTTTTTGGCTTTATCGGAAACAGAATAGGTAAGTTTATAGGAACCCGCTTTTTTAGTGTTGACCGATCCAGAAACTTTAATATTCTTTGTGAGATTGCCATCAATATTGTCTTTTGCAATCACACCGTCTAATGGTCTAAAAGAAGAACCAACGTAGATAGACTTATTGGAAGCACCGGAAATGGTAGGCTTGGTGCTATCCTTTTTTACAGTTACAGTGCGAGTTACAGTAGTTTTGTTTTTTGCTTTATCAGAAACAGAGTAGGTAAGTTTATAGGAACCCGCTTTTTTGGTGTTGACGGATCCAGAAACTTTAATATTCTTTGTGAGATTGCCATCGATATTATCTTTAGCGGTTACACCTTCTAATGGTTTAAAAGAAGAATCAACGTAGATAGACTTATTGGAAGCACCGGAAATGGAGGGCTTGATACTATCCTTTTTTACAGTTACAGTGCGAGTTACAGTAGTTTTGTTCATTGCTTTATCAGAAACAGAGTAGGTAAGTTTATAGGAACCCGCTTTTTTGGTGTTGACTGTTCCCAATACTTTAATATTCTTTGTTATATTGCCATCGACATTGTCTTTAGCAGTAATACCAGTTAACGAGTTAAATGAAGATCCTATATAGATAGTCTTGTTAGTCATACCAGTAATGGCTGGTTTAACTGTGTCACCAGCCGAATTAGCTAATGTTGGGGCTCCTCCTAAAACTAGTAATACTAGTAGAATGATAGTAGAGAAAAAAGTTGATTGTTTGTTTGTCATGATACACTTCTCCTAATCCAAATATAATGTAAATACACCAAATTATACCATTGAAACAGAAGGAGTACTATCAAATTTTGGAAAGTTATAAGGTGGGGATCAAACTCCTGGTAAAGAAGATAGTATGATTATTAAAATGAGGGCCAACCTTACATTAAAGTCGATTTTACATAGATTATGTAAGGAATTGCTGGACATAAAAAGAATGGAACCTTTGCTCCATTCTTTTTACATATTATAGAGTAATATTTGTATGCCTAAGATAATCCCAACAGCTCCTACTATTAAGACCGTATAGGTTACGTTTTTTCTGATTTTTCTTTTTCTGTACATTTCCTCAGGAGTTTGATAGTAATTCAATTTTGTGCCTCCTCGTTTTGGTAACTCTGGCTGAATTAGCATGAGTTAAGCCTTAGTCCCTTTTGTTTTGCGTCACCAGTTTTCGCTGGCTTTGCCGTTTTTAGCGTATAGTATAATGGTACAAAATGTATTATATAGATAACAGGGACCAAAGTCGCATTTTGTCAAAAAATAACTATAAGAATTTTCTTATTCTTATTGACAAATAAAAAGATATCAGCTCCATTGGAACCGATATCCTAAGTCTTCTATGATATAATCCTTTCAATCAGCCAATAGGCCCCCATCATAAAGGTAAGAATGGATCCCGTGACCATCACGTTTCGGTAGAAGTCTTTCTTTTGGTACCAAATGAGTAGCGGCAATAAGAGAATCACGATGATGACCTGTACAATTTCAATTCCTACATTAAAGCTGATCAGCGCCGTAACCAATCCCTCTTTTGAGATATCCATATCCTTTAAGATATTGGCAAATCCCATTCCATGAATTAATCCGAATAAGAAGGTTAACAACCAGCGTTTTGAGATATGTTTTCTAACTATATTTTCGATTGCTACATAGCAAATACTCAAGGCAATCATCGCTTCGACAAATCGCGATGGCAGATCGGCGATTCCGAGTACAGCTAACGTTAAGGTGATACTGTGTGCCACTGTAAAGGCGGTGACCAGTGCAATATATTGCTTCAGGCTTTGGCGTCTGATTAATAATACAAATAAGAATAATAAATGGTCATACCCAGTCAGGATATGCTCCATCCCAAGCTTGAGGAAGGAGAGCCAGCTGACATTGCTTTTGGGTTCTGTTGCAATTGTCTCAGTCGCTGTTTGATCTGATTGTTCCTGCTGTCCGGGAGCCAGCAGCATCATCACTTCCCTATTCTGTTTGCCCTGCAGTGCACTCTCATAGCTTTGGTTGTCATAGGTAATACTGACAAAGTTGGTGTAATACTTGGCATTGCTGCCTTCTAAATAAATGCCGTCCGAGAACTCGATCGATTGGCCTTCTTTTAATCCTGGTAAGGTGAAGGTTAGGGTGGCGACCTCCGTATCATTTTTAATTTCGATTACTAAATCTTGCAGTTCAGGTGATTGAGGTTCCCCATCTGCTTCGAGTAATAGGCCATGTTCAATCCATTCCTCTAGGCGGTGAGAGATCTCCTTCACTTCTTCTGTATTCAATGCATCATCTTTATTTGTATCTCCCCCGAGACCTTCAATGATCGATAAGGTGTCGATGGAATAGATTAACGTAGATTCTTCTTCTGAAATCGTTAGGGATGTATAGGCAGCGCTTAATGGATGCGCATACGAAATACCTTGAAAAGTTAGTGTGGAAAGAATGACTATCATAATACCGGTAAGCCATATAGAAATAGGTAGTTTTCTCTTCTTTTTCGTCAAGATGTGTCAAATCCTCCCTGGATTGTTGTTTGTTCTACAAATCTATCATTAAAAACTCTGGGACAAATGTAAAGATATTTTTAACTAATTTATATAAAAATGTTAATATTATGTTATTTTTGGAAAATATATATTTAATAAATAGGAAATTTGCTATGATAGATAAGCAACACTATTATGTAGAAAATTGGGGGAGTTTGTGTGAAAAGGAGAAAGAAATGGCTTGGATTAGTGTTATCTATGATGCTAATTGTAAACGCTTTCTTACCGCCTTTTATAAGTGGTATCGCACATGCCGAGGAATCGACACGTGTCGCTGATCATGTCGTGATCAGTGAAGTATATGGGGGAGGAGGAAATAATGGAGCTCCATATCTGAATGATTTTATCGAATTGTATAATCCAACAGACAAAGATATCAGCCTCGAGGATTGGTCTGTTCAATATGCAGCAGCTACGAACGACGGAACGAAACCTTTTTCAGGTCTTCAAGTACTGACTGGGACCATTAAAGCCCATGGATATTATTTAATCGAGGCAGCAGCAGGTGCGGGGAATGGTGTTGCTTTGCCAACAGCTGATGTAACAACACCTTCCAGTTTCAATCTGTCTGGAACAAATGGACATGTTGCATTGGTAAATGGAAAGACGGCTATTTCAAATAAAGACGATGCAGCAGTTATGGATTTTGTTGGGTTTGGAACGACTGCCAAACAGTTCCTTGGTTCAGGTCCAACAACACCGCCATCCAATACGGATAGTGTAGAGCGTATGGCCAACGATGGCTCAGATCCGGCAAGTGCTGGAGTGGGCAAAGGCAATGGTTGGGACACAGAAGACAATGCGAAAGATTTTATGAAAGTAAAACCGAATCCGCAAAATAGTTCTTCACCAATAGAAGATGGTTCAGGTACAGGGGAAGAGCCAGGTACACCTGATGAACCTGAGGTGCCGGCTGACCCGACGACAGTGACTAAAATCGGGGAAATCCGCAAATTACAAAGTTCAACTGGATCTCCGACGAATGTAGGTACGAAATATTTAATCGAAGGTGTCGTTACAGTTGATGATCAAATCTTAGATAACAACAAGAGCAGTTTTTACATACAGGATGAAACGGGCGGAATTAACATATTTGGATATACAGGCAATGTACAGGTGAAAAAAGGGGACATAGTAAAAGTACTTGGCCAAATTTTATTTTATAATGGTTTAACCGAATTGGTTTCTCCGACGGTTGAAGTTATTGGGCAAGCGGATGTTCCGGCTCCGGCTGAAATGGCGATTGCTGATTTGGCAAACTATGAGAAAGCTGAGCCACTTGAAGGAATGCTGGTTAAAGTGAAAGGGAATATTTCCACACTTCCAGAAGCTCTTCCAGCCAATGTAACGTTATCTGATGAGGATGGAAAAAGCATCACTCTTCGGATTATGGCAAAGACTCAAATTACATTGGGCACAGATATAAAGGCAGGTAATTATGAAGTAACTGGTATTTTAGGACAATATGCATCCAAATCGCCGTACACTTCAGGCTATCAATTGTATCCAAGAAATAAAGAAGATTTAGCAGTCTATTATCCGCTTACCTTAAAACACGAGGCACTTAAAGAGGCGTATACAGAAACAGATGTCACGATTTCTGCACAAATTGCCGGTGCTGATTCGGCAGTTCTTTATTACAAAGCAAGTGGCTCATCAGAATATGTGCAAAAAGAATTGGTCAAGGGAACGGAACAGCAATACAGCTATACGATTCCAGCCAGTGATGTTCCGCAGGCAGGCTTTGATTATTATATAGAAGTAAAAAATCAAAGTGCGACGAAAATTAGCGGTTCAGCTACTGAACCACATAGCGTAAAGCTTGTGAAAGATGAAGCGGGACCTGTAATTTCTGACGAGAGTCCTGTCAATGAATCCAAAACGGAATCTAAACAACCGACCATTTCGGTTCAACTGAAGGACCCAAGTGGCGTTGATGAAGCAACTGTTAAAATGACCATTGATGGACAGGCTGTTGAAGGTGTATTTAATAAGGAAGCTTTTCAATATACTCCAGCGGGTGAACTATCCCTTGGTGTTCATAAAATCAAGGTGACAGCTGCAGATAAAAAAGGGAATCAATCGGAATATGAGTGGTCCTTTACGATTACGAAAGTATTTACCGGGGGCAATCATTACCGTGGCACCACACATAACCATACGAATATTTCCCATGATGGAGCGGGTTCTCCGGAAGAAGCGGTTCAAGCTGCCATCAAGTATGGCTATGATTACTTTGCCTTCTCTGATCATTCTCATGATATTGATTCGGCTTTACTTGGCCAGGATACAGAAGAACGTAAAGGAATGCAGGAACGTAAAGGCGGAACAGATTGGCAGTTAACAAAAGATGTTGCCAAGAAATATTCCAAAGATGAGTTTACGGTTTTCCCGGCCTTTGAAATGACCTCCACTACATGGGGACATTCCAATGTATTTGGAACGGAAAACTTTATCGACCGAAATATAAACAGCAAGCAATATCAAACACTCAGCCAATATTATGCATGGATCCTGACTTATGATGATATCGCGGCACAGTTTAACCACCCGGATATGTCGGCCAATGCGTTTAATAACTTTACGCCATATGATAAAAATGTCGATAAGTTATTTACGATGTTTGAAGTCGGTAATGGATCAGGGCATTATTCCTATGCAAATGCTGAAAAGAAATATTTCACTGCCCTCGATTTAGGATGGCATATTGCACCAACTTATGGTGAGGACAACCATGATGCATCATGGGGCAAGACGATGCAACGGACTGTTATCGTTGCAGATGAAAACACGAATGATTCTTTGCTTAATGCGATGAGTAAAATGCGTGTCTACATGACAGAGGATCCGAACTTTACGCTTGATGTATTAGCAAACGGAAGGTATATGGGATCGATCGTAGAAGGAGATACACTGAAATTTGATATCTCCGGCTCAGATACGGTGGCAGAGAATAACTCAATAGCTGAGTATGATTATCTTGATGCGAAATATGTATCGAATGATGAGATTGAAAAAGTGGAATTAATGACAAATGGCGGGAAAGTGATTGATACTCACAAGCCATCCGGTAAATCATTTAAATGGAACCCTGAAGTAAGCATTAAAGGCGGACAGCAATGGTTTATTGTCAAAGTCACGCAAAAAGATGGCGAACAAGTTTACAGTGCACCGATTTGGTCTGAAGAGAAAGAAGTAGATGTTCGGATCAGCGGGGCTGAACTGACAGATGGAGTGGCAATCACAGGCAACCCAACGAATCTTTCAGCTGGTATCAGCAATCTTGGTACAGATGATTTAACTGACTTAACGGTTAAATTTTACGAAGATGAAGTGAGTGAAGCCAATCTGATTGGCACGGCGCCTATCTCTAAATTAGCTGGTAAAACAGCTACAACGGTTTCTGCCGTTTGGACAAGCAAAACGAGCGGTGATCATAAAATTATTGTCGTGGTTGATACACCGGAGGGCGACAATGCAGAGGATAACCAATATGTATTGAATGTAAAAGTAAAAGATGCTCTCGGTAAAACCGTCTTAATTGATGCTTCTCATAAAAATGAGAATACCTCAACAGATGGCGGCTCCTATAAAGACAATTTCAAAGCGTTTACGAGATTGATTCAAAATGAGGGCTATAAGGTAGAGGAAAATAAAACTCCTCTAACAGCGGAAGTGTTGAAGGGAGTGTCAGTTCTAGTGATGACACATCCAGCAAGCAGCTTGACTGCAGAGGAACGAGTGGCCGTGAAGGACTTTGTCACTGCGGGAGGCTCCTTATTCCTGGCTGCGAAAAGTAATAATAGCAGCGGTTCAACCAGAAGCAATGACTTGCTTACGGAAATCGGTGCGACGATTCGGGTAAGTGATGACCAAACGAATGACTTATCGAAGACAGGGAACTTCTGGACAGATCCGGCCGTCTCCCCATTTGCGATTCGCTTGCATCCGGGTCTGGTAAACAGTCTGGTCACAGACCGTGTTGCAACGATTGAGTATTACAGCGGTTCCAGTCTGGAGGGTGTTGGACATAAGCCATTGGTGAACTCAGATACAGTAAGTGTCCTTGTTTCCGGTAATGATACGACCTTCCAGAAAAACGCGAAGAATGAAACGTATGTGTATGATGCCGTTTCGGATGAAACAGGTGGCTCAGCGATTCCGATGATTGCATCTGAAACAATTGGAGAAGGAAGAATCATCGTTGCCGGCAGTAACTTTGCGAACGATAAACAGCTCGATGAATCCTATAATCCAAAGGGCAATGATGAAATGGCCCTTAATTCGATTAACTGGCTGGCAGACCGTGAAACGAAAGTCACATCGGTTAAAGAAGCAAGGCAGCTGGCTGATGGAGAGAGTGCAGTCATTGAAGGAACGGTCACAACCGCAGCGGGAACTTTCTTTGATGCCTTCTATGTTCAGGATGAATCTGGCGGAATTATGGCCTTCAATGAAGTGCCGGATGGAAGTCTGAAGCTTGGAGATCAGGTTCGTATCTATGGGCATATCAAAACCTTTGATAACAATAAAGAAATTGAGTTTGATGCCTTTACGCTGGACGTGATTAAAACAGGCACAGCTGATCCAGTCGCGCCAAAAGTCCTGACAACAAAAGAAGCCGGCATGGATGAAAATCAAGGCTTACTTGTAAAAGTAACTGGTCAAGTTGTATCGAAGTATGATGAAAGATCCTATGTCATTAATGATGGATCCGGAGATATTCTCGTCTTTACAGATGGGTATATCGAAAATCAGGGTGAAAAAGTGAAAGTACCTTCCTTGAAAAAAGGAGATACCCTCGAAGCAGTTGGGTTAACTGGTGATTTTGCTGACGGTAAACGGATCCGTGTACGGGATACGAAAGAGTTGAAAAAGACAGCAGATGCACCGCCTGAAGCTCCGGTTATGAATGAAGAAATTAAAGATGATACGAAAAAAATAACTGGTAAGGCAGAAGCGGGCAGCACGATTATCGTTAAAGTCGGGAATACCATTATTGGGCAGGCAATAACGGACGATAAAGGAAACTTCACCGTTGAAATTACACCGCAAAAAGCGGGAACAGTGCTGAATATTATTTCTAAGGTTGGAGACAGAGAAAGTTCTGTCCTCACTAAAACAGTCCTAGATGGAACAGCTCCAGCTAAACCAGTTGTTGATAAGGTTACGGACAAGTCCGAATACCTAACCGGCAAAGCGGAAGAGGGATCGACAGTTACGGTTAAAGCCGGTAAATTGATATGGACTGGTAAAGCCGATCAAAATGGAAAGTTCAGTATCAAGATTACAGCTCAAAAAGCTGGAGCTGTTTTGATTGTTACAGCGACAGATGATGCGAAAAACATAAGTGCAGAAACGAAAGTCACTGTTTTAGATGTCACCGCACCTGCTAAACCAAGCGTTAACCGAGTGACAGACCAATCAATTACTGTGACCGGGAAAGCAGAGCCAAATTCCAAAGTTACAGTTTATAAAGTTACTCAAAAATTAGGTTCTGCCACCGCAGCTAAAGATGGTAAGTACTCAGTCAAAATTTCGAAACAAAAAGCGGGTACAGAACTGGGAGTCACAGCTACTGACTCAGCTGGCAATAGCAGTTCTGTAACAAAAGTAAAGGTTGCGGATGCAACGGCACCTGTTAAGCCAAAGCTCAAAACAACCATCACAGACAAAACGACCAAGCTTAAAGGATATGCTGAAGTCGGTTCAACGGTATCCGTCAAGGTCGGCAAGAAAACATGGACAACCAAAGCGGACAAAAAAGGCCAATTTAAGCTGTCCATATCCAAACAAAAAGCAGGAACTACGGTGACCATCTGGGCTACCGATGCTGCTAAGAATAAAAGCCAATCTCTAACGGTTAAAGTGAAGGACACTACACCACCGGCTGCGCCAAAATTGTATCCGGCTTATTCCTTCCAAAAGCAGCTATCTGGAATGGCTGAGCCAGGTGCAACTATTACCGTGAAATACAAAAACCAAGTAATAGCTGTCACCAAAGCGAATACAAAAGGCTATTTCAAAGCACGCATCAATTACAAAAAAGGGATTGTTTTAACCGTCACCGCAACCGATGCTGCGAAGAACAAAAGTAAGGTAACCAATGTAAGACTGAAATAATCGGATAGACGTGAACATCCTGCTCGTACCTGAATATCGGTCCCGAGCAGGATGTTTTTTCTTTATTTAAAGGAATAGAATGAAAAGTAGCGTATTAGTTATATAGAATGAATGATAATTTAGGCAAAGGGGATATGTATGAAAGAATTAGAAAAACCTCTATACCGGTAGCGGTAGAACATAATATTAAAATCTTTATTGAAGGATATGAAAAGCACATTAGAGGAATATTTTCCAGCCATATATAAACCTTCTACCCGCGAGTAATAAATAGACTGCTGAAAGTTATTCCAGCAGCCTTTAGAAAGTTTATAGAAACTATTAATTTATAATGCTGAAATGTCTTGTTAAAATTACGAACTCTATTTCTAGCTTACAAGAGGTGTGACCGATTGATTATTGGTCCGTTGTTTAGGTGATGTTTTTTTCAATTGACCTATAATATAAGAACCAAAAGGTAAGAGAGAAATTAGTTTGATTAGAATCATACTGATTAGCAAGGTAACAAAAAATAAAGCTAATACTCTTGTTGATGTATGATTAAAGTAAGCAGCGATATGTGGTGCTATAAATTGTTGAACCTGCCAATGAGTTAAATAAATTCCAAAGGAGTAATTGCTAATTATATTGATAATTCGATAATTAGGTATTTTTTGACCCCAAGCCAGGATTAGTGCACTTGTAACTATAACAAATAACAGTAAATCGAATCTTTTAGATGAAACGGTGGTATTTCCAGATTGATAGGAGATATGCATAATACCTATAGAGATAAAAAACAGAAGAACTGTTAACCATCTATATTTTACTAAAATATCTGAAACAATTTCATAATTTTTACCCACCGCATATGCAATTGTGAAGTAAGCAAACCAAGCAAGAAATGGTATGTTTATCGTAATACCATACTGTGCTGAAAGCTCTGGGTTTAACCTTAAAATATCTAAGTAAAATGACATTAAATAAATACTTAGTGGAATCATCCAAATCATGGAAATCTTAAACTTCGTTACAATATAATGAAGTATATAAAACTGAAAAATAATCAGAATAAAATATCCTTCATATCTTCCGAATACAGCATTATTAATGATTTTTTGTGAAAGGTCTATATTTGGATTTAAATATACCATTACAAATGCATCAATAATAGCGAAGGCTATATAAGGAATGAAAATAAACTTAATTCTTTTCAACCAAAAGTTTTGCGGAAGTTTAGATGGATACTTATTAGCCAAAATAATCTCCGATAAAACGATAAATGTTGGAGTGGCATAACATAATAGCAACCTATAAAAGTGATAGTTTGTTATCTCAGGATAGCCAATATTGTTTCCGGTTTGAGTCATACAATGTAAGAAAACGATACTTAGACAAGCAATTACGCGCAATAAATTCCATTCTTTAATCACGATTCAACCACCTAATCATTAAATTTCTATATTATTTTATCATTCATAGGTGTCGTTATGAAGTAAAAAATGGAAAAATACAACTTAAGTAATATTAAGTTGTATTTTGATACCTATTTATTAGACGAGTTTTATTATTTTGATAGGTATTAGTTATTAGAATGATTGAAAATGAAGGTAAAGGGGATTCCTATGAAAAAAATCACGAAAGCAATCATACCTGCAGCAGGCCTTGGAACAAGGTTCTTACCGGCAACGAAGGCTATGCCAAAAGAAATGCTGCCAATTGTTAATAAACCGACCATTCAATACATAGTAGAAGAAGCCGTTGCATCTGGAATTGAGGACATCATCATCGTGACGGGTAAGGGGAAGAGAGCGATTGAGGATCATTTTGATCACGCCTATGAATTGGAGCAGAATCTAAGGGAGAAACATAAATTTGATTTGTTGGAAGAGGTACAAAAAGCATCCGAGCTTGCCAACATTCATTATATCCGTCAAAAGGAACCTAAAGGCCTCGGTCACGCCATTTGGTGTGCGCGTAATTTTATTGGGGAAGAGCCGTTTGCTGTGCTGCTTGGAGACGATATTGTCGTCCATGATAAGCCGTGCTTACTCCAATTAATCGAACAGTTCAACGAGCTTGATTCATCGGTTATTGGAATTAAATCTGTCCCTGAAGAAGAAACAGATCGGTATGGCATTATCGATCCGATTCAGGTGGATGGGCGTTGTCATATGGTAGGCAGCTTTGTAGAAAAGCCAGCGAAAGGAACAGCACCCTCTAATCTGGCCATTATTGGACGGTATATTTTCAAGCCTGAAATATTCAATTTTCTTGGTGAAATGGAAATCGGAGCAGGTGGTGAAATTCAATTAACGGATGCTATCCAAAAGCTCAATCAAATCCAGCGTGTCTATGCTTATGAGTTTGAAGGTGAACGATACGATGTCGGTGATAAGCTTGGCTTTATTAAAACGACAATTGATTTTGCGTTAAAGAATGAAGAGTTACGGGAAGACGTATTACGGTACCTGGATCGATTGCTAGAGTCGGAGAGAAGATAGAGAGAGTATTGATCTGGAGTAGAATGACCAAGTGTTCTGGATTCTACTCCTTTTATGGATGGTTTATCATTGATTGAAATTTTCGTTTCCTTGGTTGCCTAGTGTATACTGTTGCTCCAATTCATTAAGCTGGAGATGTAAAGAATAGATTTTTTTATTCAAATCTTTTTTCATGTTGGGATCAGTACAGGAATCTACTTTATTGATAAGGTACTTCAATCTGCTTTCATACCAATAACGTTTTAGGAGTATCATTCTTACACCTCATTTCATTCAGTATATGATATGTATAATACCCCTCTGCTAGTAAAATAATCCTTTTGTCCTTTATATAGGTAGAAAGAGGGGTAATTTCCTGCAGAAAAAGAGACTGAACAGTTTCAGTCTTAGTAGATTAGTAGTTATTTTGATTAGTTAGAGGAGTGAGGTCTTGTAATATTCCCTTAAGCTCGCTGCTTTTATGCTTCGAATCATCATACACTTTTTTGATCGCCTTATGCGCCTCTTGTAACTTTTTTTGCTGTGGGGCATTTATGGATTGCCTTTCCTTCTCAAGTTTGGCTTCAGCCAGGCTCCTATTTGCCAGATCCTCCGTATATTGCATGTCCGCTTTTTCGCGTGTCTCCTCTATTTTCCCATGATAATAACGATTTCCAAAGACCAAAAAGCCAAAACAAAGAACAGCAAACATCCCGGTAATCCAATTCCGCTTCATAACTCACCTCTTCTATTTTACCAAATATTAACACGTACCAAAGAAACTTTAAAGGTACTTCAGCAAGTTTTTTGGGCTGGGAGAGGGGGTGTTCGATATAGTGATTGTAGGAAGATAGGGATGTTATTTCAGCAGATTGATAATGTCCATTAATAGAGAAGCTAACTAAACTGGAAGACTAAACAGACAGTTTTCTTTACACTAAAATCTGTGAAAAGACCCTGTAAAACCCTGGGATACTTATGAAGAATTAGGGTATTAGAGATTAGCGGAAGTTTATTTAAATGCTGGAGTATTTTGTGCTTTTGTGGATAATATAGAAAGAAAAAATAACTGTTTTATTCAACAATTTCTTTGTTCATATGTAGCTTACTTGTTACTATAAGGTATATGGACTAAACTAATTTGAAGTTCAGTGTATATTGTTTGTAGATAAAGGAGAGTTCTGATGGCTCAAAAAATAAAAGTTATGACTGTTTTTGGTACAAGGCCAGAAGCGATTAAAATGGCTCCCTTAGTTAAAGAATTGGAGAAGTACCCAGAGCAAATCGAACCGATTGTTGCGGTAACAGCCCAGCATCGTCAAATGCTTGATCAGGTGCTTGATATTTTTGATATTAAACCGGATTATGATTTAAATATTATGAGAGACAAACAAACATTGGCAGGGATCACGACCCGTGCGCTTGAAGGATTGCACGAAGTTATGGCGGGTGTTAAGCCGGATATCGTACTTGTTCATGGGGATACAACAACGACTTTCGTAGCAAGTCTGGCAGCGTTCTATCATTCCATCCCGGTCGGGCATGTGGAAGCGGGCTTGCGAACACATAATAAGTACTCTCCTTATCCTGAGGAAATGAATCGCCAGCTCACCGGAGTCATAAGTGATTTACATTTTTCGCCTACCTATCAGTCTAAACTCAATTTGTTAAATGAAAATAAACCGGAAGATTCTATTTTTATTACCGGAAATACTGCCATTGACGCTTTGAAAACAACAGTTAAAGAAACGTATTCCCATCCTGTATTAACTAAATTGGGAAGTGACCGACTCGTCTTAATGACGGCTCATCGTCGGGAAAACCTTGGTCAGCCAATGCGCAATATGTTCAAAGCGATTAAGCATTTGATCGAAGTTCACCAGGATATTCAGGTTGTTTATCCGGTTCATTTAAACCCTGTCGTTCGCGAGCTGGCTGCTGAACTATTGGGAGACCATCCTCGTATTCATTTAATTGAACCTTTGGACGTAATAGATTTCCATAATTTTGCGTCACGGTCTTATTTAATTCTGACTGATTCAGGCGGCGTTCAGGAAGAAGCTCCGTCACTCGGGGTTCCTGTACTGGTATTAAGAGATACGACAGAACGCCCGGAAGGAATAGAAGCGGGAACCTTGAAGCTTGCTGGTACGGAAGAGGATGTTATATTCAATATGGCAAATGAGCTACTATCAGATAAAAAAGCACATGATGATATGGCTAAAGCATCCAATCCGTATGGAGATGGGGAAGCATCTAGGCGTATAGTCGAGGCTATTCTTTATTATAAAAAAGAAAGAAACGAAAGACCGGTAGATTTTATGTAAATCGGTTTAGGTGAATGTTTCTGTCATATTACTGTTCTGTGTCAAAAAGTTTATAGGTATATACAACAAATAGAAAAATTTGTATAATGAGGTAATAGTTTTGGAGGGAAAAGTGAGAATGACGAATGAACTAAAGTACAGAGGAAATGATGAAACTCATACAAGAGCGTTTATGGACTTGATTAAAAATGTCTATGATCGCGGAACAACAGATGCAACATTAACTGCACATGAATTCATCGAAGAGATAAAATCTGAAATTAAGAATATCTATAAATAAGAAAACGGATTAAGCTCATAAAAGCTTAATCCGTTTTCCTTTATTTATTTACTTGTAAATGTGTTTTTAATGTATCCTTAAGGCTTGTCAAAGATTCATCAGAAGGAAGATAATAGTAGACTCTATCGATTTTTGTCCCTTGCCCTTCAAGCTGAATCTGTTCTAATGACTTGGCTGCTTCCTTATAATTACGCTGGATGCTGACCATTTGAGAGAAAGATAAATCAGTCTTCACATTATCACCCAGTGCATTGAAAATCCCATCAAAGCGGGTTAGAGAAGAGAGGCTTGCTCCTTCGTTAAGGACTGCTTGGATAATCTGTCTTTGTCTTAATTGGCGTCCGAAATCTCCGCGTGGATCCTCGTACCTCATTCGTGAGTAGGCCAAGGCCTGTTTACCATCCAAATTAAGGGTGCCCTCTGCAAAGTGATGACCATCAGCAGTAAAGTCAAGATCGTTGACAACTGTGACACCGCCTACAGCATCAACGATATCTTTAAATCCTTCCATGTTCACTTGTACATAATAATCAATCGGGATATCAAGGAAGTTCTCTACAGTATCCATAGACATTTCCGCACCGCCAAAAGCATACGCATGGTTGATTTTATCATCCATTCCTTTTCCGACAATTTCGGTTCTTGTATCCCGAGGAATACTTACCATTTTGACGGATTCCAGAATCGGATTCACCGTCAGGACAATCATTGTATCAGAGCGTCCCTTATCGCCTTCTCTTTCATCTACACCCAATAGAAGCACAGAAAAAGGAGTCTTATCCTTCAGGCTGACTTTCTCTATTCTTTTTTTGGAGCCTTCCCGATTAGTAGGATTGTGCATGGCTTCTAAGGCAGTATCGAAAGAACGATATACCATAAAGGTAAATACACCGCCAACTAAAACAAATAACCCTATAATCCCTAAAACTACTTTCTTCCATGTTTTCATCTTTTTCTTTTGATTTCTGTCTGAGCGCATACTGTTCCTCGTTTTCTACAAAATATTACAATCTATTTATATTATATAATATTTCTGAATGATTTAGACAATAAAATTACATTTAGTAAGCACTTGAATACTATTCTTTAACAAATATACTACTATATAAATTTATATTATAGAAGTTGAGTGTAATTATTGTAAAATATAAACCAAAAAACGGACCTTTTACAAGTGTCCGTTTTTTGGTAAATTCATAATTTAATTATTTGTCCTTAAGGTCTTTCCACTCTTCATAAGGAATGATCTTAAGATTAATATGATCCGGGAATCCATGGTATTCTTTAAACGTTGAATACTGGTATCCAGGGATTAGAGGAGTACTTACTTGAAGAAATCTTTCATAAGGCAGCCTGGTTAAAGCAATTTCTTGGTTGGGATTTTCCTCTAATTTTTCATTTATATAATCAATACGTTCATTATTGACATGGTGGTTCATTGTAAGCGCATAGCTATAAAGCATGACAAATAATAGACATGTCACTGCTAGAATCTTATTTATATAGTCAAATTTAAATTTGTTTGCTACTATATAGCTTCCCATTTCAACTGCCAATAATACAAAGAATGTATAGGAAGCAAGGAAATTCCTCGGACCAAAAGGATGAACAAAAACTAGCGGTGCAGCAATTAAGCCTGCAGATAATAAATAAAATGTACTCTTATATTTAACTTTTTTCATATCTATAAAGAGTAATATAGTAATTAATATACTGAAGTAGAATATAAGCCCAAAAGCTGCTTCAAATACATTCGTATAATCGTTAAATAACTTTACTCCAAAATCATTTACTACTACAAAGGGATATAAAGGATACAAAACAAAAATGACAAGTAGAGTATTAGTAATCCATTTTTTGTATGTCGTACTATTTTTAATCGCTCTAACAATAATACTGATACAGATAATTGAAATAATGATATTCATTATTTTGTTGTTCATGAATAACAGAGGATACATTTTCTCCGTAAATACTGTATAGATTTTTTCGAATAAACCCATATTTTCAGCCGTATCTACCGATCTATATGTATCTGATCCGCTAAATATTTTCGCGTAGGCTCCATTGGTAAACATCATGATAGCGCCGATTATTGTGGAGATAAGAAAAGCCCAGTGAATCGCAAAGAACCTCTTAAACTTAATATAAGTAAAAGCAATTACAGTGACCGCTAAAATAAACGCATAAATCGTTACATGCTCTACAAAAAGCTGCGTCATGATTCCTAGTAGGATGATAGGGATGATTAGCCGATTATTATAGTTGGGAACTTCCTCTTCAAAAACATTTTTTACTAGGAATAAATAGATTAATACGCATACTAAAGAAGGGATATAGTTAGAAAACCCTGCCACCCAAGCGTATGTTTGGGCAAAAATATTTACTGGAATACTTATAAATAAGGTGAAACTTAAAAGATAACCGAATAGAGTTTTGTTAGTAGATAATTTAACCGGAATGATTACTAAGGCTGTTGCGAATGCGGCCATTATTAAAAATCTAAGCCAGTATATCCGTGTTAAAAATAATTCAAATAAATTCCCCATATATCTGCCATTATAATCTTTAAACCAATTTTCCAGCCTGCTTATCCCATCTGATGTACCCCAAGTCCAATCATCATGAGTAAGTGGAGTCCTGTAAGCAAGATAAAAATATACTAAAAAGACAAAAATAGTATAAAAGATTTCAAACTGTTTCTTCCTCTTTATTTCTGCATTAGTCAAAGTGTCACATTTCCTTTCAAACTCCAAGATAGAAGGAGCGCTATTTCTTTTTGAAAATGAAAAATTTACTGAATATATAATTTGCAATTAATACAACTACATTGGACCATATTTTAGCCCAAGTACCACCCATCGCTAATCCGTCTACGAGAGCAATCATTGCTGCTAAATCCATTAAAAACGAAAGGAATCTAAATCCGAAGAATAATACAAGCTCTCTAAATGTATCCTTGAAATTATCAGTCTTGCTTTCAAATACATAGTGTTTATTAGTGAAATAGGCGAATAAAACAGCTGCAATCCATGCAATAGTGGTTGCTATGCGGTAATCAATGGAATATATTTCGGCTGAGACCCAATAGGTAACAATATTAACGAGAGTTGTTAGAACCCCCATTATTAAATACATGATTATACTATAGATTCTTTTGTCGAGTTTTTTCATAAACATTCACATACTCATTATTATATTCTTGTACAAAATACAAGGGACGGTTTTTGGTTTCGTTGAAAACTCTTCCTAGGTACTCACCTATAATACCTAAAGAGATAAGTTGAATACCTCCTAAAAATAAAACAACTGCCATCAAAGAGGGATACCCACTAGTATCTGTGCCGAAAAATACAGTTTGGACTATAATAAAAATTAAATAAAAGAAGGAAAGAATAGATATGGTGAATCCGAAGAGACTGGATAACCGTAATGGAAAAATTGTAAATGATGTAATACCTTCTAAGGCCAATTCAATAAGGGCCATATAATTCCACTTAGTTTCTCCGCCTGCTCTGGGAGCCGCTTCAAATTCAATTTCTTTCTTTTTGAAACCAACCCAACTATACATTCCTTTTGTATATCGCTGAGATTCTCTCATTTGTATTATTGCATTCACACATCTTCTATCCAGTAAGCGGAAATCACCGGCATCTGCTAAAACAGGTATTTTGGTGGTTTTTTGAAGTAACTCATAGTATTTCTTCGATGTGAATTTCTTTAACCAATTTTCCCCTTCTCTTTTCATGCGTTTTGCATAAACATCATCATACCCTCGTTCCCAATACTTTATCATTTCGGGAATAGACTCAGGCGGATGCTGTAAATCTGCATCCAATATAATAACAGCATCACCCTTGGCATAGTCAAATCCTGCTATCATAGCCGTTTCTTTCCCATAGTTTCTGGACAAGTCTACAAATGAAACCCTAGGATCCATTTCTTGGAGAATTTTAATAATATCCAAGGTATTATCTTTGCTTCCGTCATTAATAAAAAGTAATTCAAATTCATAATCTTTGATGCTATCCATGACATGACTGACACGATCATATAATTGATGTAAAACTTCTTCTTCATTATAAGCCGGTACTAAGATAGTTATTATCTTCATATAATACCCTCCGTAACTATTAAATAACTTTTAGAGTTTATCATATAGCGAACTAACTTCAAATTTTAAAGCACTCAGGATTCGATAAGAATAAAAAAAATCCAGCCAAGTTTGGCTGGATTTTTTTTTAATAGAATCTCTTAAAGCTCGAAAAATGCTTCTTGTAATAGGAATTGCTTAAGCTTACGATTCTCACGCCGCTATTGTCCGCGTTAATGAATTCGTTATTGCCTATATAGATGCCTAAATGTGAGATACCCGCTTTATAGGTATTCTCAAAAAATACTAAATCACCTGGCTTGGGAGTATTGACGTAATAAGAACGGTCATAATAACCTGCGGCTGTAAGGCGGTTAATATCATAACCCGCTTTATTAAATACATAATAAATAAAACCGCTGCAGTCAAATCCTGATGGGGTAGTCCCACCAAAGACATATCTCGTTCCCATAACCTTTTTGCTTTCATTAATCAGCTTGGCGGTGAAATTGGAATTGCCGATCACACTTGTTGAATCATCCCGTCCAATACCTTCTTGTTTTGGTACTGTTGGTTTGCTTGCAGCAGATCCTGATAGCTTCAGCTTTTGCCCTACATAGATCATGTCTGATTTAAGATTGTTAAGGGACTTTAATTTAGCAACCGTTATTCCATTCTGCTGTCCGATCCGGCTCAGTGAATCTCCGCTCTTTACCGTGTATGTTGTGGTGGATGTCGGAGATTTAGATGGATTCGGCTGTTTGGCTGGTGTGGGAGCTGCGGCAGCTGCACCTGTCAATTTTAGTTTCTGTCCGACATAAATCGTATCTGATTTAAGGCTGTTAAGGGATTTTATCTTAGCAACTGTTAATCCGTATTTTTTGCCAATAACACTTAGAGAATCTCCGCTCTTCACAACATAGACTGTACTGGATGAAGGCTTAGGCGAAGTGACTACTGGTTTAACAGTACCCCCTGCTGTTTTTGAAACTTTAAGCACCTGATTCGGATAAATGAGCGTACTCTTTAAATTATTCCACTCTATTAGATTGCTAATCGATATTTTATGCTTGGCTGCTATTTTTGACAGACTATCTCCTGAAACGACTTTATAGGTTTTAGCAGAGCTTGTCTGAGCAGTATTTTGTTTACTTTTGTTTGTTGTTACAGTTTTGGTAGCAGTAGTCGATTTTATCTTTAATACTTTGTTTGGATAAATCATGTCGGATTTTAGACCATTTAATTGTTTAAGTGCTGCAACGGTTGTTCCGCTTTTATTGGCAATGGCCGACAAGGTATCCCCTTTTTTTATTGTGTATGTATTAGAATCGGCAGAAGCAGATCCAGCATATGCGACTGAAAGAATGGCTACGGCAGCAAATGCGGCAGCTTTTGATTTCAAATAGAACTCCCCCTTATTAAAAAAACATCTCCTATAATATAGTAACACAGGAAAAATAATGTTGAAACGTGTTTCTTTGGTATTGAATGAAAAGAACTATATGACTATGTAGAAAAAAATGGTAATATTGGGTCTAAATATACATCTGGGAAAGTGAGTGGAGAAATAGAATGAAGAGATTTATCGCGGCGCTGAGCATTATCATTTTGTTGGGATCGTTAACTCCTGTCGAAGCAGCTATACCAAACTCGAAAAATAGCAAAGAGACAACTGACCGGGTCATTATAAAGGTGAGTCAATCTAAGTTGGTGAATCGATTTCTTAAATACGGCAGTTCAATGCTCGAAAAGAAAACCAATCTTATGACAGTCGAGAAGCCAAAAAACAAATCGATGTCTTCCTTTTTGAAGGAGTTAAAGAAGAATCCGGGAGTTCTTTATGCTGAACCTGATTATAAAGTGACTCTGGATGCCCTGCTTAATGACCCATTACTTAAGAATCAATGGCATCATACTGCCATTCAATCAGGGCAAGCATGGGATACGACAAAAGGTTCTCATCAAACAATCGTGGCTGTAATAGATAATGGGATTGATTCAAAGCATCCGGATCTTTCTCCCAACATTATTAAACCATTTGATATTGTGGCAAATTCCAATAAAAAGATGCCTGCCGGGGAACATGGTACGCATGTAGCCGGCCTGATTGCCGCTGTTGGGAATAATAAAATAGGTGGTTCAGGGGTAGCACCCAGTGTGAAAGTGATGCCGATTAATGTATTTGTAAATGATGTAGCCTATACGTCCGATATCATTAAAGGGATCCAATACGCAGTGAAGTCCGGAGCAGACGTTATTAATATGAGCCTTGGGATGTATGAAAGCTCCAAGGCATTAAATGATGCTGTACAGGCCGCGTATAAAAAGGGCGTTCTGATTATAGCGGCAGCCGGAAATGATCAGACTACTAGACCATCCTTCCCGGCAGCTTTGCAAAATGTGTTATCTGTTAGTTCTACGACTCAGTTTGATAAAAAGTCGTATTTCTCCAATTATGGGACAACGATAGACCTTTCAGCACCCGGTTCAGAAATTACGTCTACTTTGCCTAATAATAAATATGGGGCAATGAGTGGAACCTCAATGGCTTCTCCGATTGTAGCCGGGGCAGCTGCATTGATTTTATCAAAGGAGCCTAAATTAACAAATGAACAGGTGGCTTATCGATTGACATCTACGGCGAATGACCTTGGGGCGAAGGGGAAGGACACCAGTTATGGAGCTGGCAGAGTCAATGTGGCGAATGCTCTGAAATACCGTTTGCTTGCGACCCCGGTGGTCAGTCAACTAACCGATAAAGATAAAACGATTCGTATTCAGTACAAAGAAGCATTTAAAGGTAAAGTTATTGTGATTGGAAATACAAGAATTGAAAAGCAGATCACTTCAGATCGAGGATTTAATCAGCTGATCAGTATTCCTCTACAAAAGGGTGATACGATTGTTTCTATTAAATTAGTAGATGAAAAAGGGAATGAGAGTTGGCCTGTTAAGAGGAAGATAAAAGATACTACACCACCTCCTGCTATCAAAATGACGAGTATAGGAGACAACAGCAAAATCGTTCAAGGAAAAGCAGAAGTTGGTGCTAAAGTTACTGTTCGCAAAGGAAATGTTCAATTGGCCTCAGGGAATACAAACAGTGCAGGTAATTTTAAAATCACTATGAAGGCAGCTCAAAAGGCAGGATCTGTTCTATATATTCAAGCAGCTGATAAAGCAGGGAATAAGAGTCCTGCACTGAAAACGGTTGTGAAAGATAAAACGGCACCTAAATTAATCAATATCAATAAATTCACTCCCAGCTCAACAAAGGTAAAAGGGTCAACTGAGCCGAATGCTAACATTACCATAAAAGTAAACAATAAAGTGATTGGAAAAGGAAAAGCGAATAACTCCGGCATCTTCTCCGTTTCGGTCAAAAAGCAAAAATTAAATACAGTTATGAGAGTTTATTTGACGGATGCAGCCGGGAATGTAAGTTCATATCGGTTGACGGTTAGGAAGTAACATCTTTGTCGTTTTTTTAGATGTATGAGGTTCATTGCAGTTCGGATAATGACGATATACAGAAATTTATATAGTTATTATCCATATATTTTATTTATAATTAAAGGTATCTATTGAGTAGTGTTAAAAGGAGCCGAAGTATGGTGGAGAATATAAAAGTTGCAGTTCTGGGTAGCTGTGCGACGAGGGACAATTTTAATTCAAAGTTCAATCCAAGATATAAAGAGTTTTATGATTGTATTCTGACGCAAAATCAAGCTTCTATCATCAGCTTGATGTCTCGTCCATTTAACTATACCAAGGATGATATTGGTGATTTAAATAACTATGATAAATGGAATGTAGAAACAGACTTTTCAAAGAGTTTCCTTACCGATTTAGTTAAACTGCAACCAACCTATTTGATTATTGATTTTTTCGCTGATATTCACTTTGGGGTCATTTCTTTGGATTCAGACCAATATATTACGGATAATCGTTGGAAGTTATGGAAAACACCTTACTATAAAGGATTAAAGGAGCAGGGTTCACTAAAGAAACTTACGATTTTAGATCATAAGGAAGAATATTTACTAACGTGGAAAAAGAGTGTAGATCAGTTATTCGCCTTTTTAAAAGAGAAATTGCCGGAATGTCAGATCATTATTCATAAGGCAAGAAATGTTTCCCTTTTAAACGATAGTGGTTCATTGGTTGATTTTGCAACGAGTGGACGTGTCAAAAAAGAAAATGTGCAACTTTTAAATCAGTACTGGGATGAGCTGGATCAATATGTAATAGATCATCATCCTGTGTCGGTTATTGAAATCAATGATAAACCATATCACACATATAATGAACATCCATGGGGACCTTTTTATGTTCACTACACAGAGGATTATTATCATAAATTTTTATTGCGATTGCACCAAATTGTATGTGCAAACGAAGTTGAAAGTCATCTGATGAATAAAATTTTATCGGAAATCTTTAACCAGTATGATGATTTGATGGAAAGATACGAACAGTTAAACCAAAAGCTATTAGATGAACAGAAACGGTCATTGGGCTTACAAGAAAAGATTAAGCTGGCTATGGGAGAAAATCAAGAAGAGCTAGAAAAGTACAAAAAGGCATCTATGATTACCTACCTAAAAAGAAAGTTAAAAATCGCATTGAAAAATGGGATATAAATAAATGTATATGAATGTATAACAAACGCCCCTCCATATAAATTAGAGGGGCGTTTGTTTATTCGTTTACTGAAAATTTCTTTGTCTTCAGTAGGGTTGATTTCCGATCATCCTGTACTTCAAAATAAACCTTTTTTGGACTTCCCTTGACCTTAAAAGTCGAGGTACCCTCATCTGATTCTACCCAAGTAATCTCTAGCTCATCATCGGATTCATTAAATAGCTTGGCGTACTTAGGAATTCCCTCTGCATGAATCAAAATTTCTCCATCACTTTTAGTTATGCTGACTTTTGGATCCTCTGTCCAGCCGACAAGATAATCAGGATTATCTTTTGTTGCCAAGCTTGTCTCCATAAAATATCTTTTACCGTGAAGGATGTCATATTGAAGCATTTGTAAATCCATCATCTCATTTGTATAAATGCCCATTTCCTTTGTAAACTGCTTATATGGGAAGTAGGAGTTTCCGCTCTCTGCAACTTGAGTCAACAAGTTTGTAATCGCATTCCCCTCTATATGGGCCATATCTGTAACAATTTGGCTGAACATATTTGGTGTTACGTCTTTTTCCAGTGGTGTATTTTCTTTGCTGTTCCAAATGAAGTAAGGGACACTATGAAGTTTCATCCAGTCCTCGTAGCTTCCATTTAAACTGGTTGAAAAATTTAAACCGCTTTTTCCATACACAGTGTCAAATGGCGTAAACCCTGGGAAATGGTCACCCCAAAAAACTACAATCGTTGGTCTTTCCAGTTCTTTCAATTCCCCTAGCATTCTGCCCAATTCTTTGTCCACGCTGTTTAATTTGTTCACATACGTACCAAATGTTTCATAAGTGTCCAGATTCATTTTTGTCTTATCCAGAAAAGGTGAACCACTTTTTGTTCGAGGATATGGCATATGAGCTTCAAGTCCTACTGAATGGATAAAGGATGGGTTATCATTTTCCTTTACAATTTTCAAGATAGAATCAGTCATATGTCTATCGGATGGATATCCTTTCCCACTGTCAAATGGGAAATCAAGATTCATGAAGTCACCGGATATAAAGCGATCGAAACCCAGATTTTTATAAACAGAAGACCGCTGATAATACCAATTCTTAAAAGCATGGATAGCTGTAGTCTGATACCCTGCTTCATTAAATTCCCATGCAACGGATGGAATCGATTTATTTAAATATTGATTATATGCTACATCGTCTCCTGGGAGGAATTGTCTGCTTAAACCTGTTACCGCCTCAAATTCGACATTTGCTGTTCCTCCGCCATACTCAGGTGAATACATAAAACCATGCATGGATTCCTGGAAAGCTTTTCTGAAGTTAGGCGTGGGATCTTCAGTGAAATATTGCTCACCCCAAATATACGGGTCAACAAAAGCTTCACTCATAATATAGATCACATTTGGTTGTTCGCTTTCTTCAAGTGTTTGTTTCGCAGTTTCGGGTTGGTATTTATCTGCAAGTTCTTGAATTTTTGCCTCAGAATAACCTTCAGGCGGCTTGATTTGTGCCTTTTTAGCAAATAGAGTGAAATTACCTATTAACCCATTTTCGCTGATTCCGAGCTCTGGACGCCAGCGCGTGTACCAAAGATCTGCCTTTGCCATTGGAGAAATTGGTTTCTCATTCCATAATATAAGTAGGAAAACGATTGAACCCGCAAATAATAGAGTCTTAGAGATCCAAAGTTCTTTTCCTTTTGGTAAGAAAAAGATCATTAGGATCCCGGCTATAAGAATGCTAACTCCCAAAATAATAGGCTTCCAAGGTATTTCTAGATTATCTAAACCCTGTAACTCATTAATAAGGCTTAAATCAGAAAGCATGATGGGACTATTTCGTAACTCAAGTTTCATTTGATTGGCAAATGTAAAGAGAATAAATAAACCGCTTATTAATAGAGAAGTAAAGTAATAAAGTTTTCGTGGAAGTATATAAAATAAATTTATTACGGCAAAATAAATCAGGTAGTTTAATAGGAAAGCTTTTGGCTTCAAATCAAAAAATTCACCAAGCGTGTATAAATTTAATTCATTCCTGACCATTGTTTCGCAAATAATCATTACCAATAAAGGTAAGAGAAATACAAAACATACAGTAATAATAGAAAGCCAAATAGAAGAGGCTTTTATTATTTTCTTTTTATTTACGGATGAATGTAGCTGCTTTCGTGTCTCTAACAAAGTTTCATTGCCTCCTTTAGGCAAATAGTATTATATCTTGAATGTTTCTCTAGCTATTCTAAGCCATATCATCATAATAATACATGATTTTCTCTTTTTTTGAAATTTTGTGGAAAAATTTACTAAAACATATTATACTAAATTTGGAATGTAATAATTTTGTAACATTACTTTTAAGGGGGAAAAAATGAAACGTTTAGCCTTGTCTCTAGTCGCTTGTCTGTTGTTATTTACAGTATTGAATCCAGTAGTAGGTTTTGCTGCAATGAATGAAGAAGATTTTAATAAGTTTGCTGAAACAGAAGGGATTTCACCTGACACATTAAAAGAACTCATACTTACATATTTAGGTAAAGAATATTCCGATTATAACTCAACTGAGGAATTAAAAATAGCATTGGGTGATAAAATTACTGGTGATAATCTCAATGCTCTTATTGAAACAAATGGATTTTCCAGTAAAGAAGAATTGATGGAAGAATTGGCTTACCAAGATGGGTATGATCAATCTAAATCAATAGAGGAATATTATGTTTATATTAATATTTTAAAACATGCATTAAGCCTAGAAGATTTTGAGGGAACTGAGATCACAGATGAATCCTTGAAACAATGGCTTGCAGATTACGAAATGACTTTGGATGAGTTAAATAAGATGTTATCCAGTAATGGAGATAGCCTGTCCAACTATAAATACCTTGAGGATCTTGAAGAAGCAGTGTTGGGTTATATGTTTATGGATGCCCTGTTAGAGATGCTTGCTCAATTCGGCATTGATAGGCAAGAATTAGAGAATATAGAGAAACATCTTTCAACTGTAGATTTTGAAGATCCAGCACTTGAGGAGAAACTCTTAGAATTAGAAGAACGTGCGGATAATCTGCCTGATTTTGAAAGCGCATCAGAATTAACTGAGGCACAAATGAAAGAAATTATTGATTTATTTAATGACGTTTTGGACATTTACCAAATGGAAGCAAAATTTTATTTAACGAAAGATGGCAATAAGAAAGCCATTACTATAGAAGAACTTATGGTTCTAGAGTCCACGAATGGTGCAGATTTGTTAATTGAGTTTTACAGCAAGCAAGGGGAATTTCTTGCAGATATGATTATTACAGCTGACATGTTTGGGTCTGATTTAATTGATCAAGTTACTGCACCAGTAAAGAAAGTTCCAGTAAAAACTGTACCGGTAAAAACTGTACCTAAAACTGAGGTGGAGAATAAAACAGGTAAAACAATTAACGGAGGTAAATTGCCAAATACAGCCGGAAATTATACTGAAGGTGTATGGATGGGCTTAGGAATCTTAGTGGCAGGCGTTGGAATGGTACTGTTCCGTCGAAAAAATAAGGATGCTGCATGATTTCTAAAAGAAGAGTAATGGCGCTTATAGCCGGCCTGCTCATCATAGTAGGTATAAGTGTGATCATTAAGAATGGTCTGCCTCTCATCACGGCTAAAACACCTGATTTGAAAGTAACTGAGGCTGCACCTGAACCTGTGGCTGCACCGATGAACACAACTGAAGAAAAAGACTCATCGGAGGACTTATATAAAGTATATCCAAAACAGGGTGAAGAATTCGGTGAATTGATTATCCCAAAAATCTCAGCTCAACTTCCTATCATTGAGGGAACAGATGAGGACGAATTGGAAAAAGGTGTAGGACATTATGCAGATAGTGTCCTGCCTGGAATGAAAGACAATTCAGTTCTTTCGGGGCATCGTGATACGGTATTTCGTAAACTTGGACAGATTGGTAAAGACGATGAATTAATTGTAAAGACAGTAGCTGGAACATTTACCTATAAAGTCTTCGGTGTTCGCATTGTCGATGCTGATGACCGGACTGTTATTGTGCCTAAGTCACGTCCTGTTTTAACCGTAACTACCTGTTATCCGTTTGATTATATTGGCGATGCACCTCAGCGTTATATACTGTCAGCGAACTTGATAAAAATGGAAAGACACTAGAATGAAATTCTTTATTCCAGTGTCTTTTTTTGTTAATTTAACTGAATAAAGAGTTTCAACCTTTTTTCAGGATTAAATTTTGATTTACGGAATTTAAGAAAAAGGGTAAAATGATGTATGACTCAAAAATGACTTCTATTTTTTAATATATATAAAAGGAGAAAACCAATGCAAAATAGGCAAATGCGCAAGGTGAGGCGCAGGAGGAAAAATAAGAAACGTATCGCAGCAGTTATCTTATTACCAATCCTTATTGTTGTTTTAGTCGCTAGTGGTTATGCAGGTTATTTATATGTGAAGGCTCAAAACGTCCTTTCCGAATCATTTGATGAAAACTTTGCAAATGATGGACGGAATGTAAATCCTGCTAAAGATAATGTATCCGTGTTATTTATGGGTGTGGATGATAGCAGTGTGCGTAATAATGAAAAAGGATCCAGAACGGATGCGCTTATGCTTGCTACATTTAATGATAAAGACAAAACCGTTAAATTATTAAGTATACCGCGTGATTCCTATGTATATATTCCTGGAAAAGAAGATTATTCAAAAATTACACATGCTCATGCATATGGCGGTGTTAAATATACAATTGATACAGTTGAAGAATTACTGGATATTCCCGTAGACTACTATGTAAAAATGAATTTTAATGCGTTTGTGGATGTAGTTGATGCTTTGGACGGGATCGATGTCGAAGTGCCTTATACATTCACTGAGCAAAACTCAAGTGATCAACAAGGTGCCATTACTCTTGAAAAAGGAATGCAAACCTTAAATGGAGAAGAGGCATTGGCTTTAGCCAGAACAAGGAAGAAAGACAGTGATATTGAGCGAGGGAAACGTCAGCAGGAGATTCTTACCGCTATTATTGATAAAGCAGCTTCGGCCGGATCGATTACGAAATATGCCGATGTGATTGAAGGTATCGGTAAAAATATGAAGACCAATATGACCTTTAAAGAAATGAAGAGTTTTACGAGCTATATACTGGCAGCATCTAATCTCCAAATCGAATCCATAAATTTGGAAGGTCAGGATTCTTACATTGGCGGTACGTATTATTATCAATTGGACGAGCAAGCCCTGGAAAATATGAAACAGGAGCTCCAGCAACATCTTGATTATAAAGAGACTTCAGAAACAGAATCGATTCCCAATGGTTCAGTAATAGTTGAATGAAGATGAATGGCTAAACCCCGAATTCTTAAATAGAATTCGGGGTTTTAGCATTTATAGAGAGAAGATTGGTATCTGTGTAAGGCTGGTACTATTAGGCGAGATCAAAGCATGATAGTTCTTAACTGAGTTTAATTGAAATAAAAAGTGAAGATAGAGGTAGATTAAATTCCTATTAAAAAAGCCGCCATTTATTAAATGGCGGCTTAACAATTCCTATCAGGGTCTTTCTTTTGAATCAGTTGTACGTAATGCTAAAAGCTTATGCAATGGTCTGTGGTTTTCACCAAGAAGACCAATTCGTTCAACCAGCAGCTCTAGTAAGATTAGCAGAATGAAAATAACGAATACTCCGCCCCAGAAAGTGGCCATACTAAAGATGAAAGCAGCCAGTCCAAAGACGGCAGCCATCGCATAAATCATCAGAACCGTTGTCCTGTGAGAATAGCCTACACGCAATAAGCAGTGATGCAAATGAGACTTATCTGGTGCATGTAGTGGTTTCTTCTGCAAAAACCTGCGTACGATGGCAAAGAATGTATCTGAAATAGGTACACCTAAAATCACAATCGGTATAATCAAGGAAATCACAGTAACATTTTTAAATCCTAAGAGGGATAGTACGGATATCATGAAACCAAGGAACATCGCCCCTGTATCTCCCATGAATATCTTAGCCGGGAAGAAATTAAATCTCAAAAACCCTAAGGTACTTCCAGCCAGAATTAAAGCAATCATAGCCACGAATATATCGCCGATTCTAAAGATTGCCATTCCGGAGATGGTCAGTAGTGCTATAGTTGAAACACCTGCTGCCAATCCATCTAATCCGTCAATCAAGTTTATGGCATTTGTGATGCCAACAATCCAAATGACTGTGATCGGTATTGCCATAAAGCCAAATTCAATCGTATCCCCAAATGGTGTATTAATATAGTTGAGCTGGATATCGCCGACAATGACTATGGTTAAAGCAGCAGCAATTTGCCCCAGTAACTTCACTTTTGCATTCAATTCATAAATGTCATCAAATATGCCGAGAATCAAGATGACTGCTGCACCGAAAAAGATGGCCGAAAATGTATCTGATCGGGCTATTTCCGGTGAAAAAATCGGGAGTGTCATAATAAAACTTAGGAATATAGCCAATCCGCCCATGCTTGGCATTACTTTCATGTGCACTTTTCTATTGTTGGGAGCATCAGTAGCTCCTATTTTATGAGCTAGTTTAATAACAAATGGGGTGATGAGTACGGTCAGGCATACGGCAACTATAAAAGCTGCAATTAACAAAATTTCCACCCTCTATTCTTATAAGTCTGAATAAAAGTACCCTTTTGCGAGTATCTTTAAACCAAATCGGAGTATATAGGTTAGTAGATTGAAATAGTTGTATAAATATATCAATCTCAAGTATCAATTATATACGGTTTACGTCAAAACCTCTACTAAAATTTAATTTCTTCCTCATTATTTTACAAAATATGTAACTATAAAAGCTCTATAACTAGTTATACTTTTAAAACAATGATGAAGGATATGGAAAAAATTAATACAACAAAGAGAAAGGAAATAGGATTCCCTTTCATCTCATTTAAGAAATTTATGTTTTAAAACTCTTAATAGGAATAACGGAAGGACCAGCATTCGTTTCCAACGGCTTGGCTGCTTGAACAGCCTGTACAGCCATTCAAGATTCATCTTAATCCAAATTTCCGGTGCTCTTTTCAGTTTGCCGGAAAAAACATCGAAACTGCCTCCAATACCAATGAAGAGTCCTTTATCAAATTTATCGTAATGTTTGTTGATCCAATTTTCCTGACGTGGAAAACCCATGCCAAGTAAAATGAGATCTGGTTTTAAAGCACTAATTTCCTCGGCAAATTGATCGTCCTCTATATCAAAAAAGCCATTGTGATATCCAACCAGTTCAACATTTGGGTAGGATTGTTTGACTTTTTCGGCGCAAATTTCAATTACATCAGCTTCAGCTCCAAGCATATATATGCGCAAAGGCCGCTTGGTATTCATCTTAAAAAATTCAAGCATCATATCATAGCCGGCTATTCTCTCTTTTAATGGTGTGTTGAGGATTTTTGATGCCATAATAATCCCAACGCCATCGGGTGTGATATAGTCAGCTTGCATAATGATCTTACGGTAATCTTTATGATTGCGTGCATATTCGACAATCTCCGGATTGGCGGTAACGATAAAAGTTTTTTCCTCTGCATCAATCCGCGTCTTTATCTCCGAGTGAATAAAATCTTCCATCGTCGATGAGTAAAAAGGTATACCTTCTATATAAATAACATTCTTTTTCATGAGTATGTCTGCCCTTCTAAAAGTAATCCATTTTTTAATTTCCTTTACAAAAGATTATAAAGGAAATTTCAATATAAATCATTAAGGTGGTAAATAGGAAAAACCTCGTTGTATTCCTATTTTTTAAGTAGATTCGGGGAATCATAACTCTAGACTGGCCTTGAATTTCAGTGATTCGGCGTCTTTACTACGGAGATAATCAAGGAAACTTAAGAGAGAGCCAATCTGATGTTCATAGAAGGAGAAAACTAGAAATAAATAACATATAAGTATAAAAGTGTATATTATTCCCCGCGTATATGATATGATTTTTTTGGTTTTTATATTTATTGTGAAGGCAAAGAGAGGGAAGCACATGTTATTTAGTTCGACTGTTTTTTTATTCTTATTCCTACCAATTGTTTTAGTTCTATACTTTATGGTTCGACCAGGACTTAAGAATATCGTGCTGCTGGCGGCAAGTTTATTATTCTATGCTTGGGGTGAACCAAGATTTGTAATCGTTATGATTATATCTATTATAATGAATTACTTTTTTGGACTATTTGTAGACGCTAAAAGAGACAAAAAGACGCAAGTTAAATGGATATTAGGGATTATGGTTGTATCCAACCTTTTATTATTGGGAGTTTTTAAATATTCGAACTTCCTGGTTGATAGTATAAATGGAATACTCCATACTTCGATTTCAATCCCAACTATACCATTACCAATCGGTATATCTTTCTTTACATTCCAGGCTATGAGTTATGTAATAGATGTTTACCGGAGGGACGGGGATGTGCAGAAAAACCCTCTAAATATGGCCCTTTATATTTCTTTGTTTCCACAATTGATTGCCGGTCCAATTGTGCGCTATCAAACTGTGGCAGATCAAATTAAAGTACGATTTGAAAACTTCGATAAATTTTCTGAAGGCGTAAAACGATTCATTATTGGTCTCGCAAAAAAAATGCTGCTTGCCAATAACTGTGGATTAGTAGCTGACCAAATTTTTGCGCTCCATCCTTCAGAGATGTCAACGGGTCTGGCTTGGATTGGAATCATTGCTTATTCACTCCAAATATATTTTGACTTCTCGGGTTACTCTGATATGGCGATTGGTTTAGGGAAAATGTTTGGATTTGAATTCCTGGAGAATTTCAACTATCCATACATTTCAAAGTCCATTGCTGAATTTTGGAGAAGGTGGCATATTTCTTTAGGATCTTGGTTTAGAGATTATCTTTATATTCCATTGGGTGGTAATAGAAAAGGAAATCTACTTACTTACAGGAACCTTTTGATTGTATGGTTTGCCACAGGATTATGGCATGGGGCGAGCTGGACTTTTATAGCTTGGGGATTATATTATGGTTTATTTATTATGATGGAGAGAGCATTCCTTGGAGGTTTATTAAAAAGAATCCCGACATTCCTGCAACATCTATACGCATTGGTTGTCGTATTAATCGGTTGGGTTTTCTTCCGATCAGAGACTTTTGATTATGCATTTGCTTATATACAGACCATGTTTGGCTTTAATGGTACTGGCCTATGGGATCTTCAGGCGAAATATTATAGTTTTGAATATGGCATCATTATTTTACTAGCTATTATAGCAGCGACACCTATCCTTAATTTACTAAGAGAAAAAGTAACAGTGTCATCGTCTAAAATGATGATTGGTGGCAGAGAAACTGTATCTGCTGTCTATTATGTGGCTATATTTGTTCTATCCGTTACCTATGTTGTTTCGAATACGTTTAATCCTTTTATTTATTTCCGCTTTTAAAGGAGTAATCACATGGCAAAAAAAATAAACCGATATTTTATAGCTATATTCTTCTTGTGCTCTATTTTTATTTTTGGTATATGGTCTTTGATTGATGAGGATCGTAAAAGCTCAGAAATGGAAGGAAGGACTTTGGAGAAGCGACCTGATTTAAATGTAGAGACTGTTACCTCTGGTGAATATTTCAGCAGGTTTGATGATTACTATAATGATCAATTTCCTTTACGTAATCAATGGATAGAAACTAATTCATTTGTAAGTCATCATGTTTTTGGACAGCGCCTCTTTAAGGATGTTTATATTAATCGTGATGGATATATGATTAGCGCGTTGGCACCTAAAAAAACAGATGAATCCATCAAGCTTGTTAATACAAAGATTAATGACTTCTCTGCTGATTTAAAGGAAAAAGGCATACCTGTCTATTTTGCATTAGCTCCTAATAAGACGACAATGATGGAGCATCAATTGCCGGATTATATAGAGAGCAACGCTAATAAACTGTCTGATGAATTATCCAAAGGGTTTTCTGGTGATGTAAATTTCCTTGATTTGAGATTAGCTATTCAGCCGCATATGGGTGAAGAAGACATGTATTTTTATACGGACCATCACTGGAAGCCAAAGGCAGCCTATTATGCTTATAGTGAAATTGTTGATAATATGAACGCTCACTTGCCTGATATTGGACAACCTTTACCTATGTCAGCCTATAAATGGAGAGAGGACACTACGCCTTTTTATGGCTCTGAAGCGAGGAAAGTCGGCAAGAGCAATGTATCTAAAGTAGACACGATTACGATAGTGGAGAAAAAAGTAGAAGAAAAACCACTTGAAATATCTTATAGAGGTAAAAGTAATCAACCTCTTTTTAATGAAGAGGTGCTGAAAAAAGAAGATGTATATACGAATCGTTATGTTAGTTATTTTTCTGGAGATGTCCCGGAAGGAATTATTCGAAATCCGAACGTGCATAATGGCAAGAAGGTATTAATTCTTAAGGATTCTTATGCAAATGCCATGATTCAATTTTTCCCTTTTCATTTTGAGGAAACCAGAGTTTTAGATTTAAGGCACTATAAGAATATGACTGTTAAGGACTATATCGTTAAGAATGAAATTGATGCAGTGGTATTTGTCCATAACATTAATTCGATTCTTATTACCCCTCAATTTTTAAATTTTTAAGGTTTATATAAATCGTATAAACACAAAAGAAGCTTGAGCTAACGCTCGGCTTCTTTTGTGTTTATTTAAAAATCTCCGAATTCAGCTTTACTGCGTTGTATTCCATTGTGTATAATGAGCTATTTTTATTATAATTTGTACTTTTCCTTCCATTTGTTGTTAAATTTCATGAAAGTGTAGCGTCTTATTTTAATAGTTTGTTAGAATATCAACGTGTCTTTTTGTGCCCTTGTTGCCTTTTATATCCATTTTTAGAAATAAAAAGAAAAAACAGAATAGGAGGGTTTATAAATAGAATAGGATATAAAGTCTCAATTGCATACAGCCAAGACTAAATTTTCAACCTGAGAGATTCAAATGAAGGAGATATAATGACTGTCATAAAAAAAATAACTGTAATTTTAGTTATTCTGTGTCTTATGATTTCAGTAATGCCTTATCAGTCGCATGCCTTAGTAACAGAAGAGATACCTGATGATACTAAGGAAGTGACAGCTCTAGTATTTACTGAAGACGAAAGCGATACTATTAATCTTTATAAGGAAAATAATCAGGAGAGCGAGATTCTAACTCAGTTGAAAAACAATACTGAGGTTACTGTTATAAGTGAAGATAGAAGCTTTGTTCTTGTTGAATATAGTATTCCGGAAAAGAATGAAATATGGAAAGGTTATGTAGAGAAGCTACATATTAAACTACCTATTCAAGAAATAGAGGAAGAAGAATCACAAGAAGAAACACAAGTTGAAGAACCTATTGCTGATCAACTTCCTTCTAATGAAGTCCCTGGAGAAGGAATCCCTTCTGATATGGAGGACAACCAATTTGCCGAGGATCAACTCTTTATAGAACAAGAACCCATAATGGAAGAAGAACAGCAGGGAAATGAGGAAGGTAATGTTCCTGCAGGTGTTAGTTCTGTGGTCTACGAGGGTGTCACTTTGAATTCTACAAACGTATACGCCTCTCCATCTAAAAGTGCCAAAGTTCTTAGAACGTATTCAAAAGGTACAGTTCTCAAATTTTATACTTATTCGTCTGAATGGTATTGGTCTAATATTACTGTTGATGGTACATTCACTAAAATTTATATAAATAAGGAAGATATTGATCAAGCTACGGACAATCCGGTAAAGGGTGAAGGAGTTACTCTAAAAAATCCTACTAACATGTATGCTTCACCATCCACTCACGGTAAAGTTCTTAGAACGTATGCTTCCGGTACGGTTTTGAAGTTCTATACCTTTACTTCAGAGTGGTATAAATCCAATATTACGGTTAACGGAAAATGGACAACGATTTATATTAATAAAAAGGATATAGAACTTCCGACAACAAACCCAGTAAGAGGTGAGGGAGTTGCGGTTAAAAACCCTACAAATATGTATAGTTCTCCTTCAACAGGTGGGAAGGTACTCAGGACGTATCCGGCAGGGACCGTTTTAAAATATTATAGCTATACCACAGGTTGGTATCGTTCAAATATCACTGTTAATGGGAAATGGACGACTATTTATATTAAGAAAAGTGATATAGAGCAGCCTGTTAGTAACCCGGCAAGAGCTGAGGGAATTGCGCTGAAAGAACCCACAAATGTGTATTCTGCTCCTTCGAGAGATGCGAAGGTATTAAGAAAATATGCTTCAGGTACGATTTTAAAATATTACGATTACACGACTAATTGGTATAAATCAACGATAACGGTAAATGGAAAAGCAACTACCATTTACATTCATAAAGCAGATATTGAGCAAACGGATAGACAATCAGCAGTTTTACAGGGAATCACAGTGGGATCTCCTGTAAATGTTTATCAATTACCATCAACCAACTCTAAAGTCCTGCGAAAATATAATAAAGGGACCATACTGAAATATTATGATTACAGTCCAAATTGGTATGTTTCTGGAATTACGGTAAATGGTAAGTTTCAAAATGTTTATATACGTAAGGTTGATGTAAGTAATGAACAGATTAGTCAATATTCCATTACCTTAGATCAAGCAGTAGCAATGCAGATGAAACAAAAAAATCCTCCGCCACAAACAGATACTACCGGGGTCTTATCGAAATATAGAAATTTTATAACCTCCTTAGATAGAGCATCAGATCCTGGTTTTTTCGATGCAACTGCTGAGCAGGTGCGTTATTATTTGGATCCCAAAAATTTCTCCGCGGCTTCCACTAGCTTTTATCAATTCTTAGTTCTGTCTTCTCCTGCAGGAACCAATGTGACAGAAGTTAACAATACAATTTTGAAGGGCAGAGGAGTATTAGCTGGAAAGGCCTCCTCCTTTATAAAGGCTGCTAAGACTCATAATATTAATGAAGTATATTTAATCAGCCATTCATTATTGGAAACCGGAAATGGAACTAGTTCATTGGCAAAAGGGATAAAGTATAATGGCGTTACAGTGTACAATGTATACGGCATTGGAGCTTTTGATGGAGATGCTACTAATAAAGGTGCAGAGTATGCGTATAAGCAGGGGTGGACGACAGTAGAAAAAGCCATCATAGGCGGCGCGGCATTTGTATCAAAGAACTATATACATGCCGGCCAAAACACTCTATATAAAATGAGATGGAATCCGGATGCAATGGTTAAGTATGGTTATGCTACTCACCAATATGCATCTGATATTGGTTGGGCTGTCAAACAAACAAGAAAAATGGCTGAAATGTACGCAAGCTTAACACAATATAACTTGCTTTATGATGTACCTGTTTATAAAGCAAAGTAGTATTTTCATATGAAGCTTAAAACCTCCAAAACTAGTTAGTTCACCTGCTATATTTTCAGCATGGCGATAACGGTTTTGGAGGTTTTTATTTAGAACATTGCTATTGTTTAACAGCCTTGGTAATAGCTAATTATTCTTATGCATGTTAAAAGAGATACGTTATATGATATGGTAATTATATAGGATTCATAGGTATGTCCGATTTCTTGGAGCTGGCAGAGACATACTTGAAAAGGTATAAGAAAAAGTGTATAGTTTACATGGATTTTTATAATGTAGTTTAATGGTGAATTTTAATCTTTTTTATCATATATTTGAATTAAAAAGAAATGGGGTAAGGTAATGATTTATGCAGAAATATTAGCAGGTGGTAAAGGCACTCGTATGGGTAATACGAATATGCCTAAACAGTATTTACCTTTAAATAATAAACCAATCATCATTCATACCATAGAGAAATTTATGCTAAATGATCGCTTTGATAAAATTTTAGTCGTTACACCTAAAGAATGGATTAATCATACGAAAGATATCATCAGAAAATTTATTGGACAAAATGACAGCATCATCGTTGTACAAGGCGGTAAAGACCGTAATGAATCTATTATGAGTGGTATTCGCTATATAGAGCAGACTTTTGGAGTTAATGATGATGATGTCATCATTACTCACGATTCCGTACGCCCGTTTCTGACGCATCGGATTATTGAAGAGAATATTGATGCCAGTCTTAAATATGGTGCGGTTGATACAGTAATTGAAGCAATAGATACGATCATTCAATCTGAAGATGGAGAAACCATTTCAGATATCCCTGTTCGTGATACGATGTTTCAGGGGCAAACTCCACAAAGCTTTAATATCAAAAAACTGACTGAACACTATACCTCTTTAACAGATGAGCAAAAGCGTATTTTAACTGATGCTTGTAAAATTTGTGCTCTAAAAGGTGAAAAAGTCAGACTCGTTAAGGGTGAAGTATTTAATATAAAGGTTACTACACCATATGATTTGAAAGTTGCTAATGCTATTATACAGGGGCGGATAAACAATGATTAATCAAGTATATAGGCTTGTTTCGCCAAGGCAATTTGAAGTTTCGTATACGGATCGTTCTTTAAAAGATGATAAAGATTCCGTTGTCGTAAGGCCAACTCACCTATCCATTTGTGCTGCCGACCAACGTTACTATACGGGTACCCGCGGAAAGGAAGCTATGGCGAAAAAGCTACCAATGGCCTTAATTCATGAAGCGATAGGTAAAGTAGTCTATGATCCAAAAGGCGAGTTTAAAAACGGAACGATGGTCGTGATGGTGCCTAATACACCGATTGAAAAAGATGAAGTAATTGGTGAGAACTATCTGCGTTCCAGCAAATTCCGTTCAAGCGGCTACGATGGATTTATGCAGGATTATGTCTTTATGGGACGTGACCGGATCGTTGAATTACCGGAAGGAATTGACCCGTATGTCGTCGCATTTACAGAATTGATGACCATTACAACTCATGTCTTATCCCGATTTGATAGTCGATCTCATAAACGCCGCAATGTATTTGGCGTATGGGGAGATGGAAACCTTGGGTTCATTACGACTCTATTCCTGAAAAAAATGTATAAAGACTGCAAAGTAATTATCTTCGGTAAAACGGGCTATAAATTGGACAACTTCTCCTTTGTAGATGAAGTTTATACAATTGATGAAATTCCGGAAGATTTGAGAATTGACCATGCATTTGAATGTGTTGGCGGGAAGGGAAGCCAGTATGCCATTGATCAGATGATTGAACACCTTCACCCGGAAGGTTCTATCTCTTTAATGGGAGTTTCCGAGTTCCCAGTTGAAGTGAATACCAGAATGGTTTTAGAAAAAGGGATTACGTTAATAGGAAGCAGTCGCAGCGGACGTGAAGATTTTGTGAAAACTGTTAACTTCCTCAAAGAAAACCCGGACGTTGTAGAATATTTAGGAACCTTAGTCGGTGATGTACAAGAGGTCAAAACGATTGGGGATATCTTATCTGCATTCGAGAAGGATTTGACGTCCTCTTGGGGAAAAACCGTAATGGAATGGAAAATATAATTTTGAATATCGGAAGGCAGGAAGACAAATTATGAAGAAGTTGAAGATGATACCGACGTTATTAACAAAGTATAGTATTCAACTTGCTTATACTTTGTCTTCCCTTTTTTTGAAAGTTAATCCTAATAAAGTAACAATTGCTACCTACCGTTCCAACGAACTGGAAGGGAATTTATCCCATATAGCAAATGAAATAGACAAAAATGGTGGGCAAAAAAAGTGTTATGTATTGGCTAAAAGATTTGATAGCTCTCCTAAAGGGAAAGTATCTTATTTTTTCCATCTTATTCGAGCCAGTTTTCATTTGGCTACATCTCGCTTTTTTATTGTAGATGATTTTTATTTTCCTATTTACGTGGTGAAGCCACGGGAAGGTTCTGAAATTATTCAGCTTTGGCATGCTGCCGGAGCTTTTAAGAAGTTTGGCTGGAGTACAATTGGCAAGAAATTTGGACCAAGTGAAGATTATTTAAAAACAGTTAAAGTACACTCTAATTATTCCAGGGTTTATGTCAGTTCAGCAAAAGTGATTTCAGCTTATGCAGAAGCCTTTCATATGCCCGAAGAACAAATATATCCTTTAGGAGTACCCAGAACAGATTATTTTTATAACCACGAGGAACATGAAAGCCTTAGGAATCGGTTTTATCAGCAATATCCACAGTTCCAAGGGAAAAAAATAATTCTATATGCTCCTACATTTCGTGGTAAGAGTCATTATCAGGAAGAATTTGCTTTGCCTATGGATTTAGAGTTAATGCGAAATAATCTGGGTGATGAGTATATTCTAATTATTCATTTGCATCCTTATATGAAGTTACATTTAAGTGGCATTGAAAATCATAGTGATTTCGTACTGCATATCAAAAAGGGATATACTATTCAAGAGTTATTGGTTTTAGCAGACATGTTAATTACAGACTATTCTTCTGTAATCTTTGACTATAGTCTATTGAAGCGTCCGATTGCTTTTATAGCCAATGATTTAGAGGAGTATTTAGAAGAAAGAGATTTTTATTATCCGTATCTTGATTTTATACCCGGACCATTTTTTACAGAAACGTTACCGTTGGTTAATTGGATTAAAGATAAAGACTACCATATCAATCAAATTGAGGAATTTCAGCGGGAGTTCTTTGATTATACAGATGGAAAAGCCAGTGAAAGAATTGTAAATCACTTATTAATGAGTGAAGAAAAATAGGCTATTATATGTTAGTTTTATAGACAAAAGTGAGTGATCTGTATGGACAAAATAAATTCACCTCTAAGAATAGCAGCAAAAATAAAAGAAAATAAGGGAAGAATTTTTAATCGCTTTTTCTCTACCTATGTATTCAGGTTTGCTTATCGACTGTTTTGCCTTTTACCAATCAATGCAAAGAAAATATTGTTTGCTTCCGATAGCCGCACCAAAATGGAAGGTAATTTTCGTTTTGTATTTGATGAATTACAAAGGCAAAATAGAGATTTCACTTACCGATATATGTTAAAAGAAGGGACAGCAGCCAAGAAAACCTGCAAGGAAATTTTGGAGCTGGCCTATCATTTAGCTACATCGAAATACATCATACTTGATGATTTTTATCCAATGGTGTATCCATTGAAAATCAGAGAGGGAGCTGAGTTGATTCAGCTTTGGCATGCGGTTGGAGCCTTTAAAAAATTTGGATTCAGTCGTGTCGGTTTGCCGGGAGGCCCTAATCCCGATTCCTTAAATCATAAAAACTATACAAAGGCGATAGTCAGCTCCAAAAATGTCGCAAAGCATTATGCTGAAGGATTTGGAATTGATGAAAGTAAAGTGATCGCTACGGGTATACCCAGAACGGATATATTCTTTGATCAGGAATATAAAACGAAAAAGAGAAATGAGCTTTATGAACAGTTTCCTTTTCTTAAAGATAAAAAGGTTATTTTATTTGCACCAACCTTTCGAGGGCCAGGGCAACAGTCTGCTTATTACCCATTAGAATACTTAAATTTAGATAAAATCCATCAAGCATTTCATGATGAATATATATTTTTATTTAAGATTCACCCATTTGTTAAGGAAAAATGGGAAATACCGCTTATGTATAGTTCTTTTTTTTATGATTTCTCATTCTATAGTGAAATCAATGATTTATTATTGATTACAGATCTTTTGATTACCGACTATTCATCTGTGTGCTTTGAATTTGCATTATTGGATAAACCCATGATTTTCTATGCGCCTGATATGGAAGAATATACTTCAGAAAGAGACTTTTATTATGACTACCAATCCTTTATACCCGGTCCTCTAGTTAGAACTGAGGAAGAATTGATTCATACGATAAAAAACAGTCGTTTTCATACTGATAGGCTGAAGGCGTTTAGAGAATACTTTTTTGATGATATCGATGGAAAATCCAGCAGGCGAGTTGTCGATTTATTAAAATGAGGAATATTAAAATAGAAAACAACTACTAAGAGGGGTTAAAGTCAATATGGATACTAAACAAATAGAGGGTGTAAATAATCAAAATATTAAAGTAAGTGTTATTACACCCGTATACAATGTTGAAGAATACTTAGAAGAAACATTAGATTCATTAGTCAATCAAACCCTGTCACCAATAGAAATCATCATGGTAGATGATGGCTCATCTGATCGCAGCCCAGAGATTATTGAAGAATACAGCCGGAGATATCCCAACATTATTTTCGTGAAGCAAGAGAATTCTGGTCCAGGAGCAGCCCGCAATAATGGTTTGAAAATCTCGCGGGGAGAGTTTATTAGTTTTGTGGACTCAGATGATATACTGCCGAATGATGCATTGGAAAGTATGTATGAAGCTGCTCTTGCCAAAAAGTCTGCTCTTGTGCTGGGTGCATCCCTGAGTTTTAACAAAACAGAGACTTGGTATATCGGAAGTCATTACAATAATGGAGTGTATGACGAGGGTGAGAAGAATTTAGTTGCTAATCAGGAATTACTCTATTCTTTAGGTCCCTGCAATAAACTTTATCGTCGTGACATTGTTCAGGACATTTCATTCCCGGCAGGAATAAAAGTGACAGAAGATCAACCGTTTGTAATTGAAGCATACTTACGAGCGGGCAGTGATATTTATACAGTTGATAAAGTGATTTATAATTACCGTTCCAGAGAAGATGAAGATAATTTATCTTTATCACAAACAGTACGTGTCAATTCAGTCAGTGTGCTAAAAGACATTATGAAGAGTATGTCTATTTCTGATCCTCTATGGGATCAATATATTGAGAATGAAGTGGCGCGTTTCCAAGTTAAGAAATATTATTATAATCGTTTGGTTTCTGCAGATATATGGCCGGCTATCCGTAATGCCGTGGATAGCAGAGATAACGAGATCGCGGTTCAAACCTTTGAAATTTTTAATGAGTGGCTAAAGGGTCTGGATAAAGAACTGTTTAATGAAATTCCATCCCTTCATACGGTTATTTTTAAAAACCTGGTAAATCGTTTTGATTTAATGGGAACTTCTGCGAGAAGAAGTTATCAGGAATGTTTGGATATTGCCTTAAAAAAGACATCGTTTAAAACGGAATCTAGATTATTAGAAGCTCCTGCTTTTAAACAAACATTCAAGGTGGCAAAAAAAGCTGGAGAGAAGAGCAGCTTACTCCCTATTCAGATGTATGTGTATAAAAGAAAATACAAAAGGTTTAGAACCAAAGTAAAAACTGCAGCGGTAAGACGCATTGTTTTTCCGTTATGCGGATTTTTGCCACTGCAAAATAAAATTACATTTGCCACAAATAAAATGCCAAGACTTCAGGACTCTTTTGAGTATATTTATAATGAAATCGCTGAGACGAGACCTGGCTATAAAGTCGTAGGGCATTTTAAAAAGAAAAGGTCCTGTAAGGATTTCGCAAAATTATATTATGACATTGCGACTTCGAAATATGTCATTTTGGATGACTATTACCGTCCATTATATAAACTAAAGGTCAGAAAAAGAACAGAGGTTATTCAAACCTGGCATGCAGCAGGGGCCTTTAAGAAATTTGGACATAGTGCAGTAGGTTATCGAGAGAGCAACACGAGAGAATTCGAAAACCAGGCTCATGGCTCCTATACGAAAGTGGCCGTGACAAGTAAGGAAATCATCCCGCATTATGCGGAAGCCTTTAATATATCTAAAGAAAATGTATATCCAATCGGACTTCCGAGAACAGATGCGTTTTTTGATAAAGAAGGAATTGAATATATTAAGCAAAAATATACAGCGGTTTATCCCGCTTTGCGTAATAAGAAAATCATTACGTATGCTCCAACCTTTAGAGGAGGTCCAGGAAAGCGTGCCAGCTTCAATATCCAACTGGATCTAAAGAAAATGGCGAAAGAGCTTTCTGATGAGTACGTATTAATACTAAAGCTCCATCCATCTGTCACTAAAGGGATTGACATTCCGAAAGAAGCCGAGGATTTCGTATTAAATTTAAGTAAAAATGATATTAATAACGTTCTTTCTATTACAGATATATTGATCAGTGATTATTCCTCCGTTATTTTTGAATATGCACTGCTTGAAAGACCGATGATTTTCTTTGCGTACGATTTGGAGGATTATCTGGAGGATAGAGGGTTCTACTATGAGTACAAAGAATTTATTCCAGGACCTCTTGCAGAGAAAACGGAACAAGTGATATCTCTGATTCATCAAGATTTCTTTGACATCCAAAAGGTTAAAGCTTTTAAAGAACGATTCTTTGAAGATTTTGATGGACAAGCGTCTAAACGTTTTGTTGAAACATTTATAAAGCCAATTAAGAAATCATGATCGAACAGGTCATGATTTCCTTTTTTTGTGAGATGAAAACTATCCGTGTAAATGGTATGATGCATTAAGTTTATGTTACAAATAGTCCATGGATACGTTATAATTTAGAGTGTATTCGACACAGGTTTGAAAGTTCGATACAAGAGTTATATAATTAACAATAGGTTTTTAATATGATTATAAGTTGCTCCGTTTTTTGGTCAGTTACCAGTTTGCTAATGAACTAGGTAAGGAGATGTAGAAATGAAAAAGATTATTACGTACGGCACCTTTGACTTGTTGCATGTCGGTCATATCAATATTTTACGAAGAGCCAAAGAAATGGGCGATTATTTAGTAGTGGGCTTATCCACTGATGAATTCAATAAAGAGAAAAATAAAAAGGCTTATCATAGCTATGAAAATAGAAAAATGATTCTGGAATCCATTGAATTTGTGGATGAAGTGATTCCTGAAGAAAACTGGGAACAGAAGATTAAAGACATTAAAGAACATGATATAGATGTTTTTGTTATGGGAGATGATTGGGATGGGCATTTTGACTTTCTAAAAGAGCACTGTCAGGTCGTATATTTACCGAGAACAATTGGTATTTCCACATCCCAAATAAAAAAAGATTTATTCAAGGTGAAAAATGGGTAAAGAGCTAATTATTCAGATATATTTGTTCGTTTTTAAAATCATTTTTAATATTTTCAATCTATTTCCTGTTAAAAATAAAGTAACCTTTGTTGTCTCTTTTGGTGATAACACTCAGTATGTTTATGAGGAAATGCGTCGAAAGCATGTTTCTTTTGACGTGGTTTTTTTATGTAAGGGCTCAAGTTATAAGAGATTTCAGCAATATGAAGATGCCAGGATCGTTTTAATTGAAACTAAAAACCCTATTGATTTCATCCAATCTGTTTATCATTTAGCTACATCGCGTTATATATTGGTTGATAATTATTTTGGTTTTTTGGCATCTACTGAATTCAGACCGGAAGTGGAATGCATTCAGTTATGGCATGCATCGGGAGCTATCAAGAAATTTGGCTTAGAGGATGCTTCTGTTCAAAACAGATCAGATCAAGCAGTCAAACGCTTCATGGATGTCTATAAACGCTTTAACAAAGTAGTAGTTGGTTCTGACATTATGGGCACTTACTTCATGAATGCATTTAATTTAAAGGGAGAAAATATCCTTAGAACTGGTATCCCCCGAACTGACTTTTTTTATAATCAAAACGAGAAAGAAAATGTATTCAATCGTTTGACCAAGAAAAATAAATTACTTTGGGATAAAAAAGTAATTTTATATGCACCGACTTATCGCGATAATGAATTAAATAAATTCCAGTTAGAATTAGATTTAAAAAAATTATATGAAGAATTACATGACGAGTATGTCGTTATATTACGCTTGCATCCAGCCATTAAGGATATTCCGGATTTTACTAAAGTCTATCCTAGGTTTGTCCTGAATTATTCTTCGCCAGAGTGCGATATTAATGAATTACTGGTGGTTGCTGACATTTTAATAACCGATTACTCATCTATCTCATACGAATTTTCTTTATTAAAGAAACCGATGATATTCTTTGCGTATGATTTAGACGAGTATACAAGAGACAGAGGATTATGGGATCAATACGAAAACATGGTCCCAGGACCAGTAGTAAACAATACAGAGGCGATTATTGACCTCATTAAAGAGAACAGTTTTAATATGGACATGATTGAAGAGTATGCGAATAAATGGAATAAGTATTCAAAAGGTCATTCAAGCGAGAACTTAATTTCATATTTATTTGATGAAAAAACAATACTATCCAAACAGAGAGCGCTGTAATAGACTCTTTGCAATACATGTATCTGTCTTAAAATAGTGGGGAAGGATATTCAAAATTTATGAAGTCTATGTTTACGGTCATACAAGAACAAATACGTTCATTTTATTTAATCAGACGATTGTCTGTATTTGAATTAAAGAGTGCAAATAACAACAACTATTTAGGAATTATGTGGGAATTCTTAAATCCCTTGATTCAAATTGGAGTTTACTGGGTCGTATTCGGTATGGGAATCCGGGGAGGCAGAGAAATTGGAGACGTGCCGTTTATCTTCTGGATGTTATCCGGTATTTCCCTTTGGTTCTTTGCCAATCCTGCCATCATGGATGGAACAAAATCGATTTATACGAGAATTAATTTTATTTCTAAAATGAGTTTTCCTATGAGTGCGATTCCGTCTTATGTTATTATGTCGAAATTTTATCAGCATATTGTTATCGTGATACTTGTATCCATCATTTTGCAGTTTGGCGGATTTCCTATATCTGTTTATTATTTGCAGTTGCCTTATTTTATGGCTGCAGCGATGATCCTATTTTTTGCCGTTACGCTCGTAACATCCACACTGGCTACCATTGTTCGTGATGTAACGATGATTGTCCAAGCTATTATGAGAATGCTGATTTATTTAACCCCTATCTTGTGGGTATCAAACAGTTTGCCTGGATTTTTACAAATGATTATAAAATTTAATCCACTTACTTATTTAGTGGAAGGGTATCGTGCAGCGATGCTGGGTCAATCGTGGTATTTCATTGAGCATTCATACTATACCTTATATTTTTGGGGAGTAACGATTGTATTACTCATGATTGGATCAGTGCTTCATTTGAAATTTAGAAATCATTTTGTCGATTATTTGTAAAATGGAGTGAGGTCTACTATGAATACAGTTATTGTAAAAAATGTTTATAAAAGATACAGAATGCATAGCAAAACCTCAGAAAAACTACTGGATATTATTTTGCCGGGAGGATATGGTGAGGATTTCTATGCGCTTCAGGATATAAGTTTTACAGCCAGTAAAGGAGATGTTATTGGACTGATTGGGGTTAATGGATCAGGTAAATCAACTTTATCCAATATTATTGCTGGTGTTGTCCCTCCTACGATGGGTTCGGTCGAGACAGTTGGACAAACTTCATTGATTGCGATTGCTTCTGGTTTGAATAACCAGCTGACAGGCCGGGAAAATATTGAATTGAAGTGCTTAATGCTAGGATTCAATAAGAAACAGATTAAGGAATTAGAGCCGGAAATCATTGAATTTGCGGATATCGGCAAATTCATCGATCAGCCTGTTAAAAAATATTCCAGCGGGATGAAATCAAGACTTGGTTTTGCGATTTCTGTAACTGTGGACCCCGATATTCTGATCATTGATGAAGCTTTATCCGTGGGAGACCAGGCTTTTGCCGAGAAATCGAAAAAGAAAATGTACAGTTTCCGCGATCAGGGAAAAACTATTTTCTTCGTCAGTCATGCAATTGGGCAAATTAAGGATTTTTGTAATAAAGCTCTTTGGCTGGAATATGGAGAAATAAAGGACTTTGGTACAGTAGAAGATGTCGTGCCAAAATATGAAAAGTTCCTGAAAGAATACAGAGCGATGACTGCAGCTCAGCAAAAAGAATTTAGAGAAGCTGCTATGAAAAAACAAAGCAGCATGACGATTACATCAAAATAAGATATCGGGAAAATTTACAAGGCTATCATCATGGGATGATAGCCTTTTTGAGTTCTAAATAACCATAGGTTTAGTTTCAATTAAAATAAAAATAGAGATTGGTATTGAAATGTTGTATATCAATGACGATATAAGAGGTAAGTCTATATGTAAGTGAAAGAAGGCTTAGTGAAGACTACTGTTTTTCTAAATTGTAATGGCATTGTTCTCTATTGTAATATAACTTTATAGTTATGTATTTCCTAATTTAAATCAATTTAATATATAAATATTATCGTTTCTAATAATATATTAATATAAGAATTATATATTTTTTATTCCATTAATTTAAAAAAATAATATTATATAAATATAGTTATTTTGTTCGACACTTTGTTTACTAAAAGGAGAATCTCAATGAATAAAAGTAATAAGGGGCCGCTTAAGGTCATGGCAACATCTGTTCTTTTGTCAACTGGTTTAGTTTTTGGAAATGGACTTGTACCGACAGAAATTTTTACGGGAAAACAAGTGCATGCTGCTGCTGAAACCTACTATAAAACGACTGCTAATTTGAATATGCGAAAATCAGCAAACGCAAGCTCACAAAAAATCACAACGATTCCAAAGGGGAAACAGGTCACATACATATCTAAAAGCGGTACCTGGTATAAAGTGAAATACGGAACGAAGACCGGATATGTCAGCTCCAGCTATTTGAAAAAAGTGACAACTACAAGTGCAACTGTTTCTTCCACCACAAGTACATCTGTATATACTGCGACGGCAAACGTGAATTTACGCAAAACGGCTTCAACCAAAGCGGCAGTCTTAACGACCATACCAAAAGGAAAAACAGTCTCCTATCTATCAAAAAGCGGAAGCTGGTATAAAGTGAAATACGGAACGAAGACTGGATATGTGAGCTCTAATTATATAAAGGTTACTAAGAAAACAAGTACTTCAACTACAACGGCTACAAAAACTGAAACGATTAAAGCAACTAAATTCAAAACGACAGCCAATTTAAACATGAGGTCCACAGCATCTGCGAGCGGAACCAAACTGGTAACTATACCAAAGAATAAAGTTATCACTGCTACAGCTAAAACTGGAACCTGGTATAAGGTCTCTTACGGTGGTAAGACAGGTTGGGTCAGCAAATCATATCTAAATGAGTACAATCAATATACGACTACAAGTACCACTTACTATAATACGAAGGCCACTAGCTCCTTATATAGCGCTCCTAATACAAGTAAGGCAGCGGATCACTCTATACCAAAAAATAATATATTTACATCTACACAAATGGTCATTAATAGTGTCGGAGAAACGTGGTATAGAGTATCTTACAAAGGGAAAAACTATTTTATTCAATCCGGATCTGTAAGTAAGGTGTCGGCAGCGAATGTTACGAGTACCTCCTATACGGCAAATGAGGCGACTTACTTATATTCCTTTGCTGGGGAAAAGCACGGTACATTGGTTGCTATTCCAAAAGGGGCTAAAATAACGACAAGTTATAGAATCGGAGATTGGTATAAAACAACCTATGGTGGTAAAACGGGTTATATCAATATGGCTAAATTCTCAAAAACGGTAATATCCTCAGAAACGGTGATTACGGCTACGGAGTTCAAGACTACGGCAAATCTGATTTTACGTCAGACAGCATCCGCTACTGGTACGAAATTGGACACAATCCCTGTAAATACGGTTGTTACGGCTACAGCAAAATCAGAGGATTGGTATAAAGTGAGCTACAATGGCAAAACCGGTTGGGTAAGTGGCGCTTATTTGGTTAAGTACACTAGCAGCGCAGGCAATAACAATACTAATGGTTCAAATAATAATAACAATAACAATAACAATAATAATAATAATAACAGTGACAATCAAACAAACGTGCCGAGCGGTTCTGCGATTACTGAAACAACATATGTATCGATTGATCAATTGAATATTCGTGCTGCCGATTCGACATCTTCGCCTAAAGTCGGATCAATCCCTAAATATACACAGGTAAAATCAACCTATAAAACGAGTAACGGCTGGTACCAAGTGACGTTTGGGGGAGTAACAGGCTACGTATCAGGAGAATACCTAATTACAAAAGATAATTACGATAAAATGAACTCTTATGAAACGAATACAGATTCCTATTTACATCTGGATTTACGGACGAAATCCTCCGTTACGGCTGCACAAATTAATGCGTATATCGCAAAATATGCTACATCCAGTAATAGTGTCCTATTTAATAAAGGGTCCGTATTTATCGATGTGGCTAATAAATATGGTGTAAATGCCTTATATTTAGCAGCCCACGCCATACATGAAAGTAATTACGGAAAATCAACAATTTCTTTGGCAAAAAATAATTTGTTTGGTTTTGGATCTTATGATATTGCACCATTTGTGGGCTCAGTAAAATTTGCATCCATTGATGACAATATTGCCTTTATCGCACAAGAAATGAAAGCCACCTATTTAAATCCATCCAACTGGAAGTACAAGGGTGCGACTCTTGGGTATACGATTAAGGATGCCAATGGAAATCGAATCACTGATTTAAGTAAAGGAATGAACTTTTACTATGCCAGTGATTCCGATTGGGGAAATAAGATTGCCAAGCATATGACCAACATTTTGACATATAGCAGTGAGGGGGCAGTCGGTCAAAGTCCAAATACGTCGATACCGGCTAAACCTAGCTATCCAAGCGGCAAGGATGTATTTCCTGCAGGTACGATTGCTGTTGCCAATTCTTCTATTAGTCTAAGGAGTTCAAAGAGCAGTTCAGCGACTGTGGCAGCAACGATTAAAAAAGGTGACACCTTCAACCTTCTCGAGAAATGGAACGATTACTGGCTAACAGTTAGCTTTAATGGTAAAACATATTATACGAATACGGTTAGCTTAAGTACCTATAATCAGTATATGACTGTGAAAAATCTAGCCCGAGTTAATGGTGCTACCACTTTGAATGTCCGGGCATCAGCGAGTACGACAGCCGCTATAGTGGGATCTCTGCCTAATCATGAATATGTTGAGCTTGTGGTAGATTCAAATAAAAATCCAGTTAAAAGTGGGTCATGGTATAACGTTAAATTATCAAATGGAACAAAAGGTTGGGTATCCTCTACTTATCTAACGCTGGAATTAAATAAATAATATCTTTAAAAGTTGTCGATAGTCTCGGCAACTTTTTTTATTTGGATAGGAGGTATTTGCATTATCCCCTATATGCATAGCCTTTAACTCTAGAAATTGTGCTTCTCATTCATATGACTGCTGGATTAATTACCTGACATTTGGTATTCACTTGCTTATGCAATCTTATATGAGAAATAGGTTGGAATATAGCTTGAATATGGAGACTTTGGAATGATTGAAGAAGTTGTAATTCACTAAGGGATGTTTCATACGTAGGAACAAAATAGACATAAAGCAACCATTTGGGTGCGTTTATGTCTATTTTTTTAATCAGGTTATATAGGAGCGTTGATTACTATCTAATAGTGAATAGGCAGATAATTGTGCTACTCCATTAAAGAGAAGGCTAACCAAACTCTTTAGTTTGATCAGTGAAATCTAACTAATCTAATTAATAGTTGTAGTACCATTCATTATAGGAGTAGTCATAAATATTACCCAGTTCATCTTTAAAGGACAATACATACACTAAGTCGGCATATGTATAATCATCAAACAGATTGTCAGGTACAAGGTAGTTCAATTTGTTTTCCCCTACTTTGAATGTATATGATTGTCGGTCATAATAATTATTGAGGTTTCCCGAGTTATAATCATAAACGGTTAACTGCATCTCTGTTTCTTTTGTTACGTTTGTGACTACATCAATACCAGTATTATGAGTATCTACACTTTGAATCCACACTGGATACTCATCATCATAATTACTTAAAATAGAGCCGCTTGCTTTTGTTTCTTTACCCATCTCTGTTTTAGCTTTAATAACGTAAGTGAGAGGTCCGTAAAAATAGGTATCCCAGTCGTCCTCCCAATAGACTCCGCTGTTACTTTTTCCGTCCCATATGAATTTTTGAATTCCTGCCTCTGTTTTTACATTTTTGCTAACCGTCTTAACTAGAGAGTTATTACTGTCATAAATTTCGATCGTGACGGCAGCGGAATCAGAAAGTTTATAGAAGACTTCAATGTCTGTTCCATAATAATCTGTAGATTTATTTTGGACCTGCTGCGGATACTCTATTTTAATAACTTGGCGATTTACATTAAGATTTGCACTGTATATTGCACTATTTCTATACTTGTCTGTTGCGATGATTTTGTAGGTATAGACCCCATCGGCAATAAACTCACCATTAGAATTGGTTCCATTCCACCAGAATTCATAAATACCCTCATTCTGGTTCTCATTTGTGAGGATTGTATGGATTAATGTTGAACCTTTATAAATAGTGATTGAAACAGTGGAAGTTTTAGTGAGTGTATATGGAATTGCAACGTTTGTGTTTCCAGTGATATCTTTTGCTCCCTTGCCACTGATAAAATTAAGTCGGTGATCTTCGAGTTTAAAGGATTTGCTCTTAATCGTTTTTTTATTGCCGGTAAGGTCTTTTAATTCGTACTGGAATACATAATTTCCTTCGGCAACAAGCTTATTCTTACTATCTGTTCCATTCCACTCATGTTGGATGGTTGAAGGATTATACAGCTTGTTAGTAACCAGTGTTTTTACTTTAGAGCCTTTGCTATTCAAAATAGAAACAGTCATATATAGCTTTTCTTTAGATATAAAGGTTGCATTGTGTTTATTTTTCTCTGTTGCTTTAAATGTGGCAGCCACATTATTCAGCGTACCATTAAGGGTCGTATCAACCGTAATAGTGGATTTAACTGTGTTTCCTTTAACTTTCGTAAGAGAGACGGTTTCGAAGGAAAGTTTATAATTTCCATCTTTAACTGTTTGGTTTTTTGAGTTTTTCCCATCCCAGGTGATTGATTGCTTGCCACCCTTGATGGTTTTATTATTCATAATCGTATCAACTGTTTTTCCTGCACTATCTAAGACTTTAACAGTCACTTTCGAATCTTTGTTGAGTACATAAGGGACTTTTATACTTTTAGCAATTTTATGTGAAAAATTTGCTGTTTTACTGGTGACGGTTGGGGCTACTTTATCCTTAACTGTCACGGTTTTTGTTTTATAAAGGTTCGTGCTGCCTTTAGTTGCTCTTGCAACAATCGTATATTTTCCTGTTTTGGCATAGCTATATGAGCCTGTCTTCCCATCCCACGATGTGGAGACTTTTCCCCAGCTCCACGATTTGTTAGAAACTAAATTTCGAACGACTTTCCCTTTTGAATCTTTCACATAGATAGATATTTTTGACGTACCATATGAACTGAGAGAGATAGTATGTTTATTTTTCCCTGTAGCAGAGAATGTTGCGTTCGTGCTTATGGCTGATAACTGGCCAAGCGTATTTGACAACGCTTTGCTCCCATCAATTCGTCCATACCCATAAAAATTGTCCCAGCCTTTCGAACCAAGGTCTTTGACAGATTTATTCATAATACCTTCGACGTGATCTGGTGTAAGCCAAGGGTTTTTAGAAAGAATCAGAGCTGCAACTCCACTTACAACTGGAGCGGCCATCGAAGTTCCATCCATATTTTTATAAGAACTGCCTGCAATGGTAGAATAAATCTCTTCACCCGGGGCGGAATAGTTTATATAGTTTCCATAATTAGAAAAGTTGGATATTCTGTCATTTTTATTAGTAGAACTGACTGCTAACACATGATTTAATGCAGCTGGGTAAGACTCATAATAGGTATCATCATTACCCGCTGCTGCAACAATAACGGCCCCTTTTTTATGTGCGTATTCAACTGCATAGTCAATATATGAACTGTAATAATAGCTTCCAAGACTTAAGTTCAATACTTTTGCTCCATTATCAACGGCATATATAATCCCATCACCTATACTATAAGCATCTGCGTATTGTCCATTAAAAACTTGGACCGGCATGATTTTAACATTCGGAGCTATACCTGATATTCCGATTGTATTCTGGGATGCGGCGATGATACCAGCCACGTGAGTACCATGATTATCTGGAGTTATCTTGGTGTTGTTGTAGACAATATTCTTTTGTTTTGTAATTTTCCCTTTGAGATCTGGGTGACTCGTCTGTACCCCACCATCAATAACAGCCACTGTAATTGAGGAGGATCCTTTTGATTTGTCCCATGCTTTTGGCATATTGATCTTTGGTAAATACCATTGGTTTTTATAATGCTTGTCTTTTGGTGTATAAGTTTGTTTGTATAATATATTAGGTTCGACCAATTGAACAGATTTATGATTAGAAAGCTTTTTGGCCATAGTAGCTAGGTTGGAGTTCTTAGTTATAGAGACTAAAGAATAATTCCCTATATCAGAGTAGGAGAGCTCAGTGCCTTTAATACTATGGATGATTTGCTCACGATCTTCCTTGGAAAGGACAGATTTAAACTTAACAATTAACTCTTGCTCTGTGTATTCTTCCTTATCTACGGTACTGAATAATTTTATACCATTCTTGGTGCTCTGTTTTTGCACTGTTTCCGTAGCGTCTGCAGTGGCATTGAAAACTGTAAAACAAAACAGAAATAAAATAAATGCACCCATTCTTTTGATTAATGAAATTCTCATTATGTCCCCCTATTTTAAATGAATTCTCACAATAATTCCCTATGGGATATATCGGCTATGAAACTAGTAATATTTAACTATTTTTAAAAGGTATTCTATGAACCTTTGGCATCAGTTCTTATTATGGGAGTTTCTCTTTAAAAATTGGTTTTGGAGTAACTTACGGACCATTGAGGATGAGTGACAGGAGTGAAATTATAAGTATTTTAAACAAATCATCGGATTGCTAGAAACTCACCTTATTTTTTAATTTACCGAGCTTTTCTTGAGGTTGCAGGTTGAAGATTCTATGCGGAAGATGTTAATGGGGGTTTTAGTTGAAACAGAAACAGAATCGAATCTTTTACGTGAGCCTCTGCAGATAAGGCCGTAGACAGGTAAGAAGAACCATGAGAATGAGTAGAACCTGGTAGACTCACTTTATAAATTACCCCTTCTTTGTCCAATGTTTTCATTCATCTTACCAAATCTTCATTTTGAAAATTGCTGTATCTTGTCGATGAACTCAAATTTTCTTGGAAATATTCTGTCAAAGAAGGGGGGGAATCAAATCCTAATCAAACATCATGCTCCAGATACAACATGTCGCCTTCCTCGATCAATGCCTGGCCGTTGGATAAATCCGTCATCCAATCAATGAAGGCCTGCTTTGCGTCTTCTTCTGCAAAGGAATCGATCAAGACTTTTTCGAGGTAGTGAATTTCTTTAATGGAATAGTGCGAGTTGCGAAGTTCATTTTCGATTTTCCCGAGGAGGGTATAGTCGAAGGTGGATTTCATGACACGCATTAATCTTCTTTCCACCACGCCGGTTGCATTAATTCCTTCTGAAGCCGTGCTTCCGTAAGCACGGATTAGTCCTCCGGCCCCGAGTTTAATTCCGCCGAAATAACGTGTGACGACTACTACGGTATCTTTCAGCCCTTTTTTCTTAATGACTTCAAGAATGGGGACGCCTGCTGTACCGCTTGGTTCTCCATCATCATTTGCTTTTTGAATGAGGTCGTTTTCACCAATCATATAAGCTGAACAATTATGGGTCGCATCCCAATGTTTTTTCTTGATCGATTGAATAAATTGTATGGCCTCTTCCTCTGATTCTACACGGCTTACATAAGCGATAAAGCGCGACTTTTGGATGATTTGTTGCGATTCTCCATATCCTTTTACCGTTTTATATGAATTCAGCATCTAAAACTGCCGCCTTTCTTTCTATATCCATTCTAGTATACTTTATTCTTTTGTTCCTAAAACACCTTTTATTACAGAAGAATAATTTGGTTGTGATATAGATGTAATATAGTTAAGAGTAAAAAAATAATGGAAAGCGTGCTATAATTTAACTATTATGCAGTATTTAACTTCCATCATAGATGAACTTTACCCAAAATAATCAGTTATACCCATAAGGGAAGTTCATGACGAATGAACTCTTTTATTATGAAATTGGAATAGATGAAGTAATGGATTCTTTTTGCACCATAACAGGAGGTAAAGTACAATGCGGGTACCTAAGCTGGATGGGAAGGGACTCGACAGCATCCTCAATCATATGATCAGTACCGTAGATAATAGTAAGGGAGAAATATATGAAATAGGTGAACACTGCCAGCATGAGTTTGATCAACTTTCTTCTGAATTGGGATCTGTTCGAACAATGGTACTTAAGGTTATAGACGATGGGGATGAATTGGAACAGAAAGCTCGTGATTCCCGTAAACGTTTGTCAGAAGTTTCATCGCGTTTCAAGGAATTCACAGAGGAGCAGGTGCGGACTGCCTATGAACAGGCCCATACGTTCCAAGTCGATTTGACGATGAACAGGGAGCTGGAAAAACAGCTTCGAAAACGTCGGGATGATCTTGAAAGAAGGCTGATTAACCTTAAGGAAACGATTGATCGGGCTGAGAATCTTGTATCCCAGATTACCGTTGTCCTGCATTATCTAACGAGTGATTTGCGGGATATGTCAGAGGTTCTTGATATGTATAAACAGAAACAGGACTTTGGCTTTAAAATCATTGAGGCACAGGAAGCAGAGCGGAAAAAACTTTCCCGTGAAATTCATGATGGACCTGCTCAAATGCTTGCCAATGTGATGGTTCGTTCCGATTTGACAGAACGAATTTTTCGGGAGCGCGGCCCGGAAGAAGCCTTGCTGGAGATTAAATCTTTGAAACAAATGGTTCGCAGTGCCCTGGCTGAAGTCAGGCGAATTATATATGACCTGCGCCCCATGGCTTTGGATGACCTTGGATTGATTCCGACTTTGCGTAAATATTTGCAAACAATCGGCGACTACAATCCGAGTGTTGAATTTAAATTTCAGATTTACGGACAGGAAAAGAGGCTGGAGCCGAATTATGAAGTGGCTTTATTCCGACTTGCCCAGGAAGCGGTCCAGAATGCAATTAAACATGCAAATGCCAGTCTTATTCAGGTGAAGCTCGAACTTTTGAACGATAAAGGGACATTAACTGTACGGGATAATGGGCGTGGCTTTGAACCGCATAAACAAAAGGATGAGTCCTTTGGAATTATGGGTATGAATGAGCGCATTGAGACGCTTGAAGGAGAAATGACCATTCAATCCAGCGTGGGTGGAGGTACTTTAGTCTATATTCAAATCCCACTAAAAGCATCGGTTAATATGTAAATGTTCATTAAAATAGTTTTATAGTTATATTTCTGGTAAATGTTTGTAGTTTGAATGTAGTCAAGAATATAATAGAGATAACGACTACTACTGTAAGAGTAATAGGGGAGGAAAATAATGACAACGACAATTGCAATCATAGATGATCATCAATTATTTCGAGAAGGGGTTAAACGGATTCTGGATTTTGAATCTTCTTTCTCCGTAATCGCTGAAGGGGACGATGGCAGCGAGGCTATTTCCATTATGGATACACATCATCCGGATGTAGTGATTATGGATATCAATATGCCAAAGGTGAATGGTGTTGAAGCAACCGGGCAGCTGATTGAAAAATTCCCGGATTCTCGCGTGATTATGCTGTCGATCCATGACGATGAAAACTATGTAACCCATGCTTTAAAAACAGGAGCACGCGGCTATTTATTAAAGGAAATGGATGCTGATGCCCTAATCGAAGCTGTTAAAGTCGTAGCAGATGGGGGTTCCTATTTGCATCCGAAGGTTACTCATAATTTGGTGCGTGATTACCGCAGACTGGCAACAGATGAGGCAACAAATGGTGATAATATCATGAATGTAGAAATTCGTCGTCCATTGCATTTGTTAACACGCCGTGAATGTGAGGTCCTTCAATTACTGGCTGATGGCAAAAGTAATCGAGGAATCGGTGAGACTCTGTTTATTAGCGAAAAGACGGTTAAAAACCATGTAAGTAACATCCTGCAAAAAATGAATGTAAACGACCGTACCCAGGCTGTTGTATATGCAATCAAAAACGGCTGGGTTGAAGTTAGAGTATAATAGAATAAAGATTATGGCACTGACCATTTGGTTGGTGCTTTTTTGTTCATTATGGATTGGTAATTGATAGGGAATCCTTTGAGTGATTTACCATACTGTTTATCATTTGATATCGTTTTTTCTCAAGTTAGGAGGGGGAAACTGTGGATATTCCATATAAAATTAGAGATGCTAATCAAGAAGATTTAGTTCGAATCGTCGAAATTTATAATTCCACGATTCAAAGTAGAATGGTAACAGCCGATATAGAAATAGTGGATGTAGAAAGCCGTTTAGATTGGTTCCTGAATCATACCTCTGAAAAAAGGCCTTTATGGGTAATGGAAGAGGACGGTACGATCATGGGATGGCTCAGCTTTCAGGATTTTTATGGACGGCCTGCTTATCAAGCGACCGCAGAAATCAGTATTTATATGGACCATTCTTACCGGTATAAAGGGGTTGGAGCTCACTTTTTGGAGTATGCCATTAAGCGGGCGCCGAGCTTGGGGATTGAAACATTACTCGGATTTATTTTTGCCCATAATGAACCAAGTATTCGCCTTTTTAAGAAGTATGGATTTGAAGAATGGGGGAATTTTCCTGGTGTTGCTGAACTTGATGGAGTGAAAAAAGATTTGCTGATTCTTGGCAAGAAAATAGTGGTTTGAATAATCTAAAAAGTAGCATTTCAAACAATATAATGCAAATCGAAGGATAATCATTTAAAATGAAGAATATAAATAGAGGAAAATCTTAATAACAAGGAAGGTTTTCAAATAATGAGAACTGCAATAATTACAGATAGTACAGCTTATATACCTAAAGACCTGCGTATGCAGTATGACATACATATGATTCCATTGAGTGTAGCATTTGGAGATGAAGTCTATCAGGAAGAGAATGAGTTAACTGCTTCTGATTTTTATGAGATGGTGCAACGCTTGGACAAGCTCCCAACGACCTCTCAGCCGTCAACGGGTAAATTCATTGAAAAGTTTGAAGAGCTTGCTAAAGATTATGACGCTGTTGTCACGATCCATTTATCGAGCGGAATCAGCGGAACCTATCAAGGGGCGATTACAGCTGGAGAAATGGTTGATGACATCAAAGTCTATGCTTTTGATTCCGAAATCACCTGCATGATTATGGGACTGTTTGTTCTTGAAGCAGCCAAAATGGCAAAGGAAGGCAAGCATCCTGAGGAGATCATTGCACGCTTACATGAACTCCGCGATTCCTCTAATGCTTACTTCATGGTAGACGATCTTTCAAACTTACAAAGGGGCGGCCGCTTAAATGGTGCTGCAGCTATAATTGGCAGCTTGCTTCAAGTAAAGCCAATCCTTCATTTCGAAAACAAGGTCATTGTCCCTTTTGAAAAAATCCGTACGAAGAAAAAGGCGCTTAAACGAATCGTTGAGCTCTTTGAGATTGAGTATCAAAAGGGTGAGCCTCTTCAAGCTGTTTTAATTCATGGGAATAGTGAAGAAGAAGCGGCTGAAATGTTGAATGAACTGAAAGCGAAGTTCCCGGAAGCCGAATTCAGCCTCAGCTATTTTGGTGCCGTTATCGCTACCCACTTGGGCCAGGGAGCTTTCGGACTTGGCTGGGCAAAACGATATAACTAACAATCCTCATTTGGGTCGGCTGTATGGCTGACCCTTTACTTTTAAAGGAGGTTTTCCATTTGAAAGCATCCAGACTCACCCCATCATCCTCTGCGATTACTCTGCAGCAGCTCCTCGTTGGCAAAGAGCTCCTCATCACTGAAATCCCAAAAGAATTGAAGGATCACCTGCATACGAATGAACACATCTACTCTGTTAAAGGAATTGAACAAGGCGTTTGCAGACGTTGCGGAAATGCGGATTCTCGCTTGTTTGCAACATTCCCCCACAGTGTATGTGGTGAAGACTGCCTTTATTGCCGTTATTGCATTATGATGGGCAGAATCAGCTCCTGCTCTACTCTTTATGGTTGGAAGGGCGATATGCCTTCGTGGAATCCTGAAACAGCCCGACTAAACTGGAATGGAGAACTCTCCTCATCTCAAAAAGAAGCTTCAGATAAAATAACGGAAGCTGTACGGGGCAATTTAGATTTGCTCATCTGGGCAGTCTGCGGAGCCGGCAAAACCGAGATGATTTTCGCCGGTGTTGAAGAAGCTCTTTATTCAGGAAAACGAGTTTGCCTGGCTACTCCCCGCACGGATGTCATTCTGGAGCTTGCTCCAAGGCTCCGTGCCGTATTCCCGAATATTCCGATTGCAGCCCTTTATGGGGATAGTGAGCAAAAACAGCTTTTTGCTCCATTTGTTTTATCGACCACCCATCAGCTGATGCGCTATGCGGAGGCTTTTGATGTGATGATTATTGATGAAGTAGATGCTTTCCCCTATTCCTTTGATCCACATCTCCATTACGCCGTGAAAAAGGCCTGTAAAAAAGATGCTGCTGTCATTTATTTGACCGCCACTCCATCCAAACGCTGGCAGCGTGAATTTCAACATGGTGAACGAAACGGAATTCTGCTCCCGGCCCGCTTTCACAGACACCCCATCCCAGTTCCCTCTATGAAATGGATTGGAAACTGGTCTTCTTCTATTCAGAAAAATAAACTTCCCAAACCTTTGGCCAATTGGCTGAAACAAGCCATTGAAAGCAAATTGCCCTTTCTTATTTTCTTCCCGAATATCGTGTTAATGGAAAAGTCACTTCCTCTTTTTCAAAGCTATATGCCAGCCATCCTATCTGTCCACGCGGAGGATCCTGAACGAAAAGATAAAATCATACAGCTGCGTAGGGGTGAGATTCAGGGCTTGCTGACAACTACGATTTTGGAAAGAGGTGTGACGATTCCTAAATTGAATGTGGCGGTTGTTGGAGCAGAGGAGGATATCTTTACGGAGTCAGCACTCGTTCAAATTGCCGGACGGGTTGGCAGAAGTAAAGACCACCCACATGGTGATTGTATATATTTTCATTATGGAAAAACGAATGCCATGCTTGATGCCATTCAGCAAATTAACCAAATGAATAAAGAAGCCGTCAAAAGGGGGTTAGTGGATTGACCATTTTTCAATCTTCTATTTGTCTCTATTGCCACAGCCCCATTCAGGAGAGTGCAGGCTGGGCGAATATCTTCTTTTTAGAGGAGGCTGATTTACTCTGTACAACGTGTCGTTCCATGCTTACACCCATCCAGGGGAGTACATGTGAGATTTGCTGTAAGCCACTCCAGGAGGGGGTCAGATGCCCAGATTGTGAGCAGTGGCTGATAGACCCATTGTACAGCCGCGCGCTTGATTATAATGTTTCCTTATATACCTATAATTCATTTATGAAGGACGTCATTGCCCGCTTTAAATATCGCGGAGACTATGAGTTGGTTCGCTTATTCAGCAATGAACTGCGTAAAAAAGCGCCGCAAGCAGACGTTGTGATTCCCATTCCGCTAAGTGACGAACGCATATATGAACGTGGGTTTAACCAGGCTGAAGCGATGGGTGTAATGGCCGGGATTCCTCTGACCTGCGGGCTGATTCGTGTACATGGAGAAAAGCAGTCGAAAAAGAGCCGGTATGAGCGCATCCATACGGAACAGGTTTTTGGTATCCATCCTGAAGCCTCATCTTTTCAGGACAAAACCATTCTTGTGCTTGATGATATTTATACAACAGGCTCAACCCTGAGGCATGCCGGTATCATTTTAAAGGAGGCAGGTGCAAGGACCGTGATTTCTTTGACAATCGCACGGTAGCCTTCATTTTTTTAATAAAAATCCGATAAGTAAACTATAACCTTGCTTATGAGGAGGAAACGTTTGATGAATGAACTATCTAATTGTCCGAAATGCCAAGCCCTGTTCGTGAAAAATCAATTCAGGGATGTATGCGAGATTTGTTATAAAAAAGAAGAAGCTATCTATAATGATGTTTACCAATATATCCGTAAACGTGAAAATCGCACAGCAACAATTGTTCAGGTGGTAAAAGCAACAGGTGTGGATGAGTCTTTGTTAATGAGATTTATCAAAAGCGGGAAGCTGAGAATCACGTCCAATCCCAATTTGGGCTATACGTGTGAGTATTGCGGGTCCTTAATTCGGGAAGGCCGGTTTTGTGTACGCTGCACGGAAGATTTGCGTGCCGACCTTGAGCAGCATGAACGGGATGAGACACTCCACAAAGAGATAGAAGAACGTGCGCACCAAATGACCTATTACCGCAAATCTTAGTGAAAATAAGTATTTAGACCTGGCTAATCAATTTTGAATAATGCTTTTCTCTATGTCATAATTTTCTTAATGGATTAGTAAACAAATCATCTTTGTTGTCGATATTAATAATAGAGATGCAAGAAGGGCTGACGATACAATCTGTTCATCAGATTGTATACAATCAATCATCCCTAGAAGCTAATGTGACGGAAGGAAAGTGAGGAACGCAAAATGAAAATTAACCAGATTAATCAATACGGCGTAAACCCATACCAAAAGGCAGTCAATAAAGCCGATACCTCCATGAAGCCTTCTCAGCTTGCCGATAAAGTGGAAATCTCCAGTCAAGCGAAAGAAATGCAGAATATATCGAGTGTAACGGTTGAGCGTCAAGCTAAAATAGACGAAATTAAAATGCAGATTGAGAACGGCACCTATCAAATGAATGTCAATGAGACAGCAAAAAGCGTATTCAATTTTTATTCACAAAAATAAACCTGAGGCCAGTATGAGGTTTGTACTGGCTTTCTTTTTTTATATGGGGTGAACGTACAAATGTCAGCTCTATCGATTATTCAAACACTGCGGCAGCTCATTGATCTGCACAGGGAACTGAATAGAATGGCTCAGGAAAAAACAGAAGCAATCAAGGCTGAAGAGTTAAAACCATTAAGCAGCCTGCTGGTTCGGGAAAGAAAGTTAGTTGTTGCGATTGAAAGGTTAGAAAAGGTTCGGCAGGATGACGTACATGCCTTTCTTGAAAAAAAGGGCGTCTATCAAGGTTCCGCCTCTTTATCAGAGTGTATCCAATATGCTAATGAAATGGAGCAAGCTGAACTGAATAATTTGGGAACCGAATTGAGAGCTGAGGTTACACGTTTAAAAGAACGAAATGAATTAAACCAGCAGTTAATCTATCAATCTCTGCAATTCGTGAATTTAAATTTAAATCTTATGTTACCAGAGACGGAGAACTATACATATGAAAGGCCGCAGGATTCAGAGGGTGGGAGAAAACAAAGCCAATCGCTATTTGATTCGAAGGCCTGAAACGAAAATGGAGGAGCTTTTATGACATCAACCTTTCACGGGTTAGAAACAGCCAGGCGCGGACTGACGACTCATCAAGCTGCTTTAAATGTAGTGGGTCAAAATGTTGCCAATGCCAATACTCTCGGATACTCACGCCAGCGGGTTAATATGACAACGGAAACAGCCTTTCCAAATCCTTCGATGAACCGCGAAGAAATACCCGGTCAATTAGGCACTGGTGTTAAAGCGGGTTCTATCCAGAGGATTCGTGAAAGCTTCTTGGATGTCCAATATAGAAGTGAAAGTACAAAGCTCGGGTTTTGGAATGGAAAAGCGGAAGGGTTAAGTAAAATAGAGGATGTAATGAATGAGTTGGAGGGAACAGGTTTAGCTGATTCCATCGATTCATTCTGGCAGTCCTTGCAGGATCTGGCCATAAACTCTGTTAACTCCGGTGGGAAGGCAGTTGTTCGCGAACGGGGGATTGCCCTGGCAGATACGTTCACCTATTTGAATGGTTCCTTAAATATGGTCCGTTCCGATTTGAAGAATGAATTGAGTGTGACAGTTGAAAAGGCCAATGGCTTGATGGAAAGCATCGACAACCTCAATAAACAAATCGCAGCGATTGAACCGCATGGGTACTTACCGAATGATTTATATGATTCGCGTGATCTGTTAATTGATGAGCTTTCCTCCATGATGAATATTAAAGTCGATTATGTAAAAAACGGCGGGAATTCACAGGCGCAAGCAATAGGAACTGCCGTGATCAAGCTGAACAATGGCACGGCTGAACCGATGACACTGGTGGATTCCACTACGGTTAATCCCATTACTCTTACCTATAATGGTGAGGATGGAGCGGTTGATACGGTGCAAATTGGCGGGAATGAAGTTCCTACAGCCATCTTTACTTCTGAAGGCAAGCTGCTCTCTCTACTTCAAACCTATGGATATATGAACGCGGATGGGAAGCAGATTGGTGATTTGCCAGATATGCTCAAAGAACTTGACCATATGGCGTATACCTTTGCAACTGAGTTTAATAAGGTTCATAAGGAAGGCTTAAGTGCAAAGGAACTTGCAGCCTGGAAATCAGCTTTGGAGAATGATCCAACTGCGAAGGCAGAAGATTTTAATGAAGATATTTTGTTCTTTGTTGATGAAAATAATGCTGAACCTCAGAACGTCAAAGGTTTTGCCGGCCGTATTCAAATTTCTAAAGAAATACAGGGAAGCTACGATTATATTGCAAATGCATCACTTGCCACTCCAAATGATGGGGATGCCAGCCATGTCTTAAAACTGGCTAATGTCTTTTATGAAAAGTTCAATTATAAAGACGCATTGACGGACCCTTCTGCCAATGCTGAAAAAGAGTATTTAGGCGCCTATTTGCAAAGCGTGATTGGAAGCATGGCCGTTAAAACGGAGCAGGCGCATCGTTTATCCGAGAACAGCACGACCTTGCTGCAGAATGTCAGTGACAGACGCTCATCTGTCAGTGCTGTCTCATTGGATGAAGAAATGACAAATATGGTTCAGTTTCAGCAGGCGTATAATGCATCGGCTCGAATGATTACGATGTTGGATGAATGTCTTGATAAAATAATCAACGGCCTTGGCGTCGGTGGCAGGTAGGTGAATAGAAAATGAGAGTCACGCAAAGTATGGTAGCAGCCAATTCTTTACGGAATATTAATAAAAGCTATGGATCCATGGCGGGCTATCTGGAACAGCTGTCAAGCGGTAAGAAGATCACGAAAGCCTCCGATGATCCCGTTGTAGCTCAAAAGGGAATGTATTACCGGACAAGCCTGAAAGAAGTCGAGCAATATAAGCGTAATTTATCCGAGGTCTATCTTTGGATGGACAACTCGGAAGCTTCTATGGATCAGGGGAATAAAAGTTTTCAGCGGATTCGCGAATTAATGCTGCAGGCAAAAAATGATACAAACCAAACAGAAGACCGGGAAGCTATCCAAAAGGAAATTTCTCAGCTGAAAGAGGATTTAGTTTCCGTCGCAAATACGCAGGTTGCCGGCCGTTATATTTTCAACGGAACGAGTGTGAATACAGCGCCTGTTAAAAGTGGCGAAAACGGAATTGAAGTAAGTTCCGGAAATGAGCCTTATTTGGTAGAAGTATCAAGAGGGATTCAATTAAAGGCAAATGCAGACTCTTCTCAATTATTCAGTCAGGAACTGTTTGATACAATTGGAGACATTGAGAACAAATTATCCGATGAAGATATGAATCTCGACTCTTTACTGGAGAAATTCGATCGTTTAGTCACGACTTTTTCAGCAGAACGTTCCGACCTTGGTGCCCGCTACAATCGCCTCGAACTATTGGAATCAAGAATTGATAACCAGGAAGTATTGGCCAAAAAGGTGCTAAGTGAAAACGAAGATGTAGACATGGAAAAGGTTTATACAGATTTTATTACGCAGGAAAGTGTGCACAAAGCTGCCTTGCAAATGGGAGCCAGCATCATTCAGCCAAGCCTGCTTGATTTCTTGCGTTAAAAAAGAGGAGTTGACTCAAGAAGCGCCCTTTGGCCAATTGGGTCTGCTCTTTTTTTATGTTTGGGAAAAGGATGAGATTCTATGCCGATTTTCCAATTGCGAATGAATTCAACATCGGTACAGCTTGGTTATCAAATCACGCGTATTAATCAATCGATTGATTAACAGATATCAATTATATTCCAGGTAGTATAAGCAATTATATGAAACAAGTTCGATCTTTTAAATTTTTTATAGCCAATCAACATCCATTTGAAATAAATAAATAGAGGTGAAGAAGAGTGAAGCTGACAACAAAATATCATGGTGAGCAAGTAATCGAGGAAAAAGAGATCATCACATTTGATGAGGGCATTCCCGGTTTCCCGTACGAGAAGAAATTTGTGCTTCTTCGTTTAACAGATGATCAATCCTTCTTTGTGCTTCAATCTGCCACAACATCCAATCTGGCTTTTGTGGTCACAAGTCCGTTTTTAACATATCCAGCTTATGAATTTAAATTGGATGATGAGATCGTAGAATCATTAGGAGTAACAAAAGAACAGATAACAGTGTTTACGATTGTGACAGCAAAGGACCCATTTGAAGATTCAACGATTAATCTTCAGGCTCCACTGATTATCGATACAAAGAACGGCAAAGGGAAGCAAATCATTCTCAATCAAACAAACTATCAAACGAGAACACCTTTATTTCCAATGGTAGAAAGCAAGGGGGAGTAAAGCATGCTTATTCTATCAAGGAAAAAAGATGAATCCATTTTAGTTGGTTCCGATATTGAAATCACGGTTATTTCTGTCCAAGGCGATCAGGTCAAACTGGGCATTAAAGCACCAAAGCAAGTCGACGTCTATCGGAAGGAATTATTTGAAGAAATCCAGCATGAAAATGTAGAAGCATCAGAGATTACGGTTAATATAGGGGATTTGATTACTAATTCGAAGAACAGAACGAACAGCTGATAGTTAGTGCTTGAATTCATCTGATTAGGGGATTGATAGTGTGAGTTCAGATGTTGAGATCATTCAAAAAAATGAAATCTATTATGGGTTCTGTTTTTTAATATAAAATTTAATTTTTTTATTAAAACTATTAAATGTTCGTATAAGGTTCCGATATAGATTATGTAAGAGAAACAAACCTGAAAAATTCATACTGAATACTCAGGACGAGTAAGTATTTTTATTACATCATCGCAGGATGCGGATGTTTACTTATATGTATGTGTACTTTCAACATAAGAACGATCATGTTCTCTATGAGGGTCTTACACTGATCACTTTTCTCAAGGAGGAGGGCCACAACTATGCTAGTACTTGGCAGAAGACCTGGTGAATATATTAAAATCGGTGATGACATCACCGTAAAGGTCGTTAAAAGTGAAGATGGACACCTTCGTTTAGCGATTGACGCCCCCAAACACGTAAAGATTACGCGTGGGGAACTACTAGATAATCAACAAAACAATTTGCTCACGGACGAGCGGCACTGATTTTAAGGATGCAGGGAAGCATCTCGGGTCAGAACCGCTCGTCTTTTTTCAGCTCGTTATTACTGGAAGCCCCCATCCTAGGCAATGGGGCCGTTTCTATTAATATATAAATTTAAAAGTAACAGGTGGAAAAGGAAGTCCACCTAAACATTCCAAGGAGGAAAATTAAATGATTATCAATCACAATATTACAGCGTTAAACACACACCGTCAGATGGGTGCAGCAACAAATGCACAAGCTAAATCAATGGAGAAATTATCTTCTGGACAACGTATTAACAGTGCAGCTGATGATGCAGCAGGCTTAGCAATTTCTGAAAAAATGCGTGCGCAAGTACGTGGGTTAGATCAGGCATCTGCAAATGCTCAAGATGGTATTTCTTTAATTCAAACAGCTGAAGGTGCATTAAGTGAAACTCATGATATTTTACAACGGATGCGTGAGTTAGCAGTACAATCATCAAACGATACTAATACAGCTACTGACCGTGGAGAATTACAAAAAGAGGTAGATGAATTAGCAAAAGAAATTACTCGTATTGCTAATAATACAGAATTTAATACTCAAAAGTTGCTTGATGGTCGAGGTGCCAGCTCACTAACATTCCAGATTGGAGCTAATAAAGGTCAAACAATGTCACTAACCATAGATCCTATGGATGCAAGATCACTAGGAGTACATGATACAACAGATTTAACTGCAGCAGCAGCAACTGTTGCTGGGGGTGACGCGGTTGTAGCTAAAGGCATTAATATTGAGACGTCTGCTAAAGCAACAGCTGCTATAGATACAATAGATACTGCAATTGGGAATGTTTCAGGGGAGCGTTCTAAACTTGGTGCAAATCAAAACCGCTTAGAACACACTATTAATAATTTGAGTACATCTTCTGAAAACCTAACAGCTGCGGAATCTCGTATTCGTGATGTTGATATGGCAAAAGAAATGATGAATCAAACTAAAAATTCTATTCTTTCTCAAGCAGCTCAAGCTATGTTGGCCCAAGCCAATCAACAACCACAAAACGTACTTCAATTACTACGTTAATTAGGTAGAAAAACTTGGATTATATAGAGAGATCTCTTTCTTGTAATGCAAGTTTTTATATTAATATAGGAGATTAGTGGAAAAGGAAGTCCACCTAAACATTCCAAGGAGGAAAATTAAATGATTATCAATCACAATATTACAGCGTTAAACACACACCGTCAGATGGGTGCAGCAACAAATGCACAAGCTAAATCAATGGAGAAATTATCTTCAGGACAACGTATTAACAGTGCAGCTGATGATGCAGCAGGTTTGGCTATTTCAGAGAAAATGCGAGCGCAAGTACGTGGGTTAGATCAAGCATCTGCAAATGCTCAAGATGGTATTTCTTTAATTCAAACAGCTGAAGGTGCTCTAAGCGAAACCACTGACATTCTTCAACGCATGCGTGAGCTAGCAGTACAATCTTCAAATGATACAAATACAGTCGAAGATCGTGGAGAACTGCAAAAAGAAGTGAATGAATTGGCAAAAGAGATTACTCGTATTGCAAATAATACAGAATTCAATACAAAAAAGTTATTGAATGGAGATGGTGCAGCTTCTCTCTCATTCCAAATTGGTGCTAATAAAGAGCAAACGATGACATTAGAGATTTCCGCTATGGACGCTAACACATTAAGAGTGGGCACGGGTACAAACCTAACAAAAGCAGATCCAGATGCAGATCCTACACCTGTTACATTTTCAGCTGCTCAAACTACTGAAGGTATTGACATTAAATCGTCTACTAATGCGACAGCAGCCATAGAAACTATTGATGGTGCAATCAAAATAGTTTCAGCTGAGCGTTCTAAACTAGGGGCAAATCAAAACCGTCTAGAACACACAATTAATAACCTAGATACTTCTTCCGAAAACTTAACAGCTGCGGAATCTCGTATCCGTGATGTTGATATGGCGAAAGAAATGATGGAACAAACTAAAAATTCTATCCTTTCACAAGCATCACAAGCAATGTTGGCTCAAGCTAACCAACAACCACAAAACGTACTTCAATTGTTACGTTAATCTTTATTTAAAAGGGACCTTTCGGGTTCCTTTTTTTTTATATTCCTCATTAATTATTCTTTTCTCTTAAAACCTTCCCATTCCTACCGATATACCTAATAACAGTGAACTGAATAGTTGGAGGTGCGAGATGGTGAATGGTGTTTCGGCTGATGTTGGTCATTTGGCTGCACAGTTGCTTACTAAAAGTGCTGGTCCTATTAAAGAGCAGGCTTTGATTCAGAACGTTATTCCTCAACAAGAACAGTCACCTATGACAGATGTACAAATGAAAGAGAAGTTAACTGAAACGACGGAAGCGATGAATAGATTTATAGGACCCATGCATGCGTCCTTGAAATTTGAACTTCACGAGGATCTCAATGAATATTATGTGACCGTGGTTGATGATTCAACAGGCAATGTGCTGCGTGAAATTCCTTCAAGGAAGATGCTTGATATGTATGCAGCTATGGTGGAAAACATGGCTTTGTTTGTAGATAGAAAAGTTTAAGGATGTGAGAGAATGCGTATTTCAGGTTTAGCTAGTGGCATAGATACGGATACGATGGTTAAACAGCTGATGCAGGCTGAGAGAATGCCGATAGATAAATTAAAGCAAAATAAACAGACACTTGAATGGAAGCGAGATGACTATCGTTCCATCAATACGCTGTTAACAAATTTTCGACAAGAAGTACTAAACATGAAGCTAAGTTCGTCTTATCGTTCCAAAACAACAAGCAGTACAAATGAAGCAATGGTTACTGCGACCGCTACATCCGGAGCCAGTGCAACCAGTTATTCTTTATCTAAAGTCACTCAATTGGCAAAAGCAGCTTCTCTTACAACGACAGGATTGTCCGGTGCTACTGGCAAAATAGATACCAGTAAGTCGTTGGATTCCATGGCGGGAAATTTTGCTTCTGCCCTCACATGGGAGAACGTTCCTGGAGTTGTTGAGACAGAAAAGTTTACACCCAAAGGGTCAACTATAGAACTTAACATACCAAGTGGAGTGAATCTTAAAGGTGATCAGGTACAAGTTAAAGTGGCCGGTAAGGTTCTGGATCAATATTCGAAAGATGGGAAAGAAAATTACGCAATTGGGTCTGATGGAGTTATTACATTCAACGATACTATTCCAGCTTCAGGGTCAGCCATCGAAGTCAACTATGTAACGGATAAAAAGGTGGAAAAGCTCACTGTAGCTAAAGATGCTACAAGCTTTCAACTATCTAAAGGAGCCATAAACAAAGATTCATTAAACCTGAAGATTGGCGGGTCATCTGTTGTGGTTGGAGAGACTGGGAGTTTTAGTGTTGGCTCATTATCAGGTACGGTCGATTTCAATACAGGCAAAGTAACTCTTAACTCAGCTGCCAGTGAAGCTGTCGAAATAGAGGCTGAATATACACAAAAATATACGGCAATGGATATGAAGACCACAACCTCCAGTGGGGAGATGAGTGAGACATTCTTCATTACAGCTGATCAATCACTCGATACGGTGATGAATAAAGTGAATTCGTCAAAGCTCGGACTGACCATGTTCTATGATTCTCATACAGATAAAATTTCGATTACAAGGAAAGAAACAGGTGATTTTGCCGGGGACAAGGCAATTCAAGTAGGTGACTCATCATTGGCACGTTCCCTTCAACTGACGGGAGCCACTGTTCAAGCAGGGTCTAATGCTAAATTCACCATTAATGGCTTAGAGACTGAACGGCCAGGCAATACCTTCACCATGAATGGTGTTACATTTACGCTCAAAACTACATTTGATCAAGAAGTAACTGTCGGCATCAACAACGATTCCTCTAAAGTGTATGACAATATAAAAGGCTTTGTGGATAAATATAACGAACTGATTGCTGGGATTAAAGGGAAAGTCAGTGAGGAACGTAATCGTAATTATCTTCCTTTGTCAGATGAAGAACGTGATAGTTTGAGTGAGAATGAGGTTGAGAAATGGGACAAAATAGCGAAGGCTGGTCTTTTAAAAAATGATTCCATTTTGACAGGCGTTTTAAACAATATGCGTTCCAGTTTTTCTAATTCGATTTCCTCTTCTACCGGTTTGTATAAGCAATTAAGCAGCATTGGAATCTCGACTACTTCCGATTATCTGGCAGGCGGTAAACTCGAAATCAATGAAACGAAATTAAGGCAGGCATTGGAAGAAGATCCTGAAAGTGTGGAGGCATTATTTGCTTCAGAGGGTGGAATTCTCTCAAAGCTACAAACCAATATTTCCGCAGCGACCGACCAGCTGAAGACAAGAGCGGGTACTTCGTTATCGACAAATGCTACGTTTACGATGGGCAGAGATTTAACGAACATTGAGGACCGAATCAGCCGATTTGAGGACCGGCTGATCCAAGTAGAGGATCGCTACTACAAACAATTTACCGCCATGGAAAAAGCAATTCAACAGGCGAACAGCCAATCTGGATATTTATCATCCATGTTTGCGACTGGTTAATAAAAAAGGAGTGTACGAATAAATGGCCATACAAAATCCATATCAGGCTTATCAATCAAATACTGTGAATACAGCTTCCCCAGGGGAACTGACGCTCATGCTCTATAATGGCTGCCTGAAATTTATTAAAGCAGCCAGGGTAGGAATGGAATCCAAACAAATCCAAGTGAGACATGAAAATCTCCTGAAAGCCCAAACGATCATTAGTGAACTGCGAATTACATTAAATATGGACATGGCAATCTCTCATCATATGATGACGATGTATGACTATATCTACACTCGATTGGTTGAAGCGAATACGAAAAATGATCCGGCCATTTTGGATGAGGTGGAGGGGTTGGTAGTGGACTTCCGTGATACATGGAAGCAGGCGATCCAGCTCAACCGCCAAAAGCAATACACTTCGAGTGGGCAGGCTTAATTTTATAAAGGAAGGGCCGAAAGATTAATCTTTCGGCCCTTTGCTATTTAATTAAATATATCTTCATCTTCTATATGGGTGATCCACCAGTCATGGACACCATTCATAAAGGCAATCATGAAAATTTGGACAGATCCAAGTACTATTAAATTCAATCCTGCTAAACTTCCAATTATGTATGAATAGATATTAAAAAAAATCAAACCAATCAGCATGGCATTCAGTACATGAATACCTTTATCCATTTTCATTTCTCGTCCTCTTCTCATTGAAAACCATTTTATGTAATTTCATCTATAGTTATTATGACCTATTTATTTTAAAAAAACAAGCTTTTTTGTTATTTATTAGGAACTTTTTGTTCTCTTTAACGAATTTAATATAGAAAATTAAGTCTGGTTGCTCAACATTAGCTAATGTTTGAACGTAATCTACCGATAAAAGGAGTAAGGATATATTGGACGGAGAGTGAAAGTGATGCAGATACAAGCATTCCATTCTGGGCAAAGCATAAATGGAAAAAGCAATTCATATACGGTTGGGCAGATTCAGTCTGTCACGATTAAAGAACGGATATCTGCCAATACGGCTGTCGTTTCGATAAAAGGAAAAGAGATGAACGTCACGTTTGAAAATGGTGTTCCGGCACAAAACAAAGTGCAAGTGGAGATTACGGCCATTGATAACGACCAATTAACGGTTAAATCCCTATCAACAAGTCAATCGCCAGTAGTAGGACAGGCTCCTACGAAGGTAGAAGAGATTCTGAAAGCAGCCGGAGTGGATCCTTCTGTTAAAGAGGTTCGCCAGGCTGCGCAAATCCTACAGGATAAAGGGTACTCCCTTTCTAAGGAACGTATCCAGACTATCCAGCACTTTATGAGCACAGAGGGTGGGACGGCAGAGCAGAAATTAGCGACTATTACGGCCTTGGCAGATCGTCGATTAGAGGTACGATTACCTGAATTAAAAGCAATCCATTCTGCTTTACATGGTCAATCACTTGGGAAATTGGTCAGTGAGATTGGCAGAGAAATCCCTGTAATAACGAAAGCCATCACGCCTTCTAGTCAGGTGCCAGTCACTACAATTCAGGATTTAAAAGGAGCCATCCTATCACAAACAGATTTTTCTAAAATCTCTGAGCAGGTGATGAAGTTTCTAAAGGAATCACCGGATCTTTCCCTTGCAGAAAAAAGCACTATCTTAAAATCTCTGCAGGCAGGCAAAGAATCCATAATTCAAACACTCAGCAGGATTGAACAAAGCAAGGGAACAGCAAACCTTGGAAATATGGAGTTATCTGCGGAAGGCAAGGAAGTTGTTAATCTAATGAAAAGCGTTCAAAAGGATTCTTCCATGGTTACCGTATTAGCTAAAACGACAGAATTCTTGAATAGTGATTCTGCCAAACGACTCGAAGGTGTGAAGCATTTTACCGCCTCAATCGAAAAGGTAACAGAGCTCGCTTCCAAGGGCAGGGAATTAACAGCGCGTAAGGAACTCATGACGGCGTTAACCACTTTACAGGAGGGTAATCCGCAAATAATGGAAGGGAAACAAGCTATTTCTCTATCAGAATCTGAACAGAATGTAATCAATCAGGCCATACAGGGATTAAATCTCTCTTCAAAAGATGTGATTGTTACAGAGATTAGTAAAAAGCTCTCTCAGCTTACGATTGATTTTAAACATATCAAAAGAGAGATTACGAAGAATCTCGATCAGTCTATTAAAATGATGGAGCAAAAGCAGCCTCAGGTTAAACAGGTGTTGGAATCGACAATTAAACAGCTGGATCAAGCCATCCTAAAAGGTGAATTCATGCTTTATACCGATATGTCTACGGAGAAGAAGCTTATGCAGGCGAGCAGCCGTTTACAGGAAGCAAAGGCTCTGCTTATGAATGGGAAACTAACAGATGCCAACCAGATTGTGAAGGAAGTCAAGACATCAGTTGAGGGCTTATTATTTAAACCGTCGGATGTCAAAGTCAAGCATTTCGTAGCAGGCATGACGAGTATCCTGGATGAGGATGTATTTACCCAAAGTGCAAAGCCAGAGCAGTCGGGGAGGAATGTGTTGGAGCTGATTCGAAAAATGGGAATGATGAATGAACATGATGTAGCAAAATCCGTCTTGAGCGGTAAACAGCCGGATATACCGCAGACTGTTAAATCCTCTTTGCTTTCATTATTGCAATCAGACCAGCTCACTCCAAAGCTGACTCAGCAAGTGGAGCAGGCCGTCCAAAATTTAACGGGTCAGCAGCTTCTTGCTAAGTCTGACTCTACTACCGGGATGCAAAACTTGGCCCTGCAGCTTCCACTTTTGCTTCATAAGGAAGTGGAGAATGTAAAGGTATTTGTAAATTCGCAATCTGATAAGGATCAAATTGATTGGGAAAACTGCAGTCTTTATTTTGTGATGGAAACTAAACGGCTTGGCGAGATTGGGATTTCATTGACAGCGAACAATCGAAATTTGTTTCTTACCTTTAAAAGTGACATGGATGATTTGCAGCAATCCATGACCCGTATAACGGATTCCTCCTTGGAACGGTTCAAGGAGATTGGCTACTCCATTGGCTCTGTTCAGTTTAAACCGATGACTGTGGGAATGAAGGCTTCTGAAAGAGAAACGAGCCCATCTGCTCCATCCACCTTTAAGAAGAAGGGGTATGACATAACGATATGAGACAGCAATATTTCAATCAACTGAATCGTAAAAAAGTGAATGGCCCGACCGCTGCCGTCATCCGCTATGATGAACAAAATGGACAGGCCCCGCAGCTCGTCGCGCAGGGAACCGGAGAAGTAGCCAGAAAGATTATTGAAATGGCGAAGAAAAGCGATATCCATCTGCAGGAGGATGAGTCACTGGTCAGCCATCTATTGGACATCGACCTTGGCGATTCAATCCCTCCTCAGCTGTATGCCGTGATTGCCGAAATACTCCTTTTATTGGAGGAGCTCGATCAACAATACAAATAGAACGTCGATATAGTAATTAGTAGAGGGGGTTCAGTGAGTGGAATTTTTAACAGAAGAACTAATCGTACAAAAATCATCTCAGGAATTAACGGCCTTATTGTATGAAGGACTCGTAACCTGTTTATATGATGCTACCCGTCAGATTGAAGGAAGCGAATTGTTTCAAGCTAATCAAAGTCTGCAAAAGGCTGGAGACATCGTTCATCGCCTTGGCATTGGACTGCGCTATGAGGCGGGTCTGATTGCAGAGAATTTAGACACCATCTATAATTTTTTGGCTGAAGAACTCATCAGGGTGAACATGACCAAAAATACGGACAGTATTTCTTGTCTAATAAAGATCGTCGAAACGCTTTCCACAGCCTGGAATGAAGCGATGCAATTGAAAAATAATCTAAAGGCTGATTCCTTCACCAAGAAAGTATCGGCCTATGAAAATAGTGTAATGAGGAAAAAAATCTAATAATAGAGGGAGCATTTCCATGAAAATTAATCATAATATTTCTGCCTTAAATGCCTATCGCAATCTTTCTGCCAATACAGCAAATACAAATAAAAATTTAGAAAAATTATCATCCGGACTACGTATTAATAAAGCGTCGGATGATGCAGCCGGCCTTGCTATTTCTGAGAAAATGCGTTCGCAAATCCGTGGCTTAAATATGGCGGAACGAAATGCTTTGGATGGGGTATCTCTCATTCAGACAGCAGAAGGCTCCTTGTCCTCTGTTCATGAAATGCTGCAGCGTATGCGTGAATTGACTGTGCAAAGTGCGAATGGGACGTATACAGATGAAGATCGAAATGCAATCCAGGAGGAATATAATCAATTAACGAAAGAAATTGATCGTGTAAGTGAGACGACAGAGTTTAATAGTGCGAAATTATTAGATGGAAGTAATGATTCATTTAGTTTTCAGATAGGCGCCAATGCGGGTCAAACAATTGAATTAACGATTCAGCAAATGAGTGCGGACAAACTTGGATTAGGTTCCGGGGCTACGCCATTGAATGTTAAAACTGCTGAAGCAGCGAATGAGGCGATTTCAAAAATTGATGCAGCAATCGCAACAGTCTCTGCTGAACGATCCAATTTAGGTGCCATGCAGAATCGATTGGAGCATACGATTACGAATTTACAAACGATGAGCGAGAACGTCACTTCAGCAGAATCGAGGATTCGTGATGTAGATATGGCTCTTGAGATGACAGAATTCACAAAGAATACCATTCTAAATCAGGCAGCACAGGCGATGTTGGCACAAGCCAATCAACTTCCGCAAGGTGTGCTACAATTATTGAAGTAATTGGGTTGAGGTGATCTCATGGAGGTACAACGTGTAGGCAGGACGGGTTTGCAAAAGGCCGGTTCCCGAGAAGAGATAGCGAAAGATTCCGTGTCCTTTAAGGAAGTGATCGGAACGCGGCGCAGTGATCTGACTCTTGAACGGCTGACACGTAAAATGCAGGAGATTGAGGAGCAGGGCAACAGGCTTGGTGAAACTCAGTCGATTGATCATTTGCGTAAATATAAAAAACTTGTGAAGGACTTCCTGGATGATGCCGTGAAAAATGGACTGCAATTAGAGGAGCACCGCGGCTTTAATCAGCGTGGGTCAGCAAAAGTATATAAGCTTGTAAAAGAAGTGGACAAAAAGCTGGTCGACCTCACTAATGAAGTCCTCGATAAGGAAGATAAAAGCATACGTTTATTAAGCATGATTGGAGAAATTCAAGGCATGCTGATCAATATTTATACATGATGGTTATTTGGCCTTGGCTTTCCGAAAAGTCAGGGCTTTTTTTAAATGAAGGACGGAGGGGCTCGGTTTATGATGAATGCGCTGCGGGAATATTATTTGGTATCAAAGGAAGCAATTGAAGTATTAAGTGATGTGAGCTGGGAAAAAGACCGTGAGATGGCAATGAGCAAACTGGATGAAATCATTATAATCCGTGGAAATTTGCAGAAGGATATACAGCCGCCTTTTACAGACGAGGAAAAAAAAATCGGCGGGTTATGTGTGAAGCTGAATGATGAACTGACTAAATTAATGGCTAAACGAAGAATGGAAGTAGCACGGGATCTTAAAATGGTAAAAGAACAAAAACAGCATAATCAAAAATATGCGAATCCTTATGAGGCGATGATGACGGATGGAGTTTATTACGATAAGAGGAAATGATTACCTTAACTGAATTATCATGAGAAATAGTGATTTTTTATTAGTAGATAGGGTATACTATATATAAATTCCTGAAAAAGCTGAATATTTCAAAATAAAGAATTTGTCGAGATAAGCAGGATTTTTTTAGGGATTGTAGAATATAATAGTTATAGAGTAGAAAGGGAGGACTCACTTATGAATTATAACATTCGTGGTGAAAACATTGAGGTAACTCCAGCAATCAGAGAATATCTAGAGAAAAAAATCGGAAAATTAGAAAGATACTTTACAGAAACACCTGATGCGAACGTACATGTAAATTTGAAAGTGTACAACGATAAAACAACTAAAGTTGAAATCACTATTCCGCTACCTAACTTGGTTCTACGCGCAGAGGAAACAAATGCAGACATGTATGCAGGTATCGATTTAATTAACGATAAATTGGAAAGACAAATTCGTAAATATAAAACTAAAGTGAACCGTCGTTCCCGTGAAAGTGGTAAGGAATTATTCACTTTTCCAGCTGGAGATATCAGCGGCGCTGAGCAAGAAGATGAAGATAAATTAGAAGTTGTGCGTGTAAAACGCTTTGATCTTAAACCGATGGACAGCGAAGAAGCTATTCTTCAAATGGACATGCTTGGCCATAATTTCTTCATCTATACAGATGCAGAAACAGACGGCACTCATATCGTTTACAAACGTAAAGATGGCAAATACGGTCTAATCGAAGCGCATAATTAATTTTATGCCTGATAGAGAGCAGTTCCTGTTATGGGAACTGCTTTTTAATACCCTATTTAATAGAGGGTGGGCACACGACTTTTTTGCTGAAATGCGATTCTATCAATCTACTAACCTTTTTCGCCTTATTATTGCGCTATGCGTATTGCTGAATATTTCGCTCGAATGTCTCCAATCTCACTCATAAAATCTGCTGATCTATACCCCGTACCGCTCCATAACTGGCTTAATCTCTTTCTAATTGTTAAAACCAATCTTAATTTTAAAGTTTAAGGCTGTTTAGTTTATGTCAGTCGTTCTCTTCTTGGTTCACCCCTGATTTCATCCAAATTCAGTCTATCTTCAGATCATTTTTCTGGGATTCGTTCCTTTAAACCAACTTCCGCTCCTTGTTTTTAAGGCTCAATTATAACTTGAAGTGTATTTTTGAGGTAAAATAACCCAAAAATATCAGGTGGACACTTACTCCTTCTGTTGTTTTGTCCATTTGTAAGTGGTACTATTAATGTGAAAATTAAAATTTGGACGATCATAAATCTATATTCATTCTAGGGTCTATTGAACCCTTTACGAATAAGAGGAGAGACTGCTTAATGGGGATTTTGAATAAATTGTTTGACCCTAATAAATCTGAACTTAAACGCCTGAATAAGGCTGCAAATAAAATCGAAGCATTGGCATCATCTATGGAAAGTTTATCTGATGAAGAACTGACAGCCAAAACAGCGGAATTCCAGGAACGCTATGCGAATGGAGAGCAGCTGGATGACCTGTTGCCGGAAGCATTTGCAGTAGTCAGAGAGGCATCACGCCGCGTTCTTGGTTTGTATCCATTCCATGTTCAATTAATGGGGGGGATTGCCCTCCATGAAGGTAATATCTCAGAGATGAAAACAGGGGAAGGTAAAACGCTGACTTCCACTATGCCTGTATACTTAAATGCGATCACGGGTAAGGGCGTACATGTTATTACCGTCAATGAATACTTGGCCAGCCGTGACGCGACTGAAATGGGACAATTGTTTAATTTCCTTGGATTATCTGTTGGCTTAAATCTTACTGGGATGAGCCGTGAAGAGAAACAGGAAGCGTATAATGCCGATATCACATACGGTACAAATAACGAATTTGGTTTTGATTATTTGCGTGACAATATGGTGCTTTATAAGGAGCAGATGGTACAACGTCCGCTTCACTATGCGGTGATCGATGAGGTTGACTCCATTTTGATTGATGAAGCGCGTACCCCATTGATTATTTCTGGATCTGCTCAAAAATCAACACAGCTGTATATGCAGGCCAATGCTTTTGTCCGTACGTTAACGAAAGATAAAGATTACACATACGACGAAAAGACAAAGGGTGTACAGCTGACTGAAGAAGGGATGAGCCGAGCTGAAAAGGCGTTCGGTATTGATAACCTATTCGAAATCAGTCATGTTGCCTTGAATCATCATATTAACCAGGCGTTAAAAGCGCATGCTTCCATGCATTTGGATGTAGATTATGTGGTTCAAGATGGCGAGATCATTATCGTTGACCAATTTACCGGCCGTCTGATGAAAGGGCGACGTTATAGCGATGGCCTCCATCAAGCTATTGAAGCCAAGGAAGGCCTGGATATCCAAAACGAAAGCATGACACTTGCGACCATTACATTCCAAAACTACTTCCGTATGTATGAAAAGCTTTCCGGTATGACCGGTACGGCGAAGACAGAGGAAGAGGAATTCCGTAATATTTATAATATGTATGTCATTGCGATTCCTACGAATCAGGACATCGTGCGTGATGACCGTGCAGACTTAATTTTTTCCTCCATGGAAGGGAAATTTAAAGCAGTCGTTGAAGATATTGCGGAACGCCACGCGAAAGGCCAGCCAGTTCTTGTTGGTACGGTTGCGATTGAAACGAGTGAATATGTGTCTGAATTATTGAAGAAAAAAGGGATTCCGCATAGTGTCCTGAATGCGAAGCAGCATGAACGCGAAGGGAATATTATCCTGGATGCCGGACAGCCGGGTGCCGTTACGATTGCTACGAATATGGCCGGCCGTGGTACGGATATCAAGCTTGGTGAAGGTGTGAAAGAAGTGGGCGGTCTTGCTGTTATTGGTACGGAGCGACACGAAAGCCGCCGTATTGATAACCAGCTTCGTGGTCGTTCCGGACGTCAGGGAGATCCAGGGGTTACGCAATTCTACCTTTCACTAGAGGATGAATTGATGCGCCGTTTCGGGTCTGACAATATTAAGAACATGATGTCTCGCCTTGGTATGGATGATGACCAGCCAATTCAAAGTAAAATGGTATCCAAAGCGGTTGAATCTGCGCAAAAACGGGTTGAAGGAAATAACTACGATGCCCGTAAACAATTGCTTGAATATGATGATGTGCTTCGTCAACAACGTGAGATTATTTATAAGCAGCGTTTCGATGTACTTTCAAGTGAGAATCTGCGTGAAATCGTTGAGACGATGATTCGCTCATCTCTAACGCGTAATGTTTATGCGTTTGCGCCAGATGTAGAAAGTGAAGGCTGGAATATTGAAGGACTCTTAGATTATGTCTATGCAAATCTTTTACCTGAAGGTACTTTTAATGCTGAGGAATTAAAAGAGCTTGATGGTGAAGAGTTAATCGAATTGATTTATGATAAAATCATCGAAAAATACAATGAGAAGGAAGAGGAACTTTCTTCTGAGCAAATGCGTGAATTCGAAAAAGTTATCGTACTGCGCGCTGTAGACAGTAAGTGGATGGATCATATTGATACAATGGATCAATTGAGACAAGGGATCCATTTACGTGCGTATGCTCAAATTAATCCACTGAATGAATATCAGCAAGAAGGATATGCGATGTTTGAGGCAATGATCTCTGCTATTGAAGACGATGTGGCCAAATACATCATGAAAGCAGAGGTCCGCAATAATTTGGAACGTGAAGAAGTAGTGAAAGGTCAGGCTGTTAATCCGAAGAGTGATGAAGGCGAGACAGTCAAGAAAAAACCAAAACGCAATGAAGAATCCGTTGGACGCAATGCACCGTGTCCATGCGGAAGCGGAAAAAAATATAAGAATTGCCATGGAAGATAAGGAATGCTTTCAAGTATCTTTACATGACATTGACGCGTATAATAAGGATATGGTAAATAGAGAGGGACGGCTTTTAGGTTAGGCCGGCTCTCTTTTTCCTGAATAGAGGATTTAATTGTTAGGAACAAGTGCTTTGTAAAAATAGATGAGGTGAACGTAAATGGAAATAGCAGAAATACGTAATGAGTTAGAAAAAACAGCCAAACGCTTGGCGGACTTTAGGGGGTCTCTTTGACCTCGAAGAAAAAGAAGCCCGAATCATGGAATTGGATGAAATCATGTCCGAACCTGAATTTTGGAATAATCAAGCGAAAGCACAAGGAATCATTAATGAAGCAAATGGGTTAAAGGAACAAGTGAACGAATTTAATACGTTAGTTGAGTCATACGAAAATCTCGATTTGACCTTCGAATTAATCAAGGAAGAGCCAGAAGCTGATCTTCAGGAAGAATTGGAGAGCGAGCTTAAGGAGCTTTCTGAGAGATTGAATGCATTCGAACTTCAATTGTTGCTGAGTGAAGAATATGATAAAAATAATGCTATATTAGAGCTCCATCCAGGTGCAGGCGGAACGGAATCTCAGGACTGGGCTTCCCTATTACTGCGTATGTATACAAGATGGGCTGAAAAGAAAGGCTTCAAAGTTGAAACTCTTGATTATCTGCCTGGTGATGAAGCGGGCGTAAAAAGTGTGACACTTGGAATTAGAGGCCATAATGCCTATGGATATTTAAAAGCGGAAAAAGGCGTACACCGTCTTGTGCGTATCTCGCCGTTTGATTCCTCAGGCCGCCGCCATACTTCCTTCGTTTCCTGTGAAGTCATGCCTGAATTTAATGATGAGATTAACATCGAAATCCGTACAGAAGATTTAAAAGTTGATACGTACCGTGCAAGTGGAGCGGGTGGTCAGCATATCAATACAACCGATTCCGCCGTTCGGATCACCCACTTACCAACTAATACAGTGGTGAGCTGCCAAACAGAGCGCTCTCAAATCAAGAACCGTGAAACAGCTATGAAAATGCTGAAATCCAAGCTTTACCAGCTTGAGATTGAGCAGCAGGAAGCTGAGTTATTGGAGATTCGTGGCGAACAAAAGGAAATTGGCTGGGGAAGCCAGATTCGCTCCTATGTATTCCATCCCTATTCCATGGTAAAAGATCATCGTACCAGTGCCGAAACTGGGAACATCCAGGCAGTCATGGATGGAGACCTCGATATGTTTATCGATTCTTATTTACGTTCAAAATTATCTTAATTGAATTTAGAGGCCACTCCATTAATGGATCAGCTATATACTAGCTGGTCCTTTTTTCAATATTTTATAAATTTTGTGTAAATTCTGTAACTTTTATCCAATTTATGCGTTATGATTATAGATGTAATTTTGAAAAGGAGTGAAAGTATGAATGGGATAGCTCTTGAAGTGAAGTCACTATCGAAAAAGATAGGTAGTACGACCATTGTTGATGATGTGAGTTTCAGCGTTAAAAAAGGTGAAATTTTTGGTTTGCTTGGTCCCAATGGTGCTGGTAAAACGACCATTATTCGAATGATAGCCAGTCTGATCAATCGATCGAATGGACATGTTATGATTAACGGTCATGATTTGGATAAGGATTTTGAAGGAGCTATGCATGATTTAGGAGCGATTGTAGAGAATCCTGAGTTTTACAAGTATATGAGCGGCCGCAAGAATATGGTGCATTACGCACGAATGGCTAAAGAAAAAATCACAAAAGAGCGCATTGATGAGGTCGCTCGCTTAGTAAAGCTTGACCATGCCCTGGATAAGAAAGTGAAGACGTATTCATTAGGAATGCGGCAGCGTCTGGGTGTTGCGCAGGCTGTATTGCATCGTCCACAATTATTAATCCTCGATGAGCCGACAAATGGATTAGACCCACAAGGTATACGAGAATTCCGTGACTATTTACACGAATTAGCCCAGGAAGGGATAGGCGTGTTAATTTCCTCTCATTTATTATCCGAGATGCAATTAATGTGTGACCGCTTTGCTGTTATTGAGAAAGGTAAGCTTATACATATTGAGAATAACAGGGTAGAAGAAAAAGAAGAGGATTTAAGAGAAGTGGTCTTTTCCATCAGCAATGTATTGACAGCTGCCAAAGTAATCAGAGAGCAATTTTTCAATCTGGACATTGTGAAACAGGATGAAAAGATGATTGCGATCCAGGCAACTCGTGAAGATGTTGCCAAAGTGAATCGACAGTTAAATGAAGCAGGAGTAGATGTTTTTGAAATTAATGTCGTGAAGAAAACGCTCGAAGACCGATTCTTCGAGATTACGAAGCAAGAGGAGGTGCGAGTATGATTTCACTAATCAGGAATGAATGGATGAAGATATTCTCTAAAGTATCTTCGTATATTTTTATAGGCTTTTTGATTGTTGCCATTATAGGAAGTGCCATTCTTGTAAAGACATTCATTAATGAAGGGACAGAAGATTGGAGAACAGCTGAGGAGAATAATATCCAATCACAGCAAGCAGAGCTTGATGATCCGAATATTGCGGATGAAGATAAAGAATGGATTAAAGAAGATATTGCACGCAGCCAGGCGTTATTGGACACGGGTATCAATCCTAATCAAGAAACAAGCTGGACATTTATGGTGAACTGGGTTACATCTATCGCTTCATTTGTCACCCTGTTTGCTGTCATCATATGCAGTGCATCCGTTTCCGCGGAATTCTCTGATGGAACGATTAAACAATTATTAATCCGTCCTCATCGGCGCTGGAAGATTCTCCTCTCTAAATATATAACATCCTTATTATATGCTAGTACGATGGTTGTTGTATTAATTGGTGTAGGATACCTCGTCGGGCTCATGTTCTTTGGATCAGCATCCTTCACAGACAAGATGATTGACCCTGCAAGTTTTGATGGAGTGAAAACATTAGAAGCAGGTCCTTACTTTTTTGAGTTGATGCTATATTGGATTCCCGGTTTCCTTATTATTATCACGATTGCCTTTATGTTGAGTACATTGTTTAAAAGCCAGGCAATCGCAGTCGGTGTGTCTGTTTTCATCCTGTTTGCTTCTTCAACTGTGAATATGTTAATCACTTCCCTGGTTGAACGATATGAATGGCTGAAATTTGTTTTATTCCCTCACTTAGACTTGAGAAGATATATTATGGAAGCAGCTCCTATGTTCGAGGGTGCAACTGTTGGTCTCTCACTGGGTGTGCTGGCTGCTTATTACTTACTGTTTATCGCGATTACATTTTTTGTTTTTAAGAAGAGAGATATTTCGATTTAATTGATCAAAGGTGCCCTTTAAGGGTGCCTTTTTTCTGTGTCTTTTGTGGAATATTATTGTCTGACTTTTTCATCTCCTATTGCCTTTCATTGTTTCATGTCGAAATATCGTATAGAATGAATATGTTTTACTAAATGTTTAGATGGAGGCATCTGGAATCGTGAAGAAAAATAGAAACGTTAAGAAGGAATCGCATCCCTTCTTGCATCGCATCCAAGATTATTTATTTGTTTTAATAGGTTCTGCTATCGTCGCCATCTCCTTTAATCAGTTTTTACTGCCAACTAAAGTGGCATCAGGCGGTGTCAGCGGAATCAGTACGATTACGTATAATTTATTTGGATGGGAGCCTGCCTTTGTTCAATGGGCCTTTAATATTCCGCTTTTTATAGCTGGAGTTATATTGCTGGGCAAGCATTTTGGAATAAAAACAGCAGTAGGCACAATCTTTTTCCCCTTTGTTGTATTTATGACCAGTGATTGGTCTCCATGGACTCAAGATCCTTTATTGGGAGCCTTGTTTGGCGGAATTGGTGTCGGTTTGGGACTTGGGATTGTGTTCCTTGGTAAAGCTTCAACCGGCGGTACCGATTTGGCAGCACAAATTATTAATAAATACACCGGGCTATCTTTAGGAACCTGTGTCGCTTTCATCGATGGATTAATCGTATTGGCTGCCAGTATTGTATTTGATATCGAGCAAGGGCTTTATGCTCTAATAGGATTATATGCGACCAGCAAGACAATCGATTTGGTTCAGGTCGGCATTAATCGATCAAAAACGGTTATGATTATTACCAATCAAGAGACGGAAGTAAGAAGAGCCATTTTGGAAGAGGTCAACCGTGGGGTTACAAGATTGTCCGCACAGGGCGGTTATACAGAAAATGAACGGCCCGTATTAATGTGTGTGGTCGACCAGACCGAATTCACAAAATTGAAACAAGTGGTTCAGCAGATTGATAAGCAAGCATTTGTAGTCGTTATGGATGCTGCCGAGGTACTGGGAGAAGGTTTTAAAAGAGCCTAATTCGAGCTATTGATAAGGGCAAACAATGGTTGATTCCTTAAATTGGGAGGGGACTTCTCTGAAGAACTATTTGCATTTTGGTATAGCAGTTGTTATGATTGCCCTTGTTGGTTGTACAACTGATTCGGATGCTGGGCAAGATGAACCTGTATCACCATCTTCTGCTTCTATTGCGAATGATGGAAGTGAAGCTGCAAAGATTTATGAACAAAAATGCTCGAATTGTCATGGTGACACCCTGGAAGGGCGTGTTGGTCCTGAATTGACTTCAATAGAAGAAAGATTATCCGTGCAACAAATAGAATCCATTATTAATGATGGAGCACTTGCTATGCTGGCAGATTTGATAGCAGAGGATGAAGCCCAAAAAGTAGCGGAATGGCTAATGAGTAAGCAATGATATTTTAAATAGTTAATATGCAAACCGGAGGAGATAATCTTACCGGTTTCTCTTTGCCTACTATTTAAAGAATTTAGGTAAATAGACCTATATTTCAAGGGTCTATTAATGAGAAAAGGTCTATAAGTGTTATTCTGACTATATTTACGGTATCTTACAAAAAAAGTAATATAGTTGAAATATAATTGTAATATTACCGTGGTTTTTCTGACATTTTCTGATGTTATAATAAATCCGGGACAAAAGCTGGATTAATCCATCAAAAAACAAGAAAATACGACAACAGTCGATAAAAATATAGGTACATTACACAACATGAAGGTAGAAAAAGGTGAAAACGACATGATAGAAATGATTGATGTTCAAAAGATATACCCTAATGGCGTTTCAGCAGTCAAAGGCCTTAATGTAAAAATCAAATCAGGAGAATTTGTTTACGTTGTGGGGACAAGCGGCGCCGGAAAGTCTACATTTATAAAAATGATGTACCGTGAAGAAAAACCGACAAGCGGTACCATCATGATCAATGGCAGAAATATTGCTAACATCAAAAATTCCAAGGTACCTCATTTAAGAAGAGATATCGGAGTGGTCTTCCAGGATTTCAAACTGTTGAATAATCTTACAGTCTATGAAAATGTAGCATTTGCTTTGGAAGTTACAGAAGAAAGACCTCAGGCTATTAAGAAAAAGGTAATGGACGTACTTGATTTGGTCGGTTTAAAGCATAAGGTACGTATGATACCAACCGAATTATCCGGAGGAGAGCAACAAAGGGTCGCTATTGCCCGTTCCATTGTCCGCTCACCAAAGCTTGTGATTGCGGATGAGCCGACTGGTAACCTTGATCCGGAAACATCATGGGAAATCATGAAGATTTTTGAGGAAATTAATAAGCTTGGTACTACTATTGTAATGGCAACTCATAATAAAGAGATTGTAAATACATTGCAGCATAGAGTTATTGCGATAGAGAATGGACATATTGTACGTGATGAACAGAAGGGAGAATACGGTTATGAACTTTAGAACCTTCTTCCGCCATGTTAAGGAAAGCTTTAAAAATATAGGCAGAAACGGCTGGATGACATTTGCATCTGTCAGTGCCGTAACCGTTACACTATCTTTAGTTGGTGTATTCGTTGTTATTATGATGAATTTAAATAACTTTGCTTCAAGCATTGAGAGCAATGTTGAAGTCCGTGTGCATGTGGATCGTACGGCTACGGAAGAACAGAGAAACCAGCTTGAAAGCAAATTAAAAACATTAGATGAAGTTGAATCTGTTACTTTTTCCCCAAAATCTGATGAATTAAACAATTTAATAGAGACTATGGGGGATCAGGGGAGCGCCTTTAAACTCTTTGAGCAGGATAATCCACTGAATGATGTTTACATCTTGAAAACTCATCTCCCTGATGATGTCGTAAAAGTTGCTGAAAAAGCAGAAAAAATGGAATCTGTGGAGATTGTCAAATATGGACAAGGCTTCGTAGAAAAAATGTTTACTATTGTTGATACGTCCAGGAATGTTGGGATTGTCTTAATTATAGCCTTGCTGTTGACGGCGATGTTCCTGATATCCAATACAATTAAAATCACCATCTTTGCGAGAAGACGTGAAATTGAGATTATGAGATTAGTCGGAGCAACAAATGGTTTTATCCGTTGGCCGTTTTTCCTAGAAGGTTTATGGCTCGGCGTAATGGGGTCTATTATACCGATAACGCTCATTGCTGTAGGATATAAATACCTTTATGACAATTTCGCCTCTGCATTAACCGTTGATTATATGGATTTACTCCCATATACTCCGTTTATTTTCCAGGTTTCCCTGCTGATTGTCCTTTTTGGGGCTATGATTGGGGTTTGGGGAAGCTTAATGTCAGTTCGTAAGTTTTTGAAAATATAATTCTATCTTTTTATAAAACAATTGCGCCCCCTGTCACTAGGGGGTTACATACAGAGAATAGACAATTGTGTTACCTAGGTTTGAAAGGGGAAAGTCAAGTGAAGAAGACTATTGTTGCATTAAGCACAGTACTTGTGTTGGGTTTTGCCAGCCTATATGGCGGAGGCAGTGTCCAGGCAGCATCTGTTGATTCTTTACAACAGAAGAAGAATAACATCCAAGAAAAGAAATCAGCCGTTGAATCCAATATTTCAGAAGCAGACAGTAAAATCAATAAGATTGAATCTCAAAAAGCTGAAGTAAAAACAGAACTTAGTAAGTTACAAAAATCGATCACTGAAACACAAGAAAAAATTAAAGAGAAAAATAGCCAAATTACAACAACACAAGAGAAAATTACTAGTTTGAAAGATAGCATCAAAGAAACCGAGGAGCGAATCGAAGCTCGTAATGAGATCTTGAAAGAGCGTGCTCGGTCCTACCAGATAAATGGCGGGGGAGTAAACTATTTAGAAGTTGTGTTTGGAGCCAGCAGTTTTGGTGAATTTGTCGAACGTGTTGGTGCTATAAGCACGATTATGGAAGCGGATAAAGACATCTTAGACCAACAGGAAAAAGATAGAGCTGAATTGGTTTCCAAGAAAGAAGAAGTTGAAGACAAGCTTAGCAAATTAAATGCAATGAAAAATGAGCTTGTAACAATCAATGAAAAACTTGATGGCCAAAAGATCGAAAAAAATAAATTGATGGCTATTTTGAAATCTGAACAGGCTGAACTTGAAGAAGAAAAACTAAGCCTTGAAGAGGAAAATCAATTGTTGGCGAGCCAAGCAGAAGCTGTAAAAAAAGCGATTCAGCAAGAAAAGGATCGTCAGGCAGCAGAAGCTAACAAGGTCGCTGCAAGCACAGGCAGTAGTAGTAGCAGTGGAAGCGGAAGCGGTCCTACAGTAGCTGCCCCGGCCGTTACAGCTGGCAAATTTATGCGCCCCGCAGCAGGGTATGTATCCTCTGGATTTGGAGGAAGATGGGGTAAAAACCATAATGGAATTGATATTGCCAAGTCTGGAACAGTTCCTGTCGTAGCCTCTGCAGCTGGTGTCGTAACAAGATCTTCTTTCTCCAGCTCTTATGGAAATGTCATTTATATCTCTCACTATATTGATGGGCAAGTTTACACAACTGTTTATGCTCATCTGAGATCCAGAAATGTTTCTGAGGGTGCTACAGTAAGCAAAGGCCAACAAATTGGGCTAATGGGCAATACAGGACACTCTTATGGACAGCATTTACATTTTGAATTATACGTGGGTCCATGGACAGCCTCTAAAACCAATGCTGTCGACCCGCTTAACTATTTAAGCGGTATGTAAGCCGGAATTAAATAAGCAAGTAACGCAGTTCTCCTCTGAACTGCGTTTTTTTTTGTCATGGCAGGCCTCCATTATTTTAGAAAATGGTGAAATACATGAAAAATGTCGGTTTACCCCAAATTTTGGAGAATAAATAATATATACTATTTAGACATCAACTGCTAAAATTTGTATTATACGATAAATTTTTACAACATGTGAGGTGTGGCATGGAGGGTATAATTTTGAAGGATTATTTAATCAAGGACGATCAGCAGCAGTTTACTGATTTTATTAGTAAACAAAAAGAATTCTATGATCCTGACAAAATTGATATACATAGTATGATCTTTTCTCTGAATGACTTATTCCCGACTAACTATGTAAAACAGAAGGATTTTCTGAAAGAATTATATATGAAATGCAGGAATGCCATAAAACCTCATATCTTACTTGAATATTTTATGATGCAGGGAGATATGAAAGAAGTAGAATCTCTCCTCCAGTCTGAGAAAGAACTTGATCATCCCGAAATGAGAACATGGATCGCTATATATACCATCTTTAGTAAACAGAAAGAAGGACTGTTAACAGGAACGGACTTAATTGACGCCATCTTCAAAGTGAAAAATACAAATAATGAGACACTTATCCTTTCCTTGATTATTCACTTATATGGAATCAGTGAGACTGGATTATACGAACCATTCCATAAGGTTAGGCACGTCGTAGCGCCAATGGTTGAGTTAATGGATAATGATTATTTGCGTGAATCCTATTCTATCCGATTAGCTGAAATAGAAGTTCTAACTTATTTATATATGAATAAAATAGATCTTTGCAGAGAAAAATGCCTGGAAGTCCTCGAAAGGCGTGAACTGGAGGTTTATTTTCCGGTTATTTATTCCGCTTTCTTTCATACAATGGGAGAATCCTTTTTGTTTGAAAATTATGAGGCGGCAAGATACTGGATCAAAAAATCAATGGCCACTGTGAGTTCGTTGCCCTCCGATACGAAGCATACAAGAATGAAATATATGATGAAAACCATGGACTTTTTGAATTCTTATTGGGGAGTCGATATAGACTCGGTGCCAGATGATGATGCTGAAAAGGCCCATCGTTACATTGTGACAGGACGAGCGGAAGAGGCTGTACATATATTGGAAGAGCTTAAAAGAGAGAATGGATATTTGACATCTGATCAGTTGTTTTTTTATAGTATAGCCTCCAATAATGATACGTTATTGCAAGTAGCCAAGGATGTTTTTATATCCAACTCGAACTATTTATATCTTCAACTATTAAACTCTGAGAATGTACATAGATATAAACAAAGATTGGGAGGGGAATAGGTTGATGAAGCGAATGGCGGGATTGTTGATTGCGTTATGATACTGACTACGCTTTTGGCAGTTCTGCAGTATTTGCTCATGATCCAGGACCGATTGCTCCAGGTGCGCCAGTCCGCAAATTGATCGATAATAATAATCATACTATGTACAAGCCATTCATACTGTATATAGTAGACCTATGCATTGCACATTGATATGTGCAGTGCTTTTTTATTGGGTGAATTTTAAAAATCGGAAGGAGAGATATATGAATAGTAAGAGGTACTGGCCTTTTGTTGTAGTCATTGTTCTATTAGTTGTGACATTGGCTTTTTTTTGGTGGAAGTATGAGACGTTGGAGCAATCGCTGGAATCGAAGGATCAAAAAGAGAATCAAGCTGATTCATGGCCCCAGCTAGAAAAAGTAAAACAAGCTTATGATATTATTACTTCTAATTACGTAGAGCGTATAGATGAACAGCAACTGACTGAAGGGGCCATTAAAGGGATGCTTAGCGAGTTGAATGATCCATATTCGGTGTATATGGATGAAGAAACATCCTCTCAGTTTCAGCAAACTTTGGATTCCAGTTTTCAGGGAATTGGAGCTGAAATCAGTTTGATGGATGGAAGATTTATCATTGTGTCGCCATTTAAAAATTCTCCGGCGGAGCGAACTGGAATTAAACCCGGTGATGAGATTATCCGTATTGGCGGCAAGGAAGTTAAAGGAATGGAGCTTTATGATGTCGTATCCTTAATCCGTGGTAAAGTCGGTACTAAAGTAACAATTGACATTAAAAGAAGCGGTAATGATACTCCGATTACCTTTTTAGTAGAGCGTGATGAAATCCCAATTGAAACAGTCCATACGGCTCTAAAAAAAGTAAGAGATAAAAACATAGGGTATATCCAAATTACCTCATTCAGTGAACAGACAGCAGACGATTTTCTTGTCGGGCTTAAAGATATGGAAGAGGACGGGATAGATGGATTGCTAATTGATGTGCGGGGAAATCCTGGTGGACTGTTGACAAGTGTCCAGGAAGTTCTGAAGGAGTTTGTTACGAATGAGCATCCTTATATTCAAATTCAGGAGAGAAATGGGAAGAAGAATAAATTCTTCTCTACACTAAAAGAAGAGAAAGAGTATCCGATTGCTGTACTTATTAATAAAGGAAGCGCATCAGCTTCTGAAATATTTGCCGGCGCCATGCAGGAAGCAGAAGGATATCCGCTGATTGGTGAAAAAACATTTGGAAAAGGGACCGTTCAGCAGCCAGTTTCACTGGGTGATGGAAGCACGATTAAGCTGACCTTTTATAAATGGCTCACACCAAAAGGGGAGTGGATTCATAAACAAGGCATTAAGCCAACGATGTCCGTGCAGCAAGATAGCTATTATGCTTTGCAGCCTCTGGTTGTTACGGAAACACTGCGTAAGGATATGAATAATAAGCAGGTTAAGACTCTACAGCAGATGTTGGATGGAGCAGGGTACGCCCCTGGACGTACAGATGGTTATTTTAGCAGTAAGACAGAAAAAGCTGTCCAAGCCTTTCAGCGAATCCATAAACTTCCGGTAACCGGTGAGGTTGATCGGGATCAGGCAGCCAAGCTTCAGCAAACGATCGTAAAAATGATCAAGGATGAAAAAAATGATCGACAGCTGCAAACTGGATTAAGCTGGTTAGCACAACAGTAAGGCTGGTTTTCTCAAGTGCACAAGAGAGCAGATAATTAAAAAAGGTCTTTCTTAAGGGGGCTTTTGTATAATAAGTCATACTCAGACTTTGTATTTCAATACTTCTAATAAAGGAACCATCAAAAGTGAGGGGATATGCCTTCACTTTTTGCTTTTTTCATCAGCTATTCAAGCAGTAGGGGCATGAGCAGTAAAAGACCTGTGATTAGAACGACCATGTATATGAACTATAACGTACATGTTGCAAATACTGTTATTATCCCGTCCATTCAGTTGATATTCAGACATTAACAGCCATCTTACGTAACAGGGGATATTTGTATGAAAATGGAGAATTTAGTCGATTAAACTCATACGCTGGCTATTTACTTATAACAATCATAAAAGAATGATAGGAAAGAAAGGGGGGATTTGATAGAATATTAAGTAAGTGTATACAAGGTTGGTGATTAATTTGTGGGAAACGTGGATAATTGAAATAGCTAAAGGTATAGGGGAATTGTTTTTACACCCGCTTTTTTATGTTGGATTCATACTTACTTATATACTCGGCTCCATGAGGGTCAAACAGGAGAGAAAACTGTTTCATGTCCGTGTGGAAGATCCTATGATAGAAATGAAGGAATATATTGTACCAAGTATAGTCTGGGGACTTATTCTCTCCATTATTACTGGGCTGATTGGCTTAAATGTTCCATTTGATTTTATTTTATTAGTAGGCATCCTTATGTTACTGATAAGTTTAAGCGTGCAAATCAGATTTCTTTCCCCAGCGTATACAGTTGGACTGGCCTTTCTCGTTATCTATATTTTATTTGGAACGGGATTTGACGGTATATTGAGTAATAAGTATTTTTCATTTGAGCAGGCAATCTATCCCTCAATAGCTGTTTTAACAGGTTTGCTGTTAATGACAGAGGGGTTTTTAATTAGGAATAGAGGAGCCATTCAAGTATCTCCAACAGTTGAAAAAGGGAAACGTGGGCTCTTTATTGGAGCGCAAAGAACGAAAAGAGTTTGGCTCGTGCCGGTCTTGTTATTTATTCCCAATGGAATCCTAGAAGTACCCGGAGACTTCTGGCCCGTCTTTACTTTTGACGGAACAGATTGGAGCCCCATTCTAGTCCCATTTTTTATAGGGTTCTCCTTTAAAGTGAAAAGTAATTTGATGGGCAATGTGGTTGGAAAGATTGGGACTCATGTAGCTATTCTTGGTTTCGTTGTGTTGGTTCAAGGTGTAGTTGGAAAGTGGTATCCCATTAGCAGTTTAGCAGCTGTAATCATTGCGATTATTGGCAGGGAAGTTATACACTTTGTGTATAAAAAGAATGAAAGTCAATTAAATCCTTACTTCACATCGGGGAAAAAAGGACTAGTGATCTTAGGTGTCCTACCGGAATCTCCAGCTGAACGGATGGGATTAAAAGCGGGTGAGCGTTTGACCCGGGTGAATGGTCAACAGGTTTTCAGTTCTGATGATCTGTATAAAGCATTACAATCCAATCGTGCCCATTGTAAACTCGAAGTCTACGATACGAATGAGCAAATCAGGCTTGTTCAAAATGCCTTGTACGAGGGTGACCATCATGAGCTTGGTATATTGATGGTGGACAATGAGTGGAAGAGGTAGAAGTCTGCTAATATCCAAAAGGGAGGTCACAGGTATATACCTGTGACCTCCTTCTTATTAGAGATTGAAAAGAGTACTTTATTTCTCTTAATCTCGTTAAATTCATATGTGGGATACTCTTGATCGTTATTTTCCCTCATCTTCAATAGGATGTATTCATTTTATCCTCTTTCTCGTTCTTCTTTTAATCTTTTGTTTGTCTTTTCCTGGCTGTTGAAATTGAATTATTCTTTGATATATAAGGAACTGTCCTATTTGCTGCAGAATAGGGGAGAACCGCATAAAAAAATAGCAGACAAGGTTCTTATAATAAGGACTTTGTCTACAGTCTGGATTCTCTCTTTGTGAGAGGATTTTTTCATTTACATCGGGATAGTCATATAAAAAGGGTACATTGTAGCAATTAAAGAACAGGTCCAGGTACATCAGGCTACTCTCTTTAAAAAAGGTTTCCTTTTATATTTGACTGAATAGTATAATAATAGTAAGATGTTCTTAAAAAAGAACAGTAAGTAGGTCTTTTGCAGTGCGAAAGAGATGGAAATTCATGTATATACTAATTTTGTTTAACAGGAACGATAGAAAGGTAATATTTTTTTGAAATACATGTTCTTAAAAGAGAACAAAAAGAAGGGGGGATTTTATGTATCGCAAAAATTGCTATCTTTGTTATCGAGCTTCTTATAGTAGCTGTGATATGGGAGAGTGGCTTTGCCCTTCCTGTGGCAACGATTTAACCAAGCAACAGGTGCTAAGGGCAGTCGAGTATTCCGCCAATAAACAAATCTACTATGAGAAATATCAAGCTCAAAACGACAAATTTCATTTATTTACGACACAAAAAACCTATTAAAACACGGCATAGTGATTCTTTTTACCTATATTTGTAGAAAAATGAAGGAAAATATAATTAGGTATTTATTAATAAATTACAAATAGTGTCAATAAAATAGGTCAAAAGATAGTATACTGATTTATAGCTAACAGAAAAAGGCAAACTTATTGAAAAATAAGGACGCAAAGTCACAGGTCTAAGGTATTAACTATGATGGCTGGATTGCCTGAAATACAAGAGAGTATTTTAGGGGGAATCAAATTGGTGAATACAGTAAGTGCTGAATTGGATCAGGATTGGGTCGAACTGATATTGATTGCCCGAAAATTAGGGTTTAGTAAAGAAGATATCAGGGATTTTTTAGAGAGAGAAGGAAAAAAAGAGGAATGAAAATGAATAGGGAAAGGGCTGCCTCGATTATAGTGATAGCGATCGGGGTATTTATTTTGATTTCGTTCTAAAAGAAATCACTTACAGGTGTTGTAAGTGATGATTTAAGCCTAATATGAACCCATTACTGTAACATTTCTACTCTTCTTTATTAATGCGCCACTTATTAAATTCAATAAATTCCTTAAACTGATCCTTAGATACACCTGATTTCATTGCTTCTTTTACTAACTGAGCCCAGTCTTCATCAAGATTATTCATGTCTGGTTCATCATGTAAAAGAGCATCAAGCGGTATATTAAGAACAGCTGCTATCTTTTCAAGGAATTGGACAGACGGATTAACTTGGATGTTTCTCTCGAGCGAGCTTAAATAGGATTTTGCTACTCCCGCTTTCTCTGCCAATTCCGTCATAGACAACTTTTTTTCTTTTCTAATTTTTTTTACACGATCACCTATCATTTTATATTCCCTTTCTGAATGAAAAAGTACAAATTATGTAAATTTAGCCGCGCCCATTAAATTTATTATAATAGTTAGAACCTTCACATACAAATGCTTTTGGAATTTGATTCAAAAAAATGGCTAAAATATGACTTCCTATAAGGGTGAAAATCCTTATTTAAGTACTAATTACATGTTCCATGCTGAATATTCTTTATTATATGCTGTCCTTCGATTTGAAACGTACAATGTTCAATCTGATGATTGTTGATTAACCGTTTTTGCAATTGAACAAGGATTAGATCTCGGTCTATTTCTTTCTCCACGACTACATGGCAGCTAAGAGCTGGAAACCCTGATGTTATGGTCCAAACGTGCAAATCATGTATATCTAGGACACCCTCTATGCCCATGAGGCTTTCTCGTACCTGCTCTATATTGATACCGGCTGGAGCACCTTCCATTAATATATGATAGGAATCCTTCAATATACGCCAGCCGCTTACTAAGACAAGGGTTGCGACGATGATGCTGGCGATTGGATCTGCCATATTCCAGCCGAACAGAATAATTAAAATACCAGCAAGAATCGCGCCTACTGAACCGAGCAAATCGCCTAATACATGAAGAAAAGCTCCGCGCATATTCAGATTCTCCTCTGTATCTCCCTTCAGCAAAATCCAGGCCACTATTAAATTGACGATCAACCCGATTATAGCAATCCAAAGCATGTTTGCACTGACCTCAGGCGGTTCTTTAAAGCGTTCAATGGCTTCCCAATAGATAATGAAGGCAATGATGACTAATGTTAGGCCATTAATAAATGCAGCCAATATTTCAAAGCGTTTATAGCCATAGGTTTTGGAATAATCAGCCGCCTTCTCAGAAAATGTAAAGGCAAATAAACTTAATCCCAGAGCAGCTGCATCACTGAGCATATGGCCTGCATCGGAAAGAAGAGCAAGACTATTAGTCCAAATACCGCCGATGACTTCTATAATCATAAAGACGAAAATGAACCCAAGGCTAATGGCAAGTGCTTTTTTATTTGCATGATGATGGTGATGACCCCCGCTTCCATGGTTATGACTATGATTGTGCCCATGGTGATGGGATTGTTGTTCTGACATCGTAAGCACCTCCAAATCCACTGCTTTATTATTGTCTTCTACTTGTATATAGATATTCTGAGATCGTTTTAACCCCCATGCTTATATGATATGTACCCTCTTTTATAAATATTTACCGTAAACTAAAAATCTAATTTGCTTTAAGAGCCTGGGTTGATTTAGTGTATATCGATTTAAAAATAGGTTTATTTCAAATATTTTTTGATTTATCTAAATAATTTTATTTTAAAATCCTGTTTAAGGTCAACTTAAAACTATTAATATGTTCAACAGCATGCCTTTTACCTTTAATTTCCTTTTTAAAATCAATGATAAGAGGCATTCTGATTATAAATCAGTGATGTTTCAGTATAAAGAACCATTTGAATTTAAACTTAATCGATGGATGACTGCTTATGTTCTTATAAGAATTACCTAAACACTTGTCAGTAAACAGTTCTTTTTGGAGGATTATAAATCAGTACAGCAATTATTTCCGAGCGAGGATGGAAGTAAGCTTTAACAAGTAGTCTTTTTGAATTATATAGAAAATAGTATTATGAAAATGAAGTATATAAGGATCTGAATAATCAACATTAGTCCAATTAAATCAAAATCAGCATTATGCCCACATGAACAAAGGGGTTGCGAATCCTTCGGAGGGTATGCAGGTAATTACTGATCATGTGGCGAACGTTCCGAAGAGTTCGAAACCTGCCTCTGAACTAGCCGCAAAAGAGAAAACCATTATTTCAGAATCCCTGCAAAGGATGGATAGTACCCATGGAGCAGCTGAGCGCCATTTCTATACAATCATCCAGTAATATCGAAAAGATTACGGCTGCCTTTGAGGAACAATCTGCTATTGTCGGTAAAATAGCTGCACCTTCCAAAATTTATCTAAACGGGCAGAAGCGCTTGCACAAGCTGTTCAGAAATTCAGGATTTAATATTCACATCTAAAAAGAAAAGGATCTTCAGGCTAATCATTAGCCTGAAGATCCTTTTAGTTCTTCCAAAAGATGTAGTGTAAATTATTTATCCACAGGGAAAAGTGGATTTGCCTCTATCAAATTTAAAAGAAATTGTGATAACCGGGTATAAGGTTGTGGAAAAACCTACTTATCCACAAGGTCCCTTATACTTCCATGCCATTCTCTTTCATTTCTAATACCGTTAAAATGAACATGGCATGTGACCAGGTAAGTGGCAATACCCAGGCAGGGCGGCCCGTAATTTTGTCAATTTGCTCAGCGAGAAGATCTAAATCAGTGGCATGATCGACTACCCAATTAAATAATTTCTTAGCTTCCAGCTGTTTATTGATTTTTATATAATAAATTGCAAGCCATAAGGTAGCTATAATCCAAGGGTCACCACTTATATAGATATCTCCAGGGAAACGTTCAACCCCTCCAATGATTTTGGAGCGGCACAGCCTGTCGATGGTTGCAGCCGTCTGCTTCATTTTTGGATCATTGGCATCAATCATATTGAATGGTACCTGAAGGCCAAGCAGACATATATCAATCACATCATCTCTTACCTGACGATAGATGGGGTACCCTTTGGAGTCATACTCCTTCGATACATCTTTGCCCTGTGCTTTTTTATTTAAATAAGCCGGTTCATCAAGCCTTAAATGAAAAGCGCGGAAAAAGGCTTCATTTGTCTCGTTGTAACCGATCTGCAGAATCGTCTTTTTCATCGCTGCTGCTGTATTTCGATAGAGAATTGCTTTTTCAGGATGACCTAATCTTTCGGCAAAAGCAGCAGAGCCCATAAGTCCTCCATACACAGCTGCAGCTGAATAAAAGTGTTCAGCCTCCCTTTTTTCCCAAATATCCATACTTGGCAATGGAAGATGGGTGATAGGGTCAATAAATCGGGTGAGAAAATCGGCGCCCTTCTCAATAACGGGCCACATTTCAACCATAAACTCTTCATCACCGGTCATTTCGTGAAATTGATGAAGTCCCCACAAAATAGAACCTGTTTCATCTATTTGCATTCCCCAGGCAGGAGCTATATGTCCATCTAAATAGTGACGTTGATCCCATTTTCCATCTTCATCCTGAAGAGTTTTGGCAAATCTATAAAACTCTTTGACTTGTTTATGATAGCCTGCACGAGCATAAGCTGTAGCCGTATAGGCAGCATCACGGCCCCAGCAATAGGAATATCCTCCTGAAAAGGCATACTCCTCATCTACTTCTGGAGCAGCGATAAAACCGCCATTTTTATTGTTCATTAAATGAAACATAAGCAAAGAACGTTCATATATTTTCTTCGTACGTTTGTCTTTAATCTCGACTGGCTTAGCTTGATCTAGATAATCATACCAGTAGTGCAAAGTCTCCTGTAGATGTTCCTCAAAGGAGACCTGTTTAGCATCCTTTAAGACATCAATTGCTTTTTTTGAGCCACTGCCTGCTGCAATATAAAGTGTGATCGATTTTTCCTCGTTTGGGTTAAGAGAAAGCGGTGCGTATTCAATCCCGCAAGATGATTTATTGGCTATTCTTTTTCCGGGTAGATAACCGTCATTTAATTCCTTAAATGTAGCCCCGCATTGAAATCTATTGACGTTATGAGTAGAGCCAACCGCAAAGCCATATTCTCTGTGATAATGAATAAAGCTATCTGTATTTTCATCAAACTTAACTGTTTGGTAGCGTCTTTTTTCATCAATCATAAAATCGCTGTAAATCACGAAACTTAGATTTTGTGGGCGTTCTGAAAGGTTTTTGAATGTAAAGTGCCGTACAAAGACATCTTTATTTGGTAACACGAAATCCATCTGTCTGATCGATAAGCCAGAACCTCCGAGCGTAGAGATGGTTTCTAAAATATTTGTACGGTCAATATAAGCTTGTTGACGATTCCAAACATTCTCATGAAGGAAGAAGGTCTTTACCGAGCCTTCAATGCCGCGAATACCTGTATAAAATAGATTTAGATGCTGGGGAAAGTCGATATTCGGCCACGTGATTCTTTGCGCCTGTCCATCTTTTGTTAAAGATACCAGCATGCTGGAATTTCCAATTATTGCTTCCGTAATATATGGTTTCTTTTCCATCTAATTTCCCCTCCATGTTGAAACAGAACAAGAGTGTTATCCCTTCACTGATCCTGATGTCAATCCAGACACGATTTTTCTTTGGAAAATTAACACCAATATGACAATTGGGATCGTGACGATGACAGTAGCTGCTGTAATATCACCCCATGGAATGGTATAGTCACTTTGATAAAGGGATATCCCTACCGGTACAGTTCGTGCTGCTTCTTTTGAATTAATTGTTAAGGCAAATAAATATTCGTTCCATGCTGCGATAAATACAAGGATGGCTGTCGTAAACACACCTGGTGCAGCCAGTGGAAAAATAATTTTTCTGAATGTCTGAAACGGTGTAGCACCATCCATTTTAGCTGATTCTTCAAGGTCCTTTGGTATCTTCTGGAAGAATGTAGATAAAAGCCAAATAGCCAAAGGCAAACTAAATGTAATATAGGGAATCACCAATCCTGTATACGTGTTACGTAAATTAAAAGCCGTTACAAAGTTATAGATTGGTGAAATAATTGCGATATGCGGAAACATCGATGATGCTAGTATTACAGCAAATATTATACCCTTTCCTTTAATCGGTAAACGTGTTAACGCATAAGCGGCAAAGGATGCAAACGCAATCGCAATAATGGTGGTAACGGAGGAAACTATTAAACTATTTTTCATATAAACGAGAAGCGGCCTTGAAGTTAAGGCAGATTCATAGGAGTTAAGGGAAGGGTTTTTGGACCACCATTTATAGGAGGCGAAAATTTCTCCCGGTTCTTTTAAGGATGTAAGAAAGACCCATAGAAATGGGAACATGACAATAAAAATGAAGAGAGCAATTAATAAATAGAAAAGTATCTTTTTTGCATGCTTCATTTAATTTTCCCCCTTTCCTTTTATGCGATCTCCAAAAAGATCAGAACCAATAAATTTAATGTAAATCAGGCTGATCAACGCCACTGAAACAAATACGATGATTGAAAGGACGGAGCCTTCACCAAAATTCTGTTGGGCGAATAGAGTTTTATACGCATAAATGGTAATGACTTCTGTTGAATTCGCAGGACCGCCTCCTGTTAAGACGAAAATGAGGTCAAATACCCTGAATGCATCTAATGTACGGAATAATAAGGCTACTAGAATACTGGATTTTAATAAAGGCAATGTTATTCTTCTGAATTGATACCACTTGCTTGCTCCATCAACTGAAGCGGCCTCGTAGATATCCCCCGGAATCGTTTGCAAACCGGCTAATAGCAGTAAAGCCATGTAGGGAGTCGTTTTCCATATATCTGTTAAGATAACGGAGGCCATTGCACCCACGCCTGTACTCAATAAGTCTCCTGCATTTGATATAAGATGAAGCTCTTCAAACAAGTGGGCGATGATACCGGATTGGCCATCATAAAGAAACATCCACATCATCGCTGATACAGCTGTCGGAATCGCCCAGGGAATTAAAACAACGGCTCTGACAATCCCCCTGCCGAAGAATGCCCGATTGATTAACAAGGCAATCGCCAGTCCCAACACCAATTCAAAAAAAACAGTCACAACGGTGAAAATGAGAGTATTGGATAAGGATTTCCACATTCGCCCATCCGAGAGGTATTTCCCGTAATTACTTAAACCAACGAAGTTCTCCTTCAGAATGGATTCAGAAACTGAGGAAGACAATGCTGCCGTTTCCTTGGCGAATTCTGCCTGATCTCCTTTAATTGATTTTAATTCAGAGGATATAGAGGCTAAATCTTTTTGATAGGCTTCCGCTGTATTCTTATCAATCTTTGCATATTTTTCATCTTTCTCTTTAATGGGTTCAAAGTTTGCTACCTTTTCTTCCACATATTCGTATTTCTTTTTAATATCCGACTCTTTTAATAATTTCGTGTGGTTTTTTTCGATTGTTTGAGCCCACCGGCTAGAGTTGTCGCTCTCCAATTCGTCAAGGTTCTTTTGGAGAAAATAATAATCATTTGCATATCTTTCAAGGTCAATCTGAGCAGATAACATTCGTACCGATTTAGCTGGATTATTTAATCGATAATCAAACATGCTGTTCCAAAAGGACATGGCTATTGGATAAAGCACGACAATAGCGATGAGAATAAGAGAGGGAATAATCATGGCATACCCTAATTGCCGTTCGGATAGGGAAAATTTCTTTTTCATATCATTACTCCTTTCAGGCTGAGATTTTCCAGAGCTAAAAAACAGGAGATAAGCTTTTTGTGCCCATCTCCTCCCATTGGCGTTACCTATCAGACTGGTATTCTATTCATTCAGTGCAGCCTTCATTTTTGATTCCATATTTTCAATGGCTTGATCGACTGTGATGTCTTTGGTCAATGCTTTGGAAATTTCAATTTGAAGGATATCTGATATTTTTTGATAGTTAGGAGTAACAGGTCTTGGCACGGCATTTTCCAATGTTTCTACAAAAGATTTTTCTTTGAAAACAGGGGCTGCCTCCTGGATTTCCTTGTCCTCATACAATGCTTTTATGGTAGGAGCGCGTCCGCCTTCCGTAGCTGAAATCTTTTGTCCCTCTTCACCTGTCATGAATTTTACAAATTCCCATGCCTCTTTTGGATGATCTGTATAACGGTTAATCATGGCCATATAGCCTCCAAGTGTCGAAGCAGAGCCAGAATCACCGGCAGGCAGTGAGGTGAATGCAAAGTTGTCGGCTACCTTTGATGTAGCTTTATCAGCAGCTGTCTTAGCCATATAGGGCCAATTCCGTGCAAAGACGGTTTGCCCTTCATTAAAAGCAGACTCTGTTTCGGTCTCAGTGAAGGTTAAAATATTATTTGGCATGAAATCCGCATTGGCGATTTCGATCATTTTACTCAGACCTTTTTTGGCCTCCGGACTATTAATTACGACTTCATTGTTTTCATCAATAATTTTCCCTCCGTACGCAGCAATGAATTCCATGGCGTTAACTACAATACCTTCATATTGTTTAGCTTGAAAGACAAAGCCTGAGCTGGTTCCTTCTTTGCCGTTTCCTTCTTTAGCCATTTCAATTAGCTCATCCCATGTTTTCGGAGCTTCCTTAATTAGGTCTGTTCGATAAAAGAGAATGCCCGCATCAGAGTATTTTGGCATAGCCCATTGCTTGCCCTCAAATTTTCCTGCTTCGACCGTACCAGCGAAATAATCATCAAGATTAATTTTATCTTGGTCAATAAAACGGTCTAATTCCATAGCGTAGTTTGCCTGGGCGAATTCTGCCGGCCAAACGACATCTGCATCAAATACATCAATTTCAGTGCTTTTACTACTGAACGTGGTTACATATTGGTCATGCTGTTGGGTTGAACTGTTTGGCATTTCTTGGTAGTTTACTTTGATGTTGGGATGCTTTTTCTGGAACGCCTCGATTAGTTTTTCGGTACTGCCGGTTGTATCGGCTCCTCTGGCATATGTAATTTCGACTACCTTTTTGTTGGATTCTTTCTTATCGGTAGAGGTTTCTTCGGTATCCGAGCATGCTGTTAAAGCAATCCCTACTAAAGCAGCGGTAGAGAAGGATAACCATTTTTTAATTTTCATATTTCCCCTCCTATTTAATTGGTAACTACTTCTATATAGATTCCTTTAGATCTGGTTATCGAAACCTAATTTTGGTATAAATTTCAACTTTTGTTACTAAGTCCCTATGCGTCTTCGGTTATACAGGTGGCAATCCGGGCTAGATAGAAAAACCTGGGTTTCTTACTGGATTAATCAAAAGAAATGTAATATATTTGTAGCTGGATAGAATAATCGGAAATAGAAAGTGTTATTCCAGAGGAAGTAGGTGAGACCATAGATGAAGATTTTAATAGCTCTTTTAGCTCCAGGATTATTAGTTGTTCTTTTTTCAAGAGTGACCTATAGCTGTATAGTCGGTTTGTGTTTAACAGTTGCTCTGATTGCTGCTTCAGCGTATAAAGGCTATACATCATCATGGCCTCTGATTATAATTGATGCATTTTCATTAACGGCTGGGTATTGGTATTCCCAGCGTATGATAAAAAGAACACCTAAAAGTGCATAAATGAGAGACTGAGTCTTCCGTATTATTAAGGGAGACTCTTTTATTTTTTTGTAGGATGGGCATAAATGATACTACATGAGGATAAAAAAGGGGAATATTTGTTCGCTTTTTGTTGGTTTGATTATAGGTGGTTGTGGTAAAATATTGTTATCCAATAAAACGAGAATTGAGATAGAAATGATGAAGGGGGCTTTTGTGTGAGTAAACAATTCGAATTGGTTTCCAAGTATACTCCTCAAGGAGACCAGCCAGCCGCAATTAAAGAGCTGGTGAATGGAATTAATAATGGCGTTAAGCATCAAACGCTGCTTGGCGCTACAGGAACAGGAAAAACGTTCACGATTTCGAACGTGATTAAAGAGATTAATAAGCCCACTCTTATCATTGCTCATAATAAGACGCTTGCCGGACAGCTGTACAGTGAATTCAAAGAATTCTTCCCGAATAATGCCGTGGAGTACTTTGTCAGTTACTATGATTATTATCAACCTGAAGCGTATGTCCCTCAGACTGATACCTTTATAGAGAAGGACGCCAGCATTAATGATGAAATCGATAAACTGCGGCACTCTGCGACATCCGCATTATTTGAACGGAAGGATGTCATTATTATTGCCAGTGTCTCCTGTATTTACGGCTTGGGTTCTCCAGAAGAATATGGGGAAATGGTTTTATCCATTCGAAAAGGCATGGAACTGGAACGGAACCAGCTGTTGCGTAAACTGGTTGATATACAATATGAACGAAATGATATTAATTTTCAACGCGGGGCATTTCGGGTAAGAGGAGATGTAGTAGAGATTTTCCCTGTTTCAAAAGATGAGCACTGTGTACGCGTTGAATTTTTTGGCGATGAAGTGGACCGGATCAGAGAAGTCGATGCATTGACTGGTGAAATTATTGGAGAAAGAGACCATGTAGCTATCTTCCCGGCATCCCACTTCGTTACACGAGAAGAAAAAATGAAAATCGCCATTCAAAATATCGAGAAAGAATTGGAAGAGCAGCTTACTTTTTTAAGAGGTGAAGGCAAACTTCTCGAAGCACAGCGCTTGGAACAAAGAACGCGCTATGATCTTGAAATGATGAGAGAAATGGGCTTTTGTTCAGGGATTGAGAACTACTCCCGTCATCTGACATTGAGGCCGCCGGGTTCTACCCCCTACACCCTTATTGACTATTTCCCTAAGGATTTCTTAATGGTGATTGATGAGTCCCATGTTACAATCCCGCAGGTTCGCGGAATGTATAATGGAGACCGCGCCCGTAAAGAGGTGCTTGTTAATCACGGTTTCCGACTGCCATCGGCAATGGATAACCGGCCTTTGCAATTTCAGGAGTTTGAAGAACATGTCAACCAAATTGTCTATGTATCTGCTACACCGGGACCTTATGAACAAGAGCATTCACCCGAAATGGTTCAGCAAATTATTCGTCCAACAGGGCTGTTGGATCCAACTATTGACGTTCGTCCGATTGAAGGTCAAATTGATGACCTATTAGGGGAAATCAACGAGAGAATCACAAAGAATGAGCGTGTCCTGATTACTACACTGACTAAGAAAATGTCTGAGGATTTAACTGATTATTTAAAAGAACTGGGTATCAAGGTTCAATATTTGCATTCAGAGATTAAAACACTGGAACGGATTGAGATTATCAGAGACCTGCGTCTTGGAAAATATGATGTGTTGATTGGAATTAATCTGCTGCGTGAAGGGATTGATATTCCAGAGGTCTCACTTGTAGCGATTCTTGATGCGGATAAGGAAGGTTTCCTGCGTTCCGAACGATCACTCATTCAAACGGTCGGACGGGCAGCTCGTAATTCAAACGGTCATGTTATTTTGTATGCAGATAAAATGACGAATTCCATGGAAATCGCGATTTCAGAAACGAAACGACGCCGTGCCATTCAGGAAGAGTACAACAGGGAACATGGCATCGTTCCTAAGACGATTCAGAAGGATATCCGTGATATCATTCGAGCCACTCATATAACGGATGATGGCGAAGAAGAGAAAGCTGCAAATAAATTTGAGAAACTGTCCAAGAAAGAACGCCAAAAAGTAATAGCTAATATGGAAAAAGAAATGAAAGAAGCAGCCAAAGCACTTGATTTTGAACGGGCTGCTGAACTTAGAGATCTAATTTTAGAGTTGAAAGTGGAAGGATGAACATAGGATGGCACTTGATAAAATTGTAATAAAAGGGGCCAGGACCAATAATCTGAAAGATATTGATGTGACAATCCCCCGCGATAAACTGGTTGTGCTGACCGGTTTATCCGGTTCCGGGAAGTCCTCCCTGGCTTTTGACACAATCTATGCAGAAGGGCAGCGCCGTTATGTGGAATCACTTTCCGCCTATGCGCGCCAGTTCCTTGGACAAATGGATAAACCGGATGTTGATTTAATCGAAGGATTATCTCCGGCGATATCCATTGACCAAAAAACGACCAGCCGTAATCCGCGCTCGACGGTAGCAACGGTGACAGAAATTTATGATTATATGCGTTTACTGTATGCAAGAGTAGGTAAACCGGTATGCCCTGTACATGGAATTGAAATTACCTCCCAGACCATTGAACAAATGGTCGACAGAATTATGTCTTATCCTGAACGAACAAAAATGCAGATTCTTGCTCCTATCGTGTCAGGCCGAAAAGGAACCCACGTTAAAATGCTTGAAGATATTAAAAAGCAAGGGTATGTTCGTGTCCGTGTAAATGGGGAAATGTATGACCTGGATGATGATATACGTTTGGATAAAAATAAGAAACATACCATCGAAGTAGTCATTGACCGGGTTGTCGTGAAAGAGGGAATCAATGCTCGTATAGCTGATTCTCTTGAGTCTGCGCTTCGTTTAGGTGACGGAAAGGTCCTTATTGATGTGATTGGCGAGGAAGAATTGCTTTTCAGTGAGCATCATGCCTGTCCATATTGCGGCTTTTCAATCGGAGAATTGGAACCGCGTATGTTTTCATTCAATAGTCCATTTGGAGCCTGCCCTACATGTGATGGGCTGGGCCATAAAGTAAAAGTGGATCCCGATGCTGTTATTCCCAACCCTGAATTAACATTGAGAGAGCATGCAATTGCTCCATGGGAACCAACCAGTTCGCAATATTATCCAAAATTGCTTGAATGTGTTGCTGATCACTATGGCATAGATATGGATATACCTGTCTCTCAATTGCCGGAAAGCCAACTAAATAAAATTCTGAAGGGCTCCAAGGGGGAGAAGATTTATTTCCGTTACGAGAATGATTTCGGCCAAATACGGGAAAACAGAGTGGAGTTTGAAGGTGTTTTGGCTAATGTAGAACGCCGGTTCAAAGAAACAAATTCCGATTATATACGCGATCAAATGGAAAAATATATGGCGGAGCAGCCATGTCCGACCTGCAAAGGATATCGCCTGAAGAAGGAAAGCATGGCCGTTTTGGTTGACGGACATCATATTGGAGAGATAACGGCGCTTTCAATCCAGGACGCTAACGAGTTCTTTGGAAATTTGAAGCTATCCGAGAAAGATATGAGTATCGCGCGTTTGATTTTCCGAGAAATAAAAGAAAGAATGGGCTTTTTGATTAATGTTGGCTTGGAGTATCTGACATTAAACCGGACAGCAGGCACTTTGTCCGGAGGAGAAGCGCAGCGGATCAGACTCGCTACACAGATTGGCTCGCGATTAACAGGTGTTTTATACATTCTGGATGAACCTTCCATTGGTCTTCATCAACGTGATAATGATCGCTTGATTTCTACACTGAAAAGTATGCGTGATATTGGGAATACGCTCATTGTCGTTGAACATGATGAGGATACGATGCTGGCAGCGGATTATTTAATAGATGTCGGTCCCGGTGCCGGTGCGCACGGCGGTGAGATTGTATCAGTGGGAACTCCTGAAGAAGTGATTGCTGATGCCAATTCGTTAACCGGCCAATATTTATCCGGTGAAAAATTCATTCCACTTCCTTTGGAACGCAGACAGGGTGATGGACGATTACTGGAAATCAAGGGTGCTAAAGAAAATAACCTTAAAAATGTAAATGTATCCTTTCCGCTTGGAACATTTGTAGCCGTTACGGGTGTTTCCGGTTCAGGGAAGAGTACATTGGTGAATGAGATCCTTCATAAAGCATTGGCTCAAAAGCTGAACAGGGCAAAAGCGAGACCTGGAAAGTTCCGTGAGATAAAAGGTGTGGAAGAACTGGAGAAAGTGATTGATATCGACCAATCCCCTATCGGGCGAACACCACGTTCCAATCCGGCGACCTATACAGGTGTATTCGATGATATCCGGGATGTGTTTGCATCCACAAATGAAGCAAAAGTCCGTGGATATAAGAAAGGCCGCTTCAGTTTTAATATTAAAGGCGGACGATGTGAAGCATGCCGCGGAGATGGCATTATAAGAATAGAAATGCATTTCCTGCCGGATGTTTATGTTCCTTGTGAAATTTGCCACGGAAAACGGTATAATCGGGAAACTTTGGAAGTAACCTATAAAGGGAAGAACATTTCTGATATTTTAGATATGACCGTAGAGGAAGCACTTCAGTTTTTTGAGAACCATCCAAAGATCAAGCGGAAAATACAAACGATTTATGATGTTGGGCTGGGCTATATTAAGATGGGGCAGCCAGCAACGACATTATCTGGTGGAGAAGCGCAGCGCGTGAAGCTTGCCAGTGAGCTGCACCGCCGTTCCAATGGCCGATCTCTGTATATTTTGGATGAGCCGACAACAGGGCTGCATGTCGATGATATTTCGCGTCTGTTAGTCGTGTTGCAGCGCCTGGTTGATAATGGTGATACAGTACTTGTGATTGAGCATAATTTAGATGTCATTAAAGCGGCCGATTATTTAATCGATCTTGGTCCGGAGGGCGGAGAAAAAGGTGGAACCATTCTGGCTACCGGTACACCGGAAGTCATTGCAGAGACACCTGAATCCTATACAGGTAAATATTTAAAACCTATACTCGAACGTGACCGAGACCGCATGAAGAATAAAGTATTGGAAAAGCAAGCCTCCCGATAGACGGCTTGCTTTTTCCCCATATCCTGCATTCTGCTAAAAAGGATCAAGACCACAGCTTATGCACTAGTTTGCCTGGTTGATGCCTATGTATCTCTTCCGGGTACTAATTTTAGACCAACTATGTATGAATCGAGTTATGTATTTCTTGAATTATAGAAACTTTCTTTTTTTCTATACGTATGAATAGGAGAAGTGCTCGTATCTATGAAAGCTGCTTATTTGCTATATCAGCCTTTTCTCATCTTACGAAGGTTGTTTTTTTACTGGGTAGGATCTTGAGTTTAAAAGACATGCTAAAGTAGGCTTTGTTTTCAAATTTATTTCCTTTCGTCATAGGCAATAGTGTATTTTTTGTATTTTTAACTCAGCATATTTCTAATTAGAAGTTAAGGATCTTTGCCTATCGCAGCTATACTTGCTATGTTCTCTTCGGATTAATTCGTTATCGTACTGGATTTGGAATGTCATCTAGGTATTAAAATTTTTAAAAGGTTAACAGGTACATACCATGTAAAGGGAGCTGGTCTTAATGAATCAAGAGAAAAAACGCATTTTGGAAATGGTAAAAGAAGGATTGCTTAACGCAGATGAAGCGCTCTTATTGCTTGAGCAGATAGAGAAGAAAGATAAGCTTATTAAAGAAGCTGAACAGAAGACCGAGACCAGTGAATTAGCAACAGTTGCGAATTCAGATCACTCGGAAAATAAGGGAACTCAATCCAAAAAATCTTCCTCTACTATGGATAAATTATTGGGAATCGTAGATGATGTAGTGAAAAAAATTAAAGATGTAGATTTTGACTTAAATTTTGGCTCTGCTGTAGAGATTGAGCATATTTATCATCAGGATCATGCACCTTTACGAAAAATAGATGTAGATTTGGCGAACGGCAGTGTGAAATTCCTCCCGTGGGATAAGCAAGAAATCACGATTGAATGTCATGCTAAAGTGTACAGAACTGATGATACGGAAGAAGCAAGGAAAAAATTTCTTAAAGAAGTAACCTATTCATTAGAAGATGGTAGACTCCGATTTGCTGTGCAGGATAAATCGATCAAATTACAGGCGATTATTCGAGTGCCGAATTCACGCTATGAGGAATTGAAAATACGTTTATTTAATGGAACGATTGTCGGAGAAAATGTTAAAGTTGATACGATTAAGACCAAAACAGGCAACGGGCAAATCCAGTTTTCTGATTTTAATGCACGGGAAGCAGAATTTGAAACGGTTAATGGTGTTGTAAATATTAAAGGATTTGATGTTGGCGAATTGGAAGTTGAAACGATAAATGGGGCGATTCAAATCCAGGGTGGATTCCGAAAAGGAGATCTGCAAACGATTAATGGAAGCATTCAATGTGAACAAACCGGCCGATATGGAGAAACCATCCGAGCTAAGGCGTCAGCAGGAAGCATTAATCTTCAAATTCCTGCAAACACTGGCTGTAATGGAGAGTTAAAATCTAATCTGGGCAGTTTTAATATTGACCTCAAGGGGATTCATGTTATTGAGGAAAAAAGTGATGTAGTTCAAAAGATGCTGCGTTTCCAATCTGAAGGCGAATATGAGCAATCTATTCATATTCTGGCTGAATCAAGAGCCGGAAATATTAAAATCAAACATTAATCAATAAGTAGAAAATTAAAGGAGCTGCCGGATGTTTTGAAAGAAAAAAAGCAATTTGTCCGTTTAAGATCAGATAAGATGTTATTGGGTGTTCTTGGAGGGCTTGCACAATATTTTGGTATTAAATCAACTCTTTTGCGTATCCTATTTGTAATCGGGCTCATCCCAACCAGTTTTTTGCTGATTATTCCTTACACAATTCTTAGTTATATTATGCCTAGAGAAGAATAGGAGGAGATAGATGTATGAATTGGATTGTAAAAATACTTATCAATGCAGTGGTTTTTGTATTGCTGACACAGGTATTTGAAGGCGTTTATGTGAGTGGATTTGGTGCGGCAATTCTTGCAGCCATTGTGTTATCTATCTTTAATGTTATTGTCAAACCGATTGTAACCATCTTAACGCTACCTATAACGATTATTACACTGGGGATATTTCTGCTTTTTATCAATACAATCGTGTTGAAGATTACAGATGCAGCAATGGGAAGCGCATTTGATATCAATGGTTTCTGGCTAACCTTCCTGGTATCCATTATTCTTTCATTAGTCAATACTGTGATGGAAAGTGTAATGGAATAAAAAAGAACCTGAAGCCTCTAGGTAACCCCTATGAGGCTTCAGGTTTTTTTATTCTTGTTTTTCGGCAATGATGGTAGTGTCAAACCCAAGTCGCTTTAGCTGTGCAGCTAAATTTGTTGCATGCTGCCTGTCCACAAAGGCTCCAAGCTGAACCTTGTAAAGTGTTTTTTCCTGATCCGATTGTTTGGCAGGAAGAAGTGCTTTCTTTTTTATTGAATAGTGAGAAATAATGGCTTCAGCTATCGCTTTTGCACATATTTTACGGTAGTATTCGGTTTTAAGCAGCTTGCTTTCATTTTTATTTGTCATAAATCCGCATTCAACGAGCACAGCTGTCATCTTGGTTTCGCGTAACACATGAAAATCTGCTGTTTTCACTCCCCGATTATGTAAGCCAGTTGAAGCAATCAATTTCTTTTGGATTTTTGAAGCCAATGAGAAGGCTTCTGCAGGCTTGGATGTATCAATATATGTTTCAATTCCCTCTGCTTCATGCCATCCACCGTTTCCGGCAGCGTTGGCATGGATCGATAGATATAAATTTGCACCGACTGAATTGGCCTGCTTGGTTCTATCCGCTAGTGGGACATCGGTTAAGTCTGAATGGGCGAAAAAGGTATTTGCCTGATAGTCGGTTAATAAATCTTTTACATATTGGGCTACAGCGCGATTAAACTCATATTCTTCCATGCCATCCGGAGATGATTTTCCTGGTGTTTTATAGCCGTGGCCCGCATCAATCATAATCTTCAACATTGGATGCCCCCTTGTCCTTTACTAGCATAATATGAGACAAGCTATCTAAATGGACCATTTTAGGGCTATTTATTGTTAAAAAGGTGCATGATTTTTGTGTTCATAGACTTCGGTTTTTCTTAACGAATAAGAAGTTCGTCACTAATACCATGAGAATAGGGAAAGGTTCCCGTTATCAAGAGTTAAATTTCCTCCCTATTACAAGAAGTTAGTGGAAGTTAAACAAGCAAGGAAGCGGCTGCTTGGTCCACAATTACGGTTACAGCTGGATGATTCTTTAGAGCACTTGCAGGCAATTGTTCCGTTACATCACCTTTAATCAGTTTGTAAGTTGCTTCAGCTTTTGCTTCACCGGAAGCTAATAATACGATCTCTTTGCTTTTCAAAATAGTAGAAATCCCCATCGTAATGGCTTGTTTTGGAACATCATCAATATGATTGAAAAAGCGGGCATTAGCCTGACGCGTACTTTCTTTTAGATCAATGATATGTGTTTTACTCGTAAACGAGGTCCCGGGTTCGTTAAAACCGATATGGCCATTTCCTCCAATTCCGAGTATTTGTAAATCTACATGGCCAAGTTCTTCAATAATATTTTCATATCGCTCGCATTCCTTGATGAAATCATCTGATTCCCCATGCGGCAGATGAATATGATTATAGGGGATATCGAGATATTGAAATAAATTTTGCAACATATAGGAGTGATAGCTATTTGGATTATCTTTTGAAAGTCCAATATATTCATCTAAATTTACAGAGTGGATGTGTTGATAGCTTGTCCCGTTTTTTTGATGGTCCTCAATCAGATTTTTATAGAGACCAAGCGGGGTGCTTCCAGTAGCGAGACCAAGCACCGCATTCGGTTTTTGTTTTATTTTTCCGATAACTATTTCTGAAGCCAGGTGGCTTAACTCTTCATAGTTGTCCACTTTTATTACTTTCATGTTTGTTTGAGTCATTCTTATTCACCTCTATAAGCTATTTTGCCACGGCAGATTGTAGCGGATACATCAAAATTTGGGTTTAGGATAACAAGATCTGCATCCTTTCCAACGGCAATGCTTCCTTTTCGATCGTATATTTTCAGCTGTTTGGCTGGATTGGCAGATGCCATCTGGACAACTTGTTGCAGTGTATATCCTGTAAAATCACATACATTTTTAATCGCCTCGTTCATTTTGAGAATACTGCCTGCCAACGTACCATCTGCGAGACGTGCTTCGCTGCCCTTAACCGTTACTTCTTGTCCACCCAATTCATATTGTCCATCGGCCATTCCTTTTGCCCGCATAGCATCTGTAATTAGGATTGTCTTCTCCAGGCCTTTAACTTGGATGGCAAGTTTAACCATTTCAGGTGATACATGTATCCCGTCTGCAATCATTTCCGTATATACCTGTTCATGCAGTAGGGCTGCTCCAGCAGCACCAACATCACGATGGTGCAATCCGGTCATTTGATTAAATAGGTGTGTAGCGTGTGAAACTCCCTGTTCAATGGCTTCTGTTGCTTGATGATAGGTAGCGTTTGTATGACCGAGGGAACAAATAATGGCGGATTTGTGCAGGTGCTCGATTAATTCGCTTGAACCAGGCTGTTCAGGTGCAAGAGTGACAAGTTTAATCGCATGCCCTGATGTTTCATTCCACTCCGAAAATAAATTCACTTGAGGGTCGATTATGTGATGTAATGGCTGTGCCCCTGCTTTTGATGGACTTATGAAGGGACCCTCTAAATGTACCCCCAGCAATTCTGTTTCTCCAGTAGGATTCCCATTATCCTTAAAGCGATGAATCGCTTGTAATGCATTATTGATATTGGATGGGCTTTGAGTCATTGTTGTGGCTAAAAAAGATGTGGTTCCCTCTTTGGGAAGCTCATTAACCATTACGCGCAATGCTTCTTCTGTACCGTCCATCGCATCAGCTCCAGCGACTCCATGAATATGGATATCAATAAAGCCAGGTAAAACAATTTGCCCCTCTTTTAAATTGAGGACTTCATCAGCGTGTTGTGGTGAATTTTCCATAAAGCCAACTTCACTGATTTGATTATTTTTTATTAGTATATACCCATTTTGGAGGATAGCGTTCTCTTGGTATATCGTTGCATGCTGTATTAATAGTGACATTTTCATTCAACTCCCAGGCTAGTTGTACTTAACCTAATCGTACTATAATTTTTTAGAAAAACCAGAATTATATTATTGTTATTGTATGGTTATGTAGGAAATAATGTTAAAATGAAGGCACATTATTATCAATAATTCAGGGAGTGAAATTTTTGGCAAAAGTAAGAACAATCGACCTCATTAAGGAATTCCAGCTTGAATTGATTTGTGGTGAGGAAGGCATAAATAGACCCATCACAACGAGCGATCTTTCCAGACCTGGTTTAGAAATTGCTGGATATTTTGATTATTACCCGGCTGATCGTATTCAAATCCTTGGGATGACTGAGCTATCCTTTTTTTCTAAGTTAGCCAGTGGAGAAAGAACTTCAAGAATGCAAATGCTATGCAGTGATATTACGCCATGTATTGTTATAACGCGTGGTTTAGAGGTGCCCAAGGAGCTGCTGATGGCTTCTGAAGCAGTATCTGTTCCAGTTTTGCGAACAACCATGAAAACAACCAGATTTTCCAGTCGATTGACTAATTTTCTTGAAAGCAAGCTGGCTCCGACAACTGCTGTTCATGGCGTTTTGGTTGATATATATGGTGTTGGTGTCATGATTACCGGAAAAAGCGGCGTCGGAAAAAGTGAAACTGCCCTTGAACTTGTAAAAAGAGGCCATCGTCTAGTTGCCGATGACTGTGTGGAAATTCGTCAGGAAGATGACGATACTTTAGTCGGAAATTCGCCTGAATTAATTGAACATCTTTTAGAAATAAGAGGCGTAGGTATCATCAATGTTATGACTCTCTTTGGTGCGGGTGCAGTCAGGAGTCACAAAAGAATTTCCCTTGTCATTAATTTGGAGATATGGGATCAGCAAAAAAATTATGACAGACTGGGCTTGGAAGAAGAAAAAGTCCGGATTATTGATACGGATATTACACGGATGAATATACCTGTTCGTCCAGGCCGTAATATTGCGGTTATCATTGAAGTAGCGGCCATGAATTTCCGTCTGAAACGAATGGGAGTAAATACTGCTCAGCAATTTACAGAAAAATTAAATGAAGCTATTGGAAACGAAAAATAATTGGAGTAGGTGTAAGGATAAATGAATACGATTGATCGTGTTGCCATACATATCGGTTCCATACAGATCTACTGGTATGGAATTATTATTGGGGCGGGTGTTTTCCTTGGGCTATGGCTTGCCATGCGTGAGTCTGAACGCCGCGGATTGGACAAAGACTTATTTGTTGACCTTCTGATCTATGCAGTCCCGATTTCTATTATTAGTGCACGTATATATTATGTGATTTTTGAGTGGTCCTATTATAAAGATCACCTCAGTGATATTTATAAAATATGGAATGGCGGAATAGCTATTCATGGGGCCTTAATTGGGGCAGTTATTACAACCATTGTCTTCGCTCGTTCCAGAAATATCTCCTTCTGGAAAATGGCTGATATCGCAGCTCCGTCTCTTATCCTCGGGCAGGCGATTGGAAGATGGGGGAATTTCATTAATCAGGAAGCATTTGGCGGAGAAGTCAGCCGTCAGTTTCTTGAGAATTTAATGCTCCCGGACTTTATCATTGATCAAATGTATATTCAGGGAGCCTACCATCATCCAACATTCTTGTACGAATCCCTGTGGAATATCATTGGTTTTGGTATATTGCTTCTGCTGCGAAGAGTTAATTTACGTCAGGGTGAAATGTTCCTGACTTATGTTATATGGTATTCAATCGGACGCTTCTTTATTGAAGGATTGAGAACGGATAGCCTCATGCTATTTGGCGATTTACGGATGGCACAAATTATGTCTTTAACCCTTATTATTGGGGGAATCATTCTGTTTATCCTGAGACGGAAAATGGGTTATTCCGAGAAAAAATATTTAGATCTATAATACTGATGGCTAATGAACCGCATCTTTAGAAATTCACTTATCTGCAAGTTGTCCATCGAGAACAACTAAGGGGTGGGATGTTTGAAAAAAGAGACTGTATCAAAAGGTTTATTGGCGGGCTTACGAACCACTTGGATGCTCGGGAAAATTATCTTTCCTGTCACGTTTTTTATAACCATTCTTCAATATACACCGATATTGCCCTGGATTATTCATTTGATAAGCCCTGTTATGGAGTTGATTGGACTTCCCGGGGATGCAGCGATTCCATTGGTACTGGGGAACTTTTTAAACCTGTATGCCGGAATTGGCGGTATTTTGGCTTTGGATTCTTTAACTGTTAAGGAAGTCTTTATCATTGCCGTTATGCTTTCTTTTTCCCATAATCTTTTCATTGAAACCGGTGTTGCTTTAAAGGTGGGTGTTAAACTATGGGTGGTTCTTCTTACCCGAATAGGGCTCGCTTTATTTTCGGCATTTGCCATTCACTTGTTTTGGCAGGGCGGTTCAGAGAGAATTTATTATGGCATCAGCGGTAATGAAGAAGCGGTTTCCGGGTTACTCCCGATTTTGTTGATGGCCCTGGAAAAAGCAGCTTATGGAACCATCAAGCTGGCGATTATTGTCATTCCGTTGATGTTAGTTATCCAGATTATGAAGGACTTGAATTGGCTGAACAAATTCTCAAATTGGATGAAGCCAGTCACAAGAATGCTAGGGATGAAAGAAAACACATCCATGACATTGGTAGCGGGCCTTGTGATTGGTCTGGCTTACGGGGCAGGCGTTATGCTTGATGCAGTCCGTGAGGATGGTGTTAGTAAAAAAGACATCACGATTGCTTTTATATTTTTGATTGCCTGTCATGCGGTGGTTGAAGATACGGTTATTTTTATCCCTCTAGGCGTACCGGTTCTGCCGTTGCTGCTAATCCGTCTAGTGACAGCCATTTTATTAGCCGTTATCATTGCGTATGTTTGGAACAAAGTAGAATTAAGAAAAAGGAAGGAAGAACAGAGTGGAGCAGAAAATCACAACATTACTATTTGATTTAGATGGGACATTAATTGATACGAATGAATTAATTATTGCTTCCTTTTTACATACATTTGATCATTATTATCCTGGTCAATATTCTCGGGAAGATGTCTATCCATTTATAGGGCCATCCCTGGCTGAAACATTTGGCGGCCTGGATCCTGAGCGTAAAGATGAGATGATGGCCTTTTACCGCGAACATAATTTTGCTAATCATGACTTACTTGTTCGTGAGTATGAAGGTGTGTATGACACGATTGATTTGCTTAAAAAAAGTGGCTATAAAGTCGGTATCGTGACAACGAAGATGCGTAATGCGGTAAAAATGGGCTTGGTTAAAAGTCGCCTTGACACTTTCTTTGATGTGGTTGTGACACTTGATGACGTTAAAATGCCAAAGCCCGATCCGGAGCCAATTCTGTTGGCATTGGACATGATTGGTTCAGTACCAGCAGAAACGATCATGGTTGGGGATAATAGTCATGATATTTTGGCAGGGAAAAATGCGGGAACGAAGACAGCTGGAGTTGCCTGGACGATCAAGGGAAGAGAATATCTCGAGCAATTTAATCCGGATTATATGCTTGAAAATATGCGTGATCTCTTAACGATCTTAAAGCAATGAGAAGAACAACACGTTATCCGGTAAAAGGGGATGGCAATTCCCTATGGTATGTATATAAGACAGTTCCCTTTTGGAAGGTTGTTCGGAATTTTGTTGTTATACAGCTTGCCAGGTATACGCCGTTTCTGGGCATGAAGAATTGGCTTTATCGGAATTTCCTGGGGATGAAGGTAGGTAACAAGACATCCTTCGCCTTGATGGTCATGCTCGATGTCATGTTTCCTGAAAAAATTTCGGTTGGACGTAACACGGTGATTGGGTATAATACAACCATTTTGGCTCATGAATACTTAATAAACGAATATCGTTTAGGGAATGTAATCATTGGCGACGAAGTACTGATTGGAGCTAATTCCACCTTACTGCCTGGAATTGAAATAGGGAATGGTGCGATTGTTTCGGCTGGTACACTTGTCCATAAGGATGTTCCGGCAGGGGCTTTTGTAGGAGGTAATCCAATGAAAGTCATCTACAGTGCTGAAGAAATGCAAAAAAGAATACAAGAAGATACGTTCTTTCATCAATAGAGTAACCCCGTTCCTTTGTGAGTGGGGTTTTTTTACTACCTGCTCCTCTAGGACTATTGACGCAAACATGGAGCATACCATCCAAATGACTTGAAAATTTTTGGAAGGAGCGATACACTTTAACCTAACTTCATCTTATTAGCATATTAGCGAACTAAAGTATTTGGAAAAATTACGATAAAGGACTGTTATATATGCCAAATCTATTTATGTTTGAAAAGCCACTGGGAATGCGTGACACATTGCCGGATTTATTTAAATTAAAGCATTCAATCAAACAAAGAATGATGGACGAAACCATCCAATACGGATATCGTTTTTTAGAAACTTCATCACTTGAATATTATGAGACTGTTGGGAAGGTATCAGCTATTCGCGACCTTCAATTATTCAAGTTATTAGATAAAGATGGTCATAGTTTAGTATTGCGTCCTGATATGACTTCGCCTATTGCCAGGGTTGCCTCTTCCCATTTGCTAAAGGAAGGTAATCCCATGAGGCTTGCCTATAGCGCAAATGTGTTCAGAGCTCAGGAGAAGGAAGGCGGACGTCCGGCTGAATTTGAGCAATTTGGGATTGAATTAGTTGGGGATAGGACATTGTCAGCAGATGCTGAAGTGCTTTCTCTGCTATCCTCTGTATTAAAATCTGCGGGATTGGAACGCTATCATATTACGATTGGCCATATTGGATTTGTACAGGATTTACTTCTCCATTTTGGAGGCTGTGAAGAAACGGCAGGAGTAATGAGAAAATTTCTGTTTGAGAAAAATTATGTAGGCTTCAGGGAGTATGTCAATCAAATGCCGATTTCCTTAAAGGAACGAGAAATCTTGTATCGATTCCTTGATTTAAAAGGAGGAGATGAGATTCTGGAATTGGCTGAAGAACTAACAGACCGTCCAATGGGTCAGCGTGCTGTACAGGAGCTGAAAAAACTAGCCGATATTCTCCAATTAAACGATCAGGCTGAAATGATTACGTACGATTTATCACTTGTTAGCCATATGGACTACTATACCGGTATTTTGTTCGAAGTTTTTGGGGAGAATGTAGGCTTTCCAATTGGAAATGGTGGGCGATATAACGAGCTATATAAACAGTTTGGAACGGACGCTCCTGCTACAGGATTCGGTTTGCGATTAGATCGCATCCTGGAAACGGTTGACTCAGTGATAATGGAAGAAGAACCCATTTGTATCATTTATCATCCTTCCCAGCAATTAAGGGCGATGAAAACGGCTGCGAGGATGAGAAAATCCGGTCAACGAGTCGTATTGCAAAATGTGAATGGATTGAAAGATGTAAATAAGTTTACGGATAATTTTTCGAATATTGAGTTTATGATTGACATAATCGATGGATCGGAGGAGGAAGGATAATGGACCCATTAACGATTGCTATGCCCAAAGGACGAATATTGGATGAAGCCGTGGAATTACTTAGAAAGGCAGATTACCAGATTCCTTCTGACTTTGACGATACAAGAAAGCTGATTATCAATGTAAAAAATGAAAATCTCCGCTTTATCCTGGCAAAGCCGATGGATGTTCCAACCTATGTGGAGTATGGTGTGGCTGATGTGGGTATTGCCGGAAAAGACGTACTTATGGAAGAAGCGCGTGACGTATACGAATTGCTTGATTTAAAGATCAGCGACTGCTATTTAGCAGTGGCAGGTCTGCCGAATACGGAGATGAGCAAGGTTGCTCCTAAGATTGCCAGTAAATACCCCAACATCGCTTCGCAATATTTCCGCGAACAGGGTGAACAGGTGGAAATTATTAAGTTAAATGGTTCAATCGAGCTGGCACCTATGATTGGTCTTGCTGATCGAATCGTCGATATTGTGTCGACCGGACAAACCTTGCGCGAAAATGGTCTGGTAGAGTATGCCATTATTCAAGATGTAACCTCAAGATTTATTGCCAATCCGGTCAGTTATCGAATGAAGGAGAAAGTGATTGCTGAGATGGTCACTCGATTGGGAACAGTTTTGCAGCCCAAAGAATAACTGGAGGGGTAAAAGCATGGAAATAAAATCATTGACGAACGGAATATCGCTGAAACGAACGGTAGATGGCGGAAGTGATGCTCAAAGGCAAGTAGTTCGGCAAATCTTACAGGATGTAAATGATCTGGGAGATCAGGCTTTATTTTCCTACACCAAAAAGTTTGATCATGCAGAATTGGATTCTCTTAGAGTGACAAAAGATGAAATTGAACTGGCAATCGCCGGTCTGCCGCCTGAGATGATTTCAATCATGACTGAAGCTGCTGCTAATCTACGAAGCTATCATGAAAAACAAGTGCAAAATTCATGGATTGATATGTCTGTTACTGGGACTATGCTTGGATTAAGGCGCACACCGCTTGATTCGGTCGGCATCTATGTTCCAGGCGGTACAGCTGCCTATCCATCTTCGGTGTTAATGAACGCTATTCCAGCAAAAGTAGCAGGTGTAAAGCGGATTGTGATGGTTTCACCACCTGGGCAGGAAGGGAAATTGCCTGATTCCGTGCTTGCTGCAGCCCGCATAGCAGGTATCACAGAGATTTATAAAGTAGGTGGAGCCCAAGCAATTGGTGCCCTTGCTTACGGAACTGAATCTATTGGAAAAGTAGATAAAATTACGGGTCCCGGCAATATTTATGTTGCTCTGGCCAAAAGGGAAGTATATGGCGATGTAGATATTGATATGATAGCCGGCCCAAGTGAAATAACGGTACTTGCCGATGAAACGGCGGAGGCTAGCCATGTTGCAGCTGATTTGCTATCACAGGCTGAACATGATGAACGGGCATGCAGTGTGCTGATTACAACGAGCCACACATTGGCGCGTAAGGTTAAAGCCGAAGTGGAGAGACAATTACTCTTATTGCCGCGCAAAGAAATTGCCCTCGCTTCCTGGAACAATTTTGGCGGTATTTACGTGGCAAACACAATGAATGAGGCCATTGAGGCTGTGAATGAATTGGCCCCCGAACATTTAGAAATTCAAACAGCGGATGCGATGAATGTGGCGGGTGCGATTCGGCATGCAGGTGCTATTTTTATCGGTAAATATAGTTCCGAACCGGTTGGCGATTATTTTGCAGGTCCCAACCACGTGCTTCCTACAAACGGAACAGCCCGTTTTTCAAGTCCTTTAAATGTGGATGATTTTCAAAAGAAAACGAGCTTAATTATGTACAGTCAACAAGATTTTGAAGCCAATGCTACCAAGATTGCTGCTTTTGCCAGATTGGAAGGATTGGAGGCTCATGCACGGGCCATTGAGTCAAGATTCATTCTAAAGGAGGAAGGTCAATGAAACGAGCAGCAGAAATAGAAAGAAAAACAAATGAAACGAATATCAGGCTAGCTTTTGGTCTTGACGGTGAAGGCAAGACAGAGCTTTCAACCGGCATACCCTTTCTCTCACATATGTTGGACCTGTTTGCCAAACATGGCCACTTCGACCTGCGTGTTGACGCTGATGGCGATATCGAAGTGGATGGGCATCATACGACAGAGGATATCGGTATTTGTTTAGGACAGGCTCTGAGTCAAGCTCTTGGAGATAAAAGAGGAATTAAGCGATACGGAAATGCATTTGTACCGATGGATGAAGCGCTGGCACAGGTCGTTGTTGACTTAAGTAATCGTCCTCATCTTGAATTTAGAGCAGACATTCCGGCACCTATGATTGGAGCCTTTGATACGGAATTGGTACACGAATTTTTATGGAAGCTTGCGATTGAGGCGAAGATGAATCTTCATGTCATTGTGCATTATGGCCGAAACTCCCATCATATTGTGGAAGCAATTTTTAAAGCGCTTGGCCGTGCCTTGGATGAAGCGACCTCACATGATTCAAGAGTAAAAGGAATTCCTTCGACAAAAGGAATGCTTTAAAGAGGGAGGATTGGCATTTTGATTGGTATCGTTGATTATGGAATGGGAAATTTATTCAGTGTTTACAATGCGCTCGACAGGCTTGGAGCTGATACTGTGATAAGCAGTGATCCAGCTGTGTTGGCTCCGTGTGATGGGTTAATATTGCCCGGCGTTGGTGCCTTTCGTGATGCTATGACAGCTTTGAAGGAGCAAAGATTAGACGGGTTCTTAAAAGAATATGTGGAAAGCGGGAGACCGCTGCTTGGCATTTGTTTAGGGATGCAGCTCTTGTTTGAAAGCAGTGAGGAACATGGTTTCTCTGAAGGGCTTCACTTTCTAGACGGACATATTGCGAAATTTACAGGGATCGATCAAACAGGTAAGACCTATAAAGTTCCTCATATGGGATGGAATAAGCTGCAATTTAAGCAGGAGCATCCCTTGGTAGAGGGGTTAGAAGAGGATTATGTCTATTTCGTCCATTCCTTTTATGCACAAATAAAGGATCCCGCAGAATTAATGGCATCTGCCATGTATGATGTCGAGGTACCTGGAATTGTAGGAAAAGGGAACGTGATGGGGATGCAATTTCACCCAGAGAAAAGCGGTCAAATGGGGAAAAGCTTGCTTGAGAATTTCATCAAACTGGTAACGGAGAAGGCGGTGCGTTCATGATGAGTGCGGATTTTACAATCTATCCGGCAATTGATATGAGGGGCGGTAAATGTGTTCGCCTTCTGCAGGGAGATTATGGACAGGAAACCGTTTATGGAGATTCGCCGTTTGATATGGCTAAGTCTTTTGCTGATATGGGAGCCGAATGGATTCATATGGTTGATTTGGATGGTGCCAAAGATGGGAACCCGGTAAACGAACAACATGTGCTGAAAGCAGCCCGAGAATTAAAGGGTGTGTCTATCCAAGTAGGAGGCGGAATTCGGAATGAGAAACAGGTAGCCCGCTATTTGGAAAATGGAATTCCCCGTGTCATTCTTGGCAGCGTGGCTGTACGGGAGCCTGAATTTGCAACAGAGATGATTCGGAAATATCCTAGGCGGATTGCGATTGGATTGGACGGGAAAAGCGGTAAAGTTGCAACGGATGGCTGGTTAAAAACCAGTGAGTGGACGGTTGTTGATTTAGGGAAGTATTTTGCTGATAAAGGAGCAGAGTGGTTCATTTTTACGGATATCGCCAATGACGGTATGTTGAGTGGGCCAAGTGTAAAAGAAACAGCCGAATTAGCGCGTGAAACTGGAAAGCATATAATCGCATCAGGCGGAATGAGCCAGCTTGAGGATATCGTTTCATTAAAAGCTTATCAATCGTCTGGGATTGAAGGAGTGATCATCGGGAAGGCTCTCTATGAAAATCGCTTTACCTTGCCGCAAGCTTTAGCAAAGGCGGGTGAATTCAAATGATAACAAAGAGAATCATTCCCTGTTTGGATGTAAAAGAGGGGCGGGTCGTGAAGGGCATTCAGTTCCTCGGGCTGCAGGATGCAGGTGATCCGGTTGAATTAGCTAAAATGTATGATGACCAAGGCGCAGATGAATTGGTATTCCTGGACATTTCGGCATCCCATGAAGGAAGGAAAACGATGGTTGAAGTGGTTCGGGAAGCTGCTTCTGTCCTGAGTATCCCCTTTACAGTCGGTGGCGGAATTAACTCGGTTGCTGATATGAGGACCATCTTGCGCGCCGGTGCCGATAAAGTATCTCTGAATACAGCAGCAGTGCTTCATCCCGAGCTGATTGCCGAGGGTGCCACCTATTTTGGAAACCAGTGTATCGTTCTGGCGATTGATGCAAAGTATGATATCGATATGGAAGGTTTTCGAGTCTACACGCATGGCGGTCGTAAAGCTACCGAATTAAATGCGGTTGATTGGGCTAAACAAGCCGTAGCGCTCGGTGCCGGTGAAATTCTATTGACAAGTATGGACCGGGACGGAGAAAAAAGCGGATTTCATATTGAATTAACAAAAGCAATTAGTGAAGCTGTTACTGTCCCCGTGATTGCGTCCGGTGGAGCGGGAAGCAAGGATGATTTTGTGGAAGTTTTTACAGATGGAAAAGCGGATGCAGCCTTGGCAGCCTCCATATTCCATTATAAAGAAACAAGCGTACAAGAAGTGAAACGCAAACTGCGAGAACAAGGAGTGCTTGTGAGATGAATATAGAGCAAATTCAATTTGATGTGAATGGCTTAGTGCCAGCCGTTGTTCAGGATGAAAAAACAAAAGAAGTCCTGACATTGGCTTATATGAATAAGGAATCATTAGAGAAAACGATTCAAACAGGAGAAACCTGGTTTTACAGCCGTTCCCGCCAGCAGCTTTGGTATAAAGGGGAAACAAGCGGAAATATTCAAGTCGTCCGGGAAATCCGCTATGATTGCGACCAGGATTCATTGGTTGTATTGGTCAAGCCTGCTGGGCCAGCTTGTCACACGGGTACGATAAGTTGTTTTACTGAATCGTTATATCGGGCTGAAAAAGAACCGATTCAACCTACCAGCGAGAAGGAAGACTTTTTGTTTGAACTTGAAAAAATCATTGCAGAACGTGAAGAAGAGCGCCCAGAAGGTTCCTATACAACCTATTTATTTGAAGAAGGGGTAGACAAGATTCTTAAAAAAGTAGGCGAAGAAGCAGCCGAAGTCATTATCGCTGCCAAGAACCGAGACTCGGAAGAATTGAAATGGGAAGTATCCGATTTATTCTTTCATGTCCTTGTCCTCTTAAAAGAACAGAATCTGCCATTCTCTGAAATTCAAAAAAATCTCCGTGACCGCCATCTTACTAAACAGAAAGACGATAAAAATGACTCAAAAGGGTGAAAGCGCCTTTTGAGTTTTTTATTTGTTTAGAGTGGAGTGTGAACTGTGATGGGATGGATACGCTTTGCTGCACCTATGACGCATCTATAGCACACCTATACCAGGGTAAAGGTGGGTCAAAGGTGAGTGAAAGGTGAAGGAAACCACCTATGCCACAGCTATACCGCACCTATACCGGGGTAAAGGTGCATCAAAGGTGAGTGAAAGGTGAAGGAAACCACCTATGCCACAGCTATACCGCACCTATACCACAGCTATACCGCACCTATACAAGGTAAAGGTGCATCAAAGGTGAGCGAAAGGTGAAGGAAACCACCTATGCCACAGCTATACCGTACCTATACCGGGGTAAAGGTGCATCAAAGGTGAGTGAAAGGTGAAGGAAAACACCCATGCCGCAGCTATGGCACACCTATATCGAGGTAAGAGTGCATCAAAGGTGTGGAAAAGGTGTAGCATAGGTGTAAGAAACTTTTCTATTGATGCAGTTTCTGCTCCTAATCCCTCGAGTCATAAGGATAGCCACTGCGGGAGGGGAGAACGCCTCCCTCCGTGCTTCTCCTTATGCTTGTCGGAGGCCTACAGGATGTAGGTCACAAAGGCGTTGCCACACGATGTGGCGTTCTTAGTCTTTGTTCCTTGAAAAGTCGCCTCCGCTTTTCTTCCGATCTAGCTTCAGGGCCTAGGAGCTCAGGACATAAACATAGCCTCTACGGGGGAAAAATATTCCCTCCGAGCCTCTGTCTTATGCTCCTTGCGGGCCTACAGGATGTAGGTCATGAAGACGTTGCCACAGGACGTGGCGCATTTAGTCTTCGTTCCTTAACAGAGACCTTCCGCTTTTCCTGAAATCCAGCTGCGGCTCCTAGTCCCTCGAGTCATAAGGATAGCCACTGCGGGAGGGGAGAACGCCTCCCTCCGAGCCTCTCCTTATGCTTGTCGGGCCTGACCAGGCGCCTCCGCTTTTCTTCCGATCTAGCTTCAGGGCCTAGGAGCTCAGGACATAAGCATAGCCTCTACGGGGGAAAAACATCCCCTTCGAGCCTCTGTCTTATGCTCCTCGCTCCTGGGCGAGGCCCTTCCGCTTTTCTTCCTATAATTCTCTTAATATGGTATAATTGTAGGGTTAAAGTATAGGTGTTTGGAGGACTAGATGGGGAATAATACTAATTTGACTAAGATGGCAAAAGTTGTTTCTTTTAACCCCACGGGAGAGTTCTATTTTACAAAAGGAATTAAAGCTTTCCAGCGAAGGGAATTATATAGAGCTAAGAAATATATGAACCGTGCGCTACAGTTGGAGCCGGGTGAGCCGATGATTGCTTGCCAGTTGGCTGTTATTTGTACGGAATTAGGTGAATATCAATATTCGAATGAGCTGCTTGAGAATATTCTGCAGGAGTTGGATCCGTTTATGACGGAGTGCCATTATTTCCTTGCGAATAACTTTGCTCATATGGGTTTATTTAAAGAGGCCTATAAGCATGCTAATGAATATTTAAATAAAGACGAGTTTGGTGAATTCAGCGAGGATGCAGAAGATCTTTTGGATTTAATCACTTTCGAGACGGATGAAACGGAAGAGACCTTGGAGCTTCAGGACGATTTGATGATGCGGCAGGAGGTTGCACGCGAATTGCTGGAAGCAGGTAATTTTGTGAAGGCCGTTGAGAAAATTGAAGAGTTGATAGAGCTATATCCGGAGTTTTGGTCGGCCTATAACAACTTGGCACTGGCTTATTTTTATGTCGGTAAAACAGACGAGGCCTTTGTAACGCTTAATCGTGTACTTGAAAAGAACCCCGGTAATTTACATGCCATGTGCAATGGGATGGTCTTTCATCATTACCAGATGAATCAGGAAAAACTGGACGAAGTTTTTACAGTCCTTAAGAAAGTTCGGCCTATTTTGGAAGAGCATCGTCTGAAATTAGGGGCGACCTTTGCGCTGACAGGTTATTATGAGGAAGCCTTTATGTGGCTTCGTCAATTGCAAAAGAGGGGCTACGAAGGAGACGGTACTTTCTATTACTGGCTCAGTAAATCTGCTTATCAAATTGGGCAGAATAGAGTCGCAGAGCAGGCCTGGGCTAAAGTGGTCGAATACAGTCCAGATAAAGAAGGGCTTGAGCCTTGGGGTGAAATGGCTGATGATGAGGAGTCTGGATTTGAGGTGCATACTCCTTCCATTATTAAAAAGATGGAAAGTGAGTATGTGGAGGAAAGATTATTTGGTCTCTTTCTAGCCAATCATTCCGGAGAATTTCAAAAAATCAAGGTCCATGCCTCGTATCTAGCTAACAAACGATTCAGTTCTATGGAACTGGCTTATAAAAAACATATTGAATTTCCGGAGGACCATCCATTTTTTGCGGCAGAAGTGGCTGATACCTTATACAGGATCTATCAGCCTGTGAAGCTGATTGAAGCCGGTCTCTATTTGTTATGGTTTTCTGTATATGCAGAAGGGCAAGAAAATGGTATTCAATTTTCTAATCCGCTAGCTTGGTCAGCAGCCATTGATTATGAGTGGCACAAGCTGCGCGGAGAGAAGGAAGCGCAAAAAGTAGTGGCTGAACGTTATGGTGTATCCATTTCTACACTTTCCAAGTATGTAAAGCTTGTAGCAGACTTGTTGCAATGAGCAAATTTTTGGACCACAGATGTATAGTTTAATACGATTAGTTCGAGGATAATACGTGAAGTGAGATGGATGTAACAGAGGTTACAAGTCCTATTAATAGATGTTCGTGATGGAGGAGTGTTTCATAATGTCTGAGGAAAAAATCTATGATGTGATTATTATTGGAGCGGGGCCTGCAGGTATGACAGCAGCCGTATATGCATCCAGAGCCAATCTTTCCACTTTAATGCTGGAAAGAGGAATTCCAGGCGGGCAAATGGCGAATACAGAGGAAGTGGAAAATTATCCTGGGTATGAAACCATTTTGGGACCGGATTTATCAACTAAAATGTTCGAACACGCGAAAAAATTTGGTGCTGAATATGCTTACGGTGAAGTGAAAGAAATAACTGATGGGAAAGAATATAAGACCATTGATGCAGGTTCAAAGCAATATAAAACACGTACAATTATTATCGCTACCGGTGCTGAATATAAAAAAATAGGCGTACCGGGTGAAAAAGAGCTTGGCGGGCGCGGTGTATCCTATTGTGCAGTTTGTGACGGAGCTTTCTTTAAAAATAAAGAACTTGTTGTTATTGGTGGTGGCGATTCTGCTGTTGAAGAAGGTGTTTACTTAACACGTTTTGCTTCTAAAGTGACCATCGTACACCGCAGAGATGAGCTTCGTGCACAGAAAATACTGCAACAGCGTGCTTTTGAGAATGAGAAAGTAGATTTCATTTGGAATTCTACGTTGAAAACCATTAATGAAAAAGATGGCAAGGTTGGCGGCGTTACACTTATATCCACGGTCGATGGATCTGAGCGTGAATATCCGGCAGATGGAGTATTCATTTATATTGGAATGCTGCCATTAACGAAACCATTCCAAAGTATCGGGATTACGAATCAAGCAGGATACATTGAAACGAATGACCGTATGGAAACAAAAATCCCGGGTATATTTGCAGCGGGAGATGTTCGTGAAAAGAATTTACGACAAATTGTTACAGCTACCGGTGATGGTAGCATAGCTGCTCAATCAGCTCAGCATTATGTGGAAGAATTGATGGATCAGTTAAAAGCAGAAGCTCAATAAAGATTGGCCGGAAGATAAGTAATAAATTTACATTTACGTCATTATTACTTAATTTGGCTGTAATCAAAGTGCAATACAAATGGGGTAGAATGAAAATAAGAAATTGACCCCCTTTTATATACTTTTATGGCATAGGTTATTAAAACCTATGCCGCTTTTTTTGTTAAATGTCGAAAAATTTGTAGTACGTTTTTGAAAATAACGACGATTAGCTTACATTGTTCATGCACATCTAAAATAGTATAATAAGGATAAGTCTATTTAATTTGTGCTGTACAACTGAGGTGAAATAGTTTGCAAAGAGTAACCAATTGTATGTTAATGGTTGATGGTCACGCCCTTATGCTTCAGAAGCCTAGAAGAAACTGGTGGGTAGCACCCGGCGGTAAAATGGAATCTGGAGAATCGATACATGACTCTGTCATTCGTGAATTCTTTGAAGAAACTAATTTAAAGATTAAGTGCCCTGAGTTAAAAGGCATTTTCACCATGGTTAACTTAAAGGATGACGAAATCGTTCATGAATGGATGCTGTTTACTTTTCGTGCTTATGCATTTGAAGGAGAAGCGTTTCAGGAGAATGATGAAGGCATTCTAAAATGGCATCAATTAAACGATATTCTGGCGTTGCCGATGGCAGAAGGAGATCGCAAAATATTAGATCATATGATGAATGGCAAAGGTTTACTAATAGGAACTTTTAAATATACAGAGGATTTCACCTTACTTGATTACAAGTTGGAAAGAAACGGGGAATAAATAATGGAAGAAAAGAAAGTCGTAACTGCAGCAACAGAGAGTCGGCTGGTTATAATTACAGGTATGTCGGGTGCCGGTAAGACGGTTGCCATACAGAGCTTTGAGGATTTGGGTTTCTTTTGTGTAGATAACCTCCCTCCAACACTTCTCCCTAAATTTCTTGAGCTTATGAATGATTCAGGTAAAAAGATGAATAAAGTGGCATTAGTGATGGATTTAAGAGGCAGGGAATTTTTTGAACACCTGTTCAAAGCATTGGATGACCTCAACGATTCCTCTAAATTTGTACCAGAAATCTTGTTCCTGGATGCTGATGATTCAGTTTTAGTGAGAAGATATAAGGAAACACGGCGAACACATCCGTTGGCTCCGTCAGGGTTGCCACTGGAGGGGATTAAGCTTGAGAGGGATTTACTGGAAGAATTAAAAGGGCGGGCTCAGACCATCTATAATACATCTAACTATAAGCCGAGGGAGCTTCGCGAGAAAATTTCCGAACAATTTTCTGTTAACCAACGTGTGGAATTTACGATTAATGTGTTGTCATTTGGCTTTAAACATGGCATTCCGATTGATGCAGATTTAGTTTTTGATGTGAGATTCCTTCCAAATCCATTTTATATAGAAGCGATGCGGCCGCAAACAGGGCTGGATAAAGAAGTTTCCACATACGTGATGAAATGGAGTGAAACCCAGAAATTTATTGAAAAATGGGTGGATTTGCTTGATTTTATGATTCCTCAATATAAAAGAGAGGGAAAAGCTCAATTAATTCTCGCTGTTGGATGCACAGGAGGGCAGCATCGTTCCGTGACATTGGCTGAATATCTGAATAATCGATATAAAAATGAGTACCACACCAGTGTAACGCATCGTGATATTGATAAAAGGAAGGTACGTGCAGATGACATCCAGATCAGCACAACCTAGGGTTGTTATCATTGGTGGAGGATCTGGTCTCCCAGTACTCTTAAGAGGTCTGAAAATCTATCCGCTTGATATTACAGCCATCGTGACGGTGGCTGATGATGGCGGTAGTTCCGGCAGGCTGAGAGAGGAACTTGATATCCCTCCACCAGGTGATATACGCAATGTTTTGGCAGCTATGTCTGATGTGGAGCCATTAATCGAGCAAATGTTTCAGCATCGATTCACGGGATCTGAACAATTATCAGGTCATGCTCTTGGGAATTTGATACTGGCAGCGATGACCTCTATTACGGGTGATTTTGTACATGCTATACAGGAAATGAGCAAGGTTTTGAATGTAAAAGGACAGGTGCTGCCTTCTGCGAACCAAAGTGTCATCCTGCATGCAGAACTTGAGGATGGAACGATTGTTTCCGGGGAATCAAAAATCCCATACTCCGGAAAACGAATCAAGCGGGTATTTGTCAGTCCGGATTCTATTGAGCCGCCTAAGGAAACGATTCAAGCGATCAGGCAGGCAGATTTAATTTTGATGGGACCAGGTAGCCTTTATACAAGTATATTGCCTAATTTAGTTGTGCCATCCATAGCCACTGAAATTGCGAATTCTAAAGCCTCTAAAGTATATATCTGCAACTTGATGACTCAGGCCGGGGAAACCCTGAATTATACGGCAAGTGACCATATGAGAGTTATCAATGAGCATTTAGGTGAATCATGTATTGATACTATTTTAGTCAATAAAGAGGATATCCCGGTACATCTAAAATTAAAATACAAAGAAGAGTATGCCCAGCCGGTTATCTTTGATATAAATAGACTCGAACAAATGGGATTACAGGTAATTAAGGATAATATCGTAACCATTCAAAATAACCGAATCAGACATGATACGGTTGTCGTGGCGTCTATTATCTACGATTTATTGAAAGAAAAAAGGGATTCAGAGGCAGTCAATGTGAATGAATAACGTGCAAGTTGTAAAGGGATTGAGGTGTAAAAAGGGATGTCGTTTGCGTCGGAAACAAAAAAAGAGCTAACCAATTTAGAAGTCAAAGATTGCTGCGCACGATCAGAGTTATCGGCGTTAATCCGGATGAACGGATCCTTATCCTTTTCCAATCGTCATCTAATTGTGGATGTTCAAACAGAAAATGCAGCTATTGCCCGGAGAATCTATACTTTATTAAAAAAGCTTTATAGCCTCCAGGTTGATTTGCTCGTTCGTAAAAAGATGAAACTAAAAAAGAACAATGTCTATATTGTACGATTTTCTGAAAAAGCAAAGGTAGTACTTACAGATTTGAATATCATCGAAAATGGTTTCAACATTGTCTATGATATATCAGAAGAGCTTATTCATAAGAAATGCTGTAAACGTTCCTATTTACGTGGGGCCTTCCTTGCAGGCGGGTCTGTTAATAATCCAGAAACGTCTTCCTATCATTTGGAAATATCGTCATTATATAAAGACCATAATGATTCTTTGTGTGAGTTGATGAACTCATTCGGATTAAAAAGCAAAACGCTGGAAAGAAAAAAAGGATTTATCACCTATTTGAAGGAAGCAGAGAAAATATCTGAATTCCTGAATATTATTGGAGGGCATATTGCACTCATGAAATTTGAGGATATTCGTATTGTAAGAGATATGCGAAATTCTGTTAATCGGCTTGTTAATTGTGAAACTGCGAATTTGAATAAAACAATCAGCGCTTCACTGCGCCAGGTTGAAAATATACGATATATTGAAAATACTGTGGGTCTTGATATTTTGCCGGATAAGTTACGTGAAATTGCCAGGCTGCGTGTCGAATATCAGGACGTAACCTTAAAAGAACTGGGAGAAATGGTCTCCGGCGATAAAATAAGTAAATCTGGTATTAATCATCGTCTTCGTAAAATTGACGAAATCGCCGAAAGGCTGCGAACCGGTGAATCTAAATAAGAGCTTTATTATTTATATAAATAACTAAATATGGGGAGGAAATGGCTGTGGTTGAAAAAGAAGTAACTGTCCGGTTAAAAACAGGTTTACAGGCACGTCCGGCTGCACAATTTGTCCAAGAGGCAAGTCGTTTTTCATCTGAGATATCTATTATTGATGGAGAAAAAAAAGTTAATGTAAAAAGTATCATGGGGTTAATGAGCTTGGCAATCAATTCAGGCAAAACCATAACCCTGGTAGCAGATGGGCATGATGAAGAAGAAGCAGTGCAAATTTTAGAAGCATTCATGACAGGCACGAATTAAATCATAGGCCAAAAACCGAACCATGACTCTCAAAAGGAAAGAGGGGGCTTACCAGAAGCCCCCTCTTTTTATGGTTTATTTACTTATCACAATTTTGCCAACGGTACGGTCCTTACTTTGTCCTGTTAATTTGATTTTCACGCCATATTCAGGAATATTACGGCCTGCATCCGGTTTAGCTGGATTTGAATAGTCCCTGCTGTCATCAAATATTGTATATGCTTTAGTATCAAAATCGGACAATGTTAGACCATTTACACTCTTGTAATCAAGATACATTTTATCCGTTTTATCTAATCTAAATGCTGCATCATGAATTTGGTATCGAGTTGCAGCCAAGGATTTATCACTCCACTTCAGTGTTCCCTGATCAGCATCAACTACACCGAGAAAACCTTCGCCTGGATGGATTCCAGTCCAGTTATCCGAATAGCTGTCATCCACATACCAAACGACTAATCCACCATCATATTCCATCAAGCTGTTTCCGCGTTTTATATGAGCGAGTCCTAAATCAACACCCTTGTGATTCCGCCATTCAACCATATAGTAATGCTCGCTTGTATAGAAGCCTTCGTTTTTAGTGAAACCATCTAATGTAAAGGCAGAGGTTGTTGTGTCGGCGTTATCTTTTACAATTTCCTGGCCATTGGCAGTAATCGTAATATCATCTACAAAAAAGCCTGTTTCAATAGCTGCTACATCCGTCCAGTAATTAAATCGCAATTCAATTTTTTTACCGGCATAAGCAGTTAAATCAAATGTACCATCCACCCAGCCATTTGAATTACCAGTTATCCCATTACCTGGATTTTGTCCGTTAGGATTGGTAGCAGTGGTTAAATTGCCTGGTATTCCTGACCAATTCGTTTGCCCTTGTTCACGTACTTGAATAGATGCATAATCCCAATCCTGTTCAATTTGGTACCATGTCTTGAATGATAATTGTGCAGATGACTTATTTGTTAAATCTAGAGTAGTAACCAATGAGTTGCTTAGATTATTACCTTTTCCACTATAATACTCGTACTTCCCGCTATAAGGTGTATTAACAGTGGTTTTCTTATCCGGTAAGTTCACTTTGAGAGCGTCCTGGTTCTTTCCTTTTGTATTGGCTTGGTCGAGAAGGAACTGTGAGCCGCGTCGTGTCAGATCATCGACATCGACCTCTTCATAATTCAGCCAATTTCCTCCTTGGCTCTCTTGCAAATATTCTTTCGCATAAGGGCTGAAACCAGTTGGTTCTGCTCCTGCAACTTTACCTGCCCAGCTGCCGCTTGCCATGATTGACCAATAGCCGATGGCCTCACCTGAGCCTGAATACTGAGTATCATACTCATCCGGTAAGCCTAAATCATGACCGAATTCATGTGCAAATACCCCGGCTGCTCCATCAATTGGCTCAATGGTGTAATCGTAAGCAGCCAATTGCCCATTCCAGTTAGGAACGTCTGTTTCTGTATTCTTGATAGGGAATACGCCTCCCAGATTCCAACGATGAGACCAGATTGCATCTCCTCCAAGAGTACCGCCACCAGCTTCTTCACCTACAGCAGAGTGAACGACCATTAAATGATCGACTAGCCCATCTGGTTCACGTTTATTGCCATCTCCATCTAAATCATAACGATCCTCTTGGTCATATTCAGAAAGATCGACGTTTGGATCAAGCGCGGCAGCTTCAAGTGCTTCTTTTACAAGACTGCGTGCATCTTTGTCACTTCCATCAGGGGTTGGATAATTTGCGCCGTATTCAGCCGCAGGTTTTTTGGCCGTATACCAACCAGCCACTTCCCCATCTACTGTATAGCTGCCACCCGACTGTTGTTCATAATATTGTTTCATGGAAATTAAGTTTTCACCATTAGGGCCTGTGTAGCCTCTTTTTCCAAAAATCATTTGTTGATAATGATCCTTGGTATATTCTTTGTAATACATGTCTGTATCTTCTGGTCTGACATTATTCCCAGCGTAATCAGGAAATTCAATCATTAAAACGAGAACTTTATCTTTTTGTACAGCCCCTCTGTATTTTTCTTCTTTTACTGGTTGAACCACACCATTATGAGGATTGGATCCTTTGCCAGGATGTTTGCCTTTTTTCTTCTTGTTAAATTTCTTTTGCCATGCTTTGATTTGTTTATCAAATTTTTTGGATGAGTCCTTTTTAATGCTGTCTTCCTTTTTCTTTAAATACTTTTTTAGCTGAGTCTTCGCTTCTTGATCGGTAGCATTTTTCTTAATCGTGCCTTCTTTTTTCAGCATAGCGATTAATCGTTCTTCATTCGCAACGCTGAGATCAATAGGACTTCCTGAATAGGAGACGGAAGCATGTTCACTTCCTGAAGAGGTACCAACTGTTGTCGAAATTTGAGTTGCTGATGTGGCTGGTGCAAATGCACTGAATGTTAAAGCGGCAGCGAAGGCTGACGCCAAAAAAGATTTTCCTCGCAAATTGTTTCCTCCTCAATTATGTTTTATTAACATTTTATATATTCTAACTATTCTGTAAAAAACCTCTTTTATAGATAAAAATAGTAAATTTGGATTAGAATGAAAGGAGGGGGTAGGTATTTAGACATAAAAAAAACCACCCTTTTTAAAAAGGGTGGAATGGTCTGCCGATTAACGATCTTTTGCTAAATTACTAGTAAGTTTTCTTGATTTCTTGTTTTTCATTAGTAAAGGATAGAGAACAAGTCCCAGGACGAATAATCCGATTCCGAGAGAGAAAGTTTTCAAATCTGCTGTTCCGGTTTTAATAACCCATACCGTATAAACAAGAGCCAAAATTGAAATGATGCCATCTACAATCCGAGATCTTTTCATCCCGATGTAGGTTTCTCCGGTCAAAATAAGCTTCACTTGGTATACCACACTAACAAAATACGGAATCAAATACGCTAAAGTAGCAACGACCATTGCAAAATCGTAGGCTTCCATAATCGTCCCGGAAATAGTGGAAAATAGGAAGAATTGTGTTAAAAGGTTCGTAATGGTCAATGAGTTGACTGGGCTTCCCTTTTTATTTGTTTTACCGAAAAACGCTGGGAACAGATTTGATTTAGCTGCCTGATATGGAACTTCTGAACTGACAACAATCCATCCGACAGTTGAACCAAATAATGAAATCAACGCAAGGAAGCCTAAGATATAAGCGCCACTTGATCCAATTGCAGCTTGCAGAGCATCAACAAGGGGTTTTTGTGATTGTAGCAATTCCTCTTGTGACAGTGCCCCCATTGTTAACAATGTTATACCAATATAGATGGCAATAGCGATAATCAGACCCGTAATGGTTGCTTTTTTAACATCCGTCTGAGACTTTGCCCGATTCGATAACATAACAGCTGCTTCTACTCCGATAAAGGCCCAAAGAGTGGCAATAGCTGCGTTATTGACTTGTCCACCTAAAGAATAGGAAGTGCCAGAAGCATCTACAAATTCTTTACCATTCATTAAATTAGCAGAATCAAAGATAAATATAGTTACGATAATAAAAAGGGCAAATCCGAGTACTTTTGCGATGGTTGCCATCAAATTCATTTTTCCTGCACTATCGAAGCTTTTGCATAGGATAAAGTGAATCCCCCATAGCATAACGGTACAAACTGCAAAATTTAAAAATCTCCCTAATTCCAGATCTAAATTGCCGCTTGAAAACAAGATGTACTGGCTCTGCATGATTGGGAAGAAGGTTGATAAATATCCGGCAAAAGAAATAATAACCGATGCCGTGGCAGCCCAGTTAGCAGCCCAATACCCCCAGGCAATACTGTAGCCCGCAATTTTACCTTTCTTAGGTGAGCTAAACATAGCTTGTGCATAACTTTGCGGTCCTGTTTTTAATTCGGGCTTCCTAACAGCTAAATTTCCGAATACCAGTGCAATCATTAAGACGCCTGCTCCTGTTAAAATCCATGCCATAGTGGCTCCGATCGGACTAGAAACACCGGCCAGGTTTGCCGGCAGCATAAAAATTCCTCCACCAACCATATTGCCGACTACAAACATAGTTAAAATCCAAAATCCCCATTTTTTATTATTCATGATGAATGACTCCTTTTGTTTTCAAGATAGGTTTTACCATGCAGACCCTGAAAAACATATATAGGACGTTACTCCAGGACACCGTTATAAACCTATACCCAATTTATCTATTGGATATGAAGGTTAGTTAATCGGTTGATGGTCATACATACATAGTTCGTAGATTCTCATTACAAAAACTCTTATTTATTTGGTATGTATTAAATAATGGTACTATCTTAACACCAAACCTTTACTTTGGTAAAGTGATAAACAATTAGAGTGCTAAAATGAGTGTGTATCTACTGAAAATTAAATGAAAGGGGGAGAGGATTCTTTATTATCGTATACAAGAAACAGGAGATTCCCAATTTTATTGCTAAAATTAGGATGGAGTAAACTAAAAAGCTGCCGATTATCTCGACAGCTCTTAGTCAATTATTATTTTTTGTTTTCTTCGGTTACACTGCGTGTGATGATTTTATCAACTAATCCATACTCAAGTGCACGCTCAGCTGTCATAAAGTTATCACGCTCTGTATCACGGGCAATTGTTTCAAGGTCTTGGCCAGTACGTTCAGCCAAAATTTTATTTAAGCGTTCACGCATAAACAGGATGCGTTTAGCTGCAATTTCAATCTCAGTTGCTTGTCCTTGTGCTCCTCCAAGTGGTTGATGAATCATTACTTCACTGTTTGGTAAGATAAAACGTTTCCCTTTTTCACCGGCTGCAAGAAGGAAGGCACCCATGGATGCTGCCATACCGATACAAATAGTTGAAACTTGTGGTTTGATGTATTGCATTGTATCGTAGATCGCCATACCTGCCGTGATGCTTCCGCCTGGGCTGTTGATGTAAAGGTAAATATCTTTCTCTGGGTTTTCAGTTTCAAGGAACAATAATTGGGCAACGATAGAGTTGGCAACATTGTCGTCAATGGCACTTCCAAGCATGATGATACGGTCTTTTAATAAACGTGAATAAATATCGTATGCTCGTTCCCCGCGATTCGTTTGTTCAATAACTGTAGGAATTAAATTCATATATTTCTCCTCCTTATATGTAAAAAAATAATTAACACATTTAGCTTTGACTTTATCATACACTTTATGGTCAATAAAGGTCAAACAAAAGACGCTTACTTTTACTATATGTTTTTTTATTATGGTTAATGTCTTATTTATCTGCTTGGCAGTACACAGTTTGAATGATATTTGCAGCTGATTAATTTATGCATAGAAGTAAAATAATCCCTGATATCCATCTTACCCAACATAAAGGTATGTAAACCTAAGGAATTATTCTTGCAAAAAGACTTTTACTTCCTTATAATATAATTTTGTAGGCTATCATTTTGCCCTCGTAGTTTAATGGATAGAACATAAGATTCCGGTTCTTACGATGGGGGTTCGATTCCCTCCGAGGGCGTATATAATATTGTAGGAAATGTCCCTGTACTGTACAACATTCAGCACAGGGACATTTTTTATTTATTAAGTATTCAATAATTTGTAATATTACCCATTTTTTTCTTGCCTCGTGACTTTCTCTTTACTACTATTAATATAAGCGGTTTTATGAGTTTTGGAAGGCGGGGATTTGAACGTGGAGATTGGTTTGAATCAGCACCAAAGACAGAAACTGACGATGACACCGGAATTAAATCAGGCGATTGCTTTGCTTCAATATCCGGCAATTGAGTTAGCTGCCTATATAGATGGAAAAGCGCTTGAAAATCCATTAATAGAAATTGCAGAAGAGTATCCACAAACTGCTGGGAGAAATCAATATAATTCAATATGGATCGATCAAATCAGTGATGAAACCGTCTCATTAAAATCCTATTTACAGGGACAAATTCCATTTAAAGTCTTAACGGACAAAGAAGAGAGAGTCTTACTATTTTTAATCGACAATATTGATGAAAATGGTTATTTATGTATAGCTTTTGAGGAAGCACGATCCTTCATGGAGATCAAGAAGGCGGAATGGGAGGTTGCTTTATCTGTTTTGCAAGCAATGGAGCCTGCAGGGGTAGGGGCACATAGCCTAAATGAATGTCTGTTATTGCAGGCGAAACGTGAACAAATTAAAAATCCATTCCTGGAAAAAGTCCTGAATGATTATTTCGAGTTGCTGGTGAATCGTAAGTGGAAAGAACTTGCCAAACTGGTTGGGGTGACAGTTATGGATATTCAATCGGTCTTTGATCAGATACAGAAATATACTCCTAAACCATGTTCGTACCTTCATAGGGGCAGACCTCAATATGCGATACAAGATGTAAGTGTAACCTTTTCAGAAGGTTTGCCTGTAATTAAAGTTTTATCCATGAGAACAGTAAAAACAAATGAATTCACTTCATCGTTTGATACGGGAAATGATGAATTAACTAAGAAATACATGGATCAAAAGAGATCAGAGCTAAACTGGCTTAAAAAATCAATCAATCAAAGAGCAGAAACTATATACCGCGTTACACATGCCATTGTTGAAAGGCAACCTACCTTCTTTAAAACTGGAAAGAGCGAGACTGTGAAGCCGTTAACTCTGAAGCAAATTGCTAAAATGATCCATGTACATGAGTCAACAGTTAGCAGAGCGATTAGAGATAAAATAGTGGAAACTCCCTTCGGATCATTTGAAATGAAAATGTTTTTTACGAGCAGTATTTCGACTGATCAAATGGAAGATACATCATCAGAACAAGTAAAACAACACATAGTTCGGTTAATAAAAGCGGAGCAAAAAACATCTCCCTTGTCTGATGAGTCTATTGCAAAGGAACTTAAACAATTTTTGGGGATCCTTATCTCAAGGAGGACAATCGCGAAGTATCGCAATCAGCTTCATATTCCATCCTCCTCAAAACGAAAACGCTATGAGCTTAATGAATAAATTATTTTGTACAGGTAGAAAATAAGAAGGAGCAGGGGGGAAGAGAGTGAGTGTACCAATCATTCATTTTTATACCAAAAAAAATTGCCCACTATGTGATGAGGCAAAGGATCTTTTAAAGTTTATGCAAAGAGAAATAACGTTTACGCTTCTGGAATTCGATATCTATTCAGATGACAATTTACTGGAGCAATATGGACTCATGATTCCTGTAATCGAGCTAAATGGGGAAGTTATTCAATATGGTCATATAGATATAGATGAGTTTCGTCACTATTTAACGTGATGTTCACATTTACATTCTTGCAACTGTTCGAAACTCCTGATAGAATGGAGTTACATCAGGAGCTATTTTTTACATATAAAGGGACATTAAAAGTCTCGCTAGGACAGAAAATGACCAAAGTATATTAAAGGAGTTTGAAGGATATGGATGGATTGCTCCATTTACAGAGAAAATTAATTCCGGATATATTTGAGGTCATGCAAAAAAGATACAATATCCTAAGGACTATTCGCACCTTGCAACCGGTTGGCAGACGGAGCTTATCGCTGACATTGAATATTACTGAACGGATTTTACGCAGTGAGGTAGAATTTTTAAAAGATCAAAAGCTCATCCTCATTGCGAGCTCAGGAATGACGGTTACCAAAGAAGGTGAAGAGGTTCTGGATCACCTTGGTGGTGTAATAAGGCAATTATCGGGTATAGATGATATGGAACGCCTATTACAGGAAAAGCTTAACTTGGAGAAAATTATCATCGTTAACGGTGATAATGACCAATCCCCGTGGGTTATTGATGAGCTTGGGCGCGCCGGTGCATCGCGTATGAAAAGTCTCCTTGCGGGTAAAAATATTATTGCTGTCACAGGTGGCACAACAATGGCTGCAATAGGCAGAATGTTACCTGATGTTTCAGAGCTTCCCGATGTAGATGATATTTTGTTTGTACCAGCCAGAGGCGGTCTTGGTATAGGCGTTCAGTATCAGGCTAATACAGTTTGCGAACAAATGGCTGAAAAGATGCATTCACGATATCGTGTGCTTTATGTACCGGACAATCTGAGTGAAGCGGCATACAATACGCTAACCAGTGAACCGGCTATACAAGAAGTGTTGAATTTGTTGAAATCAGCCAATATTGTACTTCATGGTATAGGCGAGGCCAAAACAATGGCTGAAAGAAGGAAATCATCCGATGAAAGTCTCCAGGTTTTGAGTGATAAAAAAGCAATTGGAGAAGCATTTGGATATTATTACGATGAAGATGGCAACATAATACAAAAAGTCCATACAATCGGCCTTCAATTAGATGATCTGGCTAATGCGGAACATGTAATCGCAGTTGCCGGTGGAGCCTCAAAAGCAAAGGCAATAAAAGCCTATATCAAAATGGCACCTAAAAAACCGATCTTAATTACGGATGAAGGTGCGGCAATTCAGTTACTTAAGGGATAAAACCCTTTTGAATATAATTTAAAATCTATTTCTAAGATTCCAAAAGGAGGAACCTTCTAATGGCAGTAAAATTAGGTATTAATGGTTTTGGTAGAATTGGACGTATCGTATTCCGTGCGGCGTTAAATAATCCGGAAGTAGAAGTGGTTGCAGTTAACGATTTAACTGATGCAAAAATGCTTGCGCATCTTTTAAAATATGACTCAGTTCATGGAACTTTAGATCAAGATGTAACAGTTGACGGAGACTACTTGGTAGTAGCTGGACAACGTGTAAAAGTTCTTGCTGAAAGAGATCCAGCTCAACTAGGTTGGGGAGATCTTGGAGTAGATATCGTTGTAGAATCTACTGGACGTTTCACTAAACGCGCAGATGCTGCAAAACACATTGAAGCTGGCGCTAAAAAAGTTATCATCTCTGCACCTGCATCTGATGAAGATATCACAATCGTTATGGGTGTTAACGAAGATAAATATGACGCAGCTAAACATGATGTTATTTCTAATGCATCTTGTACAACAAACTGCTTGGCTCCATTTGCAAAAGTATTGAACGATAACTTCGGTATCAAACGCGGAATGATGACTACAATTCATTCTTATACAAATGACCAACAAATCTTAGACTTGCCACACAAAGACTACCGTCGTGCTCGTGCTGCTGCAGAAAGCATGATCCCTACAACTACTGGTGCTGCTAAAGCTGTTGCTCTAGTATTGCCTGAGTTGAAAGGTAAATTGAACGGTATGGCTATGCGTGTACCAACTCCAAACGTTTCTGTTGTTGACCTTGTTGCTGAACTAGAAAAAGAAGCAACTGCAGAAGAAATCAATGCAGCATTGAAAGCAGCTGCTGAAGGTGAATTAAAAGGAATTCTTGAGTACAGCGAACTTCCATTAGTATCTCGTGACTACAATGGAACTACTCAATCTTCTACTATTGATGCTCTTTCCACAATGGTTATGGAAGGCAACATGGTTAAAGTACTTTCTTGGTACGATAACGAAACTGGTTACTCCAATCGTGTTGTTGACCTTGCAGCTTACATTGCTAAAAAAGGTCTTTAATCCTTTGGAAGTAGTTGGAAACTAATTTTAAAGGTATAATGAAAGTGATTCAGGGGGGAGAGGGGAAGATTCCCCTTTCCTCTTGTTTTATATGAACGGCAATTAATCAGAGTTTGGGCAGACCTGATTAAGTCTTTAGCTGGTCCCTTATTTTAAAGGAGGTTCATTTAAATGAACAAAAAATCGATTAAAGACATTGATGTACAAGGCAAAAGAGTATTTTGCCGCGTTGACTTCAACGTACCAATGCAAGATGGCAAAGTAACAGATGACACAAGAATTCGTGCAGCTTTACCGACTATTCAACTTTTAGTTGAAAAAGGCGCAAAAGTAATTCTTGCCAGCCATTTGGGTCGCCCGAAAGGTGCAGTAAAAGAAGAATTACGCTTAACTCCTGTTGCTGCGCGTTTAAGCGAATTACTTGGCAAAGATGTTAAAAAAACAGACGAAGCATACGGAGAAGCAGTACAAGCTGAAATCGGGCAGATGAAAGATGGCGATGTACTTCTTCTGGAAAACGTACGTTTCTATCCTGGTGAAGAAAAGAACGATGCAGAATTGGCAAAAGCATTTGCAGATCTTGCAGATGTCTACGTAAATGATGCATTCGGTGCGGCTCACCGTGCGCATGCTTCCACTGAAGGAATTGCGAAACACATTCCTGCTGTTGCTGGATTGCTAATGGAAAAAGAATTAGAAGTGCTTGGAAAAGCTCTTACTAAACCAGAACGTCCATTCACAGCAATTATTGGTGGAGCAAAAGTAAAAGATAAAATCGGTGTAATTGATAATCTTCTTGATAAAGTGGACAACCTAATCATTGGCGGTGGACTGGCTTATACGTTCATCAAAGCTCAAGGTTATGAAATTGGCCAATCTTTATTGGAAGAAGATAAAATCGAATTGGCTAAGTCCTTCATCGATAAAGCAAAAGAAAAAGGTGTTAATTTCTTGATGCCGGTGGATGCGGTCATTGCTAAGGAATTCTCACCTGATACAGAATCTAAAGTCGTTGATATTGATGCGATCCCAGCTGATTGGCAAGCGCTTGATATCGGTCCGAAAACAGCCAAATTATACGAAGACACTATTAAAAATTCCAAACTCGTGATCTGGAATGGACCAATGGGTGTATTCGAATTTGATAAATTCGCGGGCGGTACAAAAGCAGTAGCTGAAGCACTTGCAAATGCGGAGAATACATATTCCGTAATTGGTGGCGGAGATTCAGCTGCAGCAGTTGAAAAATTCAACCTAGCAGATAAAATGAGTCACATCTCTACTGGCGGCGGTGCTTCCTTAGAGTTCATGGAAGGTAAAGAACTTCCAGGTGTTGTAGCTTTAAACGATAAGTAAAAACATTATACGGACACATATAGGAGGATGAGGAAAATGCGTAAACCAATTATCGCAGGAAACTGGAAGATGAATAAAACGGTTAGCGAAGCTTTACAATTCGTAGAGGAAGTTAAAGGTTCCATTCCTTCTCCAGAAAAAGTGGATGCGGTTGTGTGTTCTTCTCCACTATTTCTAGAATCACTTGTTAAAGCAACAACAGGAACTGATCTTAAGGTCGGTGGACAAAATATGCACTTTAAAGAAAGTGGCGCATTTACGGGCGAAGTAAGTCCGGAAGCACTTTCAGATTTAGGGGTAGACTATTGTGTAATTGGACATTCCGAACGTCGTGAAATGTTCAATGAAACAGATGAGTCAGTTAACCAGAAAACATTAGCTGCTTTTAAACACAATTTGATTCCTATCGTGTGTTGTGGGGAAACATTGGAGCAGCGTGAAGCTGGTGAAACGAAAGCTCTTGTAGCTGATCAAATTAATAAGGCATTTCAGGGCCTTACAGAAGAACAAGCTAAGAAAACAGTTATTGCTTATGAACCAATCTGGGCAATTGGTACAGGTAAATCTTCCACAGCAGCTGACGCAGATGAAGTTTGCGGTCACATCCGTCAAACAATCGCTGAAAGCTTTTCAACTAACGTGGCAGAGGCAATTCGGATTCAATATGGCGGTTCTGTTAAACCTGAAAACATCAAAGAATATCTTTCCGAAGATAATATCGATGGTGCTTTAGTTGGCGGAGCAAGCCTTGAACCAACTTCTTTCTTAGGACTATTGGAGGCTGTTTCTAAATGAGTAAGAAACCAGTAGCATTAATCATTCTCGATGGATTTGGATCCAGAGAAGTAACACAGGGAAATGCTGTGGCACAGGCTAACAAGCCAAACTTTGACCGTTATTGGGCAGAGTATCCACATAATTTCCTGACAGCGAGTGGCTTAGCAGTTGGTTTGCCGGAAGGACAAATGGGTAACTCAGAGGTTGGCCATTTGAATATCGGTGCAGGCCGAATTGTTTACCAAAGCTTAACTCGAGTAAACCTTGCGATTCGCGAAGGTGAATTTGAAAAAAATGAAACATTCTTAGGTGCAATTCAGCATGCGAAAGAAAACAATACGGCTCTTCACTTAATGGGTTTATTATCTGATGGTGGAGTACACAGCCATATTGAGCATTTATTTGCTTTACTTCGCTTGTGTGCCAAGCATAACTTCACAAATGTTTATGTACACGGTATTTTGGATGGACGAGATGTTGGTCCTCAAACTGCTGAAAAATACATCCAACAAACTGAAAATGTTTTTAAAGAAACAGGTGTCGGCCAATTCGCGACTATTTCAGGACGTTATTATTCCATGGATCGCGATAAACGCTGGGATCGTGTAGAAAAAACATATGATTCCATGACATATGGTGAAGGACCTGCCTATTCTTCCGCTATGGAAGTAGTAGAAGATTCTTACCGTAATGGGATTTTCGATGAGTTCGTTCTGCCATCTGTTATTACGAAAGATGATGGACAGCCAATAGCGAAAATTCAAGATAATGACTCTGTCATTTTCTATAATTTCCGTCCTGACCGTGCCATCCAAATTTCAAACGTATTTACAAATGAAGATTTCCGCGGCTTTGACAGAGGCCCAGGATTACCAAAAGATTTGTATTTCGTTTGCTTGACTCACTTTAGTGAAACCGTTAAAGGATATGTTGCATTCAAACCAACAAATCTGGATAACACAATAGGTGAAGTCTTAGCACAAAATAACTTAAAACAGCTACGTATTGCTGAAACCGAAAAATTCCCACACGTTACCTTCTTTATGAGTGGTGGACGTGAATCTGAATTCCCAGGTGAGAAACGTATTTTGATTGATTCTCCAAAGGTTGCCACGTATGACCTTCAACCTGAAATGAGCGCTTATGAAGTGACTGAAGCCCTCTTAAAGGAATTGGATGAAGATAATCATCATGCTATCATTCTTAACTTTGCTAACCCTGATATGGTCGGGCACTCCGGAATGCTTGAGCCTACAATCAAAGCAATTGAGACTGTAGATGAATGCCTTGGAAAAATCGTCGATAAAATCCTATCTATGGGTGGAAAAGCCATCATTACAGCTGACCATGGTAATGCTGATGAGGTAATCACTCCATTGGGAGATCCGATGACAGCACATACAACAAATCCTGTTCCAGTGATTGTCACAGATAAAGAGGTAACACTCCGTGAGGGTGGAATTCTAGGTGACTTAGCTCCGACTATGCTAGATCTATTGCATGTTGAGCAACCGGAAGAAATGACAGGAAAATCTTTAATTCAAAAGTAAATTGAACAAACTATAAAATGTACTATATTTTCCAAACAAAAGGAGAGAAAATTTAATGCCAATTATTATTGACGTTTATGCACGTGAAGTATTAGACTCCCGTGGTAACCCAACAGTTGAAGTAGAAATTGAAACAGAATCTGGCGCATTCGGCCGTGCAATGGTACCAAGTGGTGCTTCCACTGGTGAATACGAAGCAGTAGAACTTCGTGATGGCGATAAAGATCGTTACCTTGGAAAAGGTGTACAAAAAGCAGTAGATAACGTAAACAATATCATTGCTGAACAAATCATCGGTATGCATGTTCTAGATCAAGCTGGAATCGATAAAGCGATGATCGATCTTGATGGAACTGAAAACAAAGGAAAATTAGGAGCAAACGCTATTCTTGGTGTTTCCATGGCTGCTGCAATTGCTGCTGCTGATTACCTAAACATTCCTTTATACCGCTACCTTGGCGGATTCAACACGAAACAGCTTCCAACTCCTATGATGAACATCATCAACGGTGGTTCTCACGCTGATAACAATGTTGACTTCCAAGAATTCATGATTATGCCTGTTGGAGCTCCAACTTTCAAAGAAGCAATCCGTATGGGTGCTGAAGTATTCCACAGCTTGAAAAAAGTTCTTCATGATAAAGGCTTAAACACTGCTGTAGGTGACGAAGGCGGATTCGCTCCAAACCTTGGTTCTAACCGTGAAGCTCTTGAAGTAATTATCGAAGCAATCACTAAAGCTGGCTACGAAGCTGGTAAAGATATCTATCTTGCAATGGACGTAGCTTCTTCTGAGTTCTTCAACAAAGAAACGAAGAAATATGATCTAGCAGGCGAAGGACGCAATGGTCTTTCTTCTGAAGAAATGGTTAACTTCTATGAAGAATTAATCAATGAATTCCCAATCATCTCTATTGAAGATGGACTAGACGAAAACGACTGGGACGGCCACAAATTGTTAACTGAGCGCATTGGCGATCGTGTACAACTTGTTGGTGATGACTTGTTCGTTACAAACACTAAAAAGCTTGCTGAAGGTATCGAAAAAGGTATCGCTAACTCTATCCTAATTAAAGTTAACCAAATCGGTACTTTAACTGAAACTTTCGATGCAATCGAGATGGCAAAACGTGCTGGCTACACTGCAGTTGTATCCCACCGTTCCGGTGAAACAGAAGATTCTACAATCGCTGACATTGCAGTAGCAACAAACGCTGGCCAAATCAAAACAGGTTCTATGAGCCGTACAGACCGTATCGCGAAATACAACCAACTTCTTCGCATCGAAGACGAACTTGGCGATTTAGCTGAATACAAAGGTCTTGGATCTTTCTACAACCTTAAAAAATAATGAAATAATGGGACGCCATTATTTCCATTACTCTCGGAACGTCTTTTCCCTTTTATTTAAAGGGAGGAGGCGTTCTTTTTTGAAATAAAAAAAAGTAGCAAAAATGCTACTCTAAATTACTCCAAATTATCTACGGCATATTGAGCTTCTTCTGCAGTAAATTTTTCTCCATACTCAGAAACTAATTGGTCATAAATAGCACTCTTAGACATATTCATGGTCTCAGCATAAATCTTTGCTTTCTCTAGTGCATTTGCTTTCCAATCAAATTCAAGATTATCAATCGCATATTGAGCTGCGTCAGCAGGGAACTTTTCTCCATACTCAGAGACTAGTTGATCATAAATAGCACTTTTTGACATATGCATGGTCTCAGCATACTGTTCTGCTTTTATTAATGCAGAACGATATTCTCTCGAAACACTAACTTCTTCAGTAGTCGTAGTTACTTCTGCAAAAGTTGTTTCTTCATCTGCTACTTCTTCGGTAGTTGGTTTCTCTTCTGCTGGTTCATTCTCAGTGTTATTAACTACATCTGTTTCTTTTACATCAGTAGAATCAACAGTATTACTCATTTCACTTTCTTCATCAGAAGTACCCATTGCCATAATTAATATAATTGCAATTAACCAAACCCACCACTTTTTATAAAATGGCTTTTTCTTCTTTTCCTTTAGACCCATTATAAACCCTCCTTTTTAATTATCTTAGAAAATTATATTAACATATTTTTACTTAGAATAACGACTATTTTTATTACAAATATAGATATGTATGGTAGAGTTGGATTTTATTATAAATAATGAATTTTAATATAAAAAGGTTGTAAAAAATTTCTTAAATGAATGGGATTTAGCTTAAATTTTTTTAAAGTAACGATATGTAAACTCTTCTAAATTCCTGTAACCTGAATTTCTACTATGTAATAGTAGTTATGTATTGTTTTCTGAAATATCAATCATTAAAATTAAATTATATTAAAATAATTTTATCGAGTGAGCTGAGGAACATGAAACGGAAACGGACAATTATCTCAAAGCTGATCGGATTAGCACTTTTGATTGTGTTTTGCTGGTCGGGCCTTTATCTGACCGAATATGCACTTGATGAATATCAAATGTATAAGCTGGAGAAACAATTGGATTTAGATAAACAAGAGGCTATATCCATTTCGGAAAAACAGGGGAAAATCGATTTTACAAAGTTGAAAGAGAAGAATGCAAGTACCGTTGGTTGGATTACGATTGATGGAACGGCAATTGACTATCCGGTTGTGCAGGCGGGTAACAACTCTTATTATTTAACTCATGATTTTAACAATGAGCCGTCTATTCAGGGAAGTATTTTCATGGATTATCGCAATCAGATAGATATTGAAGATCAACACACCATCCTATATGGGCATAATATGAAGAATGGCACGATGTTTCATGACTTAAATAAGTATAAAGAAGAAAGCTTTTTAAATGAACATACATATGTAACCTATTACGGGAAAGCAGGCTATTATAAATGGGAAGTTTTTTCGACCTATAATACAGATCCAAGTTCTGACTATTTGCAAACAGAGTTTGAGTCCGGAGAACAGTATGTATCTTTCATAAAACAATTAGAATCTCAATCCGATTTTGGCTATAAGGGAGAACCATTTTCCAAGGATGATCAGATTATGACGCTTTCAACCTGCAGTGAAGGTATGAAAAATGGTAGAAGGGTCGTTCATGCGAGATTGATAGAAAAGAGTTCGTATGAATAGTGATATCAACCACACTAGCATAAAAAGAGAGGCTGCTAGTTTTAGCAGCCTCCAAATTTTATGCTTTAAATCCTGTAGTCATTTGATCAGGGTGAGAGCCGGCGCGGCTGTCCTGATTAAGCTGATCGATTCTGTCCATTTCCTCCGAAGAGAGTTCAAAGTCGAAAACATTGGAGTTTTCAATAATGCGATGCTCTTTAACTGATTTAGGAATGGTTACAACGCCGTGTTGAAGGTCCCAGCGCAAGATAACCTGAGCTACCGATTTATTGTGTTTCACGGCAATTTCTTTAAGGACCGGGTTATCTAAAAGCTGTCCTTGTTTTAATGGAGACCATGCTTCCAGTTGGATTCCTTCTTTTTTACAGTATGCACGCAGGTCTTCCTGTGTTAAATGAGGATGGAATTCTACCTGATTCACCATTGGTTTAATTTCAGCGGAAGCAATTAAATCTTCAAGGTGATGTACCAGGAAGTTACTTACGCCAATTGCACGTACTCGTCCATCTTTATAAAGCTTTTCAAAGGCTTTCCATGTTTCTTTATATTTATCTTTACCAGGCCAATGAATTAAATAAAGGTCCAGATAATCTAAGCCCAGTTTTTCCATGCTTTCATCAAAAGCTTTTAAGGTAGATTCATATCCTTGTTCACTATTCCATAGTTTCGTAGTAATAAATAGTTCCTCGCGTGGGACACCTGATTCTTTGATTGCTTGTCCAACGCCTTCTTCGTTCCCATAAATAGCGGCTGTATCAATACTGATATATCCATTTCGAATCGCTGCTTTAACAGATTGTACGACTTCTTCACCTTCTTGAACTTTAAAAACGCCTAACCCGAGCCATGGCATTTCTACGCCGTTATGTAAGGTAACTGTGTCTTTAAGATTTGTTGGCATATCTGATTCCTCCTGTATCCGTATTGTTTTTCTGACTATTCTTTCATTATTATTATAAGGGATAACTAATCAACTCTGTTAATATAATGAATTCCTATTTCTTCCTGGCGGCTCTAACCTTGTCGATATATTGTGTTGCATATTCAGTAATCTTATCAAAATCACCCGTTTTAGCCGGTGCCACCAAATTGCCGCCTACTCCCACAGCTACACAGCCATTTAAAATCCATTCTTCAATATTATCCAAGTCCACACCGCCAGTTGGCATAATATTTAGTTGAGGGAGAGGAGCTTTAACGGCTTTGACAAATCCAGGGCCAAAAGCATTGCCAGGGAATAGCTTGACGATATCTACACCGGCTTCCAATGCTCTTTTCATCTCCGTGATTGTCATACAGCCAGGCATATAAGGGATTTGATAGAGATTGTATAACAAGTCCGGTACAATACCGAACTCAAACCAGTCAAATAGCTGCGTAAAAAAACACTAATTTTAAGGGGTCAGTACCTTTTCTCCATCTTGCTTTTAGGTTAAGGACCTATTGGATCGCTTAATCTTATTGTTCCATTAAATTTTTATATTGTTTAAATTGGGTATCTACCTCTTGCTTCGGTGGAGCGGTAAGTAAGCTGACAATTATAATGGCCAATAGGCTTGCTCCGAAACCTGGAATCATTTCATAGAGCTTATCTGAGAGACCAAAGCTTGACCAGGCAATGACGGTGACTGCTCCTACAATGATACCTGCCAATGCCCCCCATTTGTTCATGCGCTTCCAGAAAAGGCTTAACAGGATAAGCGGACCGAATGATGATCCAAAGCCTGCCCATGCATAGCCAACTAGATCGAGAATTGTGGCGTTCTTTTCCCATGATAAAAATAATGCGACAATTGAAACAAGTAAAACAGATAATCTTCCTAAGAAAACAAGCTCTTTATCAGAAGCTGAGCGTCTGAAGAATGCTTTGTAAATATCTTCTGTTAAAGAACTGGATGTAACGAGAAGTTGTGAAGAAATAGTACTCATGATGGCAGCTAAAATAGCTGAGATTAAAAATCCGGTGATAATTGGATGGAATAATACTTCGCCTAAAATGATAAAGACAGTTTCTGGATTTTTTAACGTTGGGCCATTTTGTGAGAAATAAGTAATCCCAATAAATCCAGTCAGCATTGCACCAATAATGGAGAAAATCATCCAACCCATACCAATCCGACGAGCCTTTTTAATTTCTTTAACAGATGAAATCGCCATAAAGCGGACAATGATATGAGGCTGGCCAAAATAACCAAGTCCCCAGGCGATGGAAGAAAGAATGCCAAGCACCGTGGTTCCTCTGAAAATATCTAATAAGGCCGGGTTGATAGATCGTGCTGTATCAATAGATTCACCCAATCCTCCCACTTCAATGAGAGTGACGATTGGAACGAGAATCAATGCTATAAACATGATAATTCCCTGTACAAAATCAGTCCAGCTGACGGCAAGAAATCCTCCAAACAAAGTGTAAGCCACTACTACAAGAGTAACAACTATCAATCCAGTATGGTAATCAAGTCCGAATGTACTTTGGAAAAGTACGCCGCCGGAGACCATGCCGGATGAAACATAAAAGGTAAAGAATATCAGAATAACAAGTCCTGAAATTAAGCGCAGCATTTTTGACGTATCGCCAAAGCGGTTCTCTAAATAACCGGGAATCGTAATGGAATCATTGGCTATTTGTGTATAGGTACGCAGCCTAGGGGCTACATAAATCCAGTTAGCCCAGGCACCTAAAGTTAAACCGAGAGCAATCCATGCTGCACTAAGACCTGATGCGTACATGGCACCGGGTAATCCCATTAACAGCCAACCGCTCATATCTGCAGCTCCTGCACTCAAAGCTGTTACAGCCGGTCCCAGTGTCCTGCCGCCAAGCATATAATCAGATAAATTGGTTGTTTTTTTATAGGCAAAATATCCGATTCCAAGCATTAAAATCATGTAAATAATAACTGAAGACAATAATGCATAATCCATCTGTGTGCCCCCTTGGTTTCTTTATCTTTCTAATTTGTCCCCTATAAATCCCCATAAAGTATAGAAGTAAATTAGTCTGGTATATTTTATCAGAAAAATTAGAATAATTCACTTAATACGCAACCCTCTGATTAATACCATAATATTGAAAAAATGGTAGTATTATAAGATACTAGATATATAGATTTATTAAGAAGGGATAGGATCAAAAAAATGAAAGCATACATGCTGAAAATCAGTTTGTTGTTGACACTTGTATTAGGGCTTTTTATAACCAGTACTTCGGCAAATGCTACTCTTTCCAATCCACCAAAGCAGACTATTAATAAGTTGCTGACTGAAGCTGCGATTAAATATGATATCCCTCCTGAAGTGGTGAAAGCAGTGGCATATACAGAAAGTGGATGGAAACAATTCGCAAAAGATGGTGAACCTCTTATCTCCAGTGATGGCGGGATTGGTATCATGCAGATCACTGATCCAGAGCACTCTGAACAAAATGAGTTGAAAACTAATATTAATTTTAATATCGAGGAGGGCATCAAAATCCTCAATGCTAACTACGACCGTACAGACCTCCCTAAAATTAAAGGTGCCGACCGGAATGTGATTGAGAACTGGTATTTTCCGGTGATGGCTTATAATGGTACAAAGCCAGAAAATAGTCCGCTCTATCAAGCTACAGGAAAAAGAAATACTTCTGCTTATCAGGAGAAGGTGTTTTCGAATATAAAAAAAGATATCATTTTGGGAAAAGCACTAGCTGATTTTCCATTTACAGTGAAGGATTTTACCTATATATCGAACAGTAATGCAAATATTAAATTTAACAAATTGAGTTATACATTAACCAATCCAATCACGACTTCACATTCTTCGTTTAAATTGAATAATAAAGTGATTACTAACAGCAGTGTTACATTGAGGGAGGGACCAAGCACTTCATCCAAAAAAGTAAATACTTTAGCTAAAGGCACTATCCTAACAATCAACGGAAGCATGGTATACGACAAGAATCCAACAATAGTAAATCAATTTGTCTGGTATCCGGTTAAAACAACAAGTGGGGTGAAAGGGTATATCGCATCCTCCTATATGTCCAAATATGTATTAACGACGGGGACAGTGACGAATAAATCAACCACGGTAACAGGCAATGTAGAAAAAGGATACACGCTTTCGGTAAAAGCTGGTTCTAAAGAACTTGGTACCTATAAGGCTAAGGCAGCTGCGGGCACCTATACCATTAAAATTAAAGTGCAAACAGCGGGGACAAAGCTGAAAGTAATTGCGAAAGATCAAGCAGGAGTTGTACATGACATTAAGGATATTACGGTGAAAGATGTAATTCCTCCTGCTAAGCCTAGCGCCAATTCTGTTTCAGATAAATCCACATCGGTTAGCGGTAAAGCTGAAGGCGGCAGTACGGTTATCATTAAAGCAGGAAAGACATCTTTGGCCGGGAAAGTAAATGCAAAAGGGCAGTACACGATTAAAATAGCGAAACAAAAGGCTGGTACCAAATTAACCCTTACAGCTAAAGATCCAGCTAATAATGTAAGCCCGAAACAAACCATTACGGTGTTGGATAAAACGGCACCCTCTGCACCTAAAGTAAATGCAATCACCTCTAAGACCAAGGCTGTTATGGGTAAGGCAGAAGCGAATGCGACTGTTACAGTCAAAGTAAATAATAAAACGCTTGGAAGTGCAAAGGCAAACAGCAAAGGGGCTTATACTGTAAATATAAAAACTCAGAAAAAGGGTACAACCCTTTCCGTAACGGCTAAGGATAGAGCTAACAATATAAGTAAAGCGACACAAGTGAAGTTAACAAAGTAATACGCGATTGAGAATAAGGGGGAATCCTCTTATTCTCTTTTTTTATGCGAATAAATAGGCATATTTTAATAAACGGGAGTTATGAGTTTTAGTGAATAAGGATATAGGAAGTCGCTTATTCTTCTATATGTTTAGCATGGAGTGGAAGATAGGTATGTACTAAACTGAGTGGAAAAATCTAATGTACTCTATTAATGAAAGACAACCTCATTAATCAGGAATGTTTCAATGAACCTTCATGTGGTATATATCCGAAAAGGCACAAAAACCGATTGCGCTTGGCGCAATCGGCATTTATTTTTGGTCATTCTCTGGAGAGTCTAATTCAATCCATTCATCAGCCCATTTAGCGATGGCCTGCATCAACGGCTTCATGGATTCTCCTGTTTCCGTTAAGGAATATTCAATTCGGACCGGTGTTTCCGGATAGACGTCACGTTTAACGATGCCTTGTTTTTCTAAGTCTTTTAGCCGTTCAGATAGAACTCGTCCACTGACGCCAATTGATGACTCCAGCGTGCAAAAACGTTGGGGACCAGATTGTAATTGATAGATAATTAAACCTGTCCAGCGGCGGCTGAGAATCTCCATGGCCTTTTCAAACTTAGGACAAATGTGAGATTGATTCATTTGACTTCACCCCTATAACCTATATTATAACGTATGATTGGAAAATCATATAATAATTTATGTTGGAATTTATTTACTTGACACACGTTAGTTACTAAATTAAAATTAGTTACATAAAGTAAGTGACGTTCGGACTGGAAAATTTGAATATCACTTTTCAATTGGGAGAGAAAAATATGAACTTTCATCAGAAAACAAATACGTTTGTGAAAAGTCTCGAGTTAAAGGTACTTAATATGGAAAGGTCACTGGCCTTTTACAAAAACATTATTGGTTTTAAAATCCTGAAACAAGAGAGTAACCGGGCTGTTTTAACAGCGGATGGAAAAACACCATTACTCACCTTAATTCAACCCGAAAAGGTTATACCAAAAGAGGCGCATAAAATCGGTCTGTACCATTTCGCCTTATTGTTGCCTTCACGAACTGAATTAGGAAGCTTTTTACACCATGTCGCAAAGATTAATTATCCAATGGGTGCTTCGGATCATCATGTGAGTGAAGCGCTATATTTACAAGACGTAGATGGAAATGGAATTGAAATTTATGCTGATAGGCCATCTTCATCGTGGATATGGAAAGATAAAGAGGTACATATGGTTACTGAGCCTTTGAAGATAGAAGAGGTATTGGCAGCGGGTGAAGACAAGTTGTGGGAAGGTCTTCCGGCTGAAACGATGATGGGGCATATTCATCTGCATGTTGGAAATCTTGAGCAGGCGGAAGAATTTTATTGTAAGGGATTAGGGTTTGAAGTGGTTGCGCGTTATGGGGAACAGGCATTGTTTGTATCCACAGACGGCTATCACCATCATATTGGTTTAAATGTATGGAATGGCAGGAATATACCGGCTGCTTCAAAAGAAAGCGTGGGGCTCCAAGCGTTCACCATTCATTATCCAGATGATGGGCGAAGGGAAGAAGTTATTTCTCGTTTGAAAGAAATGGGTACTGAAGTTCGAGAAGAGACTGGCCATTGGGAAACACCAGATCCGTTTGGTTTAACTATTCGGTTATCTGTCTAAATAAACTAGGTATCAACTGGAGTTTCTAATTGAAAATCGGGGAGGAATAAAATCATGAACGAAACAAATGGATTTTTATCAGCAATTGAGGCTAGACGTTCACTTTATGCGATCAGTAATGAAAAGGTAGTATCCGAAGAAAGAGTGCAGGAGATTGTTGAATTTGCAGTAAATCATACACCGTCTGCTTTTAACTCCCAAAGTTCAAGAGTTGTTGTGTTGTTTGGGGAACATAGTAATAAGTTTTGGGATATCGCAACTGAAACATTAAGAAAAGTTGTACCTGCTGATAATTTTGCCAGCACCCAAGAAAAAATGGATATGTTCAATGCGGGCTACGGTACCATTCTTTTCTTTGAAGATCAAGCTGTCATTGAAGGCCTGCAGTCTCAATTTGATTTATATGCAGATAAATTCCCGATTTGGTCAAATGAAGCCTCCGGTATGCTGCAACTCGTTGTTTGGACAGCTCTTGAAACAGAAGGGTTGGGGGCGACGCTGCAACATTATAATCCAATAATTGATGATGAAGTGAAAGCAAACTGGAATATACCAGCAAGCTGGAAATTAGCAGCCCAAATACCATTTGGAAAACCAATTGCACCAGCCGGTGAGAAACAATTTAATCCAATTGAAGATCGTGTAAAAGTATTTAAATAATCTTATAATGTCTAAGTAAAAAGACGCTCCCTTTGAAGTGACCGGCAAAAGGTGGATTACTCTACCCTTTTGAGGCGCTTCAAAAGGGGGCGTCTTTTAATTTACTTTAATTTAATTTCGATCCTGGTACTCTCTTTTGAGTTCAGTTTGAAAACGGTCCAGAAAAATACCAACCAAGAAAAAGGCAATTAAAACGGAGTAGAATGTTTTAAATACAGCATGGATAGATTCCGGGCTCCAAACAGAAGACCAGAAAGTGCCACCGCCAAAAAATCCATAGGCGAGAATTAAAATATGTAACACAAACCAGAATAGGGTGAGAGTACTGGTATTTGAACGAATAATTAAAGCAATTAAGCTGATTAATACGGCTAAAAAGGCCATAAAGAGGTATGGACTAATAGACAGCCAATGTATAGATAAGAGTTCAAAAATAAATAGACCAATTAAATATAGATGAAAGGCATAGGTCATAAAAAAGATGAAGGGCGTCCCATTATGTTTAGATAGGATTAAAAGTACACCAGCGATGAGTAAAAGGACTCCTATAAAAGGGGCACCCCATGCGAAGAACATCATGATACTGCCAAATATAAATCCAACCATGTTTGCATAATTTATTTTATTTAACCAATCAGTAAACATCCCCAAGCCCCCCTCCAGTGTGGGAATTATAAATCTTTATTTGATTATACCCTTCTCACGCTGAAATTAACTATTGCATCCTTGATAGTTATTGTGTAAGTAAGGTGGTTATGGTAAAGTGAAAGTATTGATAAGACCGTAATTAGGAGGTTTTTGTTCGTGTTGCATACTACACTCATCGTACTATTGGTTATTACATGTATCAGTTTGATTGTCGTGGTCTTACTCCAATCCGGTAAAAGTGCAGGATTATCCGGTGCTATTTCCGGTGGAGCTGAACAGCTTTTTGGAAAACAAAAGGCCAGAGGACTTGATTTATATCTACATCGCGCTACTGTTATTTTATCAGTATTATTCTTTGTTTTAACGATTCTTGTTTCTTTTTTCGCAAAGTAATATGAAGTAAACAAACATTGCCTGGCACTTTGCCAGGCTTTTTTGATGTGTATATCGTTCTTATTAATAGCGTTTTGTTACTCTAACGTCGTAAACTAGTAATACATAGTATTAGTTCAAGCAAATAAAGGGAGATTTTATGTATGAATATAACACAGCCAAAACCATTCACATTCGCGGGAGGAAACCGGGCTGTCTTATTGCTTCACGGTTTTACAGGGAATAGCGCCGATGTACGAATGCTGGGCCGGTATCTTGAAGGCAAGGGATATACATGTCATGCACCGCAGTATAAGGGTCATGGCGTACCTCCGGAAGAATTGGTCAATTATGGACCAATTGATTGGTGGAAAGACTGCATGAGAGCCTATGATAAATTACGGGCAATGGGTCATAAAGAGATTGCAGTAGCCGGTCTTTCATTAGGAGGGGTATTTTCCTTGAAATTAGGTTACACTGTACCTGTTAAGGGTATCGTACCGATGTGTGCGCCTATGTATATAAAAAGTGAAAAAGTCATGTATGAAGGTGTTTTGGAGTATGCACGTGAGTACAAAAACCGTGAAGGCAAAAGCCAGGAACAAATAGAATTGGAAATGGCTCATTTTCAGAAACGACCGATGGAAACCTTGCGGGCATTACAGGAATTGATCAGTGATGTACGGGAGCGCGTGAATCAAATTGATGTGCCGCTATTTGTCGCTCAAGCCCGTCATGATCATATGATCAATACAGATAGCGCCAATATCATCTATAATTCTGTGAACACAGAACAGAAGAGTTTGAAATGGTATGAGGAATCAGGCCATGTCATTACACTTGATAAAGAACGAGATCAGCTTCATCAAGATGTCTTTGCGTTTTTGGAGAGTCTTGAATGGGCAAATTAATATATAAATCAATGTTAAAGGAAAGAAAGGAGGGGTTTGTGTGGATGATATGATTCGTCAACATGTAGACAAGCTGTATTCTTATATGAAAGAAGAAGCTTACAAACCCATGACCGTACAAGAATTAGAGGCAGCAATGGGGGTAGAGGACTCCGAGGATTTCAAAGATTTTGTGAAGGCTTTAGTATATATGGAAGAGCATGGCCAAATCGTGAGGACTCGTTCCGACCGTTATGGACTGCCGGAGAGAATGAATCTTGTGAAAGGAAAAGTTTCCGGTCACGCCAAAGGATTTGCTTTTGTGATTCCTGAAGAGAAAGGCATAGATGATATTTTTATTCCTCCGCATGAGTTAAACAATGCGATGCACGGAGATATTGTGATGGTCCGTGTCTCTTCGCAATCATCAGGACAAAGACGGGAAGGGACCATTGTTAAAATCATCGAACGCGGTGTTCAAAATGTTGTAGGAACTTACACGGAAACAAGAGGGATTGGTTTTGTGATCCCGGATGATAAAAAAATGGCCAATGATATCTTTATCCCTAAAGAGGCAAAGAACGGTGCTGTTGAAGGCCATAAAGTGGTTGTTAAAATAACAAACTATCCGGAAGGCAGAATGTCGGCAGAAGGGGAAGTCATCACGATCTTAGGGCATAAAAATGATCCTGGTGTTGATATTTTATCCATTATTCATAAGTTTGGATTGCCAGGGGAGTTTCCGCAAGACGCATTGGAACAAGCCAATCAAACACCTGAGGTCATAGATGAAAAGGATCTGGTGAATCGCCGTGATCTGCGAAATGAAACAATTGTGACGATTGATGGTGCGGATGCGAAAGACTTGGATGATGCCGTAACGGTAACCAAACTCGAAAATGGAAATTATAAGCTTGGTGTACATATTGCGGATGTCTCCCATTATGTTACGGAAGGATCTCCAATTGATGTAGAAGCGGCTGAGCGTGCGACAAGTATCTATCTGGTGGATCGGGTTATTCCGATGATCCCGCATCGTTTATCAAATGGGATTTGTTCATTGAATCCGCGTGTGGATCGGTTAACATTATCTTGTGAAATGGAAATCGATTCAGAGGGAGCAGTGGTTGCTCACGAAATATTCCAAAGTGTGATCAAAACAACGGAGCGTATGACGTATTCAGACGTGAATGAAATTCTCGTTGATAAAAATGAGGAATTAATCAAACGCTATGAACCAATTGTACCGATGTTTGAAGAAATGGAAAAATTAGCCGAAATTCTTCGAGGAAAAAGAATGCGCAGAGGAGCCATTGACTTTGATTTTAAAGAAGCTAAAATCCTCGTTAATGAAAATGGAGAACCAACTGATGTCGTTCTTCGTACACGTTCTGTTGCAGAAAAATTAATCGAAGAATTTATGTTGGCAGCTAACGAAACAGTAGCCGAGCATTTCCATTGGATGGATGTACCGTTTATTTATCGTATCCATGAAGACCCGAATGAAGATAAGCTGAGAAAATTCTTTGACTTTATCGTGAATTTTGGTTATATCGTTCGTGGTTCAGCCAATTCCATTCATCCGCGTGCTTTACAGGAAATTATTGAAGCTGTGCAAGGTAAACCGGAGGAAATGGTCGTATCGACTGTCATGCTTCGTTCGATGCAGCAAGCGAAATATGATCCTGAAAGCTTAGGACATTTTGGATTGTCGACAGATTATTATACTCACTTTACATCACCAATCCGCCGTTACCCAGACTTAATTGTCCATCGCTTAATTCGAACGTATTTAATCAATGGTGATTTAAGCAGAGAAACACAGGAAAAATGGAATGAAAGGCTTGGAGAGATTGCTCAGCATACATCTTCAATGGAACGCCGTGCAGTAGATGCAGAGCGGGAAACGGATGATTTGAAAAAAGCCGAATACATGGAAGATAAAGTGGGAGAAGAGTTTGACGGGATCATCAGATCTGTCACAAACTTCGGGATGTTCGTTGAGCTTTCCAACACCATCGAAGGTCTTGTCCATGTCAGCTATATGACAGATGATTACTATCATTTCGATGATCGTCAATACGCGATGATTGGTGAACGTACGGCCAAGGTGTTCAGAATTGGCGATGAGATCACTGTTAGGGTCATTAATGTAAATAAAGACGAGCGTGCCATTGACTTTGAGATTGTAGGAATGAAGGACAATCGTGAGCGAGTATCTGGTGAAAAACGCATTTTTAGAGCAGAACCGGGTAAAAATCGTCGTAAAGATTCATCTAAGCCACAAGGCAAAGGCGACAAGCATAAACCAGGAAGCCAGGGTAAAGCCAAGCCTGGAGAAAGCTCCGATAAAAAAGGGCCGAGAAAGAAAAAGAAATTTTTTGAGAATGCACCGGCTGCAAAGCGCAAGTCCGGAAAGAAGAAAAAGCGCTAATGATTAATGAGAGGAGAGCTAACAAAAGTTAGCTCTCTTTTATTTTTGGAGGAGAAGGAAGTATATTCAAAAATTTGAGGTATATATGACATGGTCGTTTTCACAGTATTTTTTGTGAATTCCATTTACTTAGTCATATTACTGTACTTTAGATACTATAATTTATATAATACATATCATATGTCTTTAGTATGGATTGAGAAAGGGGAGAATTTGAAATGAATACATTTTTAGTTATTATAAATATTCTTATATTGCTTGCATTAGTCGGTATACTATTCTATATGCAAAAGAAACATGTTTCCTTTTCAAAACGAGTATTTACAGGTCTCGGATTGGGAATTCTTTTGGGGGTATTCCTTCAATTGGCATTTAAGAGCGACAGTACTGTTCTAACAGATACGAAAAACTGGTACAGTATTGTTGGAACAGGGTATGTCAGCCTGTTAAAAATGATTGTTATGCCCTTGATCGTTGTGTCGATTATATCAGCCATCATTCGTTTAAAGGGACAGGCAGGAGTGGGGAAAATCAGTTTCTCCATTATCGGAATTCTGATTTTAACAACAGCTATAGCGGCTGCTGTTGGAATAGGCAGTGCTTTAACATTTGATTTATCAGCGGACCACCTTGAATCTGGCGAAGCAGAGCAAACTCGTTCGGCCGAGTTAGAAGAAACGATGGTTCAAGTAGAGAATCAGAGCTTCCCAGAACGTATTTTGCAGGTCATCCCAACAAATCCGTTCCTTGATTTGACTGGACAAAGACCGACTTCTACGATCGCAACGGTCATTTTTGCGGCGTTCATTGGGATTGCAGCTATGGGTGTTAGAAGAAAAGCACCAAAAGAGTTTGAAACATTCGAAAAAGTTATTAATGCTCTATATAAAATTGTGATGAGAATCGTTACATTGATTCTTCGCTTAACTCCATATGGTATTTTAGCCTTAATGGCGACCACTATTGCCAATACAAATGTTCAGGGAATTGTTGAGTTATCCACCTTTGTTATCGCTTCTTATGTAGCGCTGATCGTGATGTTCCTGATTCATCTGGCTATATTATTCTTTACTGGATTAAATCCGATGCAATATGTTAAGAAAATGGGTCCTTTACTTACATTTGCCTTTACATCTCGTTCAAGTGCAGCGTCCATTCCAATTAATGTAGAAACTCAAACTAAACAATTTGGTAACTCAGAAGGAATTGCGAACTTTGCTGCTTCTCTAGGGGCATCCATTGGTCAAAATGGATGTGCAGGAATCTATCCGGCTATGTTGGCTGTCATGATTGCACCGGACCCACTTGATCCCGGATTCCTTATTCAGCTAGTCATCATAGTTGCCATCAGTTCATTTGGTGTTGCCGGTGTTGGCGGTGGAGCTACATTTGCCGCATTAATCGTCTTATCTAGCATGAACTTGCCAATTGGTATTGCAGCGTTACTGATCTCTGTAGAACCATTGATTGATATGGGCAGAACAGCTCTTAATGTCAGTGGTTCAACTACAGCAGGCTTAGTAACTGGCCGTGTAACAGGCGAATTGGACAAAGATGTGTATAATGGTAAAATGGTTGAAATGAATTCGGTTGAGGCATAAAAAGAGAAGGGGGAATGCAGTCTATATGCATTCTTCCTTTTTCATTGTTTCGTAATGCTTTAAGTCGGGAAAGGAATAAAGGGTTTATCTCCATGTTTCAATTTCCGAGAGAAGGATAACAAGCGTTTCAATCGAATACTATATAGGTATGGATTTCAGCGAAATGGAGGAATACTAGAATGAGTAAGATTACGGTTCAAACATCCAATGCACCGGCAGCGATTGGGCCATATTCACAAGCGATTCGAGTGAATGGATTTGTTTATACATCCGGACAGCTTGGGTTGAACCCTGAAACGGGTGAATTAAAGGATGGGGTACAGGAGCAAACACATCAAGCATTTAAAAACATACAGGCTATTCTCAAAGAAGAAGGGCTTGATTTGAATCATATCGTGAAGACGACCGTATTCCTGAATGATATGAATGATTTTGCGGCAGTCAATGAAGTATATGCCACTTATTTCAGCGGCAGTTTTCCAGCTAGAAGTGCTGTGGAAGTAGCGCGTCTACCTAAAGACGGACTTGTAGAAATAGAAGCTATTGCTGTAGTATGATAAGAGAGAGCCCGAAGCCAGGCTCTTTTTTAACCTAACCCATATACAGAGAGAGGGGGCAATTAAATGCCAAAGGGTACAGGAAAAGTACTTGGTCAAAATAAAAAAGCGTATCATGATTACTTTATCGAGGAAACCTATGAAGCAGGAATTGTTTTGCAGGGGACTGAAATTAAATCAATCCGAAATGGTCGAGTTAACCTAAAGGATTCATATGCAAGGATTATTAATGGGGAAGTCTTCTTAATGGGAATGCATATCAGCCCATATGAGCAGGGCAACCGCTACAATCATGATCCATTGCGCGTTCGTAAGTTACTCTTGCACAATAAGGAAATTAGCAAATTGATCGGCGCAACAAAAGAACAAGGGTATGCGCTTGTGCCATTGAAGCTGTATTTAAAGAACGGATTTGCCAAGGTTTTAATCGGTTTAGGCAAGGGTAAAAAGAATTATGATAAACGTGAAGACTTGAAGAGAAAAGAAGCGAAACGTGAAATTGAACGAGCATTTAAAGATCGTCAGCGTTAAGCTTAGGTTGGTACTCTCACCAAGTTCTTACAATTGAATTTCACATTTATTATGTTATAATTACTTATGTACCACAATTGAATAGAAGCAACGCAAAAGTAAGCTTCTTCATCTCGTGCGATCCACATTCTTATCATGGGGACGTTACGGATTCGACAGGGGTAGTTCGAGCTTATGTTGCGAGTCGAGGGGATCGTCCTCGTTAAAACGTCAAAGCCTATAACTGGCAAACAAAACAACAACCTAGCTTTCGCTGCTTAATAACAGTCGATAAGCTGTTCCTCCCTCCATTGTCCATGTGGTAGGGTAAGGGACTCAAATTTAGTGGACTACGCCGGATCTCACCGTCTGAGGGAGAAGGAAGAGAACAACCAGACTAGCTGTCCGGGCGCCTGTCGATAGGCAGAAGGCACAGCGAATTGCTAATATATCGACTACACTCGTAGATGCATAAGTGCCGTTATCTTTGGACGTGGGTTCGACTCCCACCGTCTCCACCAATACATATGTTGGTGGTTTTTTATTTGTGTGTGGGTGTGTGGCTTTAATTATAATTTTGCCAAACTGGCAATGAAATCATTCCTAAATTTCATATAAAATATATTTTAACGATGAAAGCTCGGTTTATACCGAGCTTTTTTCTTTATCAAAGGTCGTCAATTTGATGGATTGAAAGATATACAGAGAGAATTAACAGATTATGTACATTAGTATAATATCATTGAACACTGGTTTATATGAATCCTATTTAGTACAGATCTGAGTGCCTTAAAAAGTGGAACCGTGACCTATTTATAGGTTATTTTTTTTATTAAATATTGTGTGAAGATTATAATTTACATGAGTTTTATGATGTATGTAAAAGTTAAATTTTATAGCCAAATTCTCAATTAATTTAAAAAAAAGGCTTTTAATCGTTATATTGATATACTAATATTTCGAGTGATATAATCTCCGATGGAAATAAATTATACAAATTTCATAATATGTAAGATAGGAGATAGAGTATAAAATGAATTGGAAGGCAACAGTAGCAGGAGCGATAGGAGTAACAGCTATAGCAGGAACATTGGTGTTTAATACAGATGCGGCAAACAAAGTAATGGACAACATTGAAGCATTAAGATCAAAAATAGCTGCATTTGCTAAAAATGATGAAGCATTAGTTGAAAAATATAATACATTAAAAGGTGAAGCAGAAGTAAAAATAGCTTCATTACAAGAAAAAATAGATGAATTAAACGCAAAATTAGAAAATAACGAAGATGTTTCTACATCTGAAAAAGCAGAATTGGAAGCAGAAATAAAAAGACTTACAGGAGAACTAGAAAAAGCTAATGCAGCTATAGAAGACTTAGAAATAAAGTCAAATGATGCAGTTCAAGAAGCTAATACTTATAAAATGACAGATCCAGATACTTTACCAGGATTAGGTGAAGATCAAGAAGCAGTTGAAATAGCAACAGTAAAGCCATATTTTTATGCAAACCGTGCTCAAGTTACTATCAGCCTAAAAGAAGATATAGATATATCACTTTCATCTAAAGGAAATATTAAAATTGAGTATATTGATGCTGATGGAAACCCTGTAGAAACAAAAAGTAAAATTTATAGTGGATACTTAAATGATTCTGAAGGTAACAAATATGGAAAAGGTGCAGAATTTTGGAATCAAAATTATTCCAATCAATTAGTAGCTGGTACAACATATTCTTCAACTCTAAATAAAGCAAATATAGCTAAAGTTATCGTTACAGTAACTAACAATGATGGTGTAGTACAAACAATAACAAAAGAAAAATAAAAACTTTATAAAATCTAAATAAGGACTAATTTTTATTAGTCCTTATTTTAGAATCTGGATATAAAGGGAGAAAAAGATGAACAAAGTTTTAATTAGTACAGTTATTGGGGTTGTTGCTAGTGCGGCTATAGCATCAGTTGCTATAGCATCATCCGTAGTATTTAATTCTGCTCCAATAGACAATATTGAAAATAATATAAATATTTTAAAGGATAAAGTAGAAGCTTATTCAACTAATGAACAGAAGTTAGTAAACAAATATATGGAATTATATAAGGAATACGCTAAATTAAAAGAAGCTACGGTACAAGATAGTGATGCAGTATCAGAATCTAATGTTGATAGTTTAAAAGATGATTTAGAGAAACAGGAAGAAAAGAATAAAAAACAAGAAGACTATATAAAAGAATTAGAAGAACAAATAGAAAAAATAGAGTCCAATAAGGTTAAACAAGAAGAAACTAAAGAACAAGAGGACTATATAAAAGAATTAGAAGGTCAGGTAGAAAACTTAGAGTCCAACCAGGTTAATCTAGAAGAAAAGAATAAAGAACAAAAAGACTATATAAAAGAATTAGAAGAACAAATAGCAAACATAGAGTCCAATAAAGTTGACCAAGAAGAAAAACCTCAATCTAGCATTGAATTAGAGGTAGAATAATGGAAAATAATCAATCAACTACTAACGGCTCTAAGAGAAATTTATTAATAGTAATGCTAGTAGCATTGCTACTAGCTCTTGTATTTTTAGTTAAATCTTGCTCAGTAAATGAAGATTCTAAAGATGAACAAGAGATTACATCTGAAGTATCAAAAGATGAGGGAAAAGATAACGAAGACAATCTAGATCAAGATAACGATACAGATCAAAACCAAACTACTAATAATGATAAATTATCAAGTGGATCTCTAGACAGTACCAACCAAGATGGTTTAGTAAATAATGCCCAGAATCATATACAAGGCAATCATGACAATTCATCAGGCGGTTCTCAAGATGGTGATAATCAAACTACCAATAATGGGAATAGTATATTAGATAATAGTACTGATGTTAGTACTGGGGAGAATACTGATACTGATAATGATCAATCCTCCAGTGGTTCTCAAGATGGTGATAATCAAACAGGTTCAGATACAAATCCAGGTCGACCGAATAATCCAGAAGATAACGGAAATGGAAATCTATTAAATTTGTTATATGATGAATTAATTAAGGCTAATGATACTTTTGAATACTTTCTAGAAGTAACTGATGAAATCTTAGAAAGTTACTAGAAAGTATTACATAATTTTTGATATAAAAAGGATAATCCATTTGGATTGTCCTTTTTATATAGGTATCTTTACTTACTTCTCGCCTGAAGCGTTTATAATTTGAAAAAGAGCTACTAATCTACAATCTTTTTTGCAGGCGAATTCTTTTTAAGTCTAAAATCATATTTCTTTGCATTTTGATATCCTGGATCGACATAACTGGATTTCTCATCACTTTATGAAGCGGCTAACCAATAATTCAGTATTTTCACCTGAAAAGAAGTCCTTTTACGAAAGCTTTAAGGCAAAATATGACCGCTGTTCAAATAAAGGCGATACCATTCCTCGCGGCTGAGCTTAATTTCACTGCCTTTTATAATTTCAGCCATCCGATTTTGGTTAGTGGTACCCGCAATCAACTGAATGTTTGCCGGGTGTCGCAAAATCCATGCTGCTGCAATGGCAGTTGGCGTTGTTTCGTAGTTCTCAGCTAATTCTTGGAGAGATTGATTCAACTCAGGAAACTTCTCGTGATTGTCGATAAAGACGCCTTCAAAGAACCCATACTGAAAAGGTGACCAAGCCTGAATCGTGATATCATGCAACCTGCAATAATCAAGGACACTGCCATCTCTATCAACCGCACCCTCTGTTTGCATATTCACTTCCATTCCATTAGCGATCATGCTGGAAAAGGGGATGCTAAATTGCATCTGATTGACGATGATTGGCTGCTTTACATATTTTTTTAATAATTCAATTTGCATCGGTTTATGATTGGATACACCGAAATGAAGAACTTTGCCAGTGCTCAGAAGGGTATCAAATGCCTCCGCGACTTCCTCGGGTTCGACTAAAGCATCTGGGCGATGAAGAACCAGTACATCTAGATAATCTGTTTCCAGACGTTTTAATATTTCATCGACAGACGTTAAAATATGCTCTTTCGATAAGTCATACATTGCACCTGGTTTGATTCCGCATTTAGATTGCAGGATTATATCTTCTCTGTTATATCCGGCAATCTTTAGGGACTTATCAAATTTAGTTTCACAAATCCCTTTGCCATAAATATCAGCATGATCAAAGAAATTTAACCCATTCTCCATGCAAAAAGAAAGATGGGAAGCTAATTTGTCATCGTCCATAGAATCAATTCTCATACAACCTACCGCAATCGCTGGAACGCTCAAATTGCTGCTGCCAAGGTTTATTTTTTTCATGATTATTCCTCCTCCATTCATTAAAAGGACTCGTATCTTACCTATCTAAGTTAGCGGCCGATTAAACCTAGGTGAAATTTTAATTCTAATCGTCCAAGGGCCAATAATCTGTATGCTGTCTCCATTTTACTATAATGAAGAAGAAAGTACTTTTGGGAACCCTTACATTTATTCTGTTTTAGAAGTCGGAAGAAGTAAATGTATCTTTTAGCAGGGATAGTTAAAGAGGATATCCGACCTGGATATCCTCTTTAAGCTAAAGCCTATTTAATATTTTGCTCATAAAATTATTCGTTGATCTTATATACAAAATAATCAAAATCTGCATGTTTTCCTTCACCTGAAGTATCCTGGCACTGCATGCCTACAAAGGCTCCGGTAAAGAATCCTCCGCCGCGGATATAATCATCAGACAGTTTATAAGAATATAAGGTTACCGGGATTTCTGTCCAAGTTTCCCCGTCAAATGAGTAAGAATAGTGGTACGTGTTTGTTTTGACATCGGAACGTATATAAACATATTCAACTTCATCCGGTACAGGAATTTCATTATCTCTCAATGGTCGATCAAAGGTGAAATTATCACATACCGTTAAATCTAGAACTCTTCCTTTTTCTTCATGCCATGTAAGCTGGAGAGCACTCCAGTTTTCCGTATTGTAATAGTTTACTAAACCGGCAGCTTGCTGGAATGATTCCGGTTGAAAAGCTACTTTTGTTTCAGCTGTAAAGTTAAAATGCTGCCAGCGTCTCGCCACAAAAGCCTGTGTAAATTTTGAAGAGAGCGATTCTTTACCGTACAAGCGCAAGTGACCTGGTTTTTCTTCCAATGAAAGATGATCTCCCAACGGAATCCGTAATGTCTGGAAGTTAAGATGTAATGTCTTATCGTTAAAATCATCTTTTTCGGGATCTTTATCCCATTTTACTTCTTCCATATTAGGTCCTTCTATTTCAAGGGAAGGCTGATTACCACCGACGACATAAGGCCAATCGTTTTCCCAGGTTAGTCGTTGAATAGCTGTTTCACGGCCGAGCGGACAATATCCTCTTGGATCCAGTAATGCCTCATTCTCTTTAGGAAGAGGGCGTCCGGTTAAATGAACTAAAAACCACTCATCAGTATGTGTGTGAACAATGGATGCATGGCCGGCTTTTTGTAATGGGTTTCTTGGATATGGAAACGATGTAATCAATGGATTTTCCGGATGAACGTCATATGGGCCATCAATCGTTTTCGAACGCGCAATAGTAGCCTGGTGATCATATTTTGTTCCACCCTCGGCTGTTAAAAGATAATAGTAGCCATTCCACTTATATAAATGGGGAGCTTCCGTTAACTTAATGTCCGTTCCTTTGAAAATAATCTTTTTGCTGCCAACCAACTTTTTCTCTTCAACGCTATATTCCTGAAGAACAATCCCATAGAAAGGATGGTTTCCAAGGCGATGATCCCAAACCATATTAACAAAATATTTTTTACCGTCATCGTCATGAAATAAAGAAGGGTCAAAACCTGAACTGTTTAGATGAACGGGGTCGGACCATTCACCATCAATGGTTTCACATGTACTGAGATAATTATGACTGTCTTTCCACTGCCCGTCAGTCACCTTCACATCCGTATAAATCAGCCAGAACTTCCCATCATGATAGGAAAGAGCAGGAGCCCAAATACCGCCTGAATTAGGATTACCCATCATATTCAGTTGGCTTAAACGATTTAATGGACGAGAGACTAATGTCCAATTTTTTAAATCTTTTGAATGATAAATACCTACTCCCGGGAACCATTCAAATGTAGAAACGGCAATATAATAATCATCGTCATGTCTGCAAATACATGGATCAGGATTAAAACCAGTTAAAATAGGATTTTGAATTTTCATTATTGTATTCTCCTTCATATATAAAAAATATAAGCGCTTTCAAATTTGTGGGTGCTTAGGTTGAACCAGCAAAAGAAAGCAACTAATTTTGATGCACCAATGGATAGGTTTGAATACTTTGATGGAATAAATCATTGTTTAAGAAATGTTCGGTTGAAAAAGCAGCGACGCCGAGAGCACATGAGCGGCTTGCTAAACTTGAGTAATGAATATGTAAATCCTTTTGATGATTAGATAAAGAGTGGTTTTGAATCGTTTCTACTAATGAAGAATGCAGCCATTTTTCACAGACAGCCAGGCGATTACCGAGAATGACTTGGTCAGGATTGAATATATTAATGATATTATTAATGCCAATTCCCAAAGATTTCCCTATTTCATTGAATAATTCAAGTGCCACAGGGTCCTCATGTTCTGCAAGGTTTATTAGATGTTCGAGTGTAACGGTTGGATCATCCATTTTGTTTTTGGCCTGACTGATTAAGGCTCTTTCTGATGCGTATAATTCCCAGCATCCATAGTCACCGCAACGGCATTTTTCTCCGTTTCTATCGATTGTCATGTGGCCAAGCTCTCCTGAAAGTCCATTGTTACCTTGATAAAGATGGTTATTAAGGATTAAGCCACCCCCAATCCCAAATCCAATACTTATGTATATCATGTTGTTGAAGTCTTTTCCTATACCGAACTTTTTTTCGCCATATACACCGCAATTTGCTTCATTCTCGACTATGACAGGTACCTGGTATCTCTTTTCAACCAAATTTTTCAAATTGATATTTTTCCAATGTAAATTTGGAGCCATTAAAATTTTTCCGTTCGTATCGACAGTGCCCGGTACGCCGATCCCAATTCCAACTACATCATAAGGGCAATCCGGAATGGAGGTAAACATACAATCAATCATTTCATAGAGTTCTGTTTTTATTTCTTCATAGGTTAAATCCTGAAAGTTTCTAAGTTTTTCTTTGTAGATTTTCCCCTGTAGGTTGGTGATGATCCCCAATATATAATTGACTCCAATATCAATTCCGATGGAATAGCCGGCATCTTCATTGAATAACAACATAACCGGCCGTCTGCCACCGTTGGATTTACCTGGACCGGATTCTGATACGAGCTGTTCGTTTATAAGTTCACAGACCAAGGAAGAGACTGTTCCCTTATTTAGGCCGGTTTTATTGGCAACATCCGTTCGTGATAGAGGAGAAAATTCCTTTATTACTTGCATGACCAATGATTTATTCTCTTTTTTAACAACCTGTTGATTATACGTCTTCACTGGTCTTCCTCATTTCTTACTCTTTTATTCTAATAGTAACATCTAATACTTTGTTTATCCAGTAGACAAACAAAGTTTTCCATGATATTCTAAATTTGAGTTTACTAGTAAGTAAAATTAAATTTTGGGGGTTTATTCATGCACAAAAAGAAAGCGTTTTCTTTTCTTGTTGGGTTTTTAGCCATATTTTTAGTTTTAGCGGGTTGTTCGTCGGATACTGAAAAGTCAAACTCTGATGGTAAGAAAGTTATTAAGTTTATGCATCTATGGCCAGAAGGCAGTTCTAAACAACATCATGAAATTGTTAAAAATATTGTTGCGGAATATGAGAAGGAACATAAGGACGTTAAGGTTGAGCTTGAAGTTTTAAGCAATGAACAATACAAGGATAAGATAAAAGTTTTATCTGCTTCCAATGAACTTCCTGATGTTGGGATGACTTGGGCAGCAGGATACCTTCAGCCATATGTAGATGGGAAAAAATTTGCGCCACTTGATGACATTCTTGAAGGAGATTTAAAGGACTCCTTTGTAGCGGGGACAACAGAAGCTTACCAAATTGATGATAAAACATACGGTCTTCCACTGGAGCTTAATATTGCCTCTGTTTTCTATAATAAAAAGATTTTTAAGGATAATGGGCTAGAAGTTCCAAAAACTTATGATGATTTAGTAAAAGTAGCGGAAACTCTTGATAAAAAAGGAGTTGAGCCTATTGCGCTTGGTAATAAGGACAAATGGACTGGTTCATTATGGTATATGTACTTAGCTGACCGTATTGGCGGAACGGAAGCCTTAAAAGGTGCAATTGACCGTACAGGTTCTTTTGAAGATCCGGCACTCGTATCTGCAGCTGAAAAAGTTCAAACATTAGTTGATGCAAATGGTTTTGTAGATGGATTCAATGGATTGTCCGATGAAGAAGCAAAGAGTATGTTCATGAACAGTCAGGCAGCTATGTATCTAATTGCTACATGGGATTTGCCTAACTACACAACAAACCCAGATGTGCCTCAGGAATTTAAAGATCAAGTTGGTTTCTTCGACTTCCCATCTGTTGATGGAAAAGGGGATATGAACAGTTATGTTGGTGGTCCTGGAGTAGGATTGTTTGTTTCTGAAGACTCTAAAGTAAAAGAAGAAGCGAAGGATTTCGTCTCTTACTTTGTTCAGCAGTGGGGAGAAAAATCTGTCACGGATGCTGGCGTAATACCGGCTACTAAAATTGATGCTGAAAAGCTAGATTTGCCGCAAATGTATGTGGATGTATTGGGTAAATTAAATAAAGCGACCAATATTACTCTGTATGCGGATGTACAGTTAAGCTCTGATGCTGCGCAGATTCACTTAGATCAAATTCAGTCTTTATTCGGCAAGGAAACAACGCCGGAGAAATTTACAAAAGCACATGAAGATGCACTTTCTGCAGAATAATAAGATAAGGGGAAAAGGATTCATCTTGGTTTTGATGAATCCTTTTCCTACATATAGAAGAGGTGGTTTCTATGAATAAAGTGATGTCCAATAAGTGGGTTATAGCGATGTATATTCTGCCGGCTTTGCTATTGGTCAGTGTGCTGATTTTTATTCCACTTATTTTAACCGGGTATTATGGGCTTATGGATTGGGATGGCATTGGCTCCATGACGTTTATTGGCTTGGAAAACTATATCAATGCAATCCAGGATGCAAAATTTTGGGACAGTGCCTGGCATTCTATTTTACTGGCTATCTTTTCAACTTTAAGTTTAGTCATCTATTTAGCCATTTCTCTTATTCTGGCTTCCAAAATTAAAGGCGCAGATTTATTAAGAAAGATCTATTTGATTCCCATGCTATTATCTTCAGTGGCTATCGCACAGTTGTGGATTAAGGTGTTCAATCCTTCGAATGGAATATTGAATACACTATTGACTTGGATGGGGGTTGAAAATCCACCTTTATGGCTTTCTGATACGTCTATTGTTTTATATGCTATTTTTATCCCCATCTTATGGCAGTATGCAGGATTTTATATTTTGATTTATTATGCAGCTCTGAAAAACATCCCTGAATCTTTAATTGAAGCAGCAAGAATAGATGGCGCGACTCCTTGGCAGATTGCCTTGAAAATCAAGCTGCCGCTAATCATGGGGGTAGTAAAGGTTACAGTTGTACTGGCTATTGTTGGTTCACTTAAGTATTTCGATCTTATTTATGTTATGACTGGCGGAGGTCCGAATGGATCGAGCGAAGTAATGGCTTCCTATATGTATAAATTGGCCTTCTCAACCTCTAATTTTGGTTACGGGAGTGCGATTGGATTCCTGTTACTCGTCATTACTTTGATTGTTACGGTTATTGTTAATAAACTGACCGCATCCAAGGATGAAATCCAATATTAGAGAGGAGGAAACATGATGGCTCGGTTCGGAAAAATTGTACTATATATTTGTTTGGGAGCGGTTGCGTTATTTCAGATTTTTCCAATAATATGGTTATTCCTGTTTTCATTAAAGAGTAATCAGGAGATCTTTGCAGGTTCCCCATTTGCTCTTCCCTCCGAATTTAGGTGGGAAAACTATTTGAAGGTTTGGGATGGGGGCATTGGGTTATACTTCTTTAATAGTATTTGGATTACAGGGGTTGCTATTGTAATAACGGTTCTTTTTGCAAGTATGGCAACTTTCGCGATTACGAGAATGCATTGGAAATATAGTAAGCTTGTATTAGGATTGTTTATGGTCGGCCTAATGATTCCAATTCATTCAGCGTTAATTCCCTTGTTTAATATGTTCTTGAATGTGAATTTGATTGATAATCCATGGTCCATTGTTATCACTTATACGGCTTATAATCTACCGATTACGATGATGATTCTGATGGGCTTTTATACGACATTGCCAAGAGAAATTGAAGAGGCAGCCATTATTGATGGAAGTTCAATCAATCGGATGTTCTTCCGAATCATCCTGCCCATGTCCATGCCTATCATGTCCACCACCGTCATCATCAATATGATTTACAATTGGAATGAATTCGTATTTGTTAACACGTTTATCAGCTCTGATAAATATAAAACGTTGACGGTTGGCATTCAGAATTTCATTGGACAATATATGACAGACTGGGGTGCAATTGGTGCCACATTAATTATCAGTTTCCTTCCATTATTACTTGCTTTCATTTTCTTCAGTAATAAAGTAGTCGAAGGATTATCTGCAAGCGCAGTTAAAGGGTAATGAGTTTAATAGGTAAACGTAAGCAGCCTAAACCTTATGCGAGGTCTAAGCTGCTTTTTTATATTTCCGCTGTTTTTTTTAGAAAGAATATCCTTTGGTTTTACTGAATAGTTATAATGATAAATTTTGAAGTACCTGTTCGTTTCATTATAAATAGGTCAATCAGGAGATTTTCCATAATAATAAAGGAGGATTTTATGCTTTTTATGATTATTGTCAAAGCTTCGAAGAATTCGGAATCCGGAAATCTTCCAAGCCCAGTGCTCAGGGAAGCCATGGCGAAATACAATGAGGAATTAGAGAAGGCAGGCGTGCGAATTATTGCTAAAGGACTTCATCCAAGTTCAAATGGGATTCGTATTTCTTATCCAAAACCAGGAGAAAATCCAGTGGTCACGGATGGCCCGTTTTTAGAAACGAATGAACTGATTGCTGGGTTCATTCTAATTGATGTGAGGTCGAAGGAAGAAGCCTTTGAGTGGGCTATGCGGATGCCGGATCCACAAGGACATGGGGAAGGTCAAATTGAGTTGCGGCAAGTAAATTGAGTTTCCGGAACAAACTAATAAACACTCATGATTTTATTTTTAATTAGAGAATGAATCATACAAGAATTTCGGACATGAAAACGTATGGGAGGCTATTTATCTATAAGGAGTTTTACTTCAATTACAAACTGCAGATATTATTCCTGAAATGAGGACTATGTCTACAATTTGAATGGCTCTTTTCTTAAATATTGCTCATGGATGAAAAATCCTGTTATCACAGTTGTTCAATCAAAACGCCCAGTAGTTCCTTTACGTACATATAATAGTTAAGTCGGAACTCGCTTATTTCAGCTACCTATTAATCATAATAATAAAGACTAGCACTACGATTGATAAGGCTATAATAACGGACATCCATCCAATCTCCACCTTTTTTAGTAAACGGTCAACAATAAAGAATAAGATAGCAGAAATAAGACTTAATACGGCTAAAATGGATCCGAATAAACAATGAAATAAGAAGGAAGTGATTTCACGAGTATAGGCTTTTTTAGAGAGCTTCTTGCTAATCCAGTCACTAAAAGAGGAAGTAATAATGCCGTAAGTAATGACGAACATAAAGTTTAAATAGTATAAATTTATAAAAACATCCCCTTCAAACCAATCAGGTGTTGAAAGAATAAGTGTAAATAATAAACTACTAAGAACAGCCGTTACTATTTTTCTCTTTAAAGTTATAGCTATTTTCTCTCCCTTAATTTGATTGCTCAAATAAAGCACCCCCTTATGAATGGTATTTGTTATACCTATTTGATCATTTATCATCTATGTCTTTTTTCACTAACCTGCTTTTGTAGTTAAATAGATCATCTACAGAACTTTATACTAAGAAATAGAGAAAGCACAAGCTACCTCAAAAAGAGCATTTGTGCTTTGTATCTTCATCTGTTCTGTTGACTTGCGTGTTGCTTGGCTTCTAAACGTCTGAATGAGGTAGAAGCTAACCAGGTAGTGATAAAGGAATAAAAGCTAAATCCAAATATAAATGCCAGTGCCGGAAAGATGCTGGTGATAACGAGAAAAGCCGCCAGACAAATGACCATCAGAAATAGTTGAATAGGGCTGATTAACATCATCAAAAAGGCCTGTTTATAAATAGATCGAACTGGCAGTTCATAATGAGCGAAAACAGGAAACAAATAGAATAGTAAAAAGATAAATAACAGAATACAAACGAAAATCGGGATATGGATTCCTGGCATAAGACTGCTTGTACCGCTTTGTATATAAAACAGATCAGTTACGATCAACAGAATAATGAAGGATGTATAGATCCCTAAATGATTACTTTTCCAAAAGTCTTTTTTATAATAAGACCAAAAGGTACTGAAGACCGGCAAATCAGAATGTCCTCTTAGCCATTTTCTCACCACTGCAAACATGGCTGTGGTTGAGGGGTATAGACCGAATAGAATAGCACCGGTCAAAGTAAACATAACCCATAATACATTTAAGTAGGCAAACCTTGTAATCCATTCCAATATGGTGTAAAGACCATTTCCTAAATCCTTCAAGTGCCACTATCCCTCCTTGGCGAATACATCTTATTCTATTATTATACTGCAATATAGAGGCTATATTAAACATTATTGAGAATATATAGAATTTTAAGAGGAGATAGAAGATATGGAAATCTTGTATGCAGATTCATTGGATTATAAAAATAAAAAATCCCAAGCATTCTCTGCGGTTGGGATTTTAAGAATAAATTCAGTTATTAATTTTTATTGAAGAGCATCTAAATAGGCTTCATATAAATAGGCTGTCCATTTACTGTGGGAATTTTCCTTTAAATTCTTCAGTAGACCATCAATAATGGCTTCGGGATATTGAGGATTCAACAATTCATTTATTAAAAGCTCCAATGATTGCTGAATCGTTCGATCAGTTATTTCATCCTTTTTTACAGTGAGCAAATTCACCAGTTCATCCTTTGAAGGTACGAGGGTTTCTGTACTTGTATAGGAGAGATATTCAGCTGGAATGAGAGGTATGGTTGCCTGATTGGCTAAAACGGTTACTTTTTCAACTAAAGATTTGCATAAGAGATCCAGCTCAAAAGGATAATTAGATATGAAAAATAACTCTGCATAAAGTTTAGAGAATCCTTTAATGGTATAAACCAAATCAGGCCGCATAGAATCATTCACATCAGGAAATTGGCGATCTATTATTGAGAATATAATAGAATTCAAAAAATGTTCATATTTGGATAACTGTTCAAATATCTCAGTACTGCAGGAAGTAAACTGTTCTTTTATTAAAACCTTCGCAAAGTTGGAATGACTTTGATACGCATTAAAAATAGTATAATAAAAATCATACAGTAAGGATTCAGATGAATGAGACTTACTGACCGAATGTTCAATATTAGCTGTCATATCGCTCAGGAAGTAATCAATCAATGCGAAAACTAATTCATCCTTTGACTTATAAGACAGGTAGAAAGCGCCTTTTGAAATTCCGCAGATTTCTGTAATTTGTTGAATAGATGTTGCTTCAATCCCATTTTTAGCGAAAAGTTCAAAAGCCTTTTCCATTATTAAGTGTTTTTTAACCATGCCGACACCCCTGTTCATTAGTTGACATCTGACCAACCAGTCATTATTATAAATAAATGTAGGAATTGAGTCAATTGTTAGAATCTTATTAGCAAAGGGAAGGTGTAAGGGTGAAAGGGTTAGTCAATTTTGTCTTAGGAAATAAACTGGCTGTATGGCTATTAACGATCATTATCACAGCCTCAGGAATCTATTCAGGCACAAAAATGAAAATGGAGTCTATTCCGGATATATCTATTCCCTATTTAATCGTAATGGGAGTGTATCCTGGTGCTGCTCCAGAGCAAGTAATGAATGAAGTCTCCATTCCGATGGAGAAGGCTATAGAGGGACTAGAAGATGTAAATGCGGTTACCTCGAATTCATCATCCAGCGTATCTCAGGTTCAGGTAGAGTATGAGTACGGGGTAGATATGGATGAGAAAAAACGTGAATTGCAATCGGCCATAGATGCAGTGGAAATGCCGGAGGATGCTGAAGAGCCGTCCATAATGGCGATTAGTATGAATATGATGCCGGTTCTATCCTTATCCATCAGCAGTGAGGAAGAGGACATTGTTGATTTAACCTCAACTGTGGAAGATACAATCCTGCCTAAAATTGAAGAAATTGATGGAGTAGCTTCTGCAACCATTACAGGTCAACATATAGAAGAAGTAAACTTCAGTTACAATCAGGAAAAGATGAAGCAATTGGGACTGACTGAAGACAAAGTGAAGGAAATGATTCAGGCGAGCGACATGGAGCTTTCGCTTGGACTTTATGAATTTGAAGAAGGCGAGGAAGCGGTTTATGTAGATGGAAAACTTAAGACGGTTGATGACCTAAAAAATATGGTGATCCCAGTAACGCCATCTGCGGAGAATCCAACACCGTTTGTAAAATTAAGTGACATTGCAAAAATCGAAAAGGTTGGTAAAGTAGAATCTGTTTCACGTACCAACGGAAAAGATGCGATAGCGATACAAATTGTTAAAGGACAAGAAGCAAATACAGTAACCGTTGTAAATGCTGTTAAGGACCTAATTGACGATCAGGAAAAAACAATCGATGGGTTGAAGATAGATGTCACACTTGATCAGGGTAAACCAATCGAGGACTCTGTATTTACGATGATTGAAAAAGCTTTATTTGGCGGATTAATCGCAATTCTGGTCATCTTGTTATTCTTACGAGATCTTAAATCTACCATTATATCGATTATCTCTATTCCAGTATCCATTCTCATGGCCTTGCTGCTCTTGAATTGGATGGATATTACCTTAAATATTATGACACTTGGTGCGATAACCGTGGCGATTGGGCGGGTAATTGATGACTCCATTGTCGTAGTGGAAAATATTTATCGAAGAATGCATTTGAAAGAAGAAAAGTTAAGAGGACGGGCACTAATACGTGAAGCAACGCTTGAAATGTTCAAGCCAGTTTTATCTTCCACATTAGTGACAATAGCCGTATTTGCCCCAATGGTCTTTATTGGTGGTATGGTAGGAGAATTGTTTATGCCATTCGCCTTAACGATGTCATTTGCTTTAATTGCCTCGTTAATCGTAGCTATTACAATTGTTCCGGCATTATCTCACTTCTTATTCCGTAAAGGTCTATATGGGGAGAGAAAAGCAAGCCATCATAAAGAAGTTGGTAAACTGGCAATCTGGTATAAAGGTGTATTGGCTAAAGCACTGAACCATAAAGTCATTACATCTATTATCGCTGTTGTTTTGTTAGGCGGTTCAATAGCCTTAACACCGTTAATTGGATTCAGCTTTATGGGATCTCAGGAAGAGAAATCGATGTATGTGACATACACACCAGCTACAGGTGAGGTAGAGGAAGATACATTAAAGAATATCGAGCAAGTTGAAAAGAAATTAATGAAACACAAGGATATTGATGTTATCCAGTTATCCGTAACGGATTCCGATTCTACTGATATGGCATCGTCCATGGCTATGGGCGGCGGTGCTGGAGGGGCATTAATGTTCCTGATCTTTGATCCTGAAACGGAAAACTTCAGTGAAGAAAAAGAAAAAGTTGAAGATTATTTACTTAATCTAGGTCAATCCGGTGAGTGGAAACTTCAGGATTTTGCTTCAATGGGTGGTATGTCATCTAATGAAGCAAGCTACACGATTTACAGTAAAGACTTGGATGACTTGCAGGATGCTGTGAAACAAGTGGAAGGCGCGCTTGGAGAAGTGAAGGAATTGGAAGATGTCACTTCTGATGCCGAAGACCCATATGTAGAGCATGTGTTAAAAGTAGATCAGGCGGATGTCCTGCAATATGGTTTAACAACTGGTCAAATTGTCATGGCGTTAAATGCATCTGATCAAAAAGAAGTATTAACGACAGTCGAGAATGATGGCAATGATATTGAGGTCATCGTCCAACGTGAAGCGAAAGCTGATCCAAAGTCAATGGATGATTTACTGAAAACACAAATACCGACTGCGCAGGGTACTGCAATGCCGTTATCTCAGCTTGTAAAAGTTGAAGAAGGAACGACTCTTAATACACTAGCTCGTTCTGAGGGTGAGTATTATGCGACTGTATCAGGAACAATAGTTGGTGAAGATGTATCTAAGGCTTCAAGTGCTGCAGATGAAAAAGTAGATAAACTTGATTTACCGAAAGGTGTAACGACTGGGGTTTCTGGTGTTGCAGCAGATATGACTGAGACCTTTACACAGCTTGGAGTGGCTATGATTGCGGCTGTAGCGATTGTATACTTTATCCTTGTCGTCACATTCCGTGAAGGATTAGCTCCATTTGCGATTCTGTTCTCCTTGCCATTCGCGGTAATTGGTTCATTTGTTGGACTATATCTATCCGGACAAACGATTTCTGTATCCGTTATGATGGGTCTGTTAATGTTGATTGGTATTGTCGTGACAAATGCCATTGTATTGGTTGACCGTATCATTCATATGGAACGTGAAGGATTGACTATGCGTGAAGCTATCCTTGAAGCAGGAGCAACAAGGCTGCGCCCAATCTTAATGACAGCCATTGCGACGATTGGTGCGATGATCCCAATGGCACTCAGCGATGGTGGCGGAGGTCTTGTTTCAAAAGATCTTGCTATTACTGTAATCGGCGGTTTGATTAGTTCGACACTCTTAACATTAGTGATTGTACCGATTGTATATGAAGTACTATCTAAGCTATTTAAGAAAAATCGTAAAGATATAGTAGAAGATTAATTCTTTAAAACCACAGTTTCTTAGCATGATAGATTGCTAATGAAACTGTGGTTTTTATTTTTTAAGAATCAAAGTTCTGTATAATTGTGTTATAGTTCACAAATATCAATCAACTTATTTAAGGAGTGAAATAATCAATGGCTATGGAAATATTGGCTGGTTATCAAGTAATCGTTCTAACGGAAAAAGCTACAAATTCAAGAGCAATTTTATGTCCGGAAAGAGGGGGTATCTTACTTCAGCTTACTCTCCAAGGGAAAGAAATCTTATATCTTCAGGAGGAAACATTCGCAGATCCAACAAAAAATATCCGCGGAGGCAACCCGGTTCTGTTTCCAATCTGTGGTCCATTACCAAACAATGAATATCAACATAAAGGACATACCTATACAATGCGTCAGCATGGGTTTGCTCGAAATAAGGCTTGGGATGTAGTCAATCAAGCTTCTAATTGGGCAACCTTACATTTGCGGGATGATGAAGAAACCTTTGAACAATATCCTTTTCATTTCTCTCTTGAGTTTACGTATAAATTAGAAAATGGAAAGCTAATTATTAATCAAACTTACAAAAATTTATCATCAGAAACCATGCCATTCTATGCCGGCTTTCATCCATATTTTAATGTGAATCATTCAACCACCCATTATGGAATCCCAGCAACTCAATATGTTGATAATGAGGATGGCTTAACAAAACCATTCGAGAACAATCTGAAGGATATACCTATACAGGATGCTAAACTATTCAATCCGGTATCTGGAGGGATATCTAGACTGAGTCATAATCAAGACACAATTGAAGTGGACTATAGCAACCACTTTACTACCATTGTTATTTGGTCGGAAAAGCCGGATCAATATGTATGTCTTGAGCCATGGATGGGACTTCCTGATGGATTTAATCAGAAGAAAGGCATTGTTCGTTTACCTGCACATGAAGAGTTACAGGCCAAGTGCAGTATTTCAATCAAGCATAGCTAAACATAGTAGAAGTTAAATCGGTACAGCTAGATACCAGGTTTTTTGTTTTTTGAAAGGGATAAAAGAATTTTTGTCGAAATAAGGGAAAGAGGCAATAAATAGTTTATTGGAATGCAATGATTTATCTTCTCGTATAGATAGTAAAAGACAGGCAGGGATGTGGAGAAATGTATTTACAAATTCAAGAACCAACACAGAGGATATCCAAGAATAGTATATGGGTTTGGAGGCTGTCCAATACACTTGGACATGGTATGACTCTCCTTATACTCGGAGTATTATGGTATCTTTCTGAACTGTATGATTGGAAGACATGGATTACATATGGATTAATTGTGCTTCTTGTTTTTACCTTATTCTCAGCCATCTACTCTATTCTTTTCGAACCCTATTATAAATATAAAACATGGAGATATGAAATAGACGAGGAATATATTCAATTGAAGCATGGACATTTTATCGAAAGATACTTTGTGATTCCGATGACAAAAGTAGAATATGTATCGACACATCAAGGTCCATTGTTACGGAAGTACCAGCTTTACGATGTTGAAATAGGAACAACGACTACCAATCATACGATTCCTGCTATTCCGTCTGAACAGGCAATAGCATTACGTGAGCAAATTGCGATCTTTGCCAAGGTTAAAGATCTGGATGAAAAAGGGATGGAGCAGGAGCTATGAACCAATCCAAAAGACAACATCCTGCCTGGATTCTATTAGAGATAGGCAGTTTAATTAAAAGTCTCTTTTTTATTATCCTTTTTTTATTTATTTTACAGGCGGATAAAGATACTGGATGGATTGTGTGGGCGCGATATGCTTTCTGGCTTTTTGTTGCCGGGGGCCTCATAATCATCCTCTTAAGATGGTATACAAGTACCTATGAGTTGAAAGAAGAAGCAATCGTACTTCACGAGGGTGTGTTTGTTAAAAAAATTCGTACAACAACGTATGAGCGTATTCAGGATCACCATATCCAAACAAACTTTATTCATAAGCTGATGGGCTTAACATCTATTAAACTGGAAACAGGTACTACGGATGATGATTCCACCTTGACCTTTGCCGCTGTCAGTTTAGAGGAAGCAGATCGAATCCTTGATTTGGTGCATAGGAAAAATTCTAATCAGGTGGATGAGACAGTAGAAGAAGTGGTTGAAAAACAAATTTATTTCCGCTCCACTCAAAAAGATAATCTTAAAGCTGCCCTGACTTCATTCAGTTTTTTGGCTATTTTTCCGATTCTCGCAGCTGTCTACTCAAATATTGATGATTTTTTTAATGTTGAGGAGTCTACGAAAATAATTGTCTCCTATTTTATGGATCATCTACTATTATTAGTTCCAATGGCTGTGATTGCCCTTCTTCTTTCTTTTGGTATTGGATATATCCAAACGGTCCTCAAGTATGGAAACTATGAAATAGCAGGCGATGATTCGAGGATTTATATATCTAAAGGAGTGTTAAACAGAACTACATTCTCTATACAAAAAAGCAGGGTTCAGGCGATTGCGATTAAACAGTCTTTAATAAAGCGCCTCTTGGGAATGGCTGAAGTTAAGGTCGTAAGTGCCGGCCAAACAGAGAATAAGGAACAGGAGATTAGTTCACTGTATCCTTTTTTACCGAAGCATGAAGCTTATATATTAACAAATAAATTATTGCCAGAGTATCATATTGAAGAAGATATGATTCATTTACCCAGGAAGGTATTAGGTTTGAGGCTTATCCGTCCCTATTACTGGACCATCACTGCTATAATCGGCCTCTATATAATTAAGAAAGAGTGGATATGGGCAGCCCTTGCTGTTTTTGTGATTGAACTGGTACTTCGCGTTCTTAATTATAAATTTACAAGCTATTTGCAGAATGAAACATTCATTCAGGTTCGAAATGGCGGTCTTGTTACAGAAACCTTTTTAACAAAACGAAAGAATATCCAGCAAATCCAAATAGGATATTCATGGCTGCAACGTAAATTTGATGTAGCCACATTGGAATTTACCAATCGTTCGAAGCCAGTGGTCATTACATCATTACCGGATGTCCCAAAAGAGGCCGTTGTGAATTTTCATGAATGGTATAAAAAGAGCAGTAATAAAAAAATATTATAAATAATGGTAAAATAATGAACATCTTTAACTGAGATAGTGATACGATAAAGATAGAAACAAACAATATATTCATCACATGTAGCTGATACTCTTCAGGCATGGTAGTAAAGTGATAGGTTACGAGTAACTTGTTATTTTTGCTGCCATGCCTTTTTGATTCTATGGACAGAAAGAAGAATAATTCTATCAACTATAATCATATCTTTAGATAGAAAGGGGAAATCAAGGATGGCTTTTGACTTTTTTAAGAAGAAAGAAATAAATATGGTAGCGCCTTTAAACGGTACAATCATTTCAATTGAAGAGGTTCCGGACCCGGTATTCAGCCAAAAAATGATGGGAGAGAGCATTGCCGTTCAACCCTCAGGTGGACATATATATGCACCTTTTACTGGAGAAATCATTATGATTGCTCCAACCAAACATGCGATTGCTATCCGCAGTAAATCCGGGGTTGAGGTATTAATCCATATCGGCCTTGAAACCGTTGCCTTAAATGGAGAAGGTTTTCAGTTGGCAGTAAAGGAAGGCGAACGTGTAAAGGAGGGGCAATTGCTGATAGAGGTAGATTGGACATATTTGAAGACGCGTGTGGAAAGTATAGTGACCCCTATTATAGTGACAGAGTGCGCTAAGGAAATTACCTTTGGTAGCAGAGGTGCCTGTATTCAAGGTGAGACAGTCATTATGACCTTTTAAATAACATTAGTATATGATCGAAAAGGGGGTGAGGCCAGCTATTATGTGTGAAGGATTAAGGAAGAAGATTTTTAGAAAACGCTTTCACTTTGCTGTTTAAGAAGGAGAATTGGAGGGAGTAAAATGAAAAAATATTTACAGAGACTAGGCAGTTCGTTAATGCTACCTGTTGCGGTTTTACCTGCCGCTGCCGTTTTGATGGGAATTGGCTACGCGATTGACCCGACTGGCTGGGGTGCTGAGAGTCCTTTGGCAGCCTTCTTAATCAAAGCCGGTTCATCAATTATTGATAGCATACCGTTTTTGTTCGCAGTTGGTGTGGCACTAGGGATGTCAAAGGATCGAGATGGTTCGGCCGCTTTAAGTGGTTTAGTCGCCTTTTTAGTTGTAACGACCTTGCTGGCACCTGAGTCAGTTGCGATGTTAAAGGGAATTGAGTTAGAGAATGTGGATCCTGGATTTGATAAAATTAAAAATAATGCATTTATTGGAATTATATCTGGTATTATAGCGGCAGTAATGTATAACCGGTTCAGCCATGTCAAGCTACCAGATGCATTGGCTTTCTTTAGCGGCAAACGTTTGGTGCCGATTATGACAACCGCAACCATGCTCGTTGTCTCTATATTGTTATTATTTATTTGGCCTCCAGTTTATACAGGATTGATTTCGTTTGGGGAAGGAATCGCTAAATTGGGAGCAGCAGGGGCTGGCCTTTACGGATTCTTTAACCGATTATTGATTCCAACAGGTTTACACCACGCGTTAAACTCTGTATTCTGGTTTGAAGTTGCTGGTATTAATGATATCGGTAAATTTTGGTCGGGTGAGGGTGTGAAAGGTGTCACAGGAATGTATCAAGCAGGATTCTTCCCGGTAATGATGTTTGGATTGCCTGCTGCTGGATTGGCGATGTACCATACGGCGAAAACGAAACATAAGAAGCAGGTCGCTTCTTTAATGCTTGCTGCTGGATTTGCCGCATTTGTTACAGGTGTGACGGAACCACTTGAATTTGCTTTTATGTTTGCGGCTCCGCTTTTATACTTGGTCCATGCTGTGCTGACAGGAATTTCACTTGCCATTGCAGCCACTTTCCATTGGACAGCGGGATTTGGATTCAGTGCCGGTTTAATAGATTTTACTCTAAGCTCGCAATTACCGTTAGCAAACCAACCTTATATGTTAATCGTTCAGGGATTCATTTTTGCAGTCATTTATTATTTCTTGTTCCGATTCATTATTGTGAAATTTAACCTCAATACTCCTGGAAGAGGAGAAGCACTAGAGGGTGAGGAAAATGGAATGCAACCTGCTGCAGCCTCTATTGATAATAAATATGCCAGCTTAGCAGCTGCCATTTATACTGGTTTGGGTGGAAAAGACAATATTGTCTCCATCGATAATTGTGCCACTCGCCTCAGGTTAGAGGTTAAAGATATGGATAGAGTTGATCAGAACAGAATTAAATCAACCGGTGTACCTGGTATTAAGATAACCGGTAGGGAAAGTCTGCAGATTATTGTCGGTACAAACGTTCAATTTGTTGCAGATGAATTGAAAAAAATAGTGAAGAATTAGTTAACAATAGATTTATGGTGAAAAATACATGGGTAGAATCTCAAATTGATTAATCTTAAAATGGCTCCTTCGCTTCATTTTTTTGCAGGCGTCTATGCATAGGTTTATCATCTAAATAGCCTTTAAATAAGCTCTTTCCAATCTAAAATATGGAACGAGCTTTTTTTGCTTTAGTTATACAGTAGACTTTGTTAACGTTCATTGTTGATTTATTAGCTGGTTGATAATAGTGGGATGACCTGAGACTCCATGCTTTAAAAAACGAGTATCGTATTAGAGTAGAAATCGTATGTGAAATAAATGATAAATAGGGACTTTTATACATTTGGTAAAAACATAACAGGAATCAGCCGTTTTTTGACGAAGTATGTAGAGAGAATGATTTAGATTTCTTAAGAGGAGTTAGCCTTGAAAGTCGGTTCATAGAGAAAATGATAAAGGAGGCATTCAAAGTGTTATCCACTATAAAATTCCCAGGTCAAACTTTTATTGGGTGGGGTTCAATGGAAAGACTGGATGAAGGTCTGCAATCTATGAAAAGTAAAAAAGTCTTGCTAATCACGGATCAGATGTTTCTGGATATAAGATTACTTACACCGTTTATTACCCCGTTAGAATCAAAATATACAATTGAAATCTATACGGATGTGGAGTCGGAACCAACGCTGGCATGTGCTCAACGATTGGTCGAGTTTACAAGAGAAGGAGATTTTGATTGCATTGTTGGAATCGGCGGAGGATCGGTATTGGATTTAGCTAAACTGGCGGCAGTCATCTCAGAAAATGAAGGGGACGTTGCTGATTATTTGAATTTAAATGGGACAAGAAAAATCATCCATAAGGGGAAACAAAAAATATTAATTCCGACTACTTCAGGGACTGGAAGTGAGGTGACGGATATTGCCGTTCTATCGCTCGATGGAACAAAGGATGTTATTGCTCATGATTATTTGTTAACTGAGCTGGCCATCGTCGATCCGCAGCTGACGGTTTCTGTACCAAAGCGTATTACGGCTGCGACGGGTATTGATGCGTTGACACATGCGGTAGAATCCTATCTTTCAGTCCATTCGAATGATGTGACCGATGGGATTGCCCTGCAAGCAATCAAGCTTATTGGAGATTCAATCAGGAGGGCTGTTCTAAATGGAGAGGATAGAGAAGCACGAATAGCGATGAGCCACGGCAGCTATTTGGCTGGCTTATCCTTTTACAATGCAGGCGTAGCCGGCGTCCATGCACTTGCTTATCCACTTGGAAGCCAATTCAAACTGCCTCATGGGGAATCTAACGCCGTATTGCTGCCGTATGTAATGGACTACATAAAGGCCGGTTGCGAGGAGAAAATGGATTATGTAATAAGAATTTTGGAAGGTGACAAGCGACCGGTAAAAGAAGTGTTCCAGCAAGTGGTGGCGGATGTTGGCTTGCCTGTTACATTGAGGGAATATGGAATGAAGGAAGGTTCCTTGTTAAACTTGACCGATGATGCTATCAAACAGACGAGGTTATTGGCTAGAAGTCCATTGCCTTTAAACAAGAATGATATTTTTAAAATTTATCAGCATGCCTATAATGGGGTGCCATGTTAATAAGAGAGGAGGCTACGTATGTATCAAACAATGATAGAACCGCGAGTATCTGAAACGGATGGCATAGGCCATGTGAATAATACGACCATACCGATTTGGTTTGAAGCAGCAAGGAATCCAATCTTCAAGCTGTTTACTCCAGATCTCTCATTTCAAAACTGGAAATTAATCATTTTAAATATGAATATAGATTATAGTAGACAAATATATTTCGGTACAAATGTTGAAGTTTGTACATGGGTTAAACGAATTGGAAATACGAGTTTAGAATTATATGAAGAAATCCACCAAAATGGTCAGCTTTGTGCAAAAGGGACAGTTGTCTATGTTAATTTTAACTTAGAAACTCAAAAAACAGAGCCTATTCCCCAATATTTAAAAGTGGAATTATCCAGACATATGTATGTGAAAAAATGATTTGAAGACTTATAGATCACGTAAGTCTTATTTTTGTATCACAGTTCGGATAGTTCGAATCTCTGGTATTCTATAACTTCATGCGGGGGAAAAGACTTGTGTGAATAGTATGTTTATATACTTTTCTGCTGGGTATCCTTATTAAGGACTATTTTAGATGAGGAGCTGTTGGCATGAGTAGTGTAAAAGAAATTCCTCGTGAAAAAACGGTAGATAACACTCTTACGCTATTGTCTGAGGGGTATGAATTTATTTTAAACAGGCAAAAGTATTTCAACTCGGATATATTCCAGACTCGCCTTCTTGGCCAGAAGGTTATTTGCATAACTGGAGAAGAAGCTGGAAGAGCATTCTATGATGAAGAACGATTTATTCGTAAACCTGCAATTCCAAAGAGAATTCAAAAATCTCTTTTTGGCGAAAACGGTGTGCAAACAATGGATGGGGAAGAGCACCGACATCGTAAAGGGATGTTTATGTCGATTATGACTCATCAAAGCTTGGACAAACTCCAGGAAATTACAAAGAAACAGTGGGAGTCGGTTATTCCTAAATGGGAAAAGAGTAAAAAGGTGAACCTGTTGGAAGAATCAACAGAAGTTCTGTGCCGAATAGCCTGCGAGTGGGCAGGTGTTCCTGTAAAAGAGAAGGAAGTTAAAAAAAGAGCGGAAGACCTATTCGATTTAGTCGATGCTATTGGTGGAGTGGGCCCGAGATACCAAAAGGGAAGAAGGGCACGCAAAAAGTCTGATAAATGGATTGTCGATATAATTGAACAAGTACGTGAAGGAAAGCTTAGTGCAGAGCCAGGTACTGCTCTTTCCATTATAGCTTATCATCATGATCTGAATGGAGTATTGTTGGATTCGGAAACAGCTGCGGTTGAACTGATTAATATCATAAGACCAATCGTAGCTAACTGTTATTTTGCCGTGTTCTGTGCTTTGGCGATACATAATCATCCTGAAGTGTGTAAAATACTGAAAACAAATAATGAAGTTTACAATAAAATGTTTGTGCAGGAAGTGCGTCGCTTCTATCCCTTTGCTCCATTTTTAGGTGCCAGGGTCCGGAAAGATTTTTATTGGAATGAGTATCCATTCAAAAAAGGAACATTAGTCATTTTGGACCTATATGGAACAAACCATCATCCGGATCATTGGGATGACCCGGATTCTTTCAAGGTTGAGCGATTTAGAGATTGGAAAGGCAGTCCGTTTAGCTATATACCACAAGGCGGCGGTGATTATGATAAAGGACATCGGTGCGCAGGGGAATGGGCAACCGTCAAGATCATGCAAGCAACGACTGATTTTCTAGTTAAAGCGGTAGAATATGAAGTACCGGAGCAGGATTTAACCATCAATATGTCTAGAATCCCCACCTATCCAAAGAGTGGATTCATCATTAAAAATGTAAAAAGAATTTAAATTAAAGATGCCCTAAAGGTGCTGTATCCCAAAAGTTAGTTTTTTACTCTAACTTTTAGGGGTCAGTACCAAATGGGTGTCTTTTTTTGTCGGAATGCCCCTGCTTCTGGGAGCTAAGCTGACTTAAATAACTAAATATATAACCATGCAGACGCATATAGGACAGATCTTTACTATACGCATAGTAGAGAGGTTTAAAATGGGGAGGTTTGAAGGATGTATCCATACTATAAATTCTTAGGGTATAAAAAGTACTGTAAGGATGTGCCGATTGCTTTTCCTCCTCAACATCAAACGCAGCATCCGGGGCTGGAATATGTGATGAACCCCAGACCCATTTCGGAAAATCCATATTATAAAGGGAGCGGAAAGCTGAAAGGGAAGACGGCTATCATAACGGGAGGAGATTCTGGTATAGGAAGAGCGGTAGCCTATGCTTTTGCGAAGGAAGGTGCCGATATTGCGATTGTGTATTTATATGAGCATGAGGATGCCCAGGAAACAAAAGAAAGGATTGAGAAATTAGGGGTAAAATGTCTGCTTATATGCAGGAATCTGACTCATGAGGATAGTTCAGTGGACGCTATCGACCAATGTTTGGATGAATTTGGGAAGATTGATATTTTGGTTAATAATCATGCTGTACAGTTTGTTCAAAAACGGATTGAAGATATCACCGAAGAACAACTTGATCTAACATTTCGTACGAATATTTATTCCTATTTTTTCATGGTGAAAGCTGCACTGCCACATTTACAATCAGGGGCTGCCATTATAAATACTGCCTCAGTAACTGCTTATAATGGCCATCCTAATTTATTGGATTATTCAGCTGCAAAGGGGGCAATTGTCACATTTACGCGTTCGCTTTCCCTTTCTTTACTAAAAAAAGGAATTCGGGTTAATGGCGTAGCTCCCGGACCTATTTGGACGCCGCTGATTCCGTCTTCTTTTTCAGCTGAAGAGGTGAAGACTTTTGGAACACGAACTCCTGAAGTACCGATGAAGCGAGCGGGACAGCCGTTTGAAATAGCCACCAGCTATGTATTTTTAGCATCGGATGACTCTAGCTACATGTCCGGGCAAATTCTTCATCCAAATGGAGGAGATATGGTAAGTTCTTAAGTGAGGAGAGACGAATATGAAAGCCATGGCACCCCCCATGTTAATCACTCTAATATACCAAAGTGTCAGATGGTATTCATCGAGATATCGTCCCATTCCTCATCCAGGATATTAACCAACCAATTTAGAGCATATCTCCTCTCATAAACAACACCAGGGCTTATTTCGATTGGAAATTCATCATTGTTCATACGAGTTTCAACAATTGCCCAATGAAGTCTGTACAAAATATCGAGGGCATCAAGAATTTCATTTTTGTCTCGATAGAAAGCGCGTTTCAACAAGTCTTCCTTCGTAGAATCTAAGACAAGGCTATACAGTGTTTCTACATCGGAAATAGTATGTGGAAAGGGTAAGTCAGGAACCAGATTGATGGCCCATAATAGGACAGAGTTACATTCGATTTTCCAAGAGTAGGTATTATATTCATCCTGATCGGGATCTTCATTCTCGATGAAATCTTTTTCATCCGGAGAAAATAATTCCTTCGCATTGTAAATTTCTATGAATGTATCAATCGTATCATCAGGGGCGCCGCTTCCTTTAGCCGAAACAATAGTAATGGCAATGATACGGTTAATCACTTCATCCATATCTTTTAAACTCAGGTTACACGCATTTTCTAATGTATGTAGGTGATGATTTATAGGGATTCCCATATCTTTCAGCATTTTTTCTGTCCTTTTTTTTCTTCCTATTGGACTATTCATTTGTATCCCCTTTCTGTACCATACCTGACTTTTATCTTACTTAAGACTAGAAGAGCATTTTCAATATGATGATTTTAACATATTTTGGTTGAAACATTGAGTGTTCTGCACATGGTGGAAATGTATGCGCAGTTTATTTAGCAAGAGAGCTTATAAAAAGGAAAATTTAAAGAGGAAGTAAGTTAAGTAGAAAGGAAAAAGGAAAGGAGAAAAGGTCTCTTAATGTCTGCACAAAAAAAGAAAATGTAAAAAAGAAAGCACGCAAATTTGCGTGCTTCTCTTTGCATATCAAAGGTCAAAGATGTCGGTCACAAAGACGTTACCACAGGATGTGGCGTTCTTATTCTTTGTTCCTTCCCCCTCCCTGCGTGCCTCCTCTTATGCTTGTCGGAGCTGGGCAAGTCACCTCAGCTTTTTTCTATAGTCTAGCTTCGGCTCCTAGCTCCTCGAGGTCATAAGGATAGTCACTGCGGGAGGGAAGTGCACCTCCCTGCGTGCTTCCCCTTATGCTTGTCGGAGCTGGGCAAGTCACCTCAGCTTTTTGATTTTCCACCTTGCCTTTTCAGCCAGGGCCGCTTTTTGGTTTTCTTTTCGGTTTAGGTAGGCGAGTTCGCGTTGGAGTTTTAGGTAGCTGGTAAAGCGTTCTTTACTCAGCGTTCCATTTAATAGTGCTTGTTGTACAGCACACTCTGGTTCACTGTCATGTTTGCAGTCCGTAAATTTACAGTATAATGTTAATTCTTCAATATCCGTAAAACTATGACTGATCCCCTCATCAGCATCCCATAGTTGCAATTCTCTCATACCGGGAGTATCAATGATAATTCCGCCATTTTGCAGGAGTACAAGTTCTCGATGTGTGGTTGTATGTCGGCCTTTATCATCGTCTTCTCGAATAGAATTCACCTCTAGAATGGAATCACCATACAGGACATTGGTTAATGTTGATTTACCCGTACCGGATGAACCTAGTAATGCAATCGTTTTTCCATCTTGAATATAAGAGTCTAACTGCTCCAAACCTTCTTTTTTTTCAGCACTGATTGCATGAATAGGCACCCCTAAAGCAATTCTTTCTACTTCTTTAACTTTTTGCTCAATATCATTGCATAGATCAGATTTACTCAAAATAATGACTGGATTTGCTCCGCTTTCCCAAGCCATTAGTAAATATCGTTCCAGTCTGCGTAAATTAAAATCGGTATTTAGTGCATTAACTAGGAACACTGTATCAATATTGGTAGCAACGAGCTGTTCTTCAGTAGTCACACCAGCTTTTTTTCTTGAGAACTTACTTTTTCTGGGCAGTACGGCATGGACGGTAGCCTTATGTTCCTCTTTTCTGGAAGTGATGACGACCCAGTCGCCGACTGCAGGATAATCGGAACTTTCCTTTGCTTCATGTCGCATTTTTCCTGTTACTTCAGCCAAAAGATTTCCATCTTCGCAAAAAACACGATACATTCCTTTATGCTCCAGGGCGATCCGGCCAGCTGTATATCCTTTATTCACATATGGTTTAAAAGCATCTACAAAAAATTGATTCCAACCTAATTGTTTTAAATTCAATTTAAATTCCTCCAATGTTTGTATGTGATTGCAAATAAAAAGGAGACCGAACATGCCGGTCTCCTTCTTGTCAGATCTGTACATAGACAAATCAGACAAATAAAAACCATGGGCTTCGCACAGCCCATGGAATATATGCAAATTCAATCATATTAAACATACGGAATTTAAGCATCCTTACCAGAGGGCTGTGATATGAAATTGATATCGGCTATTTGTAAAAAATGATTATTCATAAAACATTCCTCCTTCATGTAAGTGATTACATTTACTATAGTGTAAGTGTGTACGGTTTGTAAACATATTATTCATTTTTTTCAAAATGTTTCTATATGACATTTGTCATGTTTTCTTATTGACGTTTATGACTGTTTTGAAGTCGCTTAATTGTATAGCATTAAAGATAAATAATAGGTTAGAGGTGAAGATAATGTCGAAGGAGAAAAATATAGCCTTAAGAAAACAAATTGCTCCCTATGAAAAGGCAAACACCAAATCAAGTATAAAACAACTTCTAAATACCTTTCTGCCGTTTCTGATTTTTTGGTTTGCAGCCTATCAAAGCTTGGAGATATCATATTGGTTAACATTGTTTTTTGCGGTACTTACAGCCGGGTTTGTCATTAGATTATTTATTATCTTCCATGATTGCTGCCATCAATCCTTTTTTAAAAATAGGAAATGGAATGATATATGGGGGACAATAACTGGAATTATCACTATGTTTCCATATGAACAGTGGAAAAGAAGCCACTCTATTCATCATGCGACGAGCAGTAATTTAAATAAGCGGGGAACCGGAGATATTTGGATTATGACGGTTGAAGAATACAAAGAGGCATCGTTTAAAGAAAAATTAATCTATCGCTTGTACAGAAATCCAATTGTTATGTTCGGATTTGGTCCAATCTATTTATTCTTAATTACCAATCGATTTAATCGTAAGGGTGCTAGAAAGAAAGAACGCATCAATATGTATATTACTAATCTATCGATCGTCGTCATTTATGCATCGATGTGCTTGCTCATCGGATGGAAGGAATTTTTATTGATCCAATTGCCAATCCTGTTTATTGCCGGGGCTTTAGGAATCTGGTTGTTTTATGTACAGCATCAATTTGAAGATTCGTATTTTGAAGAGGAAGAGGACTGGGATTATGTAAAAGCGGCAATTGACGGAAGTTCCTATTATAAACTTCCTAAAGTACTTCAATGGGTAACGGGGAATATAGGTTTTCATCATGTCCACCATTTAAGTCCAAGAGTGCCAAATTATCATCTTGAAACAGTCCATAATGAGACTGCTCCTTTACAGGAGGCTACGACCATTACAATCTCCACAAGTTTAAAAGCTATCCGTTTTCGATTATGGGACGAAAAGGGGAAGGGATTTGTGAGTTTTAAAGATTTAAATGCACGTTCTGGCAAAGTGAAGCCATAATTAAGGTACATCAAAAAATACAGTAGATCTACTGTATTTTTTGTTTTTATTGGTATATGCTGGAGTAAATTATTGGAGGGAGGAAAGAGCAAATGAAAGCTCTGTATCAGTTATTTCCAACAAACATAGGGCTGAATCTCTATATTTGGCTTGTATTTTGTATTCTTCCTTTCTATTTTATTTTTAATACAAAATCATTGTTTATGATTGTTATAGGTCTCCTTCTTATACTGCTATTTTTTGTGAGTAATCGCGTTTCAGCTATTTCAAAAGGTGGCTATGTTTATTTTTGGGTGGGCCTCCAAATGGCAATATGTATCGCCATGTCTTTAATTTTCAACTTTGTTTATTTTTCACTCTTTCTGGCTTATTTTATTGGGAATATTGAAAATAAAGTAGGATTTTTTATTTTATATGGCATTCATGTTAGTGGTACAATTTTGACGGTTAATTGGGGTTTCATTACTCAGAATCCGCTGTTTTTTTCGCAGTTTCCCTTTATTTTAATAAGTGTAATCGGCGTTATTGTACTTCCGTGGAGTTCCTATAGTATTCATAAAAGAGAAAGGCTGGAGGCTCAGCTGAAAGATGCCCACCAACAAATATCAGATTTGATTAAGCTTCAGGAACGGCAGCGTATCGCCAGAGACTTACATGATATTCTTGGGCAGAAACTTTCCTTAATCGGCTTGAAGAGTGACTTGGCCGGCAAACTGATACAAATAAATCCTGAACAAGCTAAGCAGGAACTGCATGATATTCAAGTCACTGCGAGAGTGGCATTAAAAGAAGTACGTGAAATAGTGGCTGATATGAGAGGCACCAAATTGGAAGAAGAGTTAATCCGGGTCAAGCAGATATTGAAGGCTGCTCAAATGGAGTTTTATGTTGAAGGAGAGAAAAGTTTCCATAAGATTCCGCTGCTTGTCGAAAATGTTATAGGAATGTGTTTAAAGGAAGCTATCACCAATATCGTGAAGCATAGCAGTGCCACTGTATGCAGATTGTATATTAAAAAAACGGCAACTGAAGTAACGATGATCATTCAGGATAATGGAGTAGGGATTGTCGAAAAAGAAATGAATAAGGGAAATGGCTTAAAGGGAATGAGAGAGCGGCTTGAATTTGTAAATGGGAGTCTTGATATTCAAGCTGAATCAGGGACGGAACTAACTTTTAGAATTCCCTTGATAGAACAGCCTGTTCACCAGGAGGTAATGGCATGATTAAAATCGTAATAGCTGAAGATCAAAGAATGCTGCTCGGTGCATTGGGCGCACTATTAGATTTAGAAGCAGATATGAAGGTGGTCGGTAAAGCGAAAAATGGAGACGAAGCCCTCTGCATGATTAAGCAGCATCGTCCTGACATTTGCGTGATGGATATTGAAATGCCTGGTAAAAGTGGATTAGATGTCGCAGAAGAATTAAAAGAAACAGGATGTAAAGTGATTATTTTAACTACCTTTGCGCGAGCAGGTTATTTTGAGAGAGCGCGGAAAGCTGATGTGCGCGGTTATTTATTAAAGGATAGCCCGAGTGAAGAACTGGCTAATTCTATTCGTATTATCATGGATGGACGGCGTATCTATGCACCTGAACTTGTTGACATAATCTACGAGGAGGAAAACCCTCTGACGGAGCGCGAACAACAAGTTTTGGGATTAATTGCGGATGGAAAAAACACAAAGGAAATTGCCAAACAATTATATATAACGACAGGAACAGTCCGTAATTATATATCTGTTATTCTCGATAAATTAGACGTCAGTAATCGTATAGAAGCCATCTCTCGATTTAAAGAAAAGGGTTGGTTTAAGTAATTTTGAATATTTTTTTAAAATATAATTGATAATGTTATAATTTGACAGTAAAATTTAAAATATGTGATGAATGAAAGGTAGAATAGGATTGGACAATTTAGTTACCTTGTCGCTCTATTTTACTTTTTAATTTATTTTCACTAGACCCTCATTATACCCACACTTTAATCACTTCAGAGTAAGAGACTTCCCGGTACGACAAGCTGCACCCGAACGAAACAGATTTCTAGCTTCAATGAAATGAAAATTCCCTCAACTTACAAGAAATACACAAATATGTATTCCATGATAATAAAACAATATTATATATAGATTCTAACAAAATATTAAAAGGGACAGTATGTATAATTACCCCTAAAAATGGAAAGTTTGGATTAATTTGATTGACGGACTAACTTTATATACATATAATTCTAAATAACCCGTATAATTTCTGAAAATAAAAAATATTGAGATGAGCATCGGCAAGGGGGAAGAATGTTGATTGTTTTTGATCAGGTAAATAAGTATTTTGGAGATTTTCATGTTTTGAAAGATATAAATCTTCAAGTTGAAAAGGGAGAAGTAGTAGTAGTAATTGGTCCCTCAGGGTCTGGTAAAAGTACGATGCTTAGATGTATTAATCGACTGGAGAGTATTAATAGCGGTACCTTAAAAGTGAATGATATTTCGGTCAATGATAAGAAGACAGATATCAATAAAATCCGTCGTGAAATTGGAATGGTTTTTCAGCATTTTTATTTGTATCCGCATAAAACCGTCCTTCAAAATATCACATTGGCTCCTATGAAGGTTTTAGGTAAATCTGAAGAGGAAGCCGTTAAAACTGCAAAAATCTATCTTGAAAAAGTAGGTATTCCGGATAAGGCGAACGCATATCCAGCTCAGCTTTCCGGTGGACAGCAACAACGTGTAGCCATTGCGAGAGGATTGGCGATGAATCCGGAAATTATGCTCTTTGATGAACCAACCTCTGCTCTCGATCCTGAGATGATTGGCGAAGTATTGGATGTTATGAAGGCATTGGCGAAGGAAGGCATGACGATGGTTGTCGTTACACATGAAATGGGCTTTGCGAAAGAGGTAGCCAATCGGATTGTCTTTATGGATGAAGGGAAAATTTTAGAAGAATCTACACCGGCTGAATTTTTTACGAACCCGGAAGAAGAAAGGGCTCGTACGTTTTTAAGCCGTATATTAAATCATTAATAAGGGGGAAAAAGAATGTCATTAAAAAAGTTTTGGAAGGTATCCATCATTTCCATCATAGCTGTATTCATGTTGGCAGCTTGCGGGAAAGATGACGAAACAACAGGAGGATCCTCAGAAAAGGGTCTGGATAAAATCAAGGATAAGGATAAAATCATCTTTGGCGTGAAAAATGATACTCGTCTGTTTGGATTAAAGAATACAAGCACTGGCAAAGTAGAAGGCTTTGATATTGATATAGCCAAAGCACTGGCTAAAGAGGTTCTTGGAGATGAAAATAAAGTCGAATTTAAGGAAGTAACCTCTAAAACTCGGGTGCCGCTTCTTCAAAATGGAAAGATTGACGCTGTTGTTGCCACAATGACAATTACAGAGGAACGTAAAAAAGAAGTGGACTTTACAGATGTGTATTTTGAAGCAGGGCAATCCTTACTTGTTAAAAAGGGAAGTAAAATCAAAAGTGTCGATGATTTAAAAGCAGGTACAAAAGTTCTTGCGGTGAAAGGTTCTACGTCTGCTGTTAATATCGCTGAAAAAGCACCAGATACAGAAGTTCTTCAATATGAAAACTACGCTGAAGCCTTTTCTGCTCTTAAATCAGGACAAGGTGATGCTCTAACTACGGATGATTCTATCCTGTATGGAATGGTTGATGAAGACCCTTCCTATGAATTGGTTGGTGGACAATTTACAGAAGAGCCATATGGAATTGCAGTTAAAAAGGGCAATGAAGAATTAGTGGATGAATTAAATAAAGCACTTAAAACGATTAAAGAGAACGGAACATATGATGAGATTTTTAACAAATGGATTAAAAAATAAATAATTTCTCCAATCAGGATGGGCAGAAAGCTCATCCTGATTGATTAAGAGGAGTGAAATAATTGCTGGATTTTTCGATACTCGCAGATAATATAGATACGTATTTAGACGGTTTTTACAAAACGATACAAATTAGTCTATTGGCTCTCGTGGGAAGCTTTTTGATAGGAGCGATTATCGCGGTGATGAGGATTGCTCCATTCAAACCACTGAATTGGATTGGTACAGCCTATGTAGAGTTTGTACGGAATATCCCTTTATTGATTATTGCTTTTATTTTTCACTATGGAGCACAAATGTCAGGCTTTATGGCAGGTTCACTAGCATTAACGATTTATACGGCTGCGTTTATTGCAGAGTCTATTCGAGCAGGGATCTTATCCGTACATAAAGGGCAACTGGAGGCAGCACGTTCTTCGGGTTTATCCTATGGACAGGCTATGAGATTGGTTATCTTGCCCCAGGCTATAAAAATAGTAATTCCTCCATTAGGAAATCAATTTATCAATTTAGTTAAAAATTCATCAATTCTGGCTGTCATTGCCGGAGGTGAATTAATGTATCAGGCTGATTTGATTTCTTCCGATACATTTGTCGTGTTTGATGTCTATATTTTTGTTGCTATATTCTATTTGATTTTAACCATACCACTCAGTTTAGGTGTTGGGTATTTAGAAAAACACCTGGCTAAAAGTTCGTAAGGAGGCGTAATCATGGATTTTGCAGGAGCATATACGCCCGATAATCTTAAATTTTTATTCGATGGTTTTCTTGTTACACTAGAGGTTGCTTTTATTTCAATTATTCTCAGCTTTCTTATAGGAGGGATACTTGGAATCATCCGTTATGCTAAAATACCGGTTTTATCAAATGTTGTCGCGGTTTTGGTGGAAACAATAAGGAATCTGCCATTAATTTTAATTATTTTCTTTGTTTATTTTGGCTTACAGGATCCTAGCAGAAGCTGGTCACTGGATATGAGTGTAACGACCGCTGCCATTCTGGCGTTGACGATTTTTGAATCTTCTATGATATCGGAAATTATCCGAAGCGGTTTAAACTCCATCCCAAAAGGTCAAATAGAGGCAGCCCGTTCATCAGGGTTGAATTATATGCAGACACTCATTCATATTATTTTGCCACAGGCCTTACGCAATATGGTTCCGCCTATTGTCAGTCAGTTTATTTCCTTATTAAAGGATACATCATTGGCGGTTATTATCGCACTGCCTGAACTGACGCATAATGGACAGATTATTTCTGCGCAAAGCACCAATTATATTTATCCTATCCTAATCCTCGTAGCACTTATGTATTTTGTAGTTAATTATGGTTTATCACAGATTGCAAGAAGATTAGAGCTTAAGAGGGCTTAAAAGGAATACGATTGCCGCATCATCCTTGAGGATGATGCTGTTTTTCATTTGTTCATTAGATTTAATCATTGTCATATACTTAAAGAAAACAGTCCTCTTATAGGATTTTAATGATTGTAAAATATACTGTTTTTTAATCAGCTACATTTATAGTATGATAATCATTGGGGTTAATATAGTGACTAATGGTATGGCTAAATATCAGGATCATGTGAAGATGATTTTCCAACCATTTGCAATGATTTTCTATCATGATTCATGTATATAATAAGATACGACAAATAAAAATTCAGAAGGTTGAGAGTATGAATAAACAAAAAACAGTTGAAGAATTGCAACAGATTATTCAGGCAGAACATATTAAACAGGATGAGCCTTTATGTGAATATACATTTACTAAAACAGGTGGGAATGCTGATCTTCTAGTGTTGCCGACAACCTATGAAGAGGTACAAAATACGATTCTATATGCCCGTAAGAATGATATTCCGCTGACCATTTTAGGAAATGGGTCTAATTTAATTATTAGAGATGGCGGAATCAGAGGGATTGTCCTGATTCTAAGTCATTTAGATAAAATTTATATGGAAGACGGAAAAATTATAGCCCAGAGTGGTGCAACCATTATTAATGTATCCAGATTTGCTTTAGAGCATAACTTAACTGGCCTTGAGTTTGCATGCGGAATCCCTGGCTCAGTCGGTGGAGCGGTCTATATGAATGCCGGAGCCTATGGCGGAGAAATTTCACAGGTCATTGAGTCAGCTGTCGTATTAAATGAGAAGGGTGAGCTTCTTACACTGACAAAAGATGAGATGGAGCTTACGTACCGCAGCAGTTTGATAGCTAAACATAATTACATTGTTCTTGAGGCCCGTTTTGCACCGGTTCCGGGAGATGTGGACGTAATTAAAGATAAAATGGATGAGTTAACATTTTTAAGGGAGTCCAAGCAGCCGCTTGAATACCCTTCATGCGGAAGTGTTTTTAAACGACCTCCTGGCTATTTTGCAGGTAAACTTATTCAGGATAGCGATCTGCAAGGTGCTCAAATTGGCGGAGCTCAGGTATCTACAAAACATGCTGGTTTTATCATCAATACTGGCAACGCAACGGCTACTGACTATCTGGCATTAATTAAACATGTGCAGGATACAGTTAAAGCTAATTTTGGTGTCAGCCTGGAAACAGAAGTAAAAATAATTGGTGAAGAAGAATAAATAAAATTCGAATATATTGACTGTCTGGCCCCTCATAAAAGAGGGGCTTTTTTAGTGTCAATGTATAAGAAAAAGGGTATTAAAGAGCATAAAAGTTTAGATTTTCCCTTAATGGGTTATAGTAATAAGTGAGGTAATTAAATTTTGTCTAAATAAAATACATAGAAGGAGTGGTTGTTTGCAGCCAAAAATAAGTATACAAAATGTCATAAAGGTATTTGGTAAATCTCCGCAATCTGCAATGGATCTATTGAAACAGGGTTGTTCAAAAAAAGATATCTTAAAGAGAACGGGATGTACCATTGGTGTTAACAAAGTAAATCTCGATATCTATGAAGGAGAAATATTCGTAGTAATGGGGTTATCGGGGAGTGGGAAATCCACATTAATTCGGATGTTAAATCGTCTTATTGACCCGACATCCGGTGAGATTTTGATTGATAATGAGAATATAGTCAATATGTCACCGGCTGAATTACGTGAAACCAGAAGAAAGAAAATTAGTATGGTGTTTCAGAACTTCGCCCTATTCCCTCATAAAACGATCCTTGAGAATACTGAGTATGGATTGGAAATTCAAAAAATGCCTGAAGAGGAACGAAAACAAAAGGCAATGGAATCACTTGAAGTGGTTGGTCTTAAAGGATATGAAAATCAATATCCATCTCAATTAAGTGGCGGTATGCAGCAGCGTGTCGGGCTTGCGAGGGCTTTAGCCAGCGATACAGATATTGTTCTTATGGATGAGGCGTTTAGTGCCCTCGATCCTCTTATCCGCAAAAGCATGCAAGATGAACTGCTAGAAATCCAGGATAATTACAAAAAAACGATTGTATTTATTACACATGATTTGGATGAAGCTTTAAGAATAGGAGACCGGATTGCCTTGATGCGTGATGGTCAGGTAATTCAAGTGGGAACTCCTGAAGAAATCATGATGAATCCTGCCAATGACTATGTTGAACGTTTTATTGAAGGAATCGATTTATCGCATGTTCTGACTGCATCTACGATTATGACTCGGGCGGAACGTATTACAATCGACAGAGGACCTCGTGTTGCCTTACAAATTATGAAGGACAGGGGATATTCCAGTATATTTATCGTAGACCGCAAACAGACACTGCTTGGGGCATTATCTGCCGATCAGGCAAGAGAAGCTATACTGCAGAAAATCTCTATAGATGAAGTTATGACGAAAGAAGTACCAAAAGTATTAGAAAATACGATTCTATCTGATCTGCTCGACGATATGGCAAATGCACAAATCCCTTTAGCGGTCGTTGATGAGGCTAACAGGTTGAAGGGTGTACTGGTACGTGGTGTTGTCATTGGAGCATTGGCTGGCAACAAAGATATACTCCATGATAAGGAGGAAAGTCAATGAACCTAGAAAAATTACCAATAGCTGCTGGAGTGGATCGTTTTGTTGATTGGGTAACAGAGGTATGCGGACCATTTTTTAATTGGATATCCATTGTCATCCAAACTATTATCGATACTAGTGTGGAGGTACTGGGCTTAGGGCCCTCCATCGTGTTGATTGTCCTGATTACTCTGCTCGTTTTATATACAAATAATTGGGGCATGGCATTATTAACGTTTATAGGATTATTACTGATTGATAATCTGGGATTATGGGATGCGATGATTCAAACATTAGCATTAGTCTTGGCAGCTGTGCTGATTACGATTATTGTCGGAGTCCCGATTGGTATTTGGGCATCACAAAGTAATACTGTGAAGAGAATTGTTATGCCAATTCTCGATTTCATGCAGACGATGCCGGGCTTCGTTTACTTAATTCCTGCCATCCTATTCTTTGGAATTGGAGTCGTTCCTGGAATCGTGGCGTCTTTCATTTTCGCTGTTGCGCCGACGATACGGATGACGAATTTAGGAATCAGAGAGGTTCCGAAAGATTTAATAGAAGCTTCACAAGCCTTTGGTTCCACTACATGGCAAAAAATCACAAAGGTCCAATTGCCATTGGCTGTTTCAACAATTATGGCAGGAATCAACCAAAGTATTATGCTATCTTTATCCATGGTAGTTATGGCATCCCTTGTAGGTGCGCCTGGATTGGGTGCCGAGGTATACCGGGCTGTTTCACAAATAGCAGTTGGAGAAGGTTTTGAAGCTGGACTAGCAATTGTTATCATCGCGATTATTTTAGACAGAGTATCGCAAAATCTCAGAACTCCTGCATATCAAAGAATAATAGCGAAGAAATGGGCATATAGTTTAATGGTTTTAGTTTTTCTTGGAGGATATGCCTATATAGCGATATCTTCATCTGCAGAAACAGGTACGAAAGATGCTGCCTATGCGGGCGATCAAGTAGATTATAAGATTGTAGGCATAGAGCCTGGAGCAGGACTTATGACTGCTACAAAAGAAGTAATGAAGGTGTATGGCCTCGAAGAAGATTGGACATTACAGGAAGGATCATCTGCTGCTATGGGTGCAGAGCTTCAAAAAGCTTATGATACTAAAAATCCAATTATCCTGACAGGTTGGACACCGCACTGGATGTTCCAGACATATGATTTAAAATATCTAGATGATCCTAAGGGTGTCTATGGCCAGGGTGAAAACATCCATACGATCGTTCGAAAAGGCCTCGAAGAAGATCTGCCTGGAGCAGAACAAATTCTAGATCAATTTTACTGGACAGCATCTGATATGGAAGAAGTTATGATGTATGTACAAAAGGGAATGAAACCAAAAGAGGCAGCCTCCAAATGGATTGAAAAATATCCAAACAAGGTAGATCAATGGCTGACAGGTGCAGAGAAGGGCAATGGGCAAGATATTAGTCTGGTCTATGTTGCGTGGGAGTCAGAGATTGCATCAACAAATGTTATTAGTGAAGTATTAAGAATGCATGGTTATAATCCAGAATTAAAACAGGTGGAAATTGGCCCGATGTATTCAGCGATTGCCAACCAAAAGGCAGATGCCATGGTTGCAGCCTGGCTGCCAACTACATCAAAGGCATTCTATGACAAGTATAAGGAAGATTTAATCGATCTGGGTCCAAATCTTAAAGGAACCAAGCTTGGACTCGTTGTTCCCACTTATATGGATATAGATTCAATTGAAGATTTGATAAAAAAAGAGGAAAAGTAATTTTTATAGTCAAAGAGAATTAAATGGATTTTATCAGATAGATGAAATGCAGGCATGAGTACGGTATTTTACTGAACTCATGCTTTTTTTATTTGCCTTTCTATAGACCCATTTTTGTTGATTAACTTGCTTCATCATATACCTATCTTAATAAATAAACTCTATTTGACCTTAAGGCATAGTATATTGATTACTCTATTAATGCTTCATGTATTGATAAACCCTCAGAATCAATTTTTGGCACTGCCAGTTAATCCGCAAATTAAATTAACGAATCAAGGTTTATTTTATATCCTGGAATTTCCATTGGTGGACGATAAGGGCGGTATAAAAGTCTCTTGAATTCGAGGTAAAAGGCGAAAAAAATGTCTTTTACCGTTCCATGATTCGGTTTAATTCAGAACCTAAAATTCGTAAACCTTCCTGGCTTAATATAAGTTTTCCATTGGCGAGGGAAATATTTTGATTGCTCACTTCTCCGGTAATGGCACATGCTTTACCTGGAGTGTACTTTTGTAGGATAATTTTATCTTCATCCGTAAAAATCTCGATAGAGTCTTTTATGTTAATATCCAGAGTTCTTCTTAGTTCAATCGGGAGTACAATCCTTCCGAGTTCGTCCACTTTTCTAACAATCCCTGTAGATTTCATCTTCACACCACTCTTCTTTCCTTTTTATAGAATAATAGTATTATTTTGGTTAATTGTAAATGGATTTGCTCAAATATTAACAAGATTGTAATACAAAGATACTTTGTTAGATATAATGTTATTTATAGGCTGATCATTCGACTTAACTTTGAATAAATTGTCGTACAAATGGACAATTTACAGAAGAAGGAGGTGGATGTTATGGCTAAAATTGGTGTGGAGCAATCTTTATCAGATGTTCAACAAGCTTTACGTGATAAAGGACATAATGTGATTGAATTAAAACAGGAAAATGACACAGAAGGGTGCGATTGCTGTGTTGTATCAGGCCTGGATCATAACGTAATGGGTATGCAGGATACTGTAATGCAAGGTTCAGTCATTAATGCTGACGGTCTTACTGCTGAGGAAGTGTGTCAGGCAGTTGAAAACAAAATTCTGTAAACAAAATAACGGCTGCTCTGAATAAGCAGCCGTTATTTTTATGTTATAGAAGGAAAATTATTTTTATCCATATGATCGTACTGGTGAAATGAGGTGAAGATAAGATGGGTTGTTAACAGGTTCAATCAAAACTGGTCTAAAAGATCCGTCAAAACTTAATTTTATTTCTTTTTCTTTAATAGCTTTTAAGGCATCGAGCAGAAAATCTCCATCAAGAGTAATGCTTAACTCTTTATCACCTTGAACCATATTGATATCCAGGATCTCTACAATTTTCCCCATTTCTGTTGAGTTAGAAGAAATCTTTAGTTGTTTACCATTTCGCATTTCAATAAATATATTGTTATTTTTCCATACACTTGCAAACAGGCGAGCCCGATCAATTCCCTTTAATAGCTTTTCCGTATCCAGTGTGATAACAGTTTTTGATTCGATTGGTATTAGTTTAGATATGCCTGGGAAATTACCTTCAATAAGTCTGGAATATAAAGAGGTAGTTGGTGATTTGAATACGATATAGTTGTCTGTTATGTAAAACTGTATAAAAGCTTCTTCCCTATTCAGTAATTTTGTGAGCTCAGTAAGGCTGGTTCCAGGAACAATAAAAGAAGCTTCAATTCGTGAGTGTATAGGTATTTCCCTTAAAACCAGTCGATGTGAATTAGTCGCAATGCAAGTAAGCTTATTAGCTTTAAAAGACATATTAACGCCAGTTAGGACAGGTCTAGTTTCACTATTGGAAACTGCAAAAGTCATTTGATTGATTATTTCCGTTAAGGTAGAGCTGTTTATCTGTATAAAAGGATCTGCATCAATTGAAGGATAAGTGGGATATTCGCCAGGATTTAATCCATTTAAGTAGACCATGACTTGGCCTGATTGAATATTGGCAGTTTTATTTCCATTTACCTTAATATGAATATCCTCTGATAATTTTTTTACCACTTCACACAAATACTTAGCTGGAAGGACTGCAGAGCCTGGTTCTACTACTTTTAAAACGAACTTTCCGTTCATTTCTAAGGGGATTTTATTTTCTATTATTATATTTGTATTGCTGCCAATCAAAGTTAAACCATCTGGATGGGCTACTATTTTGATCCCACTCAAAATTGGTAATAGTGATTTCGTTGTTACTGCTCTGCTAACATCAGATAATGCCCGATTGAAATACTCTTTATCTATTATAAATTCCATAAGAAATCTCCATGTCCTTAATTATTTTGATATATATTCTATTCTCTATGAAAAATCATATTCCTTCCTTCAGCATGGATAATTTCAGGCAGTCGTACCCTCTTTTAAAAAAGTGCGGGCACTGGATGTCTTCCTGGTGCTCCGCACGATAATTGTTTACTCTATAACATTTCTGATGAATAGCTTCTTATTTTTAAAAATGATGATACTGGCCAAGGCAAGTAACAGGCCAGAAATCAGGAATACAGATCTCACTCCCATTAAATCTGCCATGATTCCCATGAGTAAAGAAGAAATGCCAAAAATACCGGTAGAGACAGATCCTAAAGAAGTATATACCGTTGATAATTCTTTCTTCGCTACACTGGATTGGATGATTGTTTGCTGCGGTATGTTCTTTATTTGTCCAAAAATACCTACGCATAGAGATAGACATAAAGCGATTATGGGAATGCTATTTATGCTAAATAGCACCGTTATAAGGAATGTCGCCAACGAATTTAGTAGAATGACATTCCCTAATCTTTTTTCGATAAAGGAGGAGTGTTTCACACAGTAGATGCTTCCTGCTATTAAACCGAAAAAGTATGCACCGTTAATAAACCCCCACCATTTTTCATCACTATTTAAGACCTCGTTGGCAAATACCAGGACAATCGCCGCGATCCAGACTGTCCCTGCAATCGTCTCAAGAATATCTACCTTTACAATTTGTCTCAATATGGGTGTCGACGATATTGTACTCCAGCCTTTTTGAACTTGTGCTAGCTTCCCTCCTTGTTTGATGGGTTGTTTGCTAGGGACATTTTCCAAAAACGAAAGAAAAATACTGGCTAGGGCAAATAGGCATCCGACAACCCATATCAACTGTTGTGAACTTAAGATTGTCAAGAATAAACTGCCTATGAACCACATGATGCTCTGGATAAATTGGGTGACTGATTCACTGATTCCATTCGCTTTTAGCAGCTGTTCAGCGTTCACATAGTGGGGAATCAGCGTTTGTCTGATTGGATTGGCGCACCCATCAAGCAATGCAATCAACCCGATGAGTAAAAATACCCAATAAAAGTTAGCAACTGTTATTACGATTAACAAGAAACCTAAAAGGACTAGCAGAAAAGTTTTCCCGATTTGTGAACCGGTCATTAACCACTTTAGGCTGATTTTCCCGAATAACAGAGGTGTTAATAGACTGGATATGAACATGCATGTTGTGATCGTAAATGGTACAAAAGACGCTGCGGTTGCTGAGCCGGTTAAAGAAAAAATTAACTTAATTATGCTCACTGTATAAAGAATGTCACCCATATTGGCCAGCGATTGACCAGTAAGTAATAAGCTGAAATTTTTATTCATTTGAATCCCCCATTCTTCCGATTATTATTTTCAATCGAAGGGGGGATTTAAATTGGACTCTTCATGAAATGTATTCCTCACATTCATAAGTAGATAAATCTTGGGGGAATAGATTTATCAAGATTTTATTTTAAGTGGTGAAAAATTATTATTCACCTGGATGAGTAATCAATTTATTTTAATTTTATAGGCAGGGATTAAGAGGATTCCTATCTTGAATCGTACATTTGCCAAATGCTCTCTGTGATATACCTATTCTATAATTCACTCAAAATTCCTTCTATAATACGGACGGAATGTAGAATCAAGTAAAATAGTTGAAAGGAAATGTCGGTAATTAACCTATTCTATCTAAAATAGGCGGATGATTTGAGGCGATGCAAGTAGAATCCAGCGGAAGGCAGGAAGAATTGCCGCTCCAGTAGCGAATCCAGCCGAAAGCAGGAAGAATCCAGCCAAACCAGGAGAAAATCCAGCCGAAAGCAAGTAGAATCCAGCCAATCCGGAAAAATCCAATGGGTGCCTCTTTATGGAACATAAGATTGTCTTTTTTGAAATAAAAAAGCCGTTGGTGCAAAACCAACGGCAATTAATCAGTATTCATTATAAAGCTTGAACCTTTCTCACTTGAGCATGGTAAACCTGATAAAGCAAAAGTGCTCCTACAGAAAGAATCGCTCCTGAAATATAAGGAAGCCCGATGGAGTATGAGTACAATAAACCTCCCAGTGGAGGGCCAATGATTCTGCCCAGGGAATCAAAGGATGATAGAAGTCCGGTTGAGCCGCCGTGTCCCCCTGTTGAAGTCTTTGTCAGCAATGCAGTAACAGCTGGGCGAATGACCCCGTTACCCAAACCAAAGATGGTTAAAAAGATCGTAGCTGTCCAGAAACTATTGCTGAATAAGATCAGGGTAAATCCAATAATTGATACGACTAGCCCAATTTGAATGACTCGGCCTTCTCCCCATTTCTTTGTCATGATTCCAATGAGTCCGCCCTGCACAATTGCGCTCCCAAATCCCATTACCATAAACATATAGCCTAGTTGAACGGTATTAATTCCCGCCTTTTTAGCGGCAAAATAAGCAAAAGTTGTTTCGAGGCCAGCCATTGACAAAGATACTATGCATTGAAGTATGAAAAGAATGGAAACTGCGCCTGTAAAGTTCTTCCATATTGATTCGTTTATCGAGTTCTGTTTTCCCCGCTCCTCCGCAGGCAAGGATTCCTTCAGGATAATAAGAACTAACAGGAATGTGAAAGTTGATAGAATTCCAGCAATCAAGAAAGGGGTATTTAAGCTTGATTTTGAAAGGACCCCGCCAATTGCCGGACCGAAAATGAAGCCTAAACCAGTTGCAGCACCGATAATCCCCATTCCTTTTCCTCGATTTTCTTCAGTCGTAATATCTGCTACATAGGCCATCGTGGTTGGCATATTGGCAGAAGAAAGGATTCCGCCAATAATCCGTGCGACAAACATGAGCCATAATGAATCGGCAGCTGCCATGATGAAGAATGATAAAGCCAGCCCTAAAATGCCAATCATCATAACTGGTTTTCTGCCAATCCGATCCGAAACTTTCCCCCAAACAGGAGCAAAAAATAATTGCATTAAAGAATAAACCGCCATTAAGAAACCAAGCTGGGTGGGCGTGCCTCCTACCTTTTCTGCCAAGAATGGCAGGACCGGTATGATAATGCCGAAGCCAACCATAACTAAAAACATGACCAGGAACAAAAGGGGCAATACTTTTCTATTTTCCATACGTTTCTCCTCTATAACCGCTCAAAAAGCTTGAATGGAGTAAAAGTGCTCAGAATGTAAAACTGATTTATGTATTAAGCGGTTAAGTTATAGTTATGTTCCTTTCAACTGTACAAAATCAGTATTTCAAACGTCAATTGTAAAGACTTTCAAAAAAATATAGTGGGCTTATAAAATAACATTTTATGTTTTATCTGACATTTTACTGACACATGATGGTCCTATAGTTTAATTATAGAAAAGCTTTTCGAACTATATAACTGTTATAGATTTTCAGAGAGGATGAATAAGATGAATTTTATTAAAAGGGCTTTTTTAAGTGTAAAAGCCAGAAAAGGGAAGAGCATTTTACAGTTGGTTATATTTACTGCTATCTGTGTGTTAGTTTTATCAGGTCTTTCCATTCAGACAGCAGCAAATAAATCAGCAGAGCTCGCAAAACAAAGTCTTGGCAGTGAAGTCACACTAAGTGCAGATCGAGAAAAATTAATGGAACAGCAACGGCAGGAGCGAGAAAATCAAGAAAACAGAGAAAGTAGAGAACCTGTTAGATTGATGGAAGAGCCGGTCGCGGTTAGCGATGCAAATGAGTTATTATCATTGTCACAGATTAAAGGATATAACTACTATTCTACTACATTTGCAATAGCTGAAAACTTTGACCCAATCGAAACAGAGTCAACAAGTACAACAAATGAAACGAACCAGAATGGCCAAGCTCCGGGATTTGGAGGAGGCGGCGGTCCAAGTATGGCAGATGCCGATATTAGTCTTCAAGGAGTCGCTTTTACAGATACAACAAGCGAATTTATGGATGGAGAGGCCGAAATGATAGAAGGCTCTCATATTTCAGATAATCATTTAACTAAAAAGGTAGCCATTATTGAAGAGACACTGGCTGAGGAAAATGAATTGGCTGTCGGGGACCAATTAGAGGTAGCTTCTGCAACAGATGAAGATACGACGGTTGAAGTTGAGATAATTGGTATTTATAAAACTTCTTCAGCATCAACGGATTCAGGTATGATGAATTTTGCTGCCATGAATCCGTATAACAAAGTATATGTACCATACACACTTGTCAATGAACTAAAGGGTGAAGACTATGAGGATACAATCGAAAGTGCAGTTTATTATATGAATGATCCGGCAGATACGGATTCTTTTATTAAGGATGCGGAAGCGACCGGAGCCATTAATACGGATGTATTTAAATTGGATGCTAATGATCAGTTATATCAACAAATGGTTGAACCGATTAACAATGTAGCCTCCTTCTCTAAGAACGTTGTGTATCTTGTAACCATCGCGGGTGCTATCATTCTAGGATTGATAGTCATGCTTGGTATCCGGGAACGGAAATACGAGATGGGTGTACTGCTTGCCATCGGAGAGAAGAAAAGCAAGCTGATTGGACAATTTATTGTTGAAATATTAATTATTGCTGTGTTTGCTCTTGGTATATCTTCCGTAACTGGTAATCTAGCAGCTGATAAAATTGGTGACCAATTATTGTCCCAGCAAGTTGAAACGGAGACACAATCCACAAATGATCCATTTGGTGGTAAAGGAATGCAAATGGGAGGCGGTATGGGTCCAGGAATGGGAGGCGGAGGAAACGGTCCTGGAGGGCCAAATCAGCCACAGGCAGAAACAGCTCAAGTGGATGATTTAGACGTTAAAGTGACAGCCTCTGATCTTGGTAAATTATCCAGTATTGGTTTACTGATTGCCATCCTGGCTACATTGATCCCATCATTATCCATACTTCGATTACAGCCAAAGGCCATACTTTCAAGACAGGATTAGGAGGAATATAAATGAGCGCATTATTGGAGTTTAAGGATCTAAGTTATTGGTACAGACATAATAACAAACAGCATGATATAGTAAAGAAAATTAATGTATCTTTTAATAAGGGACTGTTTTATGCTATAGTCGGTCCGTCCGGTTCGGGTAAAACCACGCTGCTGGCGTTAGCAAGCGCGTTAGATGCTCCGAAAGACGGACAGGTCTTATACGAAGGTAAAGATATTAGAAAAATTGGATATACGACTTTTCGAAATAAATATGTATCAATTGTTTTTCAAGCTTATAATTTATTACCTTATATGACTGCATTACAAAATGTCATTACAGCCATGGAGATTACCGGCAATAAGGTTAAGGACAAAAAACAGTATGCACTTGAGATGCTTAGGAAAGTGGGTATCGATGAAAAACAGGCGGGACAAAAGGTACTGACATTGAGTGGCGGACAGCAGCAACGTGTCTCCATTGCCCGTGCCCTTTGCTGTAAATCAGAGTTAATCGTTGCGGATGAGCCGACCGGAAATCTTGATGAGGATACTGCTCAAGACATCATTAAGTTATTTATGCAGCTGGCACATGAGGAAAATAAATGTGTGATTATCGTTACGCACGATCAACATATTGCTGAAATTGCAGATCAAACGATTCGCCTTTCTAAAGGTCAAATCATGATTGTAAATAATATAAACGAACAATTGCCCCGATAAGTGAATGTATATTTTAATGGAAATCTCCGAGATATCGGGGATTTTTGTCCTATCTTTTTACCCTGAGGAGTGAGCACTAGATGCAAAAGATTTTGATTGTGGAAGATGAAAAGGCCATCAGCCAGGTTCTAAAGGCATACTTGAAGAAAGTGAACTACGAAGTTGAACAAGTATTTACAGGTGGTGAAGCAATTGCTAAATTTGAAGAATTTCAACCTAATCTTGTTTTGTTAGATGTTATGCTTCCAGGTATGAGTGGATGGGATATATTAAAAGAAATTCGTACAAAAAGCGCATGCCCTGTTATCATGCTCACGGCACTTGGCGATATCAATTACAGGCTCGCAGGCTTGAATGAGGGGGCCGACGATTATATCACTAAACCTTTCATTGGTGATGAAGTAGTTGCCCGCGTCCAGGCAGTTTTGAGAAGATCAGTACAAGTTATTGATGATAAGGAGAAGAAACACTATGGTGCATTATGCATTAATGTAAAAGCACATAGCGTTACATTAAATGGAGTGGAGCTTGATTTAACACCACGTGATCTTTCTCTGCTAATCTTCCTGGCTCAGCACCCAAATCAACTATTTACGAGAGATCAATTAATTGATCATGTATGGGGGTTGGACTACGAAGGGAGCGACCGAGCAGTTGATTTGTCCATTAAAAGATTGAGAAAGTCATTGCAAAACTGGCCTGCATCTGAAGGAGAAATTAAAACACTGCGAGGATTGGGGTATCAATTAAGTGTCTATGAAAAAAAATAATAAACTACAAATAGATTTTTTGAAGCACTTGGATCTAAAAAAGAAGAGTCATCCGACTAAACGTGTCAGTTTGTTGAAATACTGGACGACACGATATCTGGTAACCCTGTTTATTGGCCTTATCGTCATAGGATTTGTTTCAGGTATCATTATCAGGCAATCCACACTTAATAAGAATCTTGATATTAATAAATACTTGGCAGAGGAAGTAGCAGCGCGGATACTGGATCAGACAGTTGGCACTGACATCCTGCCAGAGCAGAATCCCGAAGTTTTTTCAAATCGAAAAAAACTATTGGAGGTTAGCGGTAATCCTTCTATTTATGTAGTGGATGTCAATGGAAAAATAGTAATCGAAAATCGTTCTAGTAACCACCTTAATGTATCTTCATTTTCACCTGCACTGCTTAATAGTCAGGATGAAGTCAAACAGCTAAACAATATTGGAGGTAAAGATTATTATCTTGTCAAGCGGCCTCTTGTTGTGAATGATACGGTGTTTAGTTGGATTGTAGTTATGCAATCCGAGGCTGAGTTAACGGCAGTAGATCAGGAATACAAATTACTTTTGATTATGATTTTAAGTTTGGCCTTGCTTGGATGGGTTGCGATTTACTTTTTATCCAAACGACTGGTTAAGCCGATTGCGAATGTAGCTGAAGCAGCTAAACAGGTTCAAAAAGGCAATTATAATATTGAACTTATTGAAGAGGTAGAGGTAAACGAACAGGAAGTGTATGATCTTGTCCACTCCTTTAAAGAAATGGCGATTAAATTGGAGCAGTTGGAAACTATGAGAGCAGAATTGCTGGCAGGCGTTACGCATGAATTGAAGACTCCTGTAACATCAATCAGTGGTTTACTTCAGGCTGTTAATGATGGAGTTGTAACAGGAGAAGAAGCAAAAGAGTTTCTGGGGATCTCTTTACAGGAAACAACTCGTATGCAAAAAATGGTGGGGGATCTATTGGAGTTCAACTCTTTTACGGTCAATGCAATCCCAGTTAATAGAAAATCGATTCAAATCGGGGAAATCATAAAAGAAATGATCTATCAATGGGAAATTGTACAGGAGGATCAACTTGTTAAGGTTACTATGAAACAACCCAAGGAAGACATGATAGTATCGGCGGATCCTCTCCGTTTGCAGCAAATTATCATTAACCTTATGAATAATGCCAAGCAAGCCATTCAAGGAGAGGGAACAATAGAGGTTCGTGTCTATAAGCGTGACGAAGATTTTGCCGTCATTGATGTAGAGGACAGCGGTTCGGGAGTGCCTCTTGCTGAACAAGACTTAATATTTGAACGTTTTTATCGCGGCGAAGAAAAAAAATACAAAGTCCGTGGCTTAGGACTGGGATTGCCATTCAGCAGAATGCTGGCCAAAGCCATGGATGGTGATTTGGTATTAACAAATAGCAGTAAAAAAGGTACAACCTTTACTATAGTGCTGAAACGGCTTGCCCAGAAGCGAGGAGCATAAGACAGAGGCTCAGAAGGAGGTGTTCTTCCCTCCGGAAGAGGCTATGCTTATGTCCTGAGCTTCTAGCCGTTGAAGCCGGATTACTATAGTGCTGAAGGGCCTTGAATTAAGGAACGAAGACTAAATTCGCCAAGTCCTGTGGCAACGTCTTCATGACCTACATCCTGTAGGCCCGCGATGAGCATAAGACAGAGGCACGGAGGGAGGGTTAAAGGAACAAAGACTAAGAACGCCACATCCTGTGGCAACGTCTTCGTGACCAACATCCTGTAGGCCTCCGCTGTGGCTATGCTTATGTCCCGAACTCCTAGGCCCTGAAGCCGGATTACACCAAGTGCTGAAACGGCTTGAATTAAGGAACGAAGACTAAATTCGCCACGTCCTGTGGCAATGTCCTCATGACCAACATCCTGTAGGCCTCCTGAGCTTCTATCTGTTGAAGCTAGATTGCCCAAAAAGCTGAAACGACTGTTCAGTCCTTAGAAGCATAAGACCAATACTCGAAGGGAGGGGGCTTCTCCTGTAGAGTATTTGCTTATGACTCGAGGGACTAGGAGTTGAAGCTAGATTACAAAAAACATAACTAATGCTAAAGCTGCCAATGAGAGACCGGCAGCTTTTTATTTAAAATGAAAAAATTACGTATATTTGACATTTTGTTGACACATACAGTTAGTATAGTAGACAGTGTAATGAATGAACAGAAATGCAATTTCACTATAATTATCGTAATATATTAAATAGACAGTCTAATTTGCAAGGAGAGGAATTTTGATGGAAAACAATAATCACCATGATTATGAACATTTTGATAAACCAATAGATGCTGCTAATCAAGATAGAAACCAGAAGCCTGAGATGCAAAACGAACAAGAGATTGAAAAGGAATTCCTTTCGTACCGTGGGTATCATGAATTACGTTCGTCAAATGGCGAAGAGAGAGTCCTTGAAAAAAAGAGTATCGTAAATGATCCCCTGCCACAACCACAGTCTCTTGCTTCGAGTGAAGAAATAGAGCTAAGGACGGCTGGAAAAAAGAAAAAAATAAACAGATGGCTGACGCCGGTCATCACCGCGATTCTAGGCGGAACAGTGGCACTGGGCGTAGGTTCTTACTTTGGCTTTGTAGATTTATCAGGGCTACTTCCAGACGAAGCCAGCTCTGTTAAAACAGCTATCGCTACAAATGATAAAGTAAATAGTGAAGATGGCCTGAAAATTATAGATACAACGAAAACGACTTCTGAACTAATTCAAATGATTGAAGAAGTATCTCCAGCTGTAGTAGGTATTGTTAATATACAGAATGCCACTGATTACTACGAATACCGCCAACCAGCAATAAATGAGGAATCAAATAGCAATCAGGAGAGCGGCACAGGCTCAGGGGTTATATTTAAAAAATCTGGAAAAGATGCATTCATCGTGACAAACAATCATGTTATCGAAAATGCAGATACGATTGAAGTGTCTTTGGCAGAAGGAACAAGAATAACGGCAGAATTAGTAGGTACAGATCCATTAACAGACTTGGCTGTATTAAAGATTGATGCAAGCAAAGTCACAAAAGTAGCTGAATTTGGAGATTCCGAAAAGCTAAGCGTTGGTGAACAAGTATTAGCAATCGGGAACCCATTGGGCCTTGACTTCTCGGGATCAGTAACCCAAGGTATCATAAGCGGCTTGCAACGAACAGTAACGGTTAGCACTTCAGCAGGTGAATGGGATATGGATGCAATTCAAACGGATGCAGCGATAAATCCCGGAAACAGTGGAGGAGCGCTTGTCAATTCAGAAGGACAAGTTATCGGTATCAACAGTATGAAAATAGCATCTGAAGAGGTGGAAGGGATAGGGTTTGCTATCCCAAGTAAGGATGTTTCAGACATTGTGAATGATTTGCTTGCTGATGGAAAAGTTCAACGGCCATATGTTGGTGTAAGTTTGCAATCTATTTCCGAAATTCCTCAATATGTTTTGCAGCAACAATTGAGACTTCCGGAAAATATAACAAATGGTGTAGTCGTAACTCAGGTGGAAATCGGTTCTCCAGGTGCTGAAGCAGGTATAGAGGCTAAAGATGTGATTGTGGCAATCAATGATGCGGAAGTCACTACACTTGGAGAATTCAGAAAATACCTGTATACCACTGCTGATAATGGAGATAAAGTTAAAATCAAGCTATACAGAAACGGAGCAGAAAAAACCGTATCCGTTACAGTTACTGAGAAATAATGAGTTGGAGAATAAATGTTCATTACCTTGTCCCCTTAGGTAAGCGACATTATTTAAATAGATGAAGATTTCGCTTTGAAGCCTGATATATGGGCTTCTTTTTTTCTTAACTAAGAGCAAGTTATTATTTTGGTGTTCATATAATAAGAGAAAAAGAAATCAGGGAGGACAAAATGGGGATATCGTACTGTCCTAGACGAAAGTTATTCCATCTGCAAGCAGGTGAGATGAGCTATGTTATAAAGATTTGCCATCATGCGTATTTGGCACATTTATATTGGGGAAGAAGGATTAAGGAGTCCAATGAAAGTAATCTGTTACAGTTTAAATACCGTCTATTCTCTCCAAATCCAGAAGGGTTTGACAAGACATTTTCTCTCGATACACTGCCTCAGGAATATCCCGCACATGGAAATACAGATTTTCGTACGCCAGCCTATCAAATCCAATTCCCAAATGGGACAACCATTACAGACTTAAAATATAAATATTTTCATATTTATAAGGGCAAACGGGAATTAGCCGGTTTACCAGCTACTTATGTTGAGGATGCAAAGGAATCGACTTCGATTGATATTACGCTTATGGATGAACAAACAGGCCTTATAGCGATATTGACGTATTGTACTTATGAAAATGATAATGTGATTACTCGGTCGGTCCGGGTTATCAACTATGGAGAAAAACCAGTGAAAATTCTTAAAGCCATGAGCGCTTCCGTTGATTTCAGGGAAAGTGATTATGACTTACTGACCTTATATGGTGCTCATGCCAATGAATGTAATCTTTCCAGAAAACGTTTGACAGCTGGAAGCCAACTCATCGAAAGCACGCGTGGGGCCAGCAGCCATCAGCATAATCCATTTGTATGTCTGGCAAAGCCAGATGCAAATGAAGAGTATGGAGAAGTATACGGGTTCAGCCTCGTTTATAGCGGGAATTTTTTGGCACAAGCAGAGGTGGATCAGTATGAAACAACGCGTCTATCTATCGGTATTAATCCCTTTAATTTCAGCTGGTATTTGGAGGTCGGTGAAACCTTTCAAACACCGGAAGCAGTTTTGGTTTATTCCTATAAAGGATTAAACGATATGTCAAGAACTTATCATGAATTATATCGATTTCGTTTGGCAAGAGGGCTATATAGAGATTGCCTGCGCCCTGTATTGTTAAATAATTGGGAAGCCACTTATTTTAAATTTAACTCCGATAAACTTGAACAGCTTGCACAAGCAGGGAAGGAGCTTGGTGTTGAATTATTTGTCTTGGATGACGGGTGGTTTGGAAAACGTAACAACGCAAAGTCCTCGCTTGGAGATTGGAAAGTGGATGAACAAAAATTGCCTGGTGGGTTAAAAAAGCTGGCTGAGCGGATTAATCAGCTGGGGATGAAATTTGGCCTCTGGTTTGAGCCGGAAATGGTATCTATGGATAGTGACCTATTTCGAAAATATCCAGATTGGTGTATACATGTTCCCAATCGTCCGAAATCACTGGGACGTAATCAATTGGTCCTTGATTTAACAAGGGGTGAGGTATGTGAGTACATAATTGATGCTGTCTCTGATGTCTTATCATCCGCTCCTGTCAGCTATGTGAAGTGGGATATGAATCGTCATATGACAGAAGTTGGTTCATCTGCTTTACCACCAGAAAGGCAAAGGGAAATAGAACATCGCTATATGCTGGGACTCTATTATATATTAGAGGTATTAACTAACCGCCACCCAACCGTTTTATTCGAAAATTGTTCAGGGGGAGGAGGCAGATTTGATCCGGGAATGCTCTTTTATATGCCACAGGTGTGGACTAGTGACAATACTGATGCTGTCTCAAGGTTGAAAATTCAATATGGAACCAGCCTCGTATATCCGCCAGTATCGATTGGGGCACATGTTTCAGCTAGCCCTAATCATCAAGTGCACCGCCATACTTCTTTATCCATGCGCGGACATGTTGCCTTTTCAGGAAATTTAGGATATGAACTTGATCTTGCGAAACTAAGCCAGTCAGAAAAGGAAATCATTAAAGAACAGATTAAATTGTATAAAGAAATTCGTTCTGTTATTCAATTTGGTACGTTTTATCGGTTGCTTAGCCCTTTTGCGGGAAATCAGGCAGCTTGGCAATTTGTCAGTACGGATTTATCTGAGACGGTTGTTATGTATTTCAGGCTGATGGCGCAGCCTGCAGAACCATTTCGTATCTTCAGGTTAAGAGGATTAAATCCTGTTAAAAAATACATCGATAAAGATACTTCCTTATTATATGGAGGAGATGAATTGATGTACGCGGGGCTTTCTATCCCTGAAATGAAAGGTGATTATTGCAGTATGTTATGGAGATTTTCCTAATGTGATAAGTAATGGCATGCCAATATAGATGTCCGTATTCAGAAGGAAAGAGTTGAATATACAGAAAAATCAAAATTAACAATTTACTTTGGATATATTTTCCTCTAAACTTTAAAGTATACCGCTGTTTAAGAAGGAGAGTTAGATGGCAAGTGAATATATAGAAAATTTATTTATTAATCTATTTATCATCCTGATCATTATTCAGCTAATTTACTTTTGGCATGTAAAGTATGGAGCGTTGGGAGAGATTAACTATATAATCGTTGGGATAGGCCAAGCGATTAGTATTCTATTAAATATTTTATTTTTCTCTGTTGAACCATCGCCTGGTGCCGAGATGGTTAGTTTAAGCTCTATATCTATTATTCTTGGTATTTATTATGGCCGGTATTCAGTTGGAGTCGGTTTGTATATAATCACACTTATTGCATCTTTCCTTCACACCACCTCATTTGAATGGTTTTACTTCTTTTCAGGTCTTATTTCCTTTTTCGCTGCATCCATTTTTAAAGAAAGATATAAGAAACTAATGACTAATCAGCGATTGATTGCATCCAGTTTAACGGCGCTTATTTCCTCTTTGGCTATTATGATTATCTTTACGTTTATGTATGTTCAAGAATCCAGCCTAAAAAGCAGTTTCTTATATGTTCTATTATTTACATTTGGAATGGTATGGATGGTTTATACAATTGAAAGGCTGGAAAGAAGCAGAAATTTAAAAAATAAATTAATTGATACAGAGAAATTACAGTCAGTCAGTCATTTAGCTGCTTCTATTTCTCATGAAGTTCGTAATCCATTAACGGCTACGAAAGGATTTCTGCAATTATTAAGAAATGACGAGAATCTAACGAAGGAAAAAAAACAGCAGTTTATTGATATTGCGTTATCTGAATTAGACCGAGCTGAGACCATTATCAACGACTATTTGGCATTTGCTAAACCACAAATAGACCGTAAGGATCATATCAATATACAAATAGAATTGAATAAGGTGGTTGATATCGTAAAACCGCTGGCGAATATGCAAAATGTAAGCATTAAGATTGACGTGTCTCCCTATATAGTGGAGGGGGAGAGGCCATTATTTCAACAATGTTTTGTGAATATTTTAAAAAACGGTATTGAATCAATGGAGCATGGAGGAATTCTTACATTAACTACTGTCAAAAAAAAGAAGGGTGTAGATATCATTATTGTTGATACGGGGATTGGTATGAACACTGAACAAATAAAGCGTATGGGTGAGCCCTACTTTTCAACAAAAGGTGTAGAAGGCACAGGGCTTGGAATGATGGCAGTGTATAGAATTATTGATTCGATGAAAGGGGCCGTACGTGTTAAAAGTAAACCTGGTGAAGGTACAACCTTTACCATCTACTTTCCGGGACATGAACTGAAATCAATGTGAATTAAAACATAAACGATCAATAAAGACCTGAATGGAGGGGACCATCAGGTCTTTTTATTGATCAGTCAGTCAATCGTATATAATTCAGGTGATATGGTCTTAAGAAACGGACTTAGTTCCCCTTTACTAAAGAGATAAAGTTCATGCATAGCTCTTGTACAGGCGGTATAGAATAATTTTCTTTCCAATTCACGCCTATATGTTTCTTTCGAGGCATCATAAATAAGGACAGCGTCAAATTCTATCCCTTTTGATAAATAAGAAGGCAGAATCAAAATTCCTTTACTATATGAATAGGTGTTTTTCTCCATAAGCTGGACATTTAGATTCTTGGATAATTGTTCGTAGGCTTCCCGTGTTTCTTCTTCGGTTTTACATATAATTGCAATCGTTTGATGACCTGCTTTTTCTAAAGAAGAGATCAGGCTGCTAATGGCAAGAGTACGTTGGGAATTGTTATTTACTATTTTTAGGATAGGTTTTGGTCCAGTTCTATTAAACGGTTCAATTTGAACTTCATCCAGTATCTCTTTCGTAAATTCAACTATTTGACGTGTTGATCGGTAGCTTTTCGTCAGTTCTATTTTTTCAAATTCATCCGTGTCATAAAGCTCATCAGAAAGCAAAGTTGGTGCATGAATGGAATGAGCATAAATGGCCTGATTAAAGTCCCCTAATATCGTCATTTTACTGGCGGGAAATAGCTCCTTTAGGACTGCGAATTGAAAGGGTGTATAGTCCTGTGCTTCATCAATAAATAGATGACGGATCAGGTTATCCGTTTTTCGTCCTTCCAGCTTTGCTTTTAAATAGACAAAGCCTATTCCATCTTCATTGGCTAATTCGTTTTGTTTGCTCCGTTTCAAGGTGTATTCACAAACTTGTGGCCACATCTCAGGGAATTCCGCCTCCTTAATATGTTTATAGCCATTGATGAAAAAGTTCGTATAGATCGCCTTTACGTTGATAAACTTTAGTTTTTTAATGGCTCTTTTTATGGGATTAAAATAGGTTTGAACTATTTTTTTTGCCAATTCATCTTTTTCTCGGTTAAAATCAATAAATGTGTCTTCTGAGTTGTGCTGCTTTGCCTCGAGCTCCATATAATTCTCTGTATATTCTTCTGTTTCCAACAACTCTAATTCATCTTCGACCCAGTCACATTTATATTCGATTTTTTCCTTCTCATTCAATTCACGTAACAGCCATTCTTTCACGATCTGTATACGAGCTGAAATCGGATTACGTGAATCGAGAGAGTAAAAGTATGCTGCTATCTCATTCGATGTAATAAGTGTTTCACCTCGAAAAGTGATGTTTTTAAACCTAAGATCCTTTATGCTGAGATGCTCTATATATTCATCCATTATTCGTTTATAGTGCAATCCGGCCTTGAAACGGATTCCTTCCAGTCTGGCTTGATCATATTCGCCATTTTCATTTTTTAATACGTATTCCATCTGTTTAAATGGATCCTCAATCGTAAAATCTTTTCCTGCATATTTATCGATATAATCGTGTAAGGTGGTTTGCTGCATATTTTCTTCACCTAAATTAGGTAATACTGTCGCTATATAACTATTGAATAAAGGATTTGGAGAAAATAACAGTATATTATCTGACTTAATTTTTCCTAAATAACGATACAGTAAAAAGGCAACACGCTGAAGCGCAGCTGATGTTTTTCCGCTTCCGGCAACTCCCTGAACGACTAAATACTTGCTTTGTTCATTACGAATAATTTTATTTTGCTCTTTTTGAATGGTAGCAACTATGTTTTTCATTTGATTATCCGCATGGGTACCAAGAACCTCTTTTAATAGTTCATCGCCAATTGTTAAACCGGTATCAAACATGCTTTTCATCTGTCCATTTTTTATGATAAATTGTCTTTTTAGCTCCATGGTGCCCGTAATTGCCCCATCTAGTGTTTGATATTCAGCCGGACCGGGAGAGTAATCATAATATAAGCTCGAGATAGGGGCGCGCCAATCATAAATAAGGAAATTTTCGTTGTTTTGATCCATTAAAGAAGCAATTCCTATATAGACTGTATCCGTTTGTTCTTCACCGTCTTCATGAAAATCAATCCTGCCGAAATAGGGAGAGTCTTTAAGTAGGTCCAATGTTTTCAATTGCTTCGTAACCAGATTTTGGGTTCTTTCCCTTTCTGAAAGCAATTCTGATTGTTGTTTAATGCTTGCCAGTGTTTCGACTGCATCTTCCGCATTATCCAGATTGACTGTGACATCCTCCCAAAAGGTTTTTCGAATATGACTGACTTCTTCTTTTATCCCACCTGAGGATTGTTCCAGCATGTTCGTTTTATGATCAATTATCTTGATAATGGTTGATAGCCGTTGCTCTTCATCTTGATTTAATTTTTGTTCGGTCATATCGTGTCCTCCTGACGAAATCGGATCTTAAAAAAAGCTTATGATACTTTAGGGAAAGTTTAAGTCTGCAAATACGAATGTTGAATTTTGTATACTGTGATGAGTATCGAGTTAAATTATTCTTTTCCACATTATAAAAGATTAAAACCCGGTATGAATGACAGTCGATTCCTGCCAGCAATACCGGGCATGGGTTTGGATTGATTACATATTAGTTGAATGAACTTCTTTCTGTTGATCCGCATCTTTCTCAAAGAACAGGATAAGAGAAGGAAGCAACAGGCCTCTTACAAGGAATGTATCTAATAGAATGCCTATTGCTACAATAAAACCAAAAACAAACAATACGGCAATTGGTTGTGTCATTAACACGGCGAATGTTGCCGCAAGAATGATCCCTGCGGAGGAGATGACACCGCCTGTATTGGCCACAGCGATTTCTACCGCTTTTCTAACAGAGTGTTTTTCACGTTCTTCCTTGTATCTGGATATCAAGATGATATTATAATCAATACCAAGTGCTACAAGGAAAACGAAAGCATACAGTGGTACCCTAGTGTTAATAGCATCAATACCAAACAGGATATCTATTAAAAAGGTTCCAAGGCCTAAAGCTGCCAGGAAGGATAGCAAAATCGTTCCCATCATATAAATAGGCATTTTGAAGGATCTGGTCAGAACAAACAGTAAGACTAAAATCAGTAATGTTTCTGCAATGACAATCACGATAATATCCCGATCATTAATGGTTCGATCATCCACTTTTGTTGCCGTTTCTCCAGCGAAGTATAGCTTTCCTTCAATGTCTGCTTCTTTTAAGAGCGTATCTGATTTGTCTCGTATGGTCTCTAAAGCATCTAAAGTTTCTAATGCATATGGACTTTCCGAAAATGAAAGGTTGTACTGCAGTGCTTTTCCATCTTCAGTAGCACCTGATTGGCGTATACTTGCCACTAGATTTTGTTCTTCAAGTGTTTTTGCAAGTTTTTCACTTTGGTCCTTTGATATAGATTGCTCAGACTTAAGTAAAACGGTCGTTGGTGCAAGATCGCCTTTATCGAACTTTTCTTCAACAATCTCATAGCCTTCTCGAGACTGCATATCCTCAGGGAATCCCTTAACCGTATCAAATTCATATTTGATAGTAAATATGTTTAAGGCAGAGATGATTAGAATTGTAAAAACAATTCCTCCTGCCATTAAAGGCTTGGTGGTAACGAAGTTTGCAGTTCTGGACCAGAAAGTTGCTTTTGTTTGCTTGCTTTCTCCAACCTGAGGGATCTTAGGCCAAAAGGATTTTCGGCCAAATAGGGTGAATAAAGCCGGAACGAGCGTCACTGACGCAATCATGATGATAAACATCGTTGTTGCAAAAGTAGGTGCAAAGCTTTGGTAATCTCCATTTTTAGCTAGGAATAGGACAAGCATGGCTGCCAAAACAGTCCCGCCTGAGAAGAAAACAGGTTCGCCTGTTTCTCGCATCGCCAAACTCATTGCTTCATGCTTGCTGGTATATCGTTTCAGTTCTTCTCGATATCGTGCAAAGACAAATAGAGAATAATCTATAACAGCAGCAAATAATAGAATGGTCATAATGGAAAGAGATTGTGTACTCATTTCCAAACCAGCTTTCCCCATTATTCCGAGCAACTGATCCACTACTATATACACAAAACCAGCAGCCAAAAGCGGAATAAGTGCCAATAATGGGGAGCGATAAATAACAATTAGCAGGACTAAAATCAGTCCAACTGTTGAAAATAATAAAACCAGGTCGGCTTTTGAAAATAAGCCCAATGTATCAGAGGCAATTCCTGCCGGTCCAGTAATCTTGAATGTCATATCAGCAGTGGTATCTTCTACTGCAGCATAGATATCCTCAATACCGGCTTGAATCTCTTTTGATTCAAGTGAGCTTTCAAAGTTAAGCGGTATAACAGCTGTTGTTCCATCCTTTGATAAGAATTGTGCCTGCGCCTGTGGAGGCAGTGAAGAAAAAGGAACAGCTTCCTTAACTCCTTTTATATCTTCCTTAATAATCACATCCATCGCTTGACTTATTGTCTGCGTGTCTGCTTTTCCTGACTTAGTCGAGAATACTAAAAGGGCTGGGACCCCCTGATCATCTTTAAAATATTTGTTCAGTTCTTCGTTGGCAATAACGGATTTTGCATCATCAGGTAATGTTTGTATACTCGAAACATCATAATCTTTGGCACTTGGTGCAAATAGGAATAATCCTAAGGTTACCACTAACCATGCAATTAATGTTATCCACATGCCCCGTTTAGTAGTAACCCTATCTGTTAGTGCGGCTAATAATCTTTTCAATAGTATTCCTCCTTTAGGGTAAGTTTTGGAATATAGTTTTACTGTCTATTTCAATTAAATAATTTATGCTCGGATATATCAAAAATAAAGATAGATTAAAGCAAGACCGAATTATCATTTTGAATGCTAAAACGTATTATTTGAAACAATCCAGCTAGTGAGATATAAAGGGTATAATAAGTGTATACAATGAAAGAAGGTAACAAATTGGATACAAAGACTTGCAGTGAAACCAGAATTGTGAAGACAAACCGTATATTTCCGAGCGATGTAAATGATCATAATACGTTATTTGGCGGTAAATTAATGAGTGACATTGATATGACTGCTTCACTTTCAGCAACGAGGCATAGCCGTAAAACAGTTGTGACAGCATCAACAGATTCTGTAGATTTTTTATATCCTATTACAACTGCTGATTCTGTATGTTTGGAGTCATATGTGAGCTATACCGGTAAAAGCTCGATGGAAGTATTCGTAAAAGTGATTGCTGAAAATTTGATGAGTGGTGAACGTAAAATAGCAGCAACCGCATTCCTTACATTTGTTGCATTGGATGAAACAGGAAAACCATGTCGTGTTCCGACCATCATCCCTGAAACTGAGGAAGAGAAGAAGCTGAACGAGACAGGAAGCATTCGAGCTGCAAAACGAAAACAACATCGTATACAAAGTAAAGAGCTTGCAGAATTTATTACGACAAAAAGGCCTTGGGAATAATAGAAGTCTTACTAAAAAGGGATGTAGAAGAATGGTGATGCCATTATCTCCATTCTTTTTTTATGTACTTCTTTTTTCATCACCAGCTTATGTCATTTTTGATTCGGTAGGATGTAATTGCTGCGTATTCTCTAACATGAGATTTTAATATTGCTATTTTAGGGGTTTTAGCTGGTATGCCAATCAAATTCAAACCCTGTTTCTCAGCGATTTTAATAGTTCGATAGAGGTGATAACCATTCGTTACGACTGCCCCGGATTTTAAATGTTTTGGTATAAGCTCTTTCGAAAAAGCAATGTTTTCTTTCGTATTTGCAGAAGTATCTTCCAGTATTAATCTGTTACTGGATATACCGTATTCTATCAATCCTCTCTTCATAGCCTCAGCTTCTGAAATATCCTCTCCTTCTCCTCGGCCTCCGGAAAGAATGGCCATACAATTCGAATGATCCAGTAAATAATTAGCTGCTGCATCAATTCGATACTGCAATGAAAGGGAAGGAGTCTCACCTTTTACCCTCGCACCCAATACAATAATATATTCAATCGATTCCTTCTGTTCTTGGTTTGCATAACGAAACATATTAAATTGAAGAATGGATATGTAAATAAGTAAAATCAAGATAATAGCAACAAAACTAATCAATATGTTCTTTTTCATTACTCTCTAACTCCCTTCATAAATCCTATAACAATCATAAAGGAAATTTGGGAATAAGTGTAAAAAAAGTTGTGGGGTAGAGTTTAAAACATAACAATCAATATAGCATAAATGATAACAAGAAAATGGATTAATCGTGATGTCGTATAAACGAGAGGCATATTTAATGTGTTCGTTAAGTATGGTAACTAAAAAAATGTATATTTTATTAAGATCCTTAAAAAGGATAAATGATATCCCTTAGAAACTGAGTATGAAAGGAAAAGAGATCCAAATACATCGACCAGTTAATCTCTTTTTATAGGGAGTTGATTAGGAAAGAAACACTATATCCTAAATGGCGGGGGCATCTGAAGGGATGCCCCTTATAACCTGGTGGCTGAATGTATGGCTATTCCTTCTTCTTATAATTATAAATGCTATGTTCCGGTATAGCCATTTCATCAAAATGGTTTGCCAGGATGTTCAGTTCCTTTTTTAGATATTCCTCAAGGAGCGGGAGACCATGGCCTGTGACGGCAAAGTTCGGGTTCAGCTGATTTAACTTAATCACAGAATCTTTGGCTGCGTTCCAATCTGTAGTAAAGTAACTCGGTGGACCACTGATTTCTTGTTTTTGGGTTAGGACTTTATAAAGTGATTCCTGTTTTACGCCAACGAATGCGTCACCGGCTATTAAAAAGCGGTCTTCTTCGCGAAAAAGGGATATATGCCCTGGTGTATGCCCAGGCGTATGAATCCATCTCCAGCCAGGCATTTCTGGAACGCTCCCATCAGCCGGAAGAGGTTGCACCTTAGCGCCGATATCAATACCGTGGTTAGGAAAAAAACGCGCAATGTCAGGAACGAGCCCGCCATCTGCTTTATAGTCAGGTTCAGGATAATTCTTTTGCCCGGTTAAATAAGGAATCTCCAGTTCATGAGCATAAACGGGCACATCCCATTTATCCAATAATTCTTCAAGGGCACCAACATGGTCGAAGTGGCCATGTGTTAAAATGATCGCTTTTGGCTTGCTTTCTTTACCAAAACGTTTGTTTACTGCTTCGATAATCTCATCATCGGCCTTAGGCATGCCGGCATCAATCAAAACGAAATCGTCTTGCTGAGGTAATCCTACCAGCGTAATATTAACGATTTGTGTATTCAGGACATAAATATCTTCTTTCACTTCAATACCCATTCCGCTCGTAGATGATGTTAAAGGAATATATGTATGACGGAATGTTGGTTTAGATTTATGTTCCATAAAAATCCCTCCTAAGATAGGCTCTTTACTTAGTATGTACCCTGATTTCATTTCTCATTAACAAGAAAAATGAAAAAGCTGTGAATGAACGCCTGTATTTCTATTAGGCGAACATGTTGAGCGTTTGAGGAGAGTTTTAATACTAGCTGACTATTAATCAATATAGCTTTTGTGAAAATTAAGATAGGATACCTATATAATATAAAATTAATAGATATAGAAAATAGAAGGAACTGGAATTGGTAATGAAATATATGTATAATTATCTTTTTCAGGAAGTATATTCTTTATACCATGTCAGTTGTGATTTTATCTTGTTCAAGTATAATAAAAGAAATGGCTGCAAGCCTAACTAGTATGAATATGGTGGTTTATCATGTCTAACAATAAAAATTTTACGTCGAGAATAGATTATGGTCTTCTATTTATCGTGTTTCTGCTCTTTATAACGAGCTGTATGGCTATATATAGTGCACAAACGACAGGACAATATACAGAAAACTTTCTTGTAAAGCAGATTGTGTGGTATGTCGTAGGAATCAGTTTTGCATTTGTGATTATGAGATTTGATGCAGATCAGTTGAAAAAAATGAGCTGGTATTTATACTTCTTCGGCTTATTCCTGTTGGTGTCTATAATCATTGCACCACCAAGTATTGCACCGGTTGTTAATGGCGCAAAAAGTTGGTTTAGATTTCCCGGTATAGGTTCCATTCAGCCATCAGAGTTTATGAAGGTATTTCTGATTATGGCATTGGCAGCCCTTATTCAAAATCATCATATGAAGCATCGAATTAAAACACTTCAAACCGACTTTATGCTTTTATTTAAAATTGTAATTACTACAGCAATTCCTATTTTACTTGTCATGAAGCAGCCTGACTTGGGAACTTCTCTTGTTATGATTGCGATTATGATTGGGATGATTTTCATATCAGGAATCACCTGGAAAATACTCTTGTCTATTTTTGGCGGAGGCTTTCTGTTAATTGGAGTTATTTTTTACCTTATCGTTTGGCATCCGAATATTATGGAAAAATATTTTCATGTTAAACAATATCAATTTGGGCGTATATATGCTTGGCTCGATCCGTATAACTATACTTCTGCCGAAGGCTATCAGTTAATTAAATCATTATTAGCGATTGGATCAGGGACCACTTCCGGTAAGGGATTTGCGAATAGAGAAGTTTACTTGCCAGAAGGCCATACAGATTTTATATTTGCTGTCATTGGAGAAGAATACGGATTCCTTGGTTCAAGTATTGTCATTAGTTTATTCTTCTTATTGATTTATAATATGACAAAAATTGGTCTTGAGACTAAGAATGATTTTAATACCTATATCTGTGTGGGTGTAATCTGCATGCTGACTTTCCATGTATTTGAAAACATCGGAATGACAATCGGCTTGTTGCCGATTACCGGTATACCTTTGCCATTCCTAAGTTATGGAGGAAGTTCACTCCTCGGAAATATGTTGGCGCTTGGATTAATATTTAGTATAAGATTTCATCACAAGAAATACATGTTCTCTACCTCATCATAAGGAATTAATTAAAGAATACCTCCTGCCTAAGTTTGATTTGGCAGGAGGTATTTTTTATAGAGAGAAAAGAGAAGGATTTCAGGCAAAACTGCATCTAGTGTTTAAAGTACTTACTTTGCATTTAATTTATTGAAAATACATACTTTTTAATTTTTTTGGTTAAATATTATTATTTTAATATCATTTTTTTGTTACTATATAAAGAGAAGTAATGAAAGGTTATAAGTTATAGAAACTTCATGATTTATAGAAATCTTTGTATGCTATCCGTTTCAATAAATACTTTGTTTGCAAGCTCGAGTTTAATAGAGGATTAACTTCAACTGAACAATACATATAAGTGGGTGTACGAATGAAAGCTAAGGCAATTCAATTATTAAGACAGGTTGACTTATTTTCATGCTTATCAGAAAAAGAGATAAAGGAATTAGAGCCTTTCCTATATGAAAGAACATATAAGAAAGGGCAATATCTATTTTTTGAGGGGGATCCGAGGCTTAGAATTTATATACTGCTTGATGGTTTTGTTATGCTCGAAAAGTCGAACCGAGAGGGAAGTTTGTTATATACGAATTATGTGAAAAAGAATACAGTATTTCCTTTTATGGGCTTATTTGAAAGTGAAGAGTATAGGCATAGCGCCATTGCGGAAACTGATATTCGAGTCTTTTATATGGTGGCGGATGTATTTGAACGAGTTGTCGCTAAAAATAATGTTCTTCTCAAAAAAGTTATTCTTCAAATCAATGGGTTGCTTGCAGTACAAGAAAATAGAGTTAAAAATGTTATGACTGCAAGTGCTCATATACGAGTATTAAATACCATAAACTATTTAATGAATGATATCGGAGAAAGAGAATCAGGATTTATACGTATTAATTGTCCGATTACGACAACTAAAATTTCAGTTATGTCTGGAACATCGAGAGAAACTGTAAGTATGGTCGTAAATAGATTAAAGAAGGACCAAATCCTATCCATAAAAGATCGAATGCTTCATATACATAAACCTGAATACTTTGAAAAGGAAGTCATCTGAAGTAACTATATAAACTGATTAATTGGTATCGTCCAATTGTCAACTGACGAATTAGCTAGAAGTGAAAAAGTACCTAAAGTTCACTATCCAATCCAAATTGTGTGACGGTTAAAGCGCTGCCTGTCCTTAAAAATATGTGGAATAAATCGGAGAAACGTTGCTATTCTATTCGTTTCTCCGATTTGTATTTTATCCACATACATCTGGAACTTTCTGTTGACGTTATATTTTCTATGGCGTTACCATTCCTATAAGAGATGAGTTTTTAAGTCCTTACCCAATTCAGTTTATTCTCATAATCGACTTTATCTTCATAATGGAAAGGATTCGATGAGCATCTTAGCAACGCGTTCCTTAAGAATATTAATACCAGGTTTACATTATTCCGGGCACGCTATGATCTGTACTTGAAAGACTATTCCTCCTTTTAAATTTAATCGTTATTGGTTTATATCCAAATAGTGTAATGGGTATAAAAAGAAACCTTTTATACACTATAATTTCGTATGATTAACTTGCTCATTAATGCACAAATCTGTATACAATAGAATTATAATACATGGCGAAGGGAGCATTCTACTATCATGAATAAGGAAAAAAGACTCGCTATTATTAAGGAAGTAATTCAAAATAATGAGATTAAAACTCAGGAACAACTGGTTGAAGTATTATCAAAGCAAGGATTACATATCACTCAAGCTACTATTTCAAGAGATATTCGGGAACTAAGCTTAGTAAAATATCCATCTAAGACCGGGGGAACGAAATATGGCTTTATTGGTGAGCATAAGTACAATGATACAATGAAACTCCGAAAAAAAATGCAGGATGCCTTACTTAATATAGAAAGAATTGAATATTTTATTATCATTAAAGCATTACCTGGTCATGCACACTCATTTGGTGCTATTTTAGATGAACTTGACTGGGAAGAAAAAGCAGCAACGATATGCGGGAATGACACGTGTATGATTATTTGCCGGACAGTTACTCAGGCAGAGGTGCTGGAAGAAAGGCTAAAATCGGTTGCAAATTTATAAGAAAGAAAAATTATTTCTTCTAAATCATGAGCCTATTATGCATGAAAATATACATAGATTGGCTGGGTTAATAGAAATTGCGCATAATTAATTGAATATTTATACAAAGTATTTTTTATTTAAAGAGATTTATGTGAAGATTTACACATTTCAAGTGTGAAAAATATCACAAATCTCTTTTTTTTACTTTTGTACACTAAGAATGTAAGAAAAATAAGATGTGCAGGAGGAAAGGCAAGATGACAAATCCAATTCATGTTACTTCTGAAATTGGTACGTTAAAAACAGTTATGTTAAAGCGTCCTGGTAAAGAAGTAGAAAATCTTACTCCGGAATATCTGGAGAGGCTATTATTTGATGATATCCCGTATTTGCCGATTATTCAGGAAGAGCACGATTATTTTGCTAATACACTAAGAGATCAAGGGATAGAAGTATTATACCTTGAGAAGCTTGCTGCAGAATCGCTGACAAATCCTGAAGTGAAAGAGGAATTTGTTAGTCGCATGCTTGAAGAAAGCAATGCAAAGGTACAGGGTACATTTGAAAATCTTAAAGAGTATTTATTATCATTTTCAAATGAAGACATGATTGAAAAAATTATGTCCGGTATCCGCAAAAATGAACTGGAGATCAGCAAAAAAACACATTTGTATGAATTGATGGAGGACCATTATCCATTCTATACAGATCCAATGCCAAACCTTTATTTTACGCGTGACCCAGCAGCATCTATTGGAAATGGATTAACAATTAATAACATGCGTGAACCTGCAAGACGCAGAGAATCTTTGTTTATGGAGTATATTATCAAGCATCATCCAAGATTTGCTGGTAAAGATGTTCCTGTATGGCTTGATCGTACGTATCATAACCCAATTGAGGGTGGAGATGAGCTGGTATTAAGCCCAGAAGTAGTCGCAATCGGAGTTTCAGCGAGAACATCCGCTAAAGCAATCGAAAAATTTGCACTTAGCATCTTGAATAAACAAGATCAATTCAAGAAAGTAATAGCTATTGAAATACCAAACTGCCGTGCATTTATGCATTTGGATACTGTATTTACAATGGTTGACTACAATAAGTTTACAATGCATCCGATGATTCAGGGACCTGGCGGTAAAATGAATATTTACATCCTTGAAAAAGGTTCTGATGAATACTCAGTAAATATCACGCATCGCACAGATCTTAAAGAAACTCTTAAAGAAGTACTTAGATTGCCTGAACTTGAAATCATCCTTTGCGGTGATGGAGATGAAATCGCAGCTCCTCGTGAACAATGGAATGATGGATCTAATACATTGGCAATTGCACCAGGTGTGGTTGTTACATATGATCGAAACCAAGTCTCCAATAGAGTTCTGCGCGAACATGGAGTCAAGGTTATTGAAATCAAAAGCTCGGAATTGGCTCGTGGCCGTGGGGGCCCACGCTGCATGAGCATGCCGCTTGTACGTGAAGATATTTAATCAATATATAGAAAGTAAGTTATCTTTGGAAGGAGAAGTCGTAATGATTAAGACAAGACCGGATCTTAAAGGTAGAAGTTTCTTAGCTGAAAAAGATTTCACGGAAGCTGAATTCTTACACATGATTGATTTTGCTGCTGAGTTAAAGGAAAAGAAAAAACAAGGCATTCCTCATCGTTATATGGAAGGTAAAAATATTGCCCTTTTGTTTGAAAAGCCATCAACCCGTACTCGTTGTGCATTTACGGTAGCTTGTACTGATCTAGGTGCACATCCTGAGTACTTAGGAAAAGATGATATCCAACTTGGTAAAAAAGAATCCATCGAAGACACGGCTAAAGTATTGGGACGCATGTTTGATGGGATCGAATTCCGTGGATTCGAGCATTCAAAAGTGGAAGCTTTGGCTGAGCATTCCGGAGTACCTGTATGGAATGGTCTTACAGATTTATGGCATCCAACACAAACATTGGCAGATTTCTTAACAGTACAAGAAAATATTGGCCATTTAAAAGGTGTTAAATTTGTCTATGTGGGAGATGGACGTAACAATGTTGCGAACAGCTTATTAGTTGGCGGAGCAAAAGTTGGTATGGATGTACGTATTTGCTCTCCTGAATCCCTATTCCCTGAAGCTTCTATTGTAGAACTGGCTGAAGAATTGGCTAAGGAATCTAATGGTCGCATTACGATTACTTCTAATGTTGAAGAAGCAGTATCCGGAGCAGATGTAATCTATACAGATGTTTGGGTATCTATGGGAGAAGAAGATAAATTTGCAGAACGTATTGCTCTTTTAGCTCCATATCAAGTGAATATGGACATGATTAAAATGACTGGAAACGAAAATGTAATCTTCCTTCATTGCTTGCCGGCATTCCATGACCTTGAAACAGCATATGGACGTGCGATTCATGAAGAGCATGGTTTAGCTGAAATGGAAGTAACAGATGAAGTCTTCCGCAGCAAGCATTCCAAAGTTTTCGATCAGGCAGAAAACAGAATGCATACGATTAAATCTGTAATGGCCTTAACATTAGGCAATATTGAATAAGTAGATGAGCAGGGAATTGGTTCTATACAATTCCCTGCTACCATTATCAAATAGAGGTGAAGAAGAATGGCAGACGATAAAAAGATTGGCTTGTTTGCTTTAATTGCAATTGTTGTAGGTTCTATGATTGGTGGAGGAGCATTTAACCTTGCTTCAGATATGGCTAGTGCCGCATCCCCAGGGGCCATTATTTTAGGATGGACAATTACTGGTATAGGGATGATAGCTCTTGCGCTATCTTTCCAAAACTTGAATGCAAAAAGACCGGATCTTGATGGTGGGGTATACAGTTATGCTTCCGCTGGATTTGGTAAGTTTATGGGATTCAATAGTGCGTGGGGATACTGGTTATCAGCATGGTTAGGTAACGTTGCTTACGCTACCCTTCTGTTCTCGTCTATTGGATATTTCATCCCAGTGTTTGAAGGTGGACAAAATATTGCGGCGATTATTGGTGCTAGCATACTGCTATGGGCTGTGCATGCTTTAGTTTTACGTGGGGTTCACTCAGCTTCACTTGTAAATATCGTAACGACCATTGCGAAATTAGTTCCTATTTTCTTATTTATCATTATTGGTATCTTTGCATTTAATGCTGATATTTTCTTAGATGATTTCTGGGGAACTGGTGCAGGCTTCCAATTCAGTGACGTTATGTCTCAAACAAAGAATACAATGCTCGTAACTTTATGGGTATTCATCGGTGTTGAAGGGGCGGTTGTTTTATCTAGCCGTGCGAAAGACAAAAAGGATGTTGGTAAAGCAACAGTCATTGGTTTAATTGGTACGTTAATTATCTATGTATTAATTTCCATCATGTCCATCGGTGCGATGAATCGTGTAGATGTGGCTGGATTGGATAATCCATCTATGGCCTATGTATTTGAAGAAATGGTAGGTCCATGGGGAGCAACATTTATCAATCTTGGATTAATTATCTCTGTCCTAGGTGCATGGTTAGGCTGGACATTGCTGGCATCTGAGATTCCTTACTTGGCAGGGAAAGATAAGCTATTCCCTAAATGGTTCGCAAAAGTAAATAAAAACGGAGCACCATCTAATTCCTTATGGCTTACAAATGGTTTAATTCAACTGTTCCTATTAACATTCCTTGTATCTGAGCAAGCATATAACTTTGCTTTTTCATTGGCGTCTTCAGCCATCTTAATTCCTTATGCGTTCTCTGCTTTCTATCAATTAAAATATTCCTTACAAGATAACGCGGCTGATCGCATTAAAAATATTATCATTGGTATCGTGGCAAGTGTATATGGTATCTGGATGGTCTATGCAGCCGGTATCGGATATTTACTATTAACGATGCTTTTATATGCACCGGGTATCCTGATTTACAGAGCTGTACAGAAAGAAGCGGATGTTAAACAAGTATTTACGAAAACAGAAATGGCTATTGCGGCAGCCTTTGTTGTATTTGCCTGCATGGCGATTGTTGGTTTGATTAACGGAAACATTTCCATTTAACAAGTATCTAACTACAGACTGATTTTTGGAGGTATGGACTACGTATGGAAAGAAAAAAAGTAGTTATAGCTTTAGGCGGTAATGCCATTCAATCCGGAGATGCCAGTGCAAAAGCTCAACAGCTGGCACTAGAAAAAACGGCTGAACAACTTGCAACGCTAGTGGAAAATGGAGTGGATATCATCATTTCACATGGTAATGGACCACAGGTAGGCAATATCCTTCTTCAGCAAAAAGCAGCTGATTCAGAAAAAAATCCAGCTATGCCTCTTGATACATGTGGGGCTATGTCACAGGGTATGATTGGATATTGGTTGGAAAACGCTATGGACAAGGCTCTTTCTAAAAGAGGAATCCATAAGGATGTAGTAGGTATTGTAACAAGGGTTGTTGTTGATGAAAACGATGGAGCCTTCAAAAATCCTACTAAACCAATTGGTCCTTTTTATACAGAAGAAGAAGCGATGAAATTGATTCAAGAGACTGGTGCTTCCTTTAAGGAAGATGCAGGCAGAGGCTGGAGAAGAGTGGTGCCTTCACCAAAACCAGTAAGCATTTTGGAGCATAAGAGTATTAACAGTCTTGTAGAAAGCGGAAAGATCGTTATTTCTACAGGCGGCGGTGGTATTCCAGTCCTAAAATCCAACGATGAACTGATTGGTGTAGAAGCCGTTATCGATAAAGATTTCGCTTCTGAGAAGCTGGCAGAATTAGTAGATGCAGATGCTTTAATTATTTTGACTGCAGTAGATAACATCTACATTAACTATAATCAGCCGAATCAACAAAAACTGGAATCCATTACAACCAAGGAGATAAAAGCATTGGCGGAGGAAGGTCATTTTGCACCGGGCAGTATGCTTCCTAAAGTTGAGGCTGCCATTCAATTTGCAGAATCAAGACCAGGCCGTTCCACAATTATAACATCACTTGATAAAGCTTTAGATGCATTGAAAGGCAATGCCGGAACAATCATTTCTATGCAGGAAGAAAAAGTAATGGCCTAACATATATGCATGAAATGTATACCCCAAATCTACGATGATTTGGGGTATATTTTGTTCTTTTTTAGTTGGGTGGAGCACAATAACTACATCTCGTACATATAAATGAATAATGATATATTATTTTTTAAATTGGTTATTTTGACTGTTTACTTTAGAATGAAGCTTTTCGTGATGTGGACCGGCATTTCCCTTTACGCTTGCAGCACTGACTCCTGATTTGCTTGGGTTCTTTTTAAGCTTTGCCATTAAAATCACCTCCTCTATTAGTTTGACCAAATTAAAAATTAATAACAAACTGCCATATTTTTGGATATTTTAATTGCGGAATTTTCTAAAATCTCTTATAGTTAGATATGTAGGATTTTTATTCCAAAATTTTTTTCGATAAAAATGAATGAACATTCATTCAAAATAAAGGGGGATTTAATATTGAACCTTCAAATTAAAAAAGTAGCTGTACTTGGATCAGGGGTTATGGGTTCAGGCATCGCAGCACATTTAGCCAACATTGGAATTCCGGTTAAGTTATTGGATATCGTTCCAAGAGAACTTACCGCAGATGAGGAGAAAAAAGGACTAACACTTGAAGACAATCAAGTACGTAATCGATTGGCCCAAATGTCCATTCAAAAACTACTTAAACAAAAACCTGCACCGTTAACCTCCAAGAAGAATTTATCTCTAATTGAGCCAGGAAACTTTGAAGATGACTTATCGAAAATTAGTGACTGCGATTGGATTATCGAGGTCGTTGTTGAAAGACTAGATATTAAACAAAGTGTATTTGCACAAATAGACGAATATAGAAAGCCAGGCAGTATTGTAAGTTCAAATACCTCTGGGATTTCCATTGAAGCAATGACGGAAGGGCGTTCTGAAGATTTCCGTAAGCACTTCCTTGGCACCCATTTCTTTAATCCACCTAGATACTTGAAGCTGTTAGAAATCATTCCGACTAAAACAACGTCGCCTGAAATAGTAAGTGCAATGAAACAATTTGGGGAGAATGTTTTAGGCAAAGGGGTAGTAATAGCAAAAGATACTCCCAATTTTATTGGAAACCGAATTGGTACCTACGGCTTATTGGTAACTGTTCGTGAAATGATGGAGCGAGGCTACAGCGTCGGAGAAGTTGATTCTGTAACAGGTCCTTTAATTGGCCGTCCAAAGAGTGCTACGTTCCGTACATTGGATGTAGTAGGGCTGGATACCTTTGCCCATGTAGCTAAAAATGTGTATGACAATGTAGATAATGAAGAAGAGAAATCCGTATTTGAAGTACCTGAGTTTATGAAAAAAATGCTTGAAAATGGTTGGTTAGGAAGTAAATCGGGCCAGGGATTTTTCTTGAAAAAAGGAAAGGAAATACTGGAACTTGATCCTTCCACTATGGAATACGTAGAGCGTAAAAAGTTAAAAGCACCTTCATTGGAAATGGTAAAACAGGAGAAAGGCGCTGCAAGAAAATTGAAAGCGCTTATTTATTCAAAAGATCGTGTCGGTGAACTGCTATGGAATGTGATAAGTCCTACTTTAATCTATTCGGCAGAATTACTTGGCGATATTGCGGATGATATTGTAGCCATCGACCAGGCGATGAAGTGGGGATTTGGCTGGCAGCTTGGGCCATTTGAAACATGGGATGCGATTGGTTTAGAGAAATCTGTTGCCAAGATGCAGGAGGAAGGACACCATGTTCCTGAGTGGATAACGCAAATGATAGAAGACGGAAACACAAGCTTCTATAAAGAAGGAGAAAATGGAACACTTTATTATGCAAACGGTGAATATCAACAACTTGAAGTGAACGAAAAAAATATTAATTTGAAGTTGATTAAGAAACAAAAAGGGGTCATTAAGAAAAATAGCGGTGCCAGCCTGATCGATATAGGCGATGGAGTAGCATTACTGGAATTCCATTCACCTAATAATGCGATTGGTTTTGATATTATCCACATGATCAATTATGCGATTGAAGAAGTGGAGAAAAATTACAAAGGACTAGTGATAGGCAACCAAGGTAAAAACTTCTGCGTTGGAGCCAATCTGGCTATGATTCTAATGGAAGTACAAGATGACAATATTTTTGATGTGGAAATGATTACACGTCAATTCCAGCAAGCGATGATGAATATTAAATATAGCAGGAAACCGGTTGTTGCCGCGCCGTTTAATATGACGCTTGGCGGAGGGGCTGAAATTTGCCTGCCTGCAGCAAAGATTCAGGCATCATCTGAGACCTATATAGGATTGGTGGAAACAGGAGTGGGCTTACTGCCGGGCGGAGGCGGAAATAAAGAGCTATATATTAAACAGCTTAATAGCTTACCAAACGGGGTTGATTTCGACCTTACTAAGATTGCTATTAATGTATTTGAAACAATTGCCACTGCCAAAGTATCAACTTCTGGTGATGAAGCCAGAGAAAACAACTTCCTCAACAACATGGATGGAATCAGTTTCAATCCTGATCATCAGCTATATGATGCAAAACAAGCCGTCATTGCGTTGCATGATACCGGATATAAGCCTCCGGTACGCAAAAAAATTCCGGTATCAGGTGAACCAGGTTATGCGGCTTTATTACTGGGAGCGCAATCAATGCTGTATTCCGGCTATATTTCAGAGCATGATTTGAAGATCGCTCAAAAAATTGCCTATGTTTTAGCTGGCGGTAAAGTGCCTTATGGAACTGAAGTGGATGAACAATACTTGCTTGATTTAGAAAGAGAAGCGTTTATCAGCCTTGTCCAAGAGGGGAAAACCCAACAGCGCATGCAACATATGCTTGTTAAAGGAAAACCATTACGTAACTAATAGACCGGAATTTTGATTGATTAAGAGGAGGATGGGCATGAGAGAAGCAGTGATTGTTGCCGGAGCCAGAACCCCGGTTGGCAGAGCCAAAAAAGGAACCCTTGCAAACGTTCGACCAGATGATTTAGGTGCACTGGTAGTAAAGGAAACGCTGAAGCGAGCAGAAAATTATGATGGGCCAATTGATGATATGATTTTTGGCTGTGCAATGCCTGAAGCTGAGCAGGGACTCAATGTGACGCGCAATATCGGTGCCTTGGCAGGTTTACCATACAATGTGCCGGCTATTACGATAAATCGCTACTGTTCATCAGGTCTGCAGTCCATTGCCTACGGTGCAGAACGGATTATGCTGGGGCATTCCGAAACGGTCATTTCCGGCGGTGTCGAATCAATGAGCATGGTTCCAATGATGGGGCATGTAGTCCGTCCAAATTACAAGCTGGCCGAAGCAGCTCCTGAATACTATATGGGAATGGGACATACAGCTGAAGAGGTTGCTAAAAAATACGGTATTACCCGCGCGGAACAGGATGCCTTTGCCGTACACAGCCATCAGAAGGCTGCACAGGCCATCCGTGATGGAAAGTTTAAAGATGAGATTGTTCCTGTAGATGTGACTCTTCGCCATGTTGGTTCGGATCATAAATTAAAAGAGCGCTCTGTTCAATTTACAACAGATGAAGGAGTTCGTGAAGGTACAACAACTGAAGTGCTTGCAAAACTGAGACCTGCATTTTCACTCACAGGAACAGTAACAGCGGGCAATGCTTCACAAACAAGCGATGGAGCAGCTGCTGTATTACTTATGGACCGGGAGAAAGCAGAGGCGGAAGGCTTCAAACCCCTCTTGAAATTCCGATCATTCGCCGTTGCAGGCGTACCACCGGAAATTATGGGAATCGGTCCGGTTGAAGCAATTCCTAAAGCGCTTAAGCTGGCTGGATTAAGCTTATCTGATATTGGATTATTTGAATTGAATGAAGCATTCGCATCCCAATCCATTCAAGTCATACGCCACTTGGGTATCGATGAGGAGAAGGTAAATGTGAATGGCGGTGCGATTGCATTGGGACATCCACTTGGGTGTACAGGAGCTAAATTAACATTGAGCCTCCTTCACGAGATGAAACGCCGAAATGAACAGTTTGGAATCGTAACGATGTGTATTGGCGGAGGTATGGGCGCCGCTGGAGTTTTTGAATTATTGGCATAAAAAGGAAAAGTGATGAGATGATTGGGTATAAAAACTTGGGTCATCTCCAAATTAGGAGGAAGTAAAGTGGCTAATCAAACAGAAGAAGTATTAAAAGGCGGAGCATTTTTAATTGAAGATATTGAAGCTGAAAATATGTTTACTCCTGAGGATTACACAGATGAACACAAAATGATTGCAAAAACGACTGAAGATTATTTGGTAAATGAAGTATTACCCCAGGTAGAATATTTAGAAAATCATGAGTTTGATCGTTCAGTGAAATTATTGAAACAAGCCGGAGAACTTGGCTTATTGGGTGCGGATGTTCCTGAAGAATACGGTGGTTTAGGTTTGGATAAAGTAAGCTCTGCGCTTATTTCAGAAAGATTATCACGTGCAGGAGGATTTTCCATTTCTCATGGAGCGCATGTCGGGATCGGTTCACTGCCAATCGTTTTATTTGGTAATGAAGAGCAAAAACAAAAGTACCTTCCATTATTGGCTACAGGTGAAAAATTAGCTGCCTATGCTTTAACAGAGCCAAGTTCAGGTTCTGATGCACTTGGTGCAAAAACAACTGCAAAATTGAATGAAGCGGGAACTCACTATATTTTAAATGGTGAAAAACAATGGATTACAAATGCAGGCTTTGCTGATGTATTTGTTGTATACGCGAAAATTGATGGAGATAAATTCTCTGCCTTTATTGTAGAAAGAGAATATCCAGGTGTTTCTACTGGACCAGAAGAAAAGAAAATGGGAATTAAAAGTTCTTCAACCAGAACCTTAATCCTTGAAGATGCAGAAGTACCTGTTGAAAACCTTTTGGGTGAAGCGGGAAGAGGGCATGTGATTGCCTTTAATATTCTTAACATTGGCCGTTATAAATTGGGAGTTGGCGCAGTTGGAGCATCCAAGCGTGGATTTGAATTGGCAGCTACGTATGCCAATCAGCGCCAGCAATTTAAAACACCAATCTCTTCATTTAATTTAACAAAAGAAAAGCTGGCTACAATGGCTTCCAAAATATATGCAGCTGAAAGCTCTGTCTACAGGACAGTTGGTTTATTTGAAGAAAGAATGAGCCGACTTAGTGATGAAGAAATAAAAGATGGGAAAGAAGTCGCAAAGTCCATTGCAGAATATGCAATTGAATGTTCCTTAAATAAATTCTTTGCTTCTGAAGTTTTGGATTATGTTGTCGATGAAGCCGTTCAACTTCATGGCGGCTATGGCTTCATGGCAGAGTATGAAATTGAAAGAATGTATCGTGATTCCCGAATCAACCGTATTTTTGAAGGGACAAACGAAATTAACCGTCTGCTTGTCCCGGGAACATTCCTGAAAAAAGCGTTGAAAGGTGAATTGCCACTCTTGCAAAAAGCGCAGGAACTATCTGAAGGTTTAATGATGCTTATGCCTGAAGAGCCAGGTACGGAGCCTCTTGATCAAGAAAAACATCTCGTTAAAAATGCAAAAAATATCGGTATTATGATTGCAGGATTAGCAGCGCAAAAATTTGGTGCTGAATTGGAAAAAGAACAAGAAATTCTTGTAAATATTGCAGATATCGCTTCCTTTGTCTATGCAATGGAATCGGTTGTTCTTCGTACAGAGAAAGCAATTAAAAGAGATGGCTTAGAAAAGAACAAACAAAAACTTCTATATACTCAAATCTTCTGCCAGGAAGCATTTGGAGAAATCGAAAAGCATGCTAAAGAAACATTGGTAGCAACAGAAACAGGTGATACATTGCGTATGATGACATCTGCTTTACGTAAATTTACACGCTTCACACCATTTAATGTCATTGCAACAAAACGTGAAGCGGCAGTAAAATTGGTTGAGGTTGAACGTTACACTGTTTAACCTATAAGTTAATTAAATAGAAAAGCCAGGGAGAAAACCAGGCTTAAGATTATAAAGAAGGGATTCAGAAGGGCTCTATAGAGTCCATATTCTGAATCCCTCCTTTATTTTTGGACTTTCATAATTTTAATTAGCCATGTTTTCAAGTTCATGTCAGTAAGAGAAAGCATCGCTTTTTTAAGTCCTCTTAAAGTCGTCTATGTAAAACGAGTGAGTAAAATCGCTGGTCGCTCGTCCTTTACTGAGTAGTCATGAATAATTATCTTGGGGTCTAATGGTTACTTATATTAGGTTTTGCCGTATCTGAGGATTCTCATATATAACAAAGTGTCCTATTTCTGTAGAATGGGAGAGACTCCTGCGAGAAGACCAAGCGTACCCTAGACCCTGCAGCGCAGAGTGCGAGGAGGGTTGATGCTTGCCCGGGGATAGCGAGCCCATTCTGCAGAAAATAGTGTTAACCGAAATGAACACTTATTTAAGCATATGTAAATCAGTTTAAGCAGGCTAAAAAAATATGGTATGCTTCAATTGAGGTGAAAAGATGATTACATTTTATTGGTATCCCAAATGTGGGACATGCAGAAAAGCAAAGAAATGGTTTGATGAAAAGGAAGTCTCCTACCAAGAAATCGATATAGCACAAAATCCACCATCCAAAGAAGAGTTGGAAACAATTTATAAAAAAAGCGGATTATCTCTTCAAAAGTTTTTTAATACAAGTGGAATGAAATACAGAGAGCTTGGATTAAAGGATAAAGTAAAGGCAATGTCAGAAGAGGAAATGCTAACCTTGCTTGCATCTGACGGGATGTTAATTAAGCGTCCAATCGCCTATAATGGAGAGAGAGTAACAGTCGGTTTTAAGGAAGAAAATTTCCAAAATTCATGGGCATGAAATTATTGTAAAATGATCAGTTTGATGTCATGATGAGGAAGAACCATATATATATTTGGGGGGATTAGGATCATGAGCATTCCAGCGGAATTACGTTATACAGCGGAGCATGAATGGGTAAAACAAGAGGACGGCAGGATTCGAATTGGAATAACAGATTTTGCTCAAAAAGAATTGGGAGATATCGTTTTTGTCGAGCTTCCTGAAGTAGGGGATGAGTTAACGCGCAACGAGCCTTTCGGCAGTGTGGAATCAGTTAAAACGGTATCTGAATTATATGCTCCAATCAGTGGTACAGTTGTTGAAGTAAATGAAGAATTAATGGATAATCCTGAATACGTAAATGAATCTCCATATGAAAAAGCATGGATGTTAGTGATTGAACCATCCGAAAGAAGCGAATACGATGAGCTAATGGATGCTGGCCAATACGAAACAGCAACTAGCGAAGATTAAAGGGAGAGAAGCTTGCTTCTTTCCTTTTTAAGTTTACTATTAATCAATTGATACTTTTCAGGAGGTTAGGGTAAGATACTTGTAACGAAAATGGAGAGTATCTTTGTGCTTTTAACATAGTCTCCGGACAAAAGGTGATTAATCATGCTGGATACTCAAAATGAAAAGGTAATAATTGTAGAAGGGTCTACCGACCGCAAAAAGATACAGCCTATTCTTAATGAATCTGTAGAAATTATATGTACGAATGGAACAATCAGTTTATCAAAATTAGATGAATTGGTTGAAATGCTTGAACATAAGGACGTATACATTCTGGCAGATGCTGATGAATCCGGAGAAAAATTAAGAAAACAGTTGCGTCAAGAAATGCCAAATGCTTCTCATTTATATATTGATCGAACATATCGGGAAGTGGCAAATGCGCCAAGATATCATTTGGCAACGATTCTTTTGGGAGCCAATATTGATGTAAAGGCTGAATTCTTAAAACAAATGAAGGATGTTATTAAAAATGAACGATCTAACCACGAACAATAAAGCAATCTATACGTATACCCCTCTTTGCGGTACCTGTCAATTAGCAGGCAGAATGCTTGATATTGCAAAAGAAGTTCTCCCAAGTGCACCATTGGAAAAAATTAATCTCAACTTTGCAAAAGAACTTGCAGAAGAATATCAAATTGAAAGTGTACCATGCCTCATATTAATTAAAGACAACCAGGTAATAGAGAAAATATATGCCTTTCATTCCGTTCCGTATCTCGTAGATCGATTGAAACTAATGATAGATTAGTAGGGATTATTTCTCAGGAAATATGTCGATGACTATTTGCTAGTGAATGTCTATATAATTGACATTCACTTTTGCATACTTTTTATATGTCAGATTGCGTGAAGATATTTGTAAGATGCTCTTATTATAGCCCGGGTTCTCGGTTGTTTGGCATAGTTTCCATGTAGCCAGATAAAATGATTTATTAATGATTGAAGAATAGTAGAAGCTAAAATCATGAATGATTTATCTTTTTGTTTAAATATTCAGAATAATCTGTTGACTGTTGTTTTTTCCTATGCTATAGTTTTAACAACTTAATACTAGCTTGATTCTTATCAAGAGAGGTGGAGGGACTGGCCCGTTGAAGCCCGGCAACCGGTATTTTTATAATACACGGTGCCAATTCCTGCGGATACAAACAAATCCGGGAGATAAGGAGAGATGGAAAATGCCTGCCTCTTCTTATATTTAGGAAGAGTTTTTTTCATTTACTTAATTCTCTACTTAAAACGAAATGGAGAGATGTGGAATGGCTAATGAGCAAAAGAAGTATCGGTTTGAAACAGTAGGTATACACGGAGGCTTACAGCAAGATCCATTAACAGGAGCGAGAAGTGTACCGATTTATCAGTCGAATGCGTATGTATTTAAAGATACAGATCACGCTGCGAACTTATTTGGATTAGCTGAACCCGGATATATCTATACAAGGATCCATAACCCCACATCAAGTGTATTTGAGGAACGCATAGCTGAACTCGAAGGTGGAATTGGAGCACTGGCAGTTTCAAGTGGTGCTGCAGCTATCACACTCTCTATCTTAAATATTGCGGGTGCGGGTGATGAAATCATATCAGCCTCTACTCTATATGGCGGAACCTATAATTTATTCGCCAATACTCTTCCTAAGTATGGGATTCATGTGAAATTTGTAGATCCAGACGATCCGGAAAATTTCAGAGAAGCCATTACTTCAAAGACGAAAGCGATTTTTGGAGAGACCATCGGAAATCCAAGTCTGCAAGTGCTGGATATTGAGAGGGTAGCGGAAATTGCTCATGAAGCTGGAATTCCTTTAATCATTGATAATACTTTTGCGACTCCTTATTTAAGCCGACCTATTGAATTTGGAGCAGATATTGTCGTCCATTCTGCTACGAAATGGCTGCTTGGAAATGGAACCACACTGGGAGGGGTCATAATAGATGGAGGTAAGTTTGACTGGAATTCACCTAAATTCCCTGGTTTTACTGAACCGGACCCAAGTTATCATGACTTGATTTATAGTGAGGCAATTGGAGCAGGGGCGTTTATCGTGAAGGCAAGAGTACAGCTATTGAGAGATTTGGGTCCGTCCCTTAGTCCATTTAACGCCTTTCAATTTATTCTGGGACTGGAAACCCTGCATGTAAGAATGAAGGAGCATGTCGCAAATACGAGAATAATAGTCGATTATTTAAAACAACATCCAGCAGTATCATGGGTCTTATATCCTGGAGATCCAGATCACGGTGACTATGAAAAAACGAAGAAATATTTACCGAAAGGGGCGGGGGCAGTTGTTGTTTTTGGTATAAAGGGAGGACGTGAGGCAGGTAAAAAGCTGATTGATTCCATTGAGTTATGGTCCCATGTGGCAAATGTGGGTGATGCAAAAAGCTTAATTATTCATCCGGCAAGCACGACTCATCAGCAACTGAATGAGGAGGGATTAAAAGCCTCCGGTGTGCAGGAGGATTTAATCAGACTTTCCGTCGGCATTGAAAATACAGAAGATTTAATTGAAGAATTGGAACTGGCGATAGAAAAGGCAACAGGCATATCTTCGATTAAAGAAGTTTTGAAATAACATTTTTGACCATGCGAAGAAGACTTTGGTGTTGACAGTTCTTTCTAAAACATGATAGGATAGCAGACAGTTAGATTTAAATTGAATAGTGTGTTATGTACTCTTATCAAGAGAGGTGGAGGGATGTGCCCTTTGAAGCCCGGCAACCGGCAATCGATTAGATTGAAAAGGTGCCAATTCACACAGGATGTTATAAATCCTGGGAGATGAGAGAAAGGAACATGTTTATATACTAATCATGCCTTTCTGCCTCCGCAGAAAGGCATTTTTATTTTAACTGAAAACTATCTTAAAATTAGATGTTGATAGAAAGAGCGGTGAACTTTTCATGATTACATTACGTGATGTATCGAAGACCTTCTCTGGAACTTTTAAACGTTCATCAGCTGTCAAAGCAGTAGATCAAGTCTCTTTATCAATTGAAAAGGGAGAGATCTTTGGAATCATCGGGTACAGCGGAGCAGGAAAAAGTACCCTGATTAGAATGCTGAACGGTTTAGAGAAACCATCCGAAGGCAGTGTAGTAGTAGCAGGTAAAAACATGGCTGCTATTAAAGGCGCTGAACTAAGAAAAGCCAGAATGGAAATAAGTATGATATTTCAGCACTTTAATCTTCTCTGGTCAAGGACAGTCAGTGAAAATATAGAGTTTCCTTTAGAAATTGCTGGTATACCAAGCAAGGAACGTAAAAAGAGAGTAAAGGAGCTTGTTAATCTGGTTGGATTGGATGGACGTGAAAATGCCTACCCATCCCAGTTAAGCGGCGGTCAAAAACAGCGCGTTGGAATTGCACGGGCCTTAGCGAATAATCCGAAAGTACTTCTTTGTGACGAAGCTACATCTGCGCTTGATCCGCAGACAACAGATGATATTTTAGAATTACTTGTTGATATAAACAAAAGGCTGGGCTTAACAATCGTATTAATTACGCATGAAATGCATGTTATACGTAAAATCTGCCATCGCGTAGCCGTGATGGAGATGGGGAAAGTAGTGGAGAGTGGTCAAGTGCTTGATGTATTTAAAAAACCAACTGCCCCGATTACAAAGCGATTTGTACAGCAAGTTACTGAGCCGGAAGAAACGAAAGATACGATCGAACATTTACTTACGGAATATCCGACGGGAAAAGTTGTTCAATTATCTTTTATTGGCGAATCTGCTGAAACGCCTGTTTTATCAGAAGTCATTCGCTCTTATAAAATTCATGTCAATATATTGCAAGGTAAAATTTCACAGACTCAGCATGGATCTTACGGAACATTGTTTATTCATGTTGACGGGGATGCAACTGAAGTTTCAAAGGCCATTGATTATCTCCACAAACAGGAAATTGGTGTGGAGGTGATGTCCGGATGATAGAAACATTATTTCCAAATGTAGTATGGGAACGTATCTATGAAAAAACCTGGGAAACCATATATATGACTGGTATCTCATTAGTTGCAACTTTTTTCTTGGGAATTATACTGGGTCTCCTCTTATTTTTGACCTCAAAGGGAAATATGTGGGAAAACAAAATGGTATACGGAATCGTAGGAGCTTTCGTTAATATATTCCGTTCGATTCCTTTCATCATCTTGATTATCCTGCTTATCCCTTTCACAAAGGCCTTGGTTGGAAGTATTATCGGTGTTAAGGCCGCTTTACCTGCTTTAATTATTGGCGCGGCCCCGTTCTATGCTCGAATGGTTGAAATTGGGTTACGCGAGATTGATAAAGGTGTGATTGAAGCCGCAAGATCTATGGGTGCTACTTCATTTACGATTATAAGAAAGGTTTTAATACCTGAATCATTGCCTGCGTTAGTATCAGGTATAACGGTTACTGCCATTGCATTGGTTGGATATACGGCGATGGCTGGTATGATTGGTGCGGGCGGACTGGGAAGCCTCGCCTATACGGAAGGGTTTAGCCGCGGTCAAACAGATGTCACGTTTGTCGCCACTGTTTTAGTATTGATTATAGTATTTATTATCCAGTTTATTGGAGATTTAATAACAAGAAAATTAGACAAACGATAGGGAGGAACCAAAGTGAAAAAGTTATCATTCATACTTGTTTTAGGATTAACTCTTCTATTGACAGCTTGCGGAGGGTCAGGCGATGAATCCAAGTCAGGTGACAAAGATTTAAAAACAATTAAAATTGGTGCTTCAAATGTACCGCATGCGGAAATTCTGGAAGAAGCAGCGCCTTTACTTAAAGAAAAAGGCATTAAACTAGAAGTTGAAGTGTTTACAGATTATGTGATGCCAAATAAAGCTTTAGAAGACGGATCAATTGATGCGAATTACTTCCAACATATTCCGTATTTCGAAGGCCAAGTTAAAGATAATGGATATGATTTTTCCAATGCAGGAAGTGTCCATATCGAACCGATTGGTGTGTATTCCAAAAAGTACAAAAGCCTGGATGATCTTCCAAAAGGCGCAACGATTATTATGAGCAATTCAATAGCTGACCATGGCCGTATGTTATCCATGCTTGAAACTGAAGGCTTAATAAAGCTGGAAGAAGGCATTGATAAAACAGCTGCAACGGTAGATGATATTGCAGATAATCCTAAGAATTTAAAATTTAAAACAGATATTGAAGCGCCTATGTTAACACAGGTTTATAATAATGACGAAGGTGATGCAGTTCTAATTAATTCCAACTATGCAATCGAAGCAGATCTTGTGCCCGCAGAAGACGCTATTGCATTGGAAAGTTCTGAAAATAATCCCTACGTAAACATTGTTGCTGTCAGATCTGATGACAAGGATAAAAAAGAAATTAAAACATTAGTTGAAGTCCTTCATTCAAAAGAAATTCAGGACTTCATTACTGAGGAATACAAAGGGTCTGTTATCCCTGCAACTAAATAATATCTAAACGAAAAGGTGCAGTCGAAATTAGCGGCTGTACCTTTTTTCTTCTATTATATTATGGTTTCCCAGACATCGCTTTTGATCGCTTTTAACCATAAATGTAAGTCTCTTTGGTATCATTTTTTTGAATGAGTAAGAATTTCTTTAAATAAATAAGCAATATCACTTTTAAGATGTGCTCAGAGTGGTATATAGACTTTGAGGGTTTTTATACAGAGTGATACACTTATTTCATAATAAATGGAAAGGAATGATTTATTATCTTTGTTAATCAGTTACAACTTAGAGTAACAGATGAAATGGATAAAGCGATGAGACAGGCACACGGGGTTGGATATCAAGTATACAGCCAGAATTTGAATGTGCGCATGAAAGTAGAAGAAAAGCGTGAACGCAGCTATATGAAGGGCAATCAAATCTTAAATGATGTGAATAGAAGAGTCTATGGATAATGGATAAATGAATATTTTCTTAAAACAGGCAGAGGAAAAACGAGTTGTTTTCCTCTGCCTGTTTTTATATTTTTAAGATATCCTTTAAAAACTTGAGAATGATCGTTATTTTTCAGAGCTAGTGGAAGGCAGAAAATGATGGTTCTTTTCTTTCACAAAAATTAACTTTATAATGTCAATAAAGGTTAGTAGTATGGTAGCATATTGTGTCCATTATATGTAATTTCTTATTTCAAAAAGTTGAATCTAGATTTGATTTGTTATAAGATTGTAATGAGAATAAATTGAGAATAGAAATAATCTAAAACTTAGATGACTATATATTGGAGGTATAAGAATGGCTGGTTCAGTTCTTACAATTAAAGATTTACACGTAGCAATAGAAGGTAAAGAGATTCTTAAAGGTGTAAACCTTGAAGTTAAAGGTGGAGAAATTCACGCAATTATGGGACCAAATGGTACAGGGAAATCTACATTGTCTTCTGCTATTATGGGTCATCCAAAATATGAAGTAACAAGTGGCTCTATTACAATGGATGGGGAAGATGTACTAGAGATGGAAGTAGACGAACGTGCTCGTGCCGGTCTGTTTTTAGCTATGCAATACCCAAGTGAAATTACTGGAGTTACAAATGCGGACTTCATGCGTTCTGCTATAAATAGTAAACGTGAAGAGGGAGAAGAAATTTCTTTGATGAAATTCATTAAAGAAATGGATAAAAAGATGGATTTATTAGAAATGGACCAAGACATGGCACAACGTTACTTAAATGAAGGATTTTCTGGCGGTGAAAAGAAACGTAATGAAATCCTGCAATTATTAATGTTGGAACCAGCTATTGCGATTCTTGATGAAATCGACTCCGGTCTAGATATCGATGCTCTAAAAGTTGTTTCCAAAGGAATCAATCAAATGAGAAACGAAAATTTTGGCTGCCTAATGATTACTCACTATCAACGCTTATTGAACTATATTACTCCAGATTATGTTCACGTTATGATGCAAGGTAAAATCGTGAAATCCGGCGGTGCGGAACTAGCGCAACGTTTGGAAGCAGAAGGATATGACTGGATTAAAAAAGAATTAGGTATTGAAGACGAAACAATAGAAATTGAAGCATAAGCTATAGGAGGATCGTTATGACAATCGAAACTACATTACTCGAAAAAGACGTTATATCTTCTTTTTCAAAAGGACATAGTGAGCCTGCCTGGCTTGAAAGCTTCCGTTTAGACGCTCTTTCTGCCTCAGTTGAGCTGCCTATGCCTAAACCTGATAAAACGAAGATTGATAAATGGAATTTAGAGGATATGAAAGTGAACTCCGTTACAAGTGAGACATTTACTTCTATTGATGAACTCACTGAAGACGTGAAGAAACTGATCAATCCTAATGAGAATAGAAGTTTATATATACAGCGAAACCATACAGCTGCATATTTAACACTTTCGCAGGAGCTGCGTGATAAAGGGGTTATTTTTACAGACATCAGAACTGCTGCTAAAGATCATCCTGAACTATTGCAAAAATACTTCATGACGAAAAGTGTCCCTGTAAATACGAATAAGCTGACAGCTTTGCATGCAGCCCTTTTTAATGGGGGAGCTTTCCTTTATATTCCACGCAATGTAGTAGTGGAAGAACCAATCCAGGCTGTATTCATGATTGATCATGCGGATACTGAGTTATATAATCACGTACTAGTTGTTGCAGAAGAGAGCAGCTCCGTCACATACGTTGAAAACTATATTTCACTGGTTGATGGGAAAGAAACCATTGGAAATATCATTTCTGAGGTAGTAGTCGGAGACAATGCAACCGTTAAATATGGTGCAGTTGACACATTATCCAAAGACATGAAAACCTATGTAAACCGTAATGCATCTGTAGGAAATGATGGAAGAATAGAATGGGCATTGGGCTTAATGAACGATGGCAATACGATTTCAGAAAATATTACGAACCTACATGGTAACGGTGCTTATGGTGATACTAAAACAGTAGTTGTTGGTACGGGTAAACAAATCCAAAACTTTACAACGAAAGTGATTCATTTTGGCAAAAATTCAAATGGATATATCCTGAAGCATGGTGTTATGAAAGATGAAGCATCTTCTATTTTCAATGGAATCGGTAAAATTGAACATGGTGCAACTAAATCTGACGCCGTACAGGAATCCAGAGTATTAATGCTTAGTCCAAAAGCACGTGGGGATGCGAATCCTATTCTGTTGATTGATGAAGATGATGTAACAGCAGGCCACGCAGCTTCTGTTGGCCGTGTGGATCCTACTCAACTTTATTATCTAATGAGCAGAGGGATTAGTAAGTCAAATGCAGAACGTTTAATTATCCATGGGTTCCTTGCCCCAGTAGTCAATCAGTTACCTGTAGAGGCTGTTAAAAAGCAGTTAACAGAGGTAATTGAAAGGAAAGTTAAATAATGATTCCAACTACTATTAAAGAACTTTTCCCAATTTTAAATGAGAAAGTCAATGGTCATTCATTGGTATATCTGGACAGTGCAGCAACATCACAGAAGCCAGTATCCGTCATTCAGACTATTGATGAGTATTATAAACGGTATAACTCAAATGTACACCGTGGTGTTCATACGCTTGGAACAATAGCTACGGATGCTTATGAGGGAGCTCGTGAAAAGGTAAGAAAGTTCATTAATGCCAAATCCATCGAAGAAGTTGTCTTTACAAGAGGAACAACGACTTCTATTAATACGATTGCAGCCAGCTACGGAAGATCAAATCTTCAAGCTGGAGATGAAATTGTGATCAGTATGATGGAACATCACAGTAATATCATTCCGTGGCAGCAAGTAGCTAAGGCTACTGGCGCCACGCTAAAATATATCCCACTTGAGGAAGACGGTACCATTTCGATTGAAACAGTTAGAGAAGTAATCACTTCAAAAACTAAGATTGTGTCGGTCATGCATGTATCGAATGTACTCGGTGTGATCAATCCAGTTAAAGAAATCGGCAAAATTGCACATGAACATGGTGCCGTTATGGTGGTCGATGGTGCGCAAAGCACTCCCCACCTGAAAGTGGATGTTCAGGATCTTGATTGTGATTTCTTCGCCTTTTCCGCCCACAAAATGTGTGGACCAACAGGCATTGGTGTCATGTATGGGAAAAAGGAATATCTGGAGAAAATGGAACCAATTGAATTTGGCGGAGAGATGATTGATTTTGTAGGGTTGCAGGATTCTACATGGAAAGAGCTTCCATGGAAATTTGAAGCTGGCACACCTATAATTGCAGGCGCCATTGGACTGGGAGCCGCAATCGATTTCCTAAATGAAATTGGCCTTGACCATATTGAAGCGCATGAGCATAAGCTTGCTGCTTACGCACTTGATAAATTATCAGGTATTGATGGGTTGCAAATCTATGGTCCTAAAGATCCTAAATCAAGAGCTGGGGTAGTTACATTTAATCTTGAGGATGTTCATCCGCATGATGTGGCTACTGTGCTGGATGCTGATGGGATTGCCATCAGAGCAGGGCACCATTGTGCACAGCCTCTTATGAAATGGTTAAATGCTTCGTCAACGGCGAGAGCTAGTTTCTATCTATATAATACGGAACAAGATATCGACCGTTTGGCCGAAGGACTCGTTAAAACAAAGGAGTATTTCAGTAATGGCTTCTAATAATCTAGATACCCTTTACAGGCAAGTAATTATGGATCACTATAAAAATCCACGGAACAAAGGAAGTCTGGAAGACGGCAGCCTTGTGATTGATATGAATAATCCTACTTGTGGAGATCGAATCCACCTTACTCTAAAAGTAGAAGATGGAATTGTACACGATGCAAAGTTTGATGGAGAAGGTTGTTCTATCTCAATGTCATCTGCTTCTATGATGACACAAATCATTAAAGGAAAAAGCATCGAGGATGCAATGAAACTTGCTGGAATTTTTTCAAATATGATGTTAGGCAAGGAATATGACGAAGGTGATTTGGACCTTGGTGATATAGAGGCCCTACAGGGTGTATGTAAGTTTCCAGCACGGATTAAATGCGCAACGCTTGCCTGGAAAGCTATGGAAAAAGGGCTTAACGAAAAATAAAAATGACAAGGTATGGGCTGTGTATAGGGAGCAGCTCATACCAGAAAGAATGGAGGAAGCGATCGATGGCTAAAAAAATGCCTGATATCGGTGATTATAAATACGGCTTTCATGATAAGGACGTTTCCATCTTTCGTTCTAAACGCGGTTTAACTAGTGAGATTGTTGAAGAAATCTCTCGCATGAAGAACGAGCCACAATGGATGCTGGACTTCCGCCTGAAGTCTCTTGAACTTTTTTATAAAATGCCAATGCCACAATGGGGAGGCAATCTTGCAGGATTAAACTTTGATGAAATTACGTACTATGTAAAACCATCCGAGAAATCCGAAAAATCATGGGATGAAGTACCTGAAGAAATCAAACGTACGTTTGATAAGCTGGGTATTCCTGAAGCGGAGCAAAAATATCTTGCTGGTGTTTCCGCTCAGTACGAATCCGAAGTTGTGTATCATAACATGAAAGAGGATTTGGAAGATATGGGAATCATCTTCAAAGATACAGATTCCGCTTTACGTGAAAATGAAGACATTTTCCGTGAACATTTTGCAAAAGTAATTCCACCAGCTGATAATAAATTTGCTGCATTAAACTCTGCAGTATGGTCCGGTGGATCATTTATCTATGTACCACCAGGTATTAAAATGGATACTCCATTGCAAGCATATTTCCGTATTAACTCGGAGAACATGGGTCAATTTGAGCGTACTTTAATCATCGTTGATAAAGATGCTTCCGTGCATTATGTAGAAGGCTGTACGGCTCCTGTGTACACAACGAATTCACTTCACAGTGCAGTTGTTGAGATCATTGTTAAGGAAAATGCTTACTGCCGTTATACAACGATCCAAAACTGGGCAAACAATGTGTATAACCTTGTAACAAAGCGTACAGTGGTAGATGCAAATGGTACAATGGAATGGGTTGATGGAAATATCGGTTCCAAGCTTACTATGAAATATCCAGCTTGTATTTTACGCGGAGAAGGCGCTCGTGGAATGACTCTTTCCATCGCCATTGCCGGTAAAGGTCAACATCAGGATGCCGGTGCTAAAATGATACACTTGGCTCCAAATACTTCTTCCACTATTGTTTCTAAATCAATTTCTAAGCATGGTGGTAAAGTAACATACCGCGGTATTGTACACTTTGGTAAAAAAGCGGATGGAGCTCGCTCCAATATTGAGTGCGATACGCTTATTATGGATAATGAATCAACATCCGATACAATTCCATATAATGAAATACACAATGATAATATTTCTCTTGAGCATGAAGCGAAAGTTTCTAAAGTATCTGAAGAGCAGCTCTTCTATCTAATGAGCCGAGGTATTTCACAACAAGAAGCAACAGAAATGATTGTTATGGGATTCATTGAGCCATTCACGAAAGAACTGCCAATGGAATACGCCGTTGAAATGAACAGATTAATTAAATTTGAGATGGAAGGTTCTATCGGATAATCCTGATATAACAAATTCCATATTCATGAAAGAATCCGAATCTAATTTCGGATTCTTTTTTTGATTCAAAGTTAAAAGATGCAATAAAAGTCGAGTTAAATACCTATAGCTCGTTTATGTTACACTTATGACCTTTAGGTCCCACCTAAATAATCACGAATCCACTTAGTTTTGGACCCTGCAATTCTTCTGCTTCTAACTACTGTTAATTAGAATTAATTACAAAAAACCTTCTACTATACTTGGATATTACCAGTATTTTTAGTAGTATTTAGTAAGTTTAATACTAAAATGGGGGATGGGAATGGATATTTTTAATAGAATACAAAATACTATCAATATTGATTGGACTCAACTTAAAAGCTATGGCTTATCTATTCTTTACACGGTTATAATCACGTATGCTTTAATTTATTTGGTTAGGTTTATTCTCCACAATTTTTTTAAACATACCCATTTTTTTAGTGAGAAAAAAGAACAAACAATTGAATCCGTTGTACGCAACACGTCTACATATTTAGCTTTTTTTATTATTATTCTTGCTATGATTAAACCCTTTGTAGATATTAAAAATATACTTGTAGCGGGTGGAGTATTAGGGATAGTAGTGGGGCTCGGGGCCCAAAAGATTATGACTGACCTTCTGGCTGGATTTTTTATGATATTTGAAAAACAATTTCAGCGAGGAGATTTTGTTCATGTTAATGGGGAGATTGATGGTGGAACTGTCGAGGAAATGGGATTTAGAGTGGTAAAAATTCGTTTAGTGAACGGAAAACTGATGACTGTTCCGAATGGTGAAATCCGAAAAGTAGAAAATGGTAATGTAGAAAAGAGAAGGGTTTTTGAGAGTGTGATCGTAAGTTTCAAGGAAAATCCTGAGAAAATAGAAGAGTTACTTGGTCAGGCATGTGTTGAGCTCAACGAAAAGCACTACATTTATCTTAAAGAGGATATATTCGGTGAATATCTCGAACCATATCAAGTCCATGGATTATCTTCTTTAGATAGCAGCCTCTATGGCTATCGCTTTTCTGTGAAAGCTACTGTGGATGATGAACACTATTTAGAAGCAGCTCAATTGGTGAAGAAAGTCATAGCTCAAAAACTGTACGATAACCAAATTTGTTTAGCATCACAACAATTTTCTATACAAGATAGACAAAAAGAATATACAGAACAATAAGAAATGCCGTCATCAAATGGTGACGGCATTTCTTATGATTAAGGTTACTCCCTATTGAAACTTATTTATATAATGAACAGTTTTCTGAGTATAGGAAATAATTAAAGAGAATAAAGGTAAGGTTCTTTATTTCTTCTCAGCAAGCCATGTAGCAACCTTCTCTGCCTCTTCGCCTTGAATTATTTCTGCTGGCATTCCTGTTGCACCATCGTTAATCGTTTCTAAAATTTCTTTTTTACTCATTTTATTTCCGATATCATCTAATTTCGGTCCCGCGTAGCCTTCTAAGGCATTGCCATGACAGGAAGCGCAATTATTGGCATATATTTTTTCTTCTTCCGTTTGAGGCTTTTGAGATTCTTCTTCATTACCGGAAGAGCAGGCTGTTAATGAAAAGGCCAAGCCAATCAGCAGGAGTGCTTTCTTGTACATTGGATTCTTTCTCCTTTCTGGGTTATCTAAGAATTACTTTACTGAAGTTTCAATTTTTGTCCACTATAAAGGTTTGTATAGAGTATCGATAAATCTATGACAAAGGACTCATATTTAAAAAAAACGAAATAACAGATAGACATTTGCTCAAATCAAGCATATACTAAGTTTGTGATATACTTCACATATTGTTTTTGATAAAATTAGAGCGAATGTTCACAATTTATTTACAGATTGTTTTTAAATAATCTGATATTATAAACTTATCAGATAGGATGTCAAAATTTTTTTCACTAGTAGGGACGCTAATTATCCCGGCGGGACAATTAGTGACCATTAAACGATTTTCTATAAGGAGGAAATTATAGTGGCTATTAAAGAAGAAAAATTAGAAGAAGTCCTAACCGTTTCTGAGATGATTGAAGAGTTAATTGAAAATGGAAAATCTGCCCTGAGAACATTTGAAACATTTGATCAAGAAAAAATCGATGATATTGTTCATCAAATGGCAATTGCCGGTCTGGACCAACATATGCTTTTAGCCAAAATGGCAGTTGAAGAGACTGGCAGAGGGATTTATGAAGATAAATGTACTAAAAATATATTTGCGACTGAATATATTTGGCACAGTATTAAATATGATAAAACCGTTGGCGTCATTCATGAAGATGAACAAGCAGGTGTAATGGATATTGCAGAACCTGTCGGAATTGTCGCTGGTGTTACACCGGTTACGAATCCAACTTCCACTACTATGTTTAAAGCCTTAATATCGATTAAAACACGTAATCCCATCATATTTGCTTTCCATCCATCAGCACAGAAATGCTCCAAGATGGCAGCGCAAATTTTACATGATGCGGCTGTGGCTGCAGGTGCTCCTAAGGGATGTATTCAATGGATTGAACATCCATCTATCGAAGCAACCAAGCAATTAATGAATCATAAAGATATTGCATTAGTGCTTGCTACAGGTGGAGCAGGAATGGTGAAGTCAGCATATTCAACAGGTAAACCGGCACTTGGTGTAGGCCCTGGTAACGTACCATGTTATATTGAAAAGTCTGCTAAGTTAAAACGCGCAGTCAATGATGTGATTTTATCCAAATCGTTCGATAATGGAATGATCTGTGCTTCTGAGCAAGCAATTATTGTAGATGATGAAATCTACGAAGAAGTTAAACAAGAGTTTATTAAAAACAACTGCTATTTTGTAAATAGTCAAGAATTAATGAAACTAGAAGGTCTTGTTATTGATGAAAGTACATGTGCCGTTAATGCCAATATAGTTGGTAAATCTGCTGAGGAAATAGCTGAAATGGCTGGAATCAAAGTACCGGAGCATACAAAAATCTTGATTGCCGAAATCGATGGCGCCGGTCCGCAATATCCTTTATCCCGTGAAAAATTAAGTCCAGTATTGGCTTGTATCCGTGTGAAATCTACGGAAGAGGGCTTTGGGGCTTGTATGGATATGCTAAACCTTGGCGGTCTTGGACACTCTGCCGTTATTCACAGTACGAATGAGCAAATCCAACGGGAATATGGATTGAAAATGAAGGCTTGCCGCATCATTGTAAATGCTCCATCTGCTCAAGGGGGAATTGGTGATATCTATAATGCCTTCATCCCATCTTTGACACTGGGCTGTGGCTCATATGGAAATAATTCAATTTCTGAGAATGTATCGGCTACTCATCTAATTAACGTGAAAAAGATGACACAACGCCGTAATAATATGCAATGGTTCAAATTGCCGCCTAAAATCTACTTTGAAAAATATTCAACACAATATTTAGCAAAAATGAGAAAAATTAAACGTGCTTTTATTGTAACTGATCCTGGTATGGTAAGCCTTGGTTATGTGGATATTGTTAAAGAATATTTATGGAAAAATAAAGGAATTGAAGCCATTGAAATGTTTGCAGATGTAGAACCGGATCCATCTGATGAAACAGTTTTCAAGGGAGCTAAATTAATGCACAGTTTTGAACCCGACGTGATTGTCGCTTTAGGCGGGGGCTCCGCGCTGGATGCGGCTAAAGGGATGTGGTTATTCTATGAACAACCGGAAACTACATTCTTTAACATTAAACAAAAATTCATTGATATCAGGAAACGTACATTTAAATATCCTGACTTAGGTGAAAAAGCCCAATTTGTTGCCATCCCGACAACATCCGGCACTGGTTCTGAAGTAACACCATTCGCCGTTATTACAGATAAGGAAACAAATGTAAAATATCCTTTGGCTGACTACGCCCTAACACCGGATGTGGCCATTCTGGATTCGCAGTTTGTCATGACCGTTCCAAAAAACATCACAGCCGATACTGGTATGGACGTACTAACACATGCGATTGAAGCGTATGTATCCGTTATGGCAAATGATTATACAGATGGATTAGCTTTAAAAGCAATCGAGCTTGTCTTTAATAACCTAAAAACAGCGTACCATGATGGAGCCAATGAGGAAGCGCGTGAGAAAATGCATAATGCTTCCTGTATGGCAGGAATGGCTTTCTCCAATGCATTCCTTGGAATAAATCATAGTCTGGCACATAAAATTGGAGCTGAATTCCATATCCCACATGGCCGTTCCAATGCGATTCTTTTGCCTCACGTTATCCGTTACAATGCGATACGTCCAAGAAAACATGCGCTCTTCCCAAAATATGAATACTATTGTGCGGATGAACGATATGCGCAAATCTCAAGAATGCTGGGACTTCCTGCAAATACAATGGAAGAAGGGGTTCAATCCTTAATTCAGGCTGTCACTGAACTTGGTAAATCATTAGAAATTGATATGAGCATTAAAGGACAAGGAATCACGGAAGAACGTTTTGAAGAACAAGTAAAAGTATTGGCAGAGCGTGCATTTGAAGATCAATGTACAACAGCCAATCCAAAATTACCTCTTATCAGTGAACTTGAAGAAATTTTAAGAGAAGCGTATAAAGGTATCTAAAAGGTATCTAAACAGTTAAAAAGACGGCACCCTGGTGCTGTCTTTTTTTGTACAATGGTATTTATCAATGGAGAAGCACCATTAGCCAAGTATCTGCATTCATATGCTATGATATGACGTAGGAGGGATCCTTTATGATTTATATTGGGGTAACCGGATGGGGTGACCATGATACCCTATATCCTGCGAATATAAAAGCTAAAGATAAACTGGCTGAGTATAGCAGCCATTTTCCAGTAGTGGAAGTTGATGCATCCTTTTATGCTGTACAACCGATCAAGAATGCGGAGAAATGGGTAAGAGAAACACCGGATACGTTTCGTTTCGTGGTTAAAGCTTATCAGGGAATGACAGGGCATCAGCGTGGCGATATCCCTTTTGAGACAAAGAAAGATATGTTTCTTGCTTTTAAGGAATCCTTAAAGCCATACATAGATGCAAATAAATTGGCGATGGTTCTGTTTCAATTTCCGCCATGGTTTGATTGTAACAAAGAGAATGTCCATTATTTAAGATATTGTAAAGAAATGATGGGAGATTGTAAGATAGCATTGGAATTTCGGCATCAATCATGGTATAACGAAAAATTTAGAGAAGCAACTTTGTCTTTTATGAAAGAGGAAGGTTGGATTCATTCTGTTGTGGATGAACCACAGGCTGGAGAGGGTTCTGTCCCGACAGTCCCCATTGCGACGAATTCAGAACTGACACTTGTACGGATGCATGGAAGAAACGTGTATGGCTGGAATAAACCGAATGATGCGAATTGGCGTGAAGTTCGTTATTTATATAAATATAATCAAGAAGAGCTACTTGAATGGAGAATGAGAATTACGGAGTTAGCAAAGGATACAAAGGATATTATTGTGTTATTCAATAATAATTCCGGTGGTGACGCAGCTGGTAATGCGAAAGAATTTCAAAAATTATTAGGAATTACCTATCAGGATTTAAGTCCGAGACAGATGGATTTATTTTAACTTGACTAAGGCAGAAATCTCCCGCCTCAGGCAGGTGCGAGATAAATACAAGAATAAGAAATTAATTCAGTGGAAGTTCAAACATCGACTAAAAATAAGTTAAAAGACTCCGGTGGATAGCAGAAAATCGCAAGGAATTTATTGGGCTGGCGCCAAGACGATTTTTCGTCACAATAACACCCATGCATTATTAATTATATAAATGAAAACTAACTATAATCACTTAGCTTTATCTATATATACTGTATCATTGGAAGGCGGATCATATGAGTTATTTATTATTAATTATCGTTGGATTGACAGCCGGTTTTTTCGGTTCTCTGGTTGGATTGGGAGGGGGAATTATCATCGTTCCGATTCTTCTTTTTTTATCTGGTGGAGTTCTTGGTAACATCAACCCCCAAATGGCTGTTGGTACCTCTCTTTTCACCCTGATCTTTACAGGATTGTCTTCTACCCTTGCCTATTTAAAACAGAAGACAGTAGATTATAAAAGTGCTTATTTATTTCTGCTTGGAATTGCACCGGGCAGTTTAATTGGTGGATGGGCCAATTCCTATTTAAATGTGGAAGCCTTTAATATCCTCTTTGGGATTTTAATGGTCTTTATGTCCTTTCTGCTAATGATAAGGAATAAACTTAAGCCGAAAAAGAGCGATTTTAATGGCATGGTTACCCGTACATACATAGATAAGGAAGGGCAAGAGCACCAATATGGATACAGAAAAAGCAGTGCTATATTAGTTTCTTTTGTTGTTGGTTTTTTATCCTCTTTATTTGGGATAGGCGGAGGCTCGCTCATGGTTCCTGTGATGCTGTTAGCTTTCCATTTCCCTCCCCACGTCGCTGTAGGAACATCGATGCTGTTAATATTCTTCTCATCCATTATTGGATCCGTTAGCCATATCTTGCAAAGCCATGTCATCTGGCTCTATGCATTGGCCCTCATTCCAGGCGGATATATTGGAGCAAAATTGGGTGCATATGCTAATACAAAAATGAAAAGTACCACCTTGGTCATCGCACTCCGAATTATGCTGGTAGTCGTTGGCATAAAATTGATCTGGGAAGGGGTACAAGCGCTTATCTAGAGGTGAGAATATGAAAGAAACCATTCATTTATTTCATATAAATGATTTACATAGTCATTTTGAACATTGGGATAAAATTGTGACATATATGAACAACCAGCAAGCAGGTTATGAAGAAGCGGGAGATCTTGTATTTAAGCTCGATATTGGTGATCATGTTGACCGGTTTCATCCTTATACGGAAGGTACAATGGGAAAAGGGAACGTCCGGTTATTAAATGAGGCTGGGATCAGCGGCGCAACAATTGGTAATAATGAGGGAATTACTTTACCACATGATGAATTGGATCAATTATACAAGGAAGCAAAATTCCCGGTAACCGTGGCCAATCTTTATAAACCTGATGGAAGTAGACCTGAATGGGCTATCCCCTATTATATCAGGGTAACACCGCAAGGGAGACGGATTGCTTTCTTTGGAGTAACAGCACCATTTACTGAATTATATGAGCTCCTTGGATGGTCCATAACAGACCCATTCATGGAAATAGAGCGTATTCTGAATGAATTAAAAGGGAAAGCAGATATCATTATTTTACTCTCTCATTTAGGCTTACCAAGTGATGAAAAAATTGCTGCTAAACATCCGGAAATCACCATTATTCTTGGCGGGCATACTCATCATATTCTGCATAGCGGAAAAAAGATTAATAATACCCTCCTCTGCTGTGCAGGTAAATATGGCATGTTTGTCGGGCATGTTGAATTAACGATAGATGAAGGATTTATTACAACACGGGCTACTCTAAAAGATATGAGGGTAGATGGATTGACAGAAAAAGAACAGGAACTGGCCAATAAATTATATAGAATCGGTGAGATATCACTGGATGAAGCGATTCTTACGTTAAAACAGCCCCTAAAAACAGACTGGTTTCATAAATCGGATCTTCCTGATATACTTTGCCAAGGTTTAAAGGATTGGTGTAAAACAGATATAGCTATAGTAAATTCAGGTTTATTACTGGATGGTTTGAAAGCCGGCGTTGTGACAAAATATGATATCCATAAAATTTGTCCACACCCAATCAATCCATGTATTTTGACGATAAATGGAGAAAAATTAATCCAAATCTTAAACATGACCCGCAATCCTGAATGGCCTCACTTCCAAGTAAAGGGTCTTGGTTTCAGAGGGAAAGTGATGGGGATATTTGTATATGCAGGGATACAAATGATAGATATAGAGAATCAAAGTCAGTGGCTGCATAACGGTCAAAGTATCGAAAAAAATAAAATTTACCGCGTAGCTATCCCTGATATGTTTACATTTGGATATTTGTTTCCGGCAGTCAGGGAGATTGAGAATAAGATGTATCTTATGCCGGAATTTCTAAGAGATATTCTTGCCTGGAAATTAGCTATGGAAGTATCTTAAGGGTATTATTCCTGTGAATAGTCATATACTTTATGAAATGATACCTTGAAAAAGGGGTGAAGCTCATGATAGAAATGTTGCCCTTTGAAATAGCCGGAAAATTATACAAGGGAGTATGTGTACAGTTGCCAAAAACATCTCTCCTGGTGATATCAGGACAGGAGGGGTATATTATGTGCGGAGCATTGGATATTGGGTTATTGAATGAAAGGCTTAATGGACGTGGGATTATCGCCGGCAGAGCCGTAGGGGTACGTACCTTTGAAGAATTACTAAATGCTCCGCTCGAATCGGTCACCGATGAAGCTAAAAAGAGAGGGATTATCCCGGGAATGATTGGAAAAGATGCGATTCAGTTCATGTAGAGTATTCCTCGATATAGGGAATGCTCTTCTTTTTTGGATTCAGATACATTTTAGAACTATTATAATGCTGGAGTTTGGATAAACTCATTTTTTCTAAAAAAAGCAATTATTTATAATATATTCCAAAAATTAAAAAGATATTTGGTTTAATCTGTTATAATAAGTGGAAAGATGTCAAATTATAGACATTTTAATCCTTTTCCTTAACAGAGGTATAAAAAATGAGAATCATTCAGACAGCTTATTTATCATCGGGTGCCGTTCTAGGAAAGCCAATCGTTGATATGAAGGGCCGGATCCTCTTGAATAAAGGTGTGCAAATTACAGATTGGCACATTAAACGGCTGCAGAAATACAATATCCTATATGTTTATATTGATGAAGTAGAAACCAGTCATATAATTCCTGAAGATAGTATTCCTGATAAACTCCGAAGAGGAGCTATTGTGACAATTAAAGATACTTTTGAGAATATGAAAGACGAGATCAAGCAATCTAAAAGTATGGTTATAGATCATGCTACCCTTAGCATGTCAAAACTTATCGATCAACTTACAGATGAATTAAAAGGTCACCAGGATTTATTTCATATTATTTCTGATATCTTTACATTTGACAACTATGTTTTTAATCATTCTTTAAATGTTACGTTATACTCACTCGCCATAGGATTGGAATTGAAATTAAAGCCAGAAACATTAAAAACTTTAGGACTTGGTTCCATTCTGCATGATGTGGGAAAAATGACCGTTCCAGAAGAAATCCTCTTTAAACCTGGCAAACTGACGGAAGAGGAATTCCATTTGATTAAACAGCATTCGGAGGATGGGTTCAACATACTCAGACAGGTCCATAGTCTTTCATTACTCGTTGCTCATTGTGCCTATCAACATCATGAACGACTTGATGGAAGTGGATATCCCCGCGGGCTAAAAAGCAATGAAATCCTGTACATGGCTAAAATTATTGCTGTCGCAGATGTTTTTGATGCTGTTACATCTAACCGGGTATATCGGAATGCCATGTTGCCAAGTGAAGCTTTGGAACTTTTGTATTCAGGCGTCGGCACGAAGTTTGATAGAGAAGTTGTAGATGCATTTAAGAGATCAGTAGCCATATATCCAGTAGGTATAGCAGTGGTATTAAGCGATGAACGCAAAGGGATTGTATCCAGGCAAAATATAGGTTTTAGCGATCGTCCAGTCATAGAAGTGTATGAAAAAAATGGTGAACCTTTACCATTTAGGTATGAGGTTGATTTGAAAAGCCAGTTGGATGTCACCATTCAAAAATGTGACGTCACTTACAGCAGCCACTCCCAGAAATTAAGCTAATAATCCCGTCCTTACAAGCATAGATATACTTGTAAGGAGGGGATTTTTTATGAAACGAATTAGAAGGAAACGAACTATTATGAGAGGTCCCTTGCCTGTTAAACATGTCCTCCTTATTACGTTTCTTTTCTTTATCGCAACAAGCTTGCTCAGCCTTTGGATTGTGAATGCAGCTATTGAACCCACATTGATGCGTTATGCCGAATCTGAAACCAAAAAACTTACCAGCTTGGTCATTAATCATGCGATAAAAGAAACCATTTCCAAAAATAGTGATATGAATGAAATAATTACAGATATACCGAAGCAGGGAGATAATATAGCAGTGGACGGAATCCAGTTTAACACTGAAATTATTAACAGGATTCGTTCAGAAACTTCTTTACTTATTCAAAAGCAATTAAGTCAAATAGAAAATGGCAATTTATCATCCTTTGATTATTTAAAGGATCAAGTAATGGCAGAGTCAAAACGTTCAAAAGGAACCATTCATGAGGTACCCCTTGGGAAAGCTACCAATAATGCTTTATTGGGCAATCTTGGTCCCAAAATCCCGGTGAGAATGGAAACCATAAGTGATGTTCAAAGTGACGTAAAAACAACTTTGGAGCCATATGGAATAAACAACGCACTCATTAAAGTCTATTTAGAGGTTGAAGTTCATGCACAGGTAATTATTCCATTTGCTTCAAAGCCAACGAAGATTACCACAAGTATTCCAATGGGGATGAGAGTCGTTTCCGGTCATGTCCCAACTTATTTTAATGGCAGTGGAACAGGGGGAAGTCCAGCCATTCAAGTGCCGACAAAATAGAGGTTCTGTTAGGAATTGGTCCCCTTTGGTTGTTTAGTTTTAATTACACCTCAGGGAAGCTTTAAGTGAACGCTTAAATGTATTTAAAGATGAAAGACAAAGTGAAAGGCCTGAATTTTGTTTCATGCAGGATTCAGGCCATTTCTTTATTTACAAGATATATCCGTCTTTTTCATATCAGTTCAAAATTTTCACTTTGCTTTTGCAGCTCGTTCTTTCCTCTCCCAAAGTCTTAAATATGGATATGGATCAAAGGACCATTCAGTTCGTCCGTTTTCTTTATACATTCCGTAATGAAGATGGGGAGGGAATTTTCCTGATGTGCCGGGTGGGCCATAGCCAGAACTGCCAACACCGCCAAGGAGAGTACCTGGTTCAACTAATTGGCCGACCTTAATCCCTTTTGCAAAACCATTCAGATGGGCGAAATAATGATAGGTGTTATTAATATCACGAATCCCGATTCTCCATCCACCGAATTTGTTCCAGCCTTTCAGCTCAACAATTCCGTAACAGGTAGACCTGACAGGTACACCATAATTTGCGAAGATATCTGTGCCTTCATGAGTTCGGCGGCCACCCCAGCCGCGGGCAACTCCCCATGTGCTGTTATATGTATAATGGCTGCCGAGAGGTACAGGGAAAGCTTTTTTCTGCAAATCAATGGTTTGATGTTTTTTAAATAATTCAGCATTGCTCATAATAATACTCACTGCCCTGTCCCTTTTATAGTATTCCCATATTCCAATACGGAAATTATCCTTATCTATTCCATAAGAAAGCAAATACTGATTGATTGCAGCTAATTGATCATATTCATTGGAACGATCTGCTTTTCCATCCTGATCACCATCTAGCCCCATGCCCCCAAAAAAAGAAATAGTTAATGGGTTAGTGTCTTCATTATTTAAATTTGCAAGGCCGGTCCACTTATCAGGGGGGATTAGAATACCTAATATATTAGGGTCCGGGAGATCTTTTCGAGCTAATCTGATACTTCGTTCATATTGGTCAAAAGCAGCTATATAATACCAGGGTAGTAGGGTGGAGTCTTCGACTTGTTTGTACAATTCCATTCGTTTTTTAATTAGTTGCTGCTCATCTTGACTAGCTGCAGCCTGCATGGGTATACAAGTAGAAATCGTAGCTGCCAGGATGAATAGAATCAATACGCGATAGAACATATGGAACACTCCTTTACTTGTTCGTTAGTATACCGAAAAATATGGATGATTATTTTAGTTGGAAATTGGAAAGTAATTGTAATTCATATAAGATTGCTCATCCTACTAAGAGCAGGTAAAGGGTAGTAAAGTAAATGGAAGACAATTATGCACCATTCGAAGACGCAAATAAAAAACTTCATGGTTATATGTGGAGAATGATATAATAAGGAAACAAATCATGGATGAAATGAGTAAGAGGTGAACAAATGATTACCATTAATAACACTCAATATGAGATTGTAGAAGAATATGGTGATGGGTTTAATGAAGAAACTTTTAAAAGCCGTTTCAGTGAGATATTAAACCGCTACGACTATATTCTTGGGGATTGGGGATATGGGCAGCTTCGCCTTAAAGGTTTTTTTGATGACCAAAATCAAAAAGCATCGTACGATAATAAGATCAGCACCATCAAAGAATACCTTTATGAATACTGTAATTTTGGCTGTTCATACTTTATCTTAAAGAAGACTAAAAAGTAATTGAAAAGCCCTCCATTTTTTAATGGGGGGCTTTTATGCATCGATTATGCTATTAGATAATCTCGTCTAAAAACTTCTTCCAATCCAGTGCCTCATCACTCGTAATAGAAAAAGCGTATTCCAAATAACCGGGCTCCTCCAAATCATCTGGACCAATAATGGCAAATCGATTTCCCTGCATATCCAACACGAGTGTTTTTCCATAAAAACGATCGGTTCGGGTTAAAGCAAGGTCAATTCTGCTGTTGTCCCCCATAAAACTGACAAACCTTGTTTTCGTATCAAGTGTATCATCATAAAGAAAAAATTGTTCTGACATATAATCCCTCCGCCATTTTGATTTGTAGTATTTCACCTTTTAAATGTATAGCTTTTATTTTGTTCAATTATTGTATTATTTTAACATTTTTCAACAAAAATTTATAAAAAAGGATATAATAGGTTTATAATAAGTGTTCAGTATACTGGATATAAATTCCTACTATGCTTCTGTGAGAGGATTGTGTAATATGGTTCGTACCAATAACGGAAGAGTGAAATGGAATAAATGGCTATCCTTTTTTCTTCCGGATTCCAGACTTCTGTTCTATCCTCCAAAATTCACAATGAGAAACCCAATTGTTTCTAGGATAACAAAAGCATTTGGAAATCAAAATGAAATCGCTGTCGTTGTATTTCATTTGAGCAAAATGGATGAATTGAAGGAAATGGCGGGTGAGCAAGCCTATTATTCCTTCTTTTATGAGATGAAAAAAGACTTTGAGGACGCTATTAAAACATATATTTGTACGACAGATATTATGGGTGTTCAGGATTTTAATCGGGATAGTATTGTCTTGTATGTGAAGATGCCGTTGTCCACACCAGACGCCGATCCATTGGATAATATCATAGTAAATATACACCAGTCAGTCATGACATCTCATGTATACAGACATTCACCAATTGAGTTTACAGTTGGACATGGGTATATGTACTGTGACCGTACATATAAAAATGTCGAAACAGCAGTTAATCGGGCATTCGTTTTGGCACATTCGATGGCTCGTAATGAAGTAGAGCCGGATTATAATGAAATGATTCATCAGCTTACTGGTATTATCCATGATAAATCGATTCGCCTGATGTCACAGGCTATATTAGATGTAGAAACGGGCAAAGTGAAAGCCTGGGAAATGCTGTCGAGAGGTCCAGCTGGAACGAAGCTTGAAAACCCTTTAACGTTATTTGCTGTTGCTAAACAAACAGGCAGATTGTTTACCCTTGAAATGATTGTGCTGGAAAAGGTATTTCAGCATATACAAAAGACAGAAATAGAGGGCGATATTTTTATCAATTTCACACCCATTACGATGGGAGAACGTAATTTTTCACGTCATGTAGAGATGCTATTAAAGGAATATGAGATAGATCCGTCTATGGTTGTATTTGAAATAACAGAAAGAGATTCGATTGAAGGAATTCATTTATTAAGAGCAAATGTATGCTATTTGCGTTCAATTGGAATCAGGATTGCTATTGATGACACAGGAGCTGGCTATGCGAGCTTGCATATTATCGGTGAAGTATTGCCTGATATCATAAAAATCGATCGTACAGTCATACATAATATTCATTCCAACAGTGTGAAAGAATCTATGCTTAAAGGCTTGCTGCTAATTGCTAAAGAAACTGGTTCCCTTGTCGTGGCAGAAGGAATTGAAAATGAAGATGAAGCCAAAGTGATGAAACGGAATAAGGTAGACCTCGCTCAAGGATATTTTTATGGAAGACCACAATTTCTTGAACTTTCGTTGGCCACCATATAAGCTTATAAAGATAATCGATATGGTGAGATGATGAGGAGGAATACAGGATGTACTTCGTAGATCGAGAAGCAATTGAGGATAAACTGTGCTATATAGAAACACAGACAAATCTACTGGAGAGTAAAGAAGATTGGACTGAATCAGTTATTGAGAGTCTGGCATTAGAGCGTATCTTTCAAACAACCATAGATGCAATCCTGGATGTCGGAAATGCAATGATAGATGGTTTTATCATGAGAGACCCTGGCAGCTATGAAGACATTATTGATATCTTGCTGGATGAAAAAGTGATTGGCACAGAAATGGAGCCGAATTTAAAAGCATTGCTGCCCTATAGAAAAGCACTCGTACAAACCTACACAGCTATTCATCACGAGAACCTGCAAAAAGCAATCTATGAAAATTTGAGCACCATTCAACAGTTCCCAGCATGTGTAAGAAGCTATATTGAAACTGAGTTAGGTGTCGTGACCGCTTTTAAACCATATAATAAATTATAGTACATAGAAACGATGAGCCGGTATGCTTGTCGTTTATTTTTTATTTCCAAATTGGCGGGAATAGAGCGGAAAACGGGAATAATCGAGCCGAAGTGAGCGGAAATCGAACCAAAGTGAGCCGTAAACCAGCCATAGTTGACTAAAATCCAGCCAAACGCTCTTTCCAGGGGGAAAAGAGAGTCTGTTTTAACAAATATAAATGAAGAGTGCGGCCAAGGAAGGCGGAACCCGAGCCAAAGTGGGAGGGAATAGAGCAGGAAACGGGATAATCCAGCCGAAGTGAGCGGAAATTGATCTAAAGTGAGCCGTAAACCAGCCGAAGTTGACTAAAATCCAGCCAAACACTCTTTCCAGGGGTAAAAGGAGAGCTCAATTTCAAAAAAACAAACTGGGTAACCTTTCTGCAAAATTTGACATACTAAATAAGGAATAATATATAAAGCCCTATTAAACATAGGAGAGCTATCTAACGGGCTTCCGCTTTTCGATTGAATTCTACTGTGGTAAAGTAAATGGAGTAAATCTAACACGTCCAGGAGAGAACAAGCGTATGAAAAAGTATAAAGGTTATTTAATTGATTTAGATGGAACGATGTACAAAGGAACGGAAAGGATACTGGAAGCTGTCCATTTTGTGCAAGAACTTAAGAGACAGGATATTCCTTATTTATTCGTAACGAATAATTCATCACGTACTCCTGAGCAGGTAGCTGAAAAGCTACGTCAATTTGAAATTCCTGCTACAGGAGAGCAAGTGTTTACAACAAGCATGGCTACCGCAAACTATATATATGAGAAAAAACAGGATGCCTCCGTTTTTATTATCGGTGAAGACGGTATCATTGAAGCATGCAAAGAAAAAGGATTTGCCTTTAAAGAAGAAGATGCTGATTTTGTAATTACTGGTATTGACCGTGGTATTACATATGAAAAATTAACGGTAGCCTGTCTGGCTGTCCGTAATGGAGCCACATTCATTTCAACCAATGCAGATATTGCGATTCCAACGGAGAGAGGCCTGTTACCGGGGAACGGATCCTTAACTTCCGTTGTTACCGTATCCACACAAACGGAGCCTATTTTTATCGGAAAGCCGGAATCTATTATTATGGAACAGGCCATGAAGGTACTCGGATTAGCTAAGGAAGAAACCCTAATGGTTGGTGACAACTATGATACAGATATTATGGCTGGAATAAATGCCGGAGTTGACACACTGCTTGTTCATACAGGTGTTACGACCCGAGAACATTTAAACGGGTATGATCAAAAGCCGACCTATACAATCGATTCATTGGATCAATGGACCATCTAATTTTAAAAAAAGGGTCTCACATCTAAGGAAATATTTCCTTTAAAGTGAGTCCCTTCTTATTTTATGTCTATTCCACATTTTCAACACGATGTGCCAAGCGACTTGAGGCTGCAGCTGCAATGGCTCCAACGATATCATCAAGAAAAGTATGGCATTTTCCAGTTGATTTATCATTTAATTCTTTCAGTATCCCTGGTTTAAGCTTATCGACATATCCATAGTTGGTAAAGCCGATGGATCCATATACATTAACAATGTTTAATGCAAGATTCTCATCTACGCCATACAAACCTTCATCGCTTTTAATAATGGACTGTATAGGTTCCTCCAATAACCCCTTTTCAGCTAACATATCTAACTGAATGCCTGTTAAAATAGCATTTTGAACCTCACGTTTAGCAAGAACGCGTTCCACATTGTAAATACAATCTTCCAATTGCAAGTTTTCATGATACATATGTTGAAGATACATGACTAATTCACCGATTTCCTTGATTGATACACCACGGTCATTTAGCCATTTTCGTGCAGTCTGTTCGGTTTTATCCATGGGTTTGCCTTTCATAAAATATACACCGACTTCCATTTATAGTACATACAAATAGTGATAAAGAGAAAATGAAACAGCCCCATCATCTTTGCTGGAACGGGATAATCTTTTTTTGTCCTTGATAAATGAGAGAGAAAATCTTCTTTCTATATCTTAGTAAGTTTGGTGAAAAGAGGTGATTAGTTTTTTACTGAATAAGAATGACGAGAAATAAGCTGGAGAGGCAGTTAAGACAGGGAGTACTTAAGGAATAAACTTGAAGCAGAGAAGAATATCCTTTGTAATTGGCAAGAGAATCACTCTTATGCTGAGAGGCTGTTCTAATTATTTTTAAAAAATAGTTAGAATATTATGTATAATAAAACAATAGAGTAAAATTTATTATATTTTTAAACAATTTAAGTTGTAAGCAGGTATATTTATATTTATAATGTCTTTTATACATAGACAAATGTATTTTTAATAAGGACAAAATAGGAGGGATAGGGTGAAACCAATTACTATTGGATTACTGGGGCTGGGAACAGTCGGAACAGGTGTTGTACAAATTATTCAAAACCATCAGGACAAACTGATGCATCAAGTTGGTTGCCCGATTGAGATCAAAAGAATCCTTGTTAAAGATCTAAATAAAGAAAGGGAGATGGATTTAGCGTCTGAACTTTTAACGACATCCCCTATGGAAATCATTTCTGATCCCGAAATTGATATTATCATTGAGGTAATTGGAGGTGTGGAAGACACCTACTTATTGTTGATGCAAGCATTAAAAAATAAAAAACATATTGTAACAGCCAATAAAGATTTAATGGCGGTCTATGGACCGGGTTTATTGCGTACAGCATCGGAGAATGGCTGTGATTTATTTTATGAAGCAAGTGTAGCTGGAGGAATCCCAATTTTACGAAGCTTGGTAGATGGACTGGCATCTGATCACATTACTAAAATAATGGGGATTGTCAATGGTACGACGAATTATATTATGACAAAAATGACCAAAGAAAAGGTTTCTTATCAGGATGCATTAGATGAAGCACAGAAGCTTGGGTTTGCTGAAGCAGATCCAACTGCTGATGTAGGCGGTTTAGATGCAGCAAGGAAAATGGCGATTCTGGCTACCCTGGGATTTTCGATGAATATTGGTTTGAATGATGTAAAGGTTCAGGGAATTACAGCTGTTTCTGAGGAGGATTTAGCACTTTGTAAAAAACTGGGCTATACCATGAAACTACTGGGGGTTGCCAAGAGAAGCAATCAGAAAGTAGAAGTAAGCGTCCAACCTACCCTTTTACCGGAGGAACACCCTCTTGCAACTGTAAACGACGAATATAATGCAGTGTATGTGTATGGTGAGGCTGTTGGGGAAACAATGTTTTACGGACCGGGAGCCGGGAGCCTGCCAACAGCAACAGCGGTTGTATCAGACCTTGTCGCAATCATGAAAAACATGAGATTAAAGGTAAATGGCCGGAGTGCGGTTATACCCCAATTTGAAAAGAAATTAAAGACAGATGAAGAAATGATTAGTAAGTATTTTCTGCGAATACATGTAAAGGATGAGGTCGGAGTATTTGCCAAACTGACATCTATTTTTGCTAATCACGGGATAAGTTTTGAGAAAATTATGCAGCTGCCGATTAAAGTAAATGAATTATCGGAGATTATACTTGTTTCACATCAGGCTCCTTTATCTAATTTTGATCAGGTTTTGCGAGAGCTGGAATCACATGAAAAAGTATATTCGATCAAAAGCACATACCGAGTTGAAGGAGGAGTTTAAGATGAGCTGGAATGGGCTATTACAGGAATTTAAAGATTTTTTGCCAGTGAATGCCAAGACTCCAAACTTGAGTCTGTTGGAAGGGAATACACCGTTGATTCATTGTAATGCCCTCTCAAAAGAATGGGGAATAGATTTATATGCCAAATATGAGGGAGCAAATCCAACAGGTTCCTTTAAAGATCGAGGCATGGTGATGGCAGTGGCGAAAGCAATTGAAGCAGGCAGTGACACAATTATATGTGCTTCAACCGGTAATACATCAGCGGCAGCGGCAGCTTATGCTGCCAGAGCAGGTTTACGGTGTATTGTTGTCATTCCGGATGGCAAAATTGCAATGGGAAAGCTGGCACAGGCTGTTATGTATGGAGCTGAAATTTATGCCATTAAAGGAAACTTTGATCAAGCATTGGCCATGGTTCGCTCAATCAGTGCTCAATATCCGATCACTCTTGTGAACTCGGTAAATCCTTTTCGAATTGAAGGACAAAAAACAGCTGCTTTTGAGATTTGCAAACAATTAGAAAAAGCACCTGATATACTGGCTATACCGGTTGGAAATGCCGGCAATATTACAGCCTATTGGAAGGGGTTTAAAGAATATAATGAGCATTACCAAACCGGTCTCCCGGAAATGAGAGGGTTTGAAGCAGAGGGTGCTGCAGCGATTGTTCATAATCGGGTGTTTGAACAACCGGAAACCATTGCGACTGCTATTCGAATCGGAAATCCGGCAAGTTGGGAATATGCGGTTGAGGCGGTAAAGGAATCGAATGGTAAAATGGATGAAATAACCGATGAGGAAATTGTGCAGGCCTATCAATTATTAGCCAGAAAAGAAGGGGTATTTGCTGAACCGGCCTCCTGTGCTTCTATTGCAGGTATTTATAAACAATTGCAAACTGGTGAAATCAAGAAGGGACAAACAGTTGTCGCTGTGTTAACCGGTAATGGACTTAAAGACCCTGCTACAGCTGTAGAGTGTAGCCATATAACCCCAAAAGTCATTGAAAATGATGTAGATGAATTGGCGAAATACTTTGGCGGTGTATTTCTATCATGAACCAGCCTGGCAAGTTGCACATCCAAGTACCGGCAAGCACAGCTAATTTGGGTCCGGGATTTGATTCCATTGGAATAGCATTAGGCTTGTACTTAAAAATAGAGGCTGTTCTATCTAATGAATGGAAGGTCATCGTGAAATCGGAAGAGCTAAAATCTACGCCTACAGATGAAAGAAATTATATTGTATGTATGGCTAAGAAAGCAGCAACCTATTTTGGAGCAGAAATGCCGGCTTGTAAATTGATTGTGGAAAGTGAAATCCCTTTGGCAAGAGGATTGGGCAGCAGTGCTTCTGCGATTGTTGCGGGAGTCGAGCTTGCCAATGCATGTTGCAACCTGGGATTGAGTAAACAAGAAAAACTGAGATTTGCGAGTATAGAAGAAGGGCATCCTGATAATGTGGGGGCTTCCATTTACGGAGGTTTAATCGTTGGCTTACATAATGATCATGAAACCAATCTGGTAGCCTTACCGATTGGGGATGTTCAGGCGATTGTAATCATTCCTCCTTTTGAGTTGAATACTGAAAGAGCACGCAGTGTATTGCCAGTCCAACTTTCGCATCCTCAAGCGGTTTCTTCAAGTGCAGCAGCAAATATATTAGTAGCAGCTGCTGCCACAAATAATTGGAAACTAGTTGGAGAGATGATGGAGATGGATTGCTTTCATGAAAAGTTCCGCAGTGAATTAATTCCTCACTATTCAAGGATTAAACGGATAGCAAAAGAGGCAGGGGCATTTGGAAGCTCGATTAGTGGAGCAGGACCGACTATTTTCACGTTGGCTCCTCATGAAGCCGTTCCTTCAATTTGTGAGCGTCTGCAAAAGAAGTTCCCAGAAATGACTGTACTGCATGTTCCAATGGTAGATAAGGGAGCAGTTCTCCAAATACTGAAATAAAAACAGCGATTCCACTATAGGGGAATCGCTGTTTATGTTTTGGTGATTAGAATACTTGTTCAACTTCAACAACGCCTGGAACTTCTTCAAGAAGTGCACGTTCGATGCCAGCTTTCAGTGTGATCGTGGAGCTGGGACAGCTTCCGCAAGCCCCTAAAAGACGTAATTTTACAATTCCATCATCCACATCAACCAGCTCGCAGTCGCCGCCGTCGCGAAGAAGAAATGGACGCAATTTATCAAGTACATTCTGAACTTGCCCAAACAACTCTTGTTCTGCCATGGCTATCGACTCCTTTCCTACTCATATTATAATGATTTTACTTTAAAAAAGCTATCTCCTTTCCTTAGCTTACAGTTAAAATTTGTTTCCTTTATTTAAATTATGTAAGATGAAAATAAAAGAGATTAATTAGGGGGAGAAAAGGTGATGGTTGCTAATTTATATGTGTATGGAGCGACACAAATATGTGCAAGCTGTGTTGGGATGCCATCATCGAAGGAAACATATGAGTGGCTGCAGGCTGCTTTATCCAGGAAATTTCCGAATCAGCCATTAACCATTACGTATATCGATATCTATCATCCGCCAGAAGACCCGTCAATAAAAGAAATAGCTGTGAAAGTTGCTGAAGGAGAATACTTTTATCCATTGGTCATCCTGAACGGACAAATAGTCGGTGAAGGAAACCCGAGATTAAGAACGATTTCGGAAGCTTTAAAGGAATATGGCTATAAAGATGAATAGTGAATTTTATAGAAAAAGCTTGCATCCTCTGTTGAACTGCTCCCTTAAAAGTTAGACACGAATCTAACTTTTAAGGGGGCAGTTCAGTTTGGATCTGCAAGCTTTTTTAATCTAAGCTGGAGGCATACAAAGATTAAGCTCCATTACCCATTATGGTATTTGTACATCCATAGAACACCTGACTTTAATAGCCGAGCCATTCTGCCGGTAATGGTACGTTCAGCCATTAAGCCGAAACCATGTTTTCTACCCAGAGATCCGAGAATCCCTTTCAGTTTAATCGGCGGGAAAGATTCAGGGAGCGGTTCTCCGGCCCATTTTTTAAGTAGAACCTGGTAGATTTGTTCTCCTTGTCCTTCTGCCAGCTGTGCACTTGGGGCATGGCCAAGGCTTGCGCAATCTCCAACGACAAATGCATCAGGATATCCCGGAATGGTGTGCTGAGCTGTCAGCTTTATTTTGTTACCGCTGTCTTTTTCAACAGGTAAATCTATGACTGGCCGGACTGGTTGAATTCCGGCTGTCCAAACAATGGCATCACATGGAATGGAAACGTCACCATTATATAGTAAGTTTTGTTCCACCTTTGTAATATTACTGTTCGGCACCAGTTCTACATGATGTTCAATAAACCAGCTTTCCACATAATTACTTAGTTTTGGAGGAAATGTCGATAGGATATGTTCATTGCGGTCAAAAAGCTTAATATTCAAATCCGGGCGCCCTTCAATTAATTCACTTGCTAATTCAATTCCGCTTAATCCTGCGCCAATAATGGCCACTACTTTACCTGGCCCAAGATTATTGAGAGCTTGATAGGTGCTGCGGGATTTATCAATCGACTGTATGCTATACGTATATTCTGCAGCTCCAGGGATATTGTGGTAATTATCTTCGCAGCCGAGGCCGATAATCAGTTCATCGTATGAAAGTGGTTCTTGATCTTTCATCAGAACTTGCTTATTTGGTAAATCTATAGAGTCTACTTCTCCGTACTTATATTGAATTCTTTCATGTTGAGGAAATGAAACACGTATAGTGTGGTCAGAAATGGAACCAGCTGCTAATGCATAAAATTCGGTTTTTAAACAATGATAAGGGATTCTATCGACTAGAGTAACATGAACATCTGCAGGGAAATGATGATCGGTGAGCTTGTTCAATATTCTCATACCACCATACCCACCACCGAGGATGACTAAGTTTTTCATAGAAATGACGACTCCTTTGTTGGATATACATTTTTTCTGATTTTAAATTTTGCTAGAATACTATTTTGGTTTAAAGTATTGGATATATACCATTATTGAGAATAGTTGTTAATATTGTAAAATTCCATACAAAGTATATCGAAAATGAGCAAAAATAACAACTGAATAGTGTATAATTTGTGAAAAGTCTATTTATTTTGTCGATTTATTTTTAAAAAAGGACATTTCCATATTTTTGAGGGAAAAAGGGTAATATAACTTTTGTTTTGTCTAAATTAATTGACTATTATTTCGTTTTAGAGTAGGATTTTGGTGTACTGAGGGGTGACAATTTTATGAAACCAATTATTGAATTCTGTGTCAGTAATCTTGTTAGCGGATCACAGCCTGCTATGGAGATTTTAGATAAAGATCCCAATTTAGATGTAATTGAATATGGATGTCTCAGCTATTGTGGAATCTGCTCAGCCAGTATGTATGCCCTGGTAAATGGAGAAGTTGTGACAGGGAACAGCCCGGAAGAACTGGTCGATCATATTTATGAATATCTGGAAGAGAATCCTATGTTTTAATATAAAAAAGGGAAGAAGCAGGCGTATTATTACGCTTATTTCTTCCCTTTTATCGCGAAAAGGATCAATCCTCATCATTGGCATCTTCAGTATAGGGCTCTTCTTCATAAGGTTTTAAATCTCCAAAGGAAGTCATGATTCCTTCTTCATCCAATAGATCTTTTAATTGCTCAAGCTCCGTTGTGGGATAAATTTGTACATTTTTTCCCTCTATATCGTTCCCGGCGAAGTTTTCTATATCCTCCACATACCCAATATGTTCATCGGAATTCAAATAGACCTGGTCGTAATGCTCTTTTGGATCATAATAATCAGATGGACTATCTGAACTTCCCCATTCTGCAACTGCCTGCCATGAATCTTCTTCATCAAAGCCATTCACTTCAGTTTCATGCTTTTTTTCATATAACGGATGAAGGACTTGTTCCTCTATTGGGCGTTCGTGGGAGACCGTTTGTTCAGTACTGTGCTCGATGCAATAGGTGGAAGAAGGAATGGCTTCAAGCCGTTCAAATGGGATGTCTCTCCCGCATGTTTCACATTTTCCGTATGTCCCTTTTTCTATTGCTTCCAAAGCTCGGTTAACCTGAGCAAGTTCATTCTCAAAATGTTCGTTTAAGGCTAAGTCTTTACCACGTTCATATAATTCAGTGGCGGTATCTGCCGGATGATTATCGTATGTAGAAAGCTCTCCCACATAATTATAAAAATTCTCATCTTCTCCGACGCCAAAATGATTATTCAAGGATATATGATGTTCAAGTTCTTTTTTTTGCTCTACTAGTTTTGATTTAAATTTGGATTGTTGTTCAGAAGAAAGCATTATAGAAACTCCTTTCAGTTTCGTCCTTCTATTTTCCTTCATTCTGTAACGGTTTATGTAAAAAATATAATTCATTCTTTTGGATAAAATAATAAAATCATCTTAGTGAAGACATTTATTTAGATCATGAAATGGAAGCAGTATACCTAATATAGGTGACTTCCAAGGTTGAGGGGACTCGGGTTAATGTATATACTAATGAGTAGAGGATTGATTTTCCTTCTACCATTTTTTAAGGGGGAATGTAGGCGTGAATAATGAAGTTATTATTGTTACGGAAGCGGCAGCTATTCAAATAAATACGATGATAAAAGAAAGCGGCGAGGATCAGCCATACTTACGTGTATCCGTTCATGGAGGAGGCTGCAGCGGTTTATCCTATGGTATGAATTTTGAACAGAAAAAGTCAGAAAATGACCTTGAAACGATTCAGCATGATATTCATTTTCTGGTGAATAAAGAGGATGCAGCTATCTTGAATGGAACGCGCATAGATTATAAACAATCCATGTTGGGCGGAGGCTTTACGATTGATAATCCCAATGCGATTGCTACATGTGGCTGCGGGTCCTCATTCCGTACAGCGAAAGCTACGGGAACTCCCGAACAATGTTAGACTAAAGGTTTATAGAAAAAATCTTAAGAACTGTCTGGCGTAAATATAATAAAAAAGGAATTCAGAATTGAGAACATAAAGTTCTTACTGGTCTGAATTCCTTTTTTGTGGAGTAGAGTGAATTAATCTTTAAACATACTGGTACTGTGAAGAGGTTGGATTCTTGCTTTAGGATCCATATATGCTTTTGCATTGTTAATGGCAGTTGGAGCTTCGCCAAATCCGCTTGCAATCAGCTTCACTTTTCCATCATACGTACATATATCACCGGCTGCATAAATACCCGGTATATTTGTTTCCATTTTACTATTCACAACGATTGAATTCTTTTCAATAGCTAGTCCCCACTCTTTAATTGGACCAAGTGAAGAAACAAAACCAAATGTAACTAATACGTCATCTACATCAATCATTTCTTTATGCTCACCGTTTGCATCATCCAAAACAATTTGTGTGATTTTTTCTTCATCGCCAACTAATTCAGAAGGTATATACGGAGTTTTAATGATTACTTTAGAATTTTTAAGGTTTTCTACACTATGTTCATGGGCGCGGAATTTATCACGGCGATGAACGATTGTCACTTCCTCTGCAATTGGCTCAAGCATCAATGCCCAATCCACTGCAGAATCACCGCCGCCGCACACAACGACTTTTTTACCTGCAAATTTATTCAAATCATTAACAAAATAATGAAGATTTTTTCCTTCGTATTTAGAAGCATTATCGAGTTCTAGGCGTCTTGGCTGGAATGCACCATTGCCCGCTGTAATAATAATTGTTCTGGAATAATGAACTTCTTTATCTGTTGTTAATTTGAAAATGCCGTCTGCCTGTTTATCAACAGTAAGAACAGCTTGTTCCAGACAAATAGTTGGATCAAACTTAGCCGTTTGTTCCTTAAGGTTATTAACTAAATCTTGAGCGAGTATTTTTGGAAAACCAGCAACATCATATACATATTTTTCAGGATAGAGTGCGGATAATTGCCCGCCTAGTTGGGGCAGACTTTCGATGATTTTCACAGAGGCTTGCCTCATACCGCCATAAAAAGCCGTGAACAATCCTACGGGTCCTCCACCGATGACCGTTACATCATATACATTTTGATCTTCATTCACATGATAACCCCCTATATTGGAAAAAATCCTTAATAACATAAATAGTACCATATATTTTGGTATAACGTTCCTCTAAAGGCTAAGAGTGTATATAAAGAAGATAATTTTAATTATTCTAAAAAGTAAAAGCAAATATCGTTGCTTATTAATTTTCTTTTAAAATCCAGTACTTGAAAAATTAACCAAAAGGGAATATAGTAATCTATAGCTAATTGTTAATATTTTGTGACATTTTTATCTATATATACGTGAATGATATCACAATTTATTTTCATTTTATATTTTATAAAAAGGTGGACGTGATACAAGTGAAAAAACCTCAAATCGTTATTCTTGGAGCAGGTTATGGCGGGCTATTAACTGCTAAACGCTTGCAAAAAAAGCTAAATGTGAATGAAGCAGAGATTACATTAATTAATAAGCATCATTATCATTATGAAACTACATGGTTGCATGAAGCATCCGCAGGCACATTACACCATGATAAAGTACGTTACGGCATTAGCAGTGTCATAGATCGGAATAAGGTAACATTGATTGAAGATACCGTTATAGAAATTAAAAAAGATGAAAAAATAGTAATTTGCGAGAATGGTAATGTTTCATATGATTATTTAGTCGTTTCTTTAGGTGCTGAATCTGAAACATTTGGCATTGAAGGATTAAAAGAATATGCATTCAGTATTTCCAGTGTGAATAAAGCACGTCATATTCGAGAACATATTGATTATCAATTTTCTCAATATCAAACAGATAAAAAGGAAGAAAGATTAACGATAGTAGTAGGCGGTGCCGGATTTACAGGTATTGAATTTATTGGAGAGCTTGCTAACCGTATACCGGCTCTTTGCGAAGAATATGATGTAGATCCTATAAAAGCGCGCATTATTTGTGTCGAAGCTGCACCATCCGCACTGCCAGGATTTGATCCGGAACTGGTACAATATGCTGTAGCCCGTTTGGAGAAAAAAGGTGTTGAATTCATGATTGGTACACCAGTTAAAGGTTGTACAGAAGAGGGAATCCTAGTGGGTATTGGTGAGAATGAAATAGAATTAATTAAAGCCGGTACAGTTATCTGGGCAGCGGGAGTCAGAGGAAGCAGTATCATAGAGAAGTCAGGAATTGAAGCGATGCGTGGACGTGTGAAAGTGGAGCCCACTTTACAAGCACCGGGCCTTGAAGATACTTTTGTCATTGGAGATTGTTCATTGATCATTAATGAGGAGATTAATCGTCCGTATCCACCAACTGCTCAAATTTCCATGCAGCAAGCTGAAGTATGTGCAGAGAATATTATTGCATTGCTTCGAGGTGAAAAGCTAAGAGATTTTGTGTACGAACAAAAGGGAACTGTATGCTCACTTGGCGATGATGACGCAATTGGCGTGGTTTTTGGTAAAAAATTAAAAGGTGCAAGGGCATCAGCTATGAAAAAAATCATTGATAATCGTGCTTTATACATCATGGGTGGATTACCCCTTCTCATGAAAAAAGGTAAATTTAAATTAATCTAAATTAGGGTTCGTTATAGATTGAAAGCTGTCCGTTCATTCAGGGCAGCTTTTTGTAAGTTATCTTGTAATTTAAAGAAAGGGTGTTGAAATAAAATGTTGGAAAGAAGCAAATATGTATGGCTGGGTGTAGCGGGACTAGTCGTAACAAAAGACGGCAGGTGGCTCGTTGTGAAGAAGTCATATGGCGGTTTAAAGGGGAAATGGTCTTTGCCGGCAGGTTTCGTAAATCCAGGGGAAACTGCAGACGAGGCTGTGGTCAGAGAAATTAAAGAAGAGACAGGGATTGATACAAAGGTTATTGGGTTATTTGGTCTCAGAACAGGTGTAATACGCAATGAGATTAGCGATAATATGCTGTTGTTTTTACTGGAACCGATTGCTGGAGAGATCATGATTCAAGAAGATGAACTAATGGATGTTGCCTTCATGGATGAACTGAAGATCAAGCGGGATCCGGACAGTTCTCTGCTACTAAAGGAATTAAATGAAAAGCATGCGTCTCTTCATAAAAAACCACTTGAAGGAATCAATCCAGGGGATATATTTCAATATACAGCTTATAAGTTGTTTATATAAATAAATAATCCTTGCGTATTAGCGAGTATATAAAAGGATTGATATTATGATTGCGCTTACATACCATCTATACATTTTTTAAAGCCCTTTTCATTTCCTGTGTTTTCTGTTATATTATCTGAAAATTCAATAAATGGGAGGATGATTAGGTTATGAATCAGAAATCATATCAGTGCACGTATTGCTCCGGAAAAGGTTATTTTCAATTATTGCTTGGTGGATCTGAAACCTGTTCATGCTGCGGTGGAAGTGGAAAAACAAAGAATAAAAAATAATAACATCGGAATATTATTTTCCAAGAACAACCCAATTGACGAAAATTCTTCCATCCTATACACTTACTTTTGTACGACTAAGGGGGAGTATAGAGAATGGGCATGTCGATTCCGGTTGTTATTGTGTCATTTGTTTTATTCTTTATCTTATTTTTTGGGCTGGGGTTTATTTTAAATATGTTGTTTAGAAAGACATGGATTATGACGGTAATCTATCCTTTGGTATCTTTATATTTTATTAATAATCTAAAGTTAACGGAGTACTTTGTAAATCCATCTTCAAGTTTTCAATTATTAAAGGAGCATTTATTCAACCTTGCCCTCGCTGATGCGATTATTCTATTGGGAGGGTTAGCAGGCTCTATTCTATCTGGCATAGTAATTAGAATTCTTCGTTCAAATGGATACAGAATGTTTTGACCTTTACCGAGTAATTGGTAAAGGTTTTTTTATTTAAATTAATCCGTATGCGCGTATACACATTTCTGATAATAGAATAGATTTTCTGGTAATGGGAAAAATGGTTTGTGTGAAAGGAGAAATCATCACATGGACCATGCATTTAAATTAATCAGAGCAATTTCGCTAGTTCTTTTATTACTACTGGCAACTTTTGTTACTCTTTCATATTTTACAGGGATCGATGTTCATGAGTTTCCTGGTTTTCGTCATATACATTCCAAAATAGTAAAGGACAACCTGAGAAAGCCGACAGAAAACAAGTCTTTATCAAGTTACGATACCGCATTAACCACTAAACAAGCAAAATCGGCTTCCTCACTGGAAGATAATGATGATTGGAGTAAATATCCTGCTAAAGAAGTAATCGCTACCGGATATACAGCGGGGTACGAGTCCACCGGGAAAAATCCAACTCATCCTGGATATGGGATTACTTATTCTGGTGTGAAGGTGAAACGGGATTTGTATTCAACAATAGCAGCAGATACTAGCGTATTTCCTATCGGGACTATTCTCTTTATTCCTTCATATGGGTATGGAGTGGTAGCTGATACAGGTTCGGCCATAAAAGGGAACAAAATAGACCTCTTTTATGACAGCGTGGAGGATGTCTATCAGCAATGGGGGAAAAAGCAGCTAAATGTATATGTAATTAGTAAGGGAACAGGCAAGCTAACTGAAGAAGAGCTAAAGGTATTAAATGAAACAGAGAGTTTGCAAGTATTTAGAAATCAAATCATGAACAAAAATTAGAGACTTCTCACCGTTCCTTTTGGGCGGTTTTTTTTGTATTTAAATCCCCCCGTGGCATTTGTTTTTTATATGCTCCCAAATCTAATGGCGCGATTTATAAGTGGCAATAATACTGATACATGGCTTACATCAGAAAACTCCTTAAACTGTATACGAATCCCATATGCATCCATTTCATGAAGGTTTTCGTACATTTCAGCAGCATTTTTGTTCATCCCGCTAAAATGCTGGTTTTCCAGTTCCCCTACACCTATCTAAACATGTAATAGACGAATTTTTATGAGCTGTTTCATTTATTTGTAAGATAAGTGATAATGCGTAATGGGTTCTAAATAACAATGGCAATGGTAAGATAAAGGGGGAGTGCCAAACTGATTATCAGCAAAAGGCACTGGTAAAAGAAAAACGATTAGGAGGGGTTCTATGTTTAGAGTAATCAAAGAAAATCCGAGTCAGATACAGATACCTGTTTTGGTAACAGGGGCTTTTAATCATCCGATTACGCTAGCCGCCATCTTATCGGACGCAGACAAAAAGATGAATGGTAAACTTCAGGAACTAGCTAAAATCGGCGATATTTCTGCTCGAAAGAAAAAAGTATCGACTTTACATACACTTGGTTTAATTCCTCCGGAAAGATTAGTTTTCATAGGTCTCGGCAAACAAAGAGATCTAACATTCGAAGAACTAAAAGAGGCTTTTGGGAAAATGTTTCAGAAAGTTGAAGATAGTGGGTGGACACAGATTGGTGTTGATTTAACCTCATTTTTAACAGATGTCATTACGGTCGAAGATGCTGCTCATGCATTAGGGGAAGCATTTGCATTGTCTACATATGAATTTGAAGGCTATAAGCAAAAGAAAAATGAAACTGCTAAAAAAGTTGAAGAGATTGCTGTTTACACGGATGCAGATCAAGAGCTTGTTGAATCGTCCCTTTTTGTTGGATACACATATGGAAAGGGGACAAATTCAGCTCGTACATTAGTGAACCTGCCTGGCAATATGCTGACATCAACAGACATGGCCAATTATGCCGAAGGATTAGCTGTTAAGTATCAGTTTGAATGTGAAATCCTTGAAAAAGAGGATATGCTGGAACTTGGAATGGGAGCCTTGCTTGCCGTCAATCAAGGGTCGGCTGAACCTCCTAAACTGATTGTCCTGAAATATCAAGGGAAACCTGAATGGACAAATGTGATTGGATTGGTCGGTAAAGGTATTACCTTTGATACAGGCGGGTACTCCCTTAAAACTAAAACAGGAATTGTCGGAATGAAAACAGATATGGGTGGAGCAGCCGCTGTCCTTGGAGCTATGGAGATTATTGGTGAGTTAAGACCTGAACAAAATGTTGTTGCTGTAATACCATCAACGGACAATATGATTTCCGGAAATGCTTTTAAGCCGGATGATGTCATCGTCTCTATGGCTGGCAAAACAATTGAGGTCTTAAATACAGATGCTGAAGGACGCCTTGTATTAGCAGATGCAATCACGTATGCGAAACAGCATGGAGCTGATTATTTAGTTGATGTGGCCACATTAACGGGCGGGGTTATAACTGCTTTAGGTGTTGATATGACAGGAGCAATGACAAATAATGAAAGCTGGTTTGAGGAAGTATTAAAAGCATCTGATGAAGCTGGAGAACCGATGTGGAGATTGCCGATTACCGAAAAGGATAAAGCGCGGGTCCGGAATAGTAAAATAGCTGATCTAAATAATTCTCCGGGAGGAGAGGGGCATGCCATTATGGGGGGAGCATTTGTTGGTGAATTTGCTGAAGACACTCCCTGGGTCCATTTAGATATTGCCGGTACATCCACAAGACGTTCTGGTTATGAGCTTGGCCCATCGGGTGCTACCGGTGTGATGTCAAGGACATTAGCCGTACTTGTTGAACGTTTCGGTTTGGATGGCGAAGAATAATCCAGCCTTCTTAAAGGAAACAAAAAGGATATTTAAGGTGATGAAAAAGAAATGCCGTCCTTATTAAGGACATCCGCCCTTACCTGCTGCTAGGTTTTTGCATACATAATAAGTGTAGGCATCAAACACACAGGAGGTATTTTACAGATGGATTATAGACAGAGAAGACCCTGGGGCAGGCCAGGTTTTGGTGGTGGATTTGGATATGGCCGTCCTTTCGGCAGGCCAGGTTTTGGTTTCGGATTTGGCCGTCCTTTCGGCTGGGGAGGATTTGGTTTAGGATTAGCCGGTGGATTAATTGGGGGAGCATTACTTAGCAATCCGTGGGGCTATGGATATGGTTCCCCGTATGGATATGGCTACCCATGGGGATATGGTGGAGGATTTTATTAATAATAATTTGTAAACAAAACCAGCAGTTTGATAACTGCTGGTTTTTAGCTCCATCGGATAACCACTCCAACTTCACAACAGGGGGGAGATGTTTGTTTGTCAGTAAAAACGAGCCGTATCCCCTCTGGATCATAATAAATGGAGGGGGCTATTTGAATACCTGTTGAAAGCAATAATTGATTCACTTGGCTAATGTTATTAAGCTCTGAAGCAGTCATTATTTGATAAGCCAGTTCCTGGGATGTGGAAATTCGGTTGGCAATATTTAATCCTTCAGCAAGATAGGATGCAGTCTTTTTGGCCGAATTTCTAAATTTGCTTGTATTTATGGCAGGAACTTTTCTGCTATATGGCGAATAATAATTCCTATTAGAAACAAACCGCACAGGCGGATTGATCCACATGGGTATTTGGTAATGAGGTCCAAGACTTTGAGTCCAACTGTAAAATTGTTGATTTCCGTACATATGGGCACCTCCTCATTGAATTAAACGTATATCTATATATAAGAGAAGATAGGATTGTATTAGTACCAAAAAAATAAGCAACGGTTAAGTTGCTTATTCTTGGATATATAGGTTCGCTTAGTATTTATCTCGATGCTCGACTAAGTCGATTACTCCAAGTGCAATGTGGGCAAGCCCAAAACCAAATAGTGTATTGGCGATCATTTTATTGCTGGTATGCGATTGTTTAAGGGCATAACCTGTAGCAGCGACAGCAGCACCTAATACTGTTGGAACCATTCCTTCTCGAATATCCATGTAATCAATCCTCCATCTTTATGATATGCTCACTGCAAAGTCTTACAGATATCCAATGGTAAGGTGGATTTACATTTAAAACTAATTTCAAGGTAAATCAGTTTTAAGAAGACTTTACTTCTTTATTTTTCCGCTCTTTATCGAATTGATAACAAATAAGCTATGGGAAGGTTGGCAATTAAATGGATTTAAGCCAAACATTGATGGGGACATTGGGAATAGAAATTATTGAGGTCAGTAAAGGGAAGGTTGTAGCAACAATGCCTGTGGACCATCGTACCCATCAGCCGATGGGACTTCTTCACGGAGGGGCTTCAGTAGCACTTGCTGAAACGGTAGCCAGCCTTGGTGGATATTCAATGGTTGATGAGGAAAAAGAAGCGGTTGTTGGATTAGAAATCAATGCGAATCACCTTAAAAGTAAGAAAGATGGATTCGTGACGGCAACTGCTACGATCATACACAAAGGTAAAAAAACCATGGTATGGGAAATTAAAATAACGGATGAAGAAAATGAACTGATTTGTATCAGCAGATGTACACTTGCTGTGATTCAACTAAAAAAATGAGGATGTTCTGCAAGGTCGGCAATGACCTTGTGAACATCCTCTTTTTTTGTCACTTATTATTTTGCTGTTTTTTTCTTGCCTCTTTTAAGTCATCACGAACACTATGTTTCCATAATTTAATGCCTGTATTATATGCAGCACGGCTGATTAAATGTCCTGCCACCGGAGATGTCATAAAAATAAAGAAGATCGCCAATATTAAACGGGAGTTGAAATGGCCTTTAGTAATCCAAAAATATAGAAATGTGCCAAGCAATACTAAGGTTACACCCAAAGTGGATGTTTTTGAAGCAGCGTGGCTACGTGTATATACATCAGGTAAACGGAGAATTCCGAGTGCTGATATAACGGCCAGAATAGATCCAAGTAAAACGATACTAACAAAAATATAGGAACTAATTTCGTTCATTTTCTATGATTTCCCCTTTCTCCAGGAATTTCGAAAAGGCAACCGTACCAGTGAACGAAAGAATACCAATCAGAAGGATCACCTCTAAAAACATGGATGTGTCGAGTAAAAGAGACAAAATGGCGATCATGCAAATTAAATTCATACCTATGGCATCCAAAGCCACCACGCGGTCAGGGATACTAGGTCCCTTGATTACTCTATAGATTAGAATGAGCATGGAAATGGCTATAAACAGGAGGGACAGTTGAAGGATAAAATTAATCATTACTCACTCACCTCCAGAATAAGCCGTTCAAATGAATTTTTTATGCTTTTTTGCATTTCAGGAATCTCCGATATATTTAAAGCATGAATGAATATTGTCTTATTATCAGAAGAAATATCCAACACTAATGTACCGGGGGTCAAAGTTATCAGACAGGAAAGAAGAGTAATCTGCCAATCCGATTTAAGCTCTGTTTCATAAGTAAAGATGCCTGGTTTCAATTCAAGCTTTGGTCTAATAATGGTTTTAAAAACGTCAAAATTTGCAATCAGTAATTCACGTATAAAGACTCCCAAAAGATGAAGAACGGCAACTACTTTATGCATATAAAAACGAGTTGAAAAAAAGCGTCTGAATAAAAAAAGGATAATCGCCCCAATTAGATAACCAATAATAAATGAAGCGGCTGTATCTGATGTTGTCAGGAACATCCAGGTCAAGGCCAAAATTACATTTAATAATATTTGATAAGACATATCTTCATCACTCCTTCAGTACGGCCTGAATGTAATCTGATGGATTCAATAATACATCAACTGCATCAGAAACATACGTATAGACAAATTCTGAACCCAATCCGTACAAGATTGAGACCACGAGTAAAATACCAATCGGCAACAATAAAAAGCGATTGTCTTTTTTGGAAGTTTCCTCGTCGTAAGTCTTTTTCTCTCCCCAAAATGCAAATATAAAAATTCGCATTACGGAATATAAAACAATTAAACTTGAGAATAGAACTACTAACCCTCCTACATAATGTCTTTCATCAAAAGCACCTTGAATGATTAGCAGTTTTCCTGCAAACCCACTGAATGGCGGAACTCCGGCTAATGATATAGCAGCGATGAAGAACATCCAGGCTAAAAGTGGAGATTCGTGAATTAATCCACCCATACGCTTAATATTACTTGTCCCTGTTTTGGCCATCATGACTCCAATAAGTAGAAACAGAGCTGCTTTAATCATCATGTCATGAATTGTATACATGATCGAACCGGATATGGAAGCCGTATTCATAATTGAAATACCGAAGATAATGACGCCAATGGCAATGACAATATTGTAAATAATAATTTTTTTACCATCCATATAGGCTAATACACCAATACTGCCGAAAATAATGGTTAAAATTCCAAGGTACTCGAGCAAGGTATGCGTATAATCAGCTTGATGATAAAACAAAATGGTAAAGGTTCTAAGAATGGAATAAACCCCAACCTTGGTCAAAAGGGAGCCGAATAGGGCCAGGATTGGAATAGGCGGTGCAAAGTATGAACCGGGCATCCAAAAATATAAAGGGAAGATGGCTGCTTTTAAGCCAAAAACAATCAGGAACAAAACAGCTATAACTGTAATAATTCCCGGCTGATCTACCTCTGCAATTCTTTCTGAAATATCTGCCATATTCAGCGTACCTACGACAGAATATAAGAAAGCGACGGCCGCTACAAAAAGGCCGGAAGCAATCACATTTACAAGTAAGTATTTAATGGACTCGCGCAACTGAACTTTTGTCCCGCCAGTGACCAGCAATACATAGGATGACATGAGCATTACTTCAAAAAATACAAATAAGTTAAAGATATCGCCTGTTAAAAATGCTCCATTAACCCCAACAATTAAAAATTGAATAAGGGCGTAATAAAAATACTTTTCACGCGCTGCATCAATATTTTTAAAAGAATAAATAATCGTCACTAATGTAATGAGTGATGTGGTTAAAACAAGCAAGGCTGCCAGCATATCTGCCACAAGGCTGATACCGAATGGTGCATCCCAGCTGCCGGCTTGCAGAGTTAAAATGCCATTTGTTTTCACTTCGATTAAAAGTGAAATGGAAACGACCATGAGCAATATCGATGAAAATAAAGCGACTACTCGTTGGGCATTTATTTTTTTCGTTAGGAATAGCAATAAAATTCCAGTCAATAAGGGAATCAATATTGGTAATATAACAAGGTTATTCATATGACTTATTTCCTCTCAGTTGATCCATGTTATCCGTTCCAAGTTCCTGATAGGAACGATAGGCCAATACCAGGAAGAAAGATGTGACACCGAAGCTTATCACAATCGCTGTCAGGATTAATGCCTGTGGCAGAGGGTCCACATAAGATTTTGCCTGCTCACTTAAAATAGGCACGGCACCTTGTTTTAATCCTCCCATGGTAAGAACCAATAAATTCACCGCATGGCTCAATATACTTGTTCCGATAATAATCCGAAGCAAGCTTTTTGATAAAAGCAAATAGGTAGCTATCGTAAACAATATTCCTATTACAACACACATTAAAATCTCCATCATTCACTCTCCCCTATCGTTTGAATAATGGTCATTGTGACTCCGATGACAACCAGATAGACGCCGGTATCAAAGATAACCGCTGTATGGAGCGATGTATGACCGAGGAGCGGCAAATCAAAATATTGAAAGGCATGCGTCAGGAAAGGAGTATCAAAGAATAATGCGCCAGCCCCTGTTCCTACAGATAATAGCAGCCCTACCGCTATCAAAGATAAATAATTGATCGGCAGAAATTCTTTAACGGTTTTCAAATCAAAAGCCAGCAATAAAAGAATGATGGCTGATGAAGTCATTAGACCACCGATAAATCCACCTCCAGGAGTGTAATGCCCGGCAAAGAAAATGTTTATAGAGAACAAAATAATAATAAATGTAGCGATTTTAGTAACCGTCTGTAAAATCAAATCATTTGTTTTCATTCTTCCCCTCCTCTTTTCGTGAGACGGAGCTTAATCATGGTATAAATGCCAATGGCCGCAATGGATAATACGGTGATTTCAAACATTGTATCCAAACCACGGAAATCAACGAGGATCACGTTAACCATATTCTCTCCACCGGCTTCTTTGTACGTAACCTCTTTATAAAACTCAGAGATAGACTCAAATAACTTGGTGCTGTGAGAAGTGAGTGCGATAAGTGTCATGGTAATACCGACACCCAGTGCAATCACCATATTCGTTACTTTAAAGCGAATACGTTTTTCCTTTGGCTTATACTCCGGCAAATGATAGAAGCAAAGCAAGAACAGAGAGGTAGATACTGTTTCAATGACAAATTGCGTTAGTGCTAAGTCAGGTGCTCTGAAAAGAACAAATAAAAGTGAAACCGTGTAACCAACTGCTCCCAATAAGATAATTGAAGTTAGCCTTGATTTTGCAAACAGAATCATTGTTGATGCGATGACTAAAATAAGGGCTAAAATAATTTCATATACACCAATCGGAGTCATATCGGTCGTTTCGACAGTAAAGCTATCGGTTTTCCATATTGTATAAAGTAAACTGATGATAAAAAATCCAAATATATATACTAAATAATCATGGATATTTCCGTTCATATATCCGCGAGTGATGATACGTGAACCTGAATCCAGGGAAGTTAATCCTTTATTATACGCATTGTTTAATGTGTATTTATCAGAGAAATACGTATAAATTTTGCTCCATTTTGGATAGAACTTATAAAGGATGATTCCTAATAGTACAACCCCAATTGTCATCAGCAAGGCACCATTTACGCCATGCCACATTGCGATATGGAGATGCTCCGGATTGCCGTTCTCATACAAGCTCGGCAGGATAACCGAAGTTGCTGGTTCAATAATGGTCGAAGATAGGATGTTAGGAAACAGTCCAAATATAATAACCAATGCTGCAAGCGTGATTGGTGAAATCAATAATCCAATCGGTGCCTCATGCGGCTTTTTATCTAATTTCTCAGGCTGCAGTTTACCGCCGAACGTTCTGAACAAGAGAATCATGCAGTAAACAAACGTGAATACACTTGCCAGCCATCCAATAATAGGGAAGAGAATTCCCCAAGTTTGCAGGCTAAGGAAATCTGCCTGAGCTATGTCTAACAGGCTGCCAAAAAACATTTCTTTACTTAAGAATCCATTGAACGGTGGCAAGCCTGCCATAGAAGATGCCCCAATTGTCGCAATCGTAAAGGTGATTGGCATTATGGTCATTAACCCACCGAGCTTTCGAATGTCTCTTGTTCCTGTTTCATGATCAATAATACCAACTACCATGAATAAGGAACCTTTGAAGGTGGCATGGTTAATCAGATGGAAAACAGCTGCAGAAACAGCAGCGATATATACGTTAGAATCAGCGGATCCAAAATGAATGGAAGCTGCGCCAATTCCAAGAAGGGACATAATTAATCCGAGCTGACTAACTGTTGAATAAGCAAGAATTCCTTTCAAATCATACTGACGTACTGCATTAAAGGAACCCCAAATGAGTGTAATGATACCTACGAGGCCTACAATCCACATCCACTCACCTGATAAAGCATAGATAGGGCTCAACCGTGCTACTAAATAGATTCCTGCTTTAACCATTGTTGCTGAATGGAGATAAGCACTGACAGGTGTTGGTGCTTCCATCGCATCAGGTAACCAAATATGGAATGGGAATTGGGCGGACTTTGTAAATGCACCTAACAATACGAGTATCATGGAAAAATAAAACAGCGGGTGGTTAACTAAATCTGGAGCCATGGAGATTAATTCTCTGATGCTGAAGGTATTTCCCATTACGGATAAGGTAATAAAACCTCCAAGCATGGATAAGCCACCTAAAAAGGTGATTAACAAAGATTTTTGTGCTCCATACCGAGAGCCTTTCCTTTCGTGCCAATATCCAATCAGCAGGAAGGATGAAAGGCTTGTAAATTCCCAAAACGTATAAAGGACAATTAAGTTGTCAGATAGAACAACCCCAAGCATTGCTCCCATAAATAATAGTAAATAAACATAAAAATTGCTTAGTTTTTCTTTCGTTTTATCCATATAAAAGATGGAATAGAGAATAACCAGCGTACCAATACCCGTTATCAGCATAGCGAAAAGCAGGCCTAATCCGTCCACATAAACATCAAATGAGATATTTAGTGAAGGAATCCATGCAAAACTTGCTGTTATGGATTGGTGATTTGAGATCTCAGGCAGGAACGTAAACAGATAGCTAAATAATACGATAGGTATAATCAGTACGAACCATCCAGTATGTATTTTACGAGCATATTTGCCCAGGAATGGGATGCAGATTGCAGCCAAAAAAGGCAATAATATACTCAAGTGAAGCATCGACATAAGGACCTCCTAATTTATTTATAAAATATTGAAAATTTACAACAAAATGTACTAATAAGTACATTTAGCATAGCAAATTATACAGGAAATTTATATTATACTGTACTTGTAAAGACTGGTATTTGGGATTTAAAGCGCGTTATTATATGAAGGAAAAAATCATTTATCAATTCAGAAAAAAAGTAATGGGAAAATATAAAATAAAAGGAATAATGAAAATGAACAATACATTTGTTACGGGCTATATCTCCTTCCTACCGATTATGGCATTCAGTTCTTTCGTTATCTGTCTATATTATGATAAAAACGAATTCCTTTTTTAAAAGCGATGGACTCTATACGAATGACTGCCGTCTTACCAGATACCAATACTAAATTATCCTTATTATATTATTGTTCTTTAACTGCTGTTTTATGTTATTTTCTACATTAAAGCTTATTGATGTAGGCAGACCGTGCAGTGCCATTCATAACAACCTCGGTAAGCATTGTCTGCATCCTATCTGCGGTACTTATACAACAGGACTTCTTTCCTCTCCAATATGCCACTGAATAATAATTTACCCATATACATCCGTTACAATTTTTGACGGAATGAACTCTCACATGACTGCCGACCTTCATAAAAACAGTAGTTGCCTGCGTTAATTAAGTACAGACAAGCGCATATCATGCAATGGCTTAGTAGTGGAGCTTTGCTATAGAGAACTTAGATAGACATAGACTCGGTTAAATGTTGATGGTTTATATGTTTTCCCCCAATCAACGAGACAAGCTCATGAGTAGAATAGTTTATAGATACTGCTGATGATCCAACGGTTTATAGGACAGGGAGAACCATTTAATGACGGATCAGCAGGTGAAATGATAGTAAAACGAATTATTCTCCACATTCCTAACAATCTGTAAGTCAACTTAAAAGAGGAAATGTGGAAAATAAGTTGGGTTATTAATAAGAAATTAAGGAGATGATGGGTCTTGAATCAGGATGATCCATATTTATTTATAGATTTTGAATTTACAATGCCTGAGGAAAGAGACGATCCAAAAGGATTCTTTCCAGAAATCGTCGAATATGGAATCATTGAAGTAAAGAGGGGAAAGATAGTTAATCAATATAGTTCCTACGTGATCCCAAGAGCATTTCCGATTTTGACAAACAGATGCAGAAAATTTCTGAAGATTACTGAAGAGGATCTTAAGAGTGGAGTGGAATTTGAAGATTTTTTAAGATTATTACAGAATTTAAATTACCCTGATTATCCAACGATTGCTACATGGGGGAACATGGACATGAAGGTATTGAGGCAAAATTGTCAGTACTCAGGCCATGCGTTTCCTTTAACCGGAAAACAAGTAGATGTATCAATTGTGTATAAAAAATTTTTCGGGGACCGAAATCAGACTGGTTTACGGAAAGCGGTTGAGCAATATGGGGACAAGGGTGATGTTGTGTGGCACCAAGCCTTGGATGATGCGAGGATGACTTACGAATTGTTTACTTTAATGGAGCAGGACAGGAGATATGTGAATCACTATAAGCCAATAACAATCGGAGATGTCGTAGATTTTTCAAAGCTATTCAATGGGTTGGCGTAAAAAAACCAAATCAGTGCAGGGGATTTGGTTTTTTACATTAGTCATAAAGGAAAATACTCGTGTTCCAAATTGGCTAAACATTGCAGGCACATTTCAGCCCATTTTGATTCATCATTTTTTAAGTCCTGTTTTAAGATTTCAAGTGAATGGCGAAGGGAATTCGTATAGTCAGGAATATCCTCTGTAAAAGGTTTTACCATATTAGCAGGAATGTTTGTTTGTTCCCTGTAAGCTAAAGCCTTTCGTTCATGAAAAAAATCAACTTCTGTTTGTTTTGGGTGGTGAAGGTCACCTTGCATAGGGTGTTTTAATACAGCCAATGTTTTAACCACAATATATCCATTTGAGCGAATATTTGTGACTTCTCCTACATATTTTCCTGTTTTATAATGTGCAGTCACTTTGTCGCCTATGTGGTGTTCAATCATTTTTTATACCCCCATTCAGTTTTGTTATCTCTATCATACTGATGTCCGCCAGACAATCCCAGAAAAAGACTTCCGGAAAGGTGCTTTTTTTTTGAGAATCGTGTAAAGTGGAAAATTGGAGGTAGTTTAAATGAAGTGGAAGACCATGATACTATTATTAATAATCCTCCTTGGTGCAGCGATTTGGAATTTTTTTATCAAAGATAAGACTTTCCAATCCGGTGAGCAACCGATGCTTAAGCTGGACCAGACCATTATAGAGAAAGCAGGCGATGATAAAATGACAGTATTACCTCAATTTACAGAAGTGCAAGGTAATGAAAGATTAGTGGAGATGGTAACGAATAAAGGTTCCATTCAAATTAAATTATTCCCGGATCAAGCCCCTAAAGCCGTAGAAAACTTTTTGACTCATGCCGAAAATGGATACTATGAAGGCATCATTTTTCACCGTGTGATAAATGATTTCATGATTCAAGGCGGAGATCCAACCGGAACAGGAATGGGTGGAGAAAGTATTTGGGGTAAATCTTTTGAAGATGAATTCTCTATGGATTTATTTAATTTCCGTGGGGCTCTGTCTATGGCGAATGCCGGTCCTGGTACAAATGGCAGCCAATTTTTCATTGTTCAAAAAGGTGCCGTTGAAGCGAACCTTAAAGGTCAAATGGAGCAAGCGGGATATCCGCAAGAAGCAGTAGAAAAATATATGGAAATAGGCGGAACTCCTTGGCTTGACCACAGACATACTGTGTTTGGACAAGTTATTGAAGGAATGGATGTTGTGGATGACATTGCGACGACTAAAGTGGGTCCTAATGACAAACCGGTTTATGATGTAGTGATTGAAAAAATCAATATTTTAAAATAAGTAAGAAGTTATAAAATAGCTGCCCGGTATCATTCGGGCAGCTTGTTTTTTGTGTGGGAGAAAACGTCTAAATGTAGCATATCAAATATCACTCTTTCCGATTTGTGTTATGTTATAATATGGTAACCTTCATATGTCTTCAAATTAGAAAGGGTGTCTTTACTATGTCACAACCATTAGCGTTTATCATAGGGCTATTCTTATATTTTCCAGAAGATAAACGAGAATACATTCCAGCGGGATTAACGATGGCCATTTTTACTTTGTTTGCGGTGTTAACCATGCGTTTTATCATTGTTTACAATCGTAAGCAGGTACAGAGAGCAAAAGAATTAGAGGAAAAATTAAAAGAGCAAAATATCGAGTGATGGCTGTGAAGTGCTTCTTGTAAAGTTTGCTGTTTTTTATCCCATATCATGGTCAATCGCATAATAAGAAAACAGGCATTTGCCAACCTGGTTAGCAAATGCCTGTTTTCTTATTATTGAAGATCTTTGAATGCTTCATGGAATCTGCGCAAACCCTCCTGAAGAGTTTCCTTCGAGCAACCTATATTCATTCGGACAAAGCCCTGACCATCCTGGCCATATTTTGTACCAGGTTCAAGCGCCAGTTTTCCTTTATGGATGAGTCTTTCTGTTATTTCAATATCTGATATTCCCATGGCCCGTAAATCAACCCATACTAGGAAAGAGGCTTGAGGGACAATGACATTTATTTTTGGCAAATGTTTAGATACGTAATCAGTCAGGATTTTAATATTCTCTTCAATTTTTAATACAGTCTCTTTCAGCCAGTCAGCACCATATTTATAGGCGGCTTCCATAGCCGTATACGCCAGTACATTAATACCATGAACTCCCTGTTTGAGGAATTCCTGCTCCATTTTCCGAAGGTAATCTTTGTTTTCGCTAATAACCAGTGAACCTTGCAATCCAGCGATATTAAAGGTTTTACTAGGTGCCATAAGCGTAATGACATCTTTGCTAATAGTCCCGGCTGGTGTGTGTCTGTTGCTGTAAAGAACCAAATCTGCATGAATCTCATCAGAAATAACAGGTACTTGATAATGTTGGCAAAGGCTGATCATTTTCGTTACATCTTCCTTTGACCAAACAGTCCCACCAGGATTGTGCGGACTGCATAAAATGAATAATTTCACTCCATCACGAAGCTTGTTTTCAAAGTCTTCATAGTCGATCTCAAAGCGGTCATTTTTAATGCCCATTCTATTGGTAACAAGGATTCGGTCATTTTTATTGACTACATCATAGAATGGTCCATATACCGGTGTTTGAATCATTATTTGATCCCCTGCTCCTGTAAATGCGCGGACAGCAGCTGATAAGGATGGAACTACCCCCGGGCTGAAGAAAATGTTTTCTTTTTTAATGGACCAATGATGCTTTTCTTCCATCCAATTTATAATAGTCTGGAATACTGAATCAGTCGCATAGGTATATCCGAAAACAGGGTGCTGAATACGGGTAAGCAAAGCCTCCTGTATTTGAGCAGGTGAAGCCCAGTCCATATCTGCCACCCACATCGGCAAGAGGTCACTTCCTGAAAATAATGAATCCACATAATCCCATTTTATTGATCCTGTTCCTTTGCGATTCAGAACAGTTTCTGTATTTGATATAACGCTCATGTTTTCACCCGCCTTAAGTAAGATGCTCTTATTTTATCATATATCTATAGTCTGTCAGTTAGCTCAGTACTTATAAAAAGACGGTTTGCGCAAATTAACAGTGTTCCATAGGAGAAAATCATTGATTATATATTCATAGATAGAAAATAAGTGTTATAATGTAAAAAGTTTAATTTAAATTTTCAGATATTTCTAACTAACAACATATGGAGGTGAGGTTTTGAACCTTACTAATAAGGAACTTGAAATCTTAAATATTCTTGAAGAAAACGCCAGAATCTCTCTGGATGATATAGCGAAAATGACAGCCATGTCTAAAGAGGAAGTCGAGCAAGCAGTAAAAAAACTGAAAGATTCTTCTATTATCGTCGGATATGCTGCTCTGATCGATTGGTCTAAGGTTAAAAACCATGAAGGAGTTACAGCCATGATTGATGTGAAAGTAACCCCTAAAAGAGGTGTTGGCTTTGACGAGACAGCTAAAAGAATTTACCGTTACGAAGAAGTTTCATCCGTCTATTTAATGTCGGGGGCTTATGACTTGTCTGTAGTTGTAGAAGGCAAATCAATGAATGAGGTCGCTCGCTTTGTATCAGATAAATTGTCGACTCTGGATTCAGTTATTTCTACAACGACTCATTTTATCCTTAAAAAGTATAAACATGACGGAACTGTATTTTTACCACAGGATGAGGATAAAAGGATCGTGATAACTCCATGATTAAAACGAGTTATCTATCTGATACAGCACGAGAAATGAAGCCATCGGGGATACGTAAATTTTTTGATTTGGCAGCAGGTATTGAAGGAATCGTTTCGCTAGGTGTGGGAGAGCCGGATTTTGTTACGCCTTGGCGATATAGAGAGGCTGCTATCCTCTCGATGGAGGAAGGGTATACTTCTTATACAGCCAATGCAGGATTATTGGATTTACGTGAAGAAATTGCATCCTATATGAGCAGACGGTTTAACGTGGAGTATTCACCAGAGAGCCAAATTATTGTAACAGTCGGTGCAAGCCAAGCAATTGATATTGCATTAAGGGCTATTATCAACCCTGGAGAGGAAGTCATTGTCGTCGAACCTTGTTTCGTCTCATATGCTCCATTAGTGACAATGGCGGGTGGTAAGGTTGTAACAGTTGGAACAACAAAAGAATCCGATTTTAAGCCGTTACCTGAACAATTGGAAGCAGCCATTACGCCAAACACTAAAGCAATCATGATCTGTTCACCAAATAATCCAACAGGAACACAATTATCGAAGAATGATTTGAAAGCATTAGCTGAAATTGCCATTAAACATGATATTCTCGTTATTTCCGATGAAATCTATGCAGAGCTTGTTTATGATGAAGAATATACAAGCTTTGCTGCTATTAAAGGAATGAAGAATCGGACCATTTTAATATCAGGATTTTCAAAAGGGTTTGCCATGACAGGCTGGCGTCTTGGTTTTGTATGTGCAAATGAAGAGATTTCTGAAGCTATGCTTAAAATACATCAATACGCTATTATGTGTGCACCCACATCAGCCCAGTATGCAGCTCTGGAGGCTTTGCGATATGGAACAGGATATGTTGAAGAAATGCGTAGGAGCTATCATCACAGAAGAAATTATATCGTCAGTTCGTTCAATGAGATTGGTCTCAAATGCCATACACCGGGTGGAGCCTTTTACGCCTTTCCTTCCATTGAATCAACTGGTATGAGCTCTGATGAGTTTGCAGAAAAACTGTTAATTGAGGAAAGGGTTGCCGTCGTACCAGGCAGTGTATTTGGTGCGGGCGGGGAGGGGCATATTCGCTGCTCTTACGCTACATCAATCGATCAGTTGCGTGAAGCTGTAACCAGGATGGATAGATTTATAAGCACTCATTCATAAGTTACCTTGTGAAATCCATATAAGCTAAAAAAAGGCCTTCCCTCATTCGATAGATAAAATCGGATGCAGGGGAGGCTTTAATCATTTTGTCATTACCCTACTTACCCATAGGCAAAAAATTTTCAAGTCATAATGAGAGGATAATAATAGAGCCAGGTTGGGCAAGAATCCAGCCGGATCAAGCAGGAATTGAGCCGTAATTCACATTAATCCAGCCAAACTCTACAATAATCCAGCGAATCGTATTTATTTAATTAGTTCCAGCTGATATTAAGTAAGTAGACATCTTTGATGAGTAGCTAACAATTTCTTTTATGCTTGTCTTAGGAAATAAGATGTTGTTAATAAAGACTAAGGACGCTACATTATGTAGCGTCCTTAGTCTTTGATTTTTAATTCGTTCCTTAATTGAGCCGTTTCAGCTTTTTAACTAATCCAGCTTCAACGGCTAGAAGCTCTGGACATAAGTAAAGCCACTGCGGGGGGAAAACATCCCCTTCGAGCCTCTGTCTTATGCTCCTCGCGGGCCTACAGGAAGTAGGTCATGAAGACGTTGCCACAGGACGTGGCGAATTTAGTCTTCGTTCCTTAATTGAGCCGTTTCAGCCTTTTAACTAATCCAGCTTCGGCTCCTAGGAGCTCGAGTCATAAGCAAATACTCTACGGAGGCCTACAGGATGTAGGTCACAAAGACGTTGCCACACGATGTGGCGTTTGTAGTCTTTGCTCCTTAATTAACCCTCCCTTCGAGTCTTCGTCTTATGCTCCTCGCGGGCCTACAGGAAGTAGGTCATGAAGACGTTGCCACAGGACGTGGCGAATTTAGTCTTCGTTCCTTAATAGAGCCGTTTCAGCTTTTTAATTAATCCAGCTTCAGGGCCTAGGAGCTCAGGACATAAGCATAGCCTCTGCGGGGGAAAACATCCCCTTCGAGCCTCTGTCTTATGCTCCTCGCTCCTGAGCAAGGCCCTTCAGCCTTTTGTTTGTGTTTCTATTATCTTTAGGAATTCGGCTTCTGTGATGTTTTGGGTTTTCTTTAGAATTAATTTTGCACGTGTTTGTCCCATGGTATCGATTAGTTCCTGGAGTTCAGGGTCGAGTTGGCTTGGACCGGTTGAATTGGAATGCTCCATCAGAACAGAGGCAGGACAATCCAATGCGGTCGAAATAGTCAAGAGTACTTGGAGGCTTGGAGTCAATTCATTTCCTTCATATTGTTCAAGCTTGTGAGTGCCCATTCTGGAGCGTAAAGCCAGCTCTTCTACACTCATTCCTTTATCAATCCTGTACTTACGAATATTCTCGCCAACTGTAGACATCATCAATCCCTCCTAAATAATCATCCTATCTATATTCTACCACCTTACCTTATAATTCCAATAGAGTTTAAGAAGACTAATAAAATTGCTACCGGACACACGTAACGGATGATTATATACCAACCATTAAACATCCAGCTTTTCAGTTTCGATCCACTTTCTAATTCTTTTCTGACTACATTTTTATCCATCGCGTATCCGACAAATATTGAGATAAATATAGAACCTAGTGGCAGGGCAAGGTTTGAAACAATATAATCAGCTAGATCAAAGAATGTTTTACCTGCAATATGAACATCCTTTAAGACGCCATAGGATAAAGCGCTTGGAATACCAACCAGGAAGGTAATGATTCCGGCTAACCATGCGGATGATTTCCGTTTCTCAGGATTCTCTTTTGAGATAACTGCCACAATAATTTCTAATATGGAAAAGGCAGAAGTAAGAGTAGCAAATAACAATAAAATCATAAAGATGGTCAAGAATAGTCCACCAAAAGCTAACTCATTAAAGACAGCTGGCAAAATAACAAAAACAAGCCCAGGACCTGAGGCGGGATCATATCCCAAAGCAAATACAGCCGGGAAGATCACAAGTCCTGCCAATAGGGAGATTAGGATATTCAAGCCCACAACTGATAAACCAGATTTCATTAGATTCTCATTCTTTGGTAAATAGGAAGCGTAAGTGACCATGACGGACAATCCCACACTCAATGCAAAAAAGGCCTGTCCCAGTGCCAGCAATATAGAGTCACTAGTAATTTTACTGAAGTCCGGTTGCAAGAAAAATCTAACACCTTCCATAGCTCCATCCAGAGTTAACGATCGAACGGCCAATATAATAAATAAAATAAATAATGCTGGCATCATGTATTTACTTGCCCGTTCAATCCCTTTTTTGATTCCTCCACGGACAACCCATATAGTCAATAGCATGAATAGGAACTGTGAAATAATAGATTCAAAAGGATTTTCAATAATGGTGTTAAATAATAATTCGTAATTATTGCCGGCAATCCCGGTAATCTGGCCGAGTATACCTCTGCTGAGATAGGATAAGATCCAGCCCCCAACTACACTGTAAAAGGATAGCAACAAGACGGAGGCGATTACACCAATCCAACCCAGTGCTGCCCATTTTGTGTGGGGGGCAATACTTTTATACGCATTGACCGCATCTTTTTGTGTATTTCGACCGATGATAAATTCAGCGATTAAAATGGGGGCGCCGATAAAAAGGGTAAACGCAATAAATACAAGAAAGAAGGCTGCGCCGCCATTCGTTCCTGTCATGTACGGGAATTTCCATATGGCACCCAGTCCAATTGCTGAACCCGCAGCAGCTAAGATAAAACCAATTTTTGATGACCATTGTTCATGTTTTTGCATGTAGCACCTCTTAGTTTGTAATCTTATTAATCGTATTATAGTAGCATTATAGAGAATGAATTGCCAGAATATTTAATCTCAGTGTGCAAGTAATTTATTCCATTCGTGAATGTTGTTTATTTTTAAACAAAGGGGGAACAAGAAGAATGACGCAGGTCATTTTTGATAATGGAACAACATTATGCTATAATTTTTAATTGCGTATATAGACGAAAAAGTAAATACATTTATAGGAGTGTTTTATATGACTACAAAATATGAAGTAGGTCAAATTCTTACAGGTAAAGTAACCGGCATTCAGCCTTATGGAGCATTTGTTGCTTTAGACGAAAATACACAAGGACTCGTTCATATTTCTGAAATCACGTATGGTTTTGTTAAAGATATTAATGACCAATTAAAATTAGGTGACGAAGTACAAGTGAAAGTTCTTTCTGTTAATGAAGAAGCTGGAAAGATTGCTTTATCCATTCGTGCAACAGAAGAGCCGCCTGCAGTTAAACAAGAAACTCGTAAACCTAAGAAAAAACCAGCTCAAAGTTCAGTTAAAATTCCACCTGCTGAAACACCACAAGGATTCAATACACTTAAAGATAAGTTGGAAGAATGGATTGAACAATCCAAACGCGAAGATCTTATTAAAAAATAAGTAAATAATCTAACTTGCAGAAAACTGCCCTGATTACTTTTTTTAATGTAATCAGGGCAGTTTTTTTTCTAAATCATGTTATTGATTCCAATTGTACAAGAAGTATTGGATAATAAAAATAAGATTTAATTTTCAGTTAAATATCTTTTAGTCGGATCGAATGATTCCTTTTACCAGCGTGAAACTTGAGATAGGAGGGCAATTCATGACAAAGGCTACGATATCAAACGGAGTGATTGAACAAACAGAACAGTTTGGTGCAAGAAACTATTTCCCATTGCCGATTGTGATATCCGAAGCTCGGGGTGTATGGGTGAAGGATCCTGAAGGGAATCGCTATATGGATATGCTGAGTGCCTATTCGGCTGTTAACCAGGGGCATTGTCATCCAAGAATTATTCAGGCTTTAAAGGAGCAAGCCGATCGAGTGACCCTGACTTCGAGAGCGTTTCATAATGATCAGCTCGGTCCGTGGTATGAAAAAATATGCAAGCTGGCAAAAAAAGATAAAGCTCTTCCTATGAATACGGGGGCTGAAGCGGTCGAAACAGCTTTTAAAGCTGCAAGAAGATGGGCCTATGACGTAAAAGGAGTGGAGAAGGACAAGGCAGAATTTATTGCCTGCACAGGGAACTTTCATGGCAGAACGATGCTTGCTGTTTCTCTTTCTTCTGATGAGGAATATAAACGAGGTTTTGGTCCTATGCTACCAGGCATTAAGCTTATCCCATTTGGCGATATAGAAGCTTTAAAGGAAGCGATTACGCCCAATACAGCAGGCTTTTTGATTGAGCCAATCCAAGGTGAAGCAGGAATTAATATACCTTCTGAAGGGTTCCTTAAGGAAGCGTATGATGTATGTAAGGTTAATGATGTTTTATTTATTGCAGATGAAATTCAGGTTGGACTTTGCAGAACGGGCAGAATGTTTGCCTGTGATTGGGAGGATGTGGTTCCTGATATTTATATTTTAGGTAAGGCCCTTGGTGGTGGAGTATTCCCAATTTCCTGTATTCTGGCTAATCATGATGTTCTTGATGTTTTTAATCCGGGATCCCATGGATCTACTTTTGGCGGTAATCCATTAGCCTGCGCGGTATCAATGGAGGCTATTGATGTGTTAGTTGAAGAGAATTTGGCTGTAAAATCCGAACAGCTGGGAGCTTATCTGAGTGAAGAATTAAGAAAGATTGAAAATCCTATTATAAAAGAAATCAGAGGCCGTGGTTTATTTATTGGTATGGAATTAACGGAAGCAGCACGCCCATATTGTGAACGATTAAAGGATGAAGGCTTATTATGTAAGGAAACTCATGATAATGTTATCCGTTTTGCCCCACCACTTATCATTACGAAAGAAGAACTTAATTGGGCTATTTCAAAAATTAAGAAGGTATTGTCTGTTTAAATGAATAAGCCCATCCTAGCAAAGGGATGGGCCTATTCGATAGATATTAGGATTTTGATGGATTTGGTTGTTCCTGGCTGCTTATTTCCTCGTTTGGCTTAAACAATAATCCAAGATTGACAAGGCCTGCAATTCCAACAAGTGCATAAATAACACGTGCGAAACCACCGGCCTGACTTCCGCCTCCAAAGACAGTTGCAACCAGATCAAATTGGAAAAATCCAATAAGTCCCCAGTTAATTGCACCTATTATTGTCAAAACAAGTGCAGTACGTTGTATACCACTCATTTCATTTCCTCCTTCAAAAAAACATGGTTCTTTTAATAGAGTGGGTAAAAAAGAAAATTTTATACATGAATATAGGTTTTTAATAATGGAATTAAAGGAATTAAGGATATAGTAAACGGAATAATAAGAAGGAGGGATAGGTATGCAAAATTTTACATATAAAAATCCTACAAATTTAGTGTTTGGTAAAGATACAGTCGAGGAATTAAATCATCTTTTACCTGCTGATGTCAAAAATGTTTTGTTAGTATACGGGGGAGGAAGCATCAAGAGAAATGGTTTATATAACCGTGTCATTGATCAAATGCAGAAAGGAGATATAACCTTTCATGAATTATCCGGTGTGGAACCTAATCCACGTATTTCAACGGTGCGCAAAGGGATCGACTTGTGCAGAGAGAATGAAATTGATTTCCTTTTAGCCATTGGCGGTGGAAGTGTAATTGATTGTACCAAAGCGATTGCAGCAGGGGTTATGTATGATGGAGATCCATGGGATTTAGTGACTAAGAAAGCTAAGGTAAAAGCTGCTATGCCATTTGGTACGATTTTAACGCTTGCTGCTACAGGTTCTGAGATGAATTCAGGCAGTGTGATTACAAATTGGGAAACACAGGAAAAGCATGGATGGGGATCGCCGTATACATATCCACAATTTTCTATCCTTGATCCGGTCAATACTTTTACGGTTCCTCGGGATCAGACTATCTATGGAATTGTTGATATGATGTCACATGTTTTAGAAACTTATTTTAATCACACGGATAATACACCATTACAAGATAGAATGTGTGAATCCGTATTAAAAACAGTTAAAGAAACAGCTCCCAAATTGTTAAATAATTTAGATGATTACCAATATAGGGAAACTATTCTTTATTGTGGAACAGTTGCCCTTAATGGAACACTAAGTATGGGAATCCGCGGCGATTGGGCAACACATAATATCGAACATGCAGTGTCAGCTGTTTATGATATTCCTCATGCCGGGGGATTGGCTATTTTATTCCCTAACTGGATGAGGCATTGTATGCATGAAGATCTCGATAAGTTGGTCAGATTGGGAGTAGAGGTATTCGATGTAGATCCCGCTGGTAAATCAAAAGAAGATATCGCTAAAGATTGTATACGAAATATCAGTGACTTTTGGACAGGGATTGGCGCTCCATCAAGGTTAGCTGACTATGATATAGATGATTCGCAACTAGAGATCATTGCAGACAAAGCGATGGTGAACGGTGAATTCGGAAACTTTAAGAAGCTTAACAAAGAGGATGTACTATCTATTCTCAAAGCATCTTTATAGTTTGAGAAAAGGTCTTCCTGTAAGACCTTTTTCTTAATTTTACGAAATGTAATCGCTTGAAAAAGATGAAGGTATTAGTCGCAACTTGATTATCATTTTCGGATTCTGTAAAGTGAGAATGAGGAAACTGAATGGAGGACAAAAAATGACTCATATTAAATTTGATTATTCAAAAGCGCTAGAATTTTTCCAAGAGCATGAAGTGTCTTATATGAAGGATACTGTAAAGCAACTGCATCATACGATTCATGAAAAAACAGGAGCCGGTAATGATTATCTTGGATGGTTATCTTTGCCTTCTGATTATGATAAAGAAGAGTTTGCACGTATAAAGAAAGCAGCAGAAAAGATTAAAAACGATTCTGATGTTTTATTGGTTATTGGGATTGGCGGGTCTTATCTTGGAGCAAGAGCGGCAATTGAAATGCTTCAACATAGCTTTTATAATATCCTGCCTAGTGAAAAACGTAAAGCTCCACAAATCATTTTTGCAGGTAATAATATCAGTTCTACATATATGCGTGATTTAATAGATCTTCTTGAAGGAAAAGATTTCTCGATTAATGTTATATCTAAATCAGGTACAACTACTGAGCCAGCGATTGCATTCCGTATTTTCCGCAAGCTATTGGAAGAAAAATATGGAGCAGAAGCAGCAAAGAGCCGCATTTATGCAACTACAGATAAAGCTAGAGGGGCTTTAAAAACAGTTGCTGATGAAGAAGGCTTCGAAACATTTGTCATTCCTGATGATGTAGGCGGACGTTATTCTGTTCTTACAGCTGTTGGATTGCTGCCAATTGCTGCAAGCGGAGCGGATATCGATGCTATTATGAAAGGTGCAGCCGCAGCTGAGCAAGATTATTCTGAATCTGAATTAGAGAACAATGAGGCGTATCAATATGCAGTTGTTCGTAATCTTCTTTATCGTAAAGGGAAAACCATTGAGATGTTGATTAACTATGAGCCATCCTTACAGTATTTCTCCGAGTGGTGGAAACAACTCTTTGGTGAAAGTGAAGGTAAAGATCAAAAAGGAGTTTATCCATCTTCTGCGAACTTCTCAACTGATCTTCACTCATTAGGACAATACGTACAGGAAGGTCGCAGAGATCTGTTTGAAACAGTTATTAAAGTAGAAAAGCCACGCCATGAATTAGTTCTTGAAGAGGCAGCAAATGATTTGGACAACCTCAATTATTTAGCTGGACAAACAGTAGATTTCGTGAATAATAAGGCATTTGAGGGTACATTATTGGCTCATACAGATGGCGGAGTTCCGAACTTGGTTGTGAGCATTCCGGCACTTGATGAATATACATTTGGTTACATGGTTTACTTCTTCGAAAAAGCATGCGCAATGAGCTGCTATTTAATGGGGGTAAATCCTTTTGATCAACCCGGTGTCGAAGCATATAAAGTGAATATGTTTGCTCTACTTGGCAAAGCAGGCTTTGAAGAAAAGAAAGCTGAACTTGAAAAACGATTAAATTCTTAACAATATGTTTGTGCAAAAAATACCCGGTAAATGGACCGGGTATTTTTTGTATGTACCATAAGTGAGAATATTAGGTGTTGAAGGCGGCCAATACCAGACATACCTTTCCTTCATTAAGCGGATGATAATAAAGGATCATCTAATGGAAGGAAGGGAAAAGCATGATTGAAATTCCATCACGTCTTACAAATACTATGACAAATTATGTGTATGCCCATCATCAGCTTGGCAGCCAAGGGTTCATTGTTGGCGGGAATTGGGATTATCAGCATGGGTACTTTGATTATTTAATGGATAGCGGAAATAAATCAAATTATATCAGAATTCCCTTTACCACTTTTAAGGGCTCCATAGAAGATAAAAATGGAGTTATCCGCTTTGGGACCCCATTTTTATTATCCTATGAAGCCAAGACCGGAGCGAACTTTTTTATGAAACAGTATTCACAGGCGGAAGAATGCAACTCCGACAACACTTATGATTCTTCAGAGGATGCATTAGGGGATTCTAGCCTGGAAAGATATATTGATTTAGGAAAAGCCTTAGTAAATGAGGCCGAAATTGCCGTGTTGGGATATGAGTAAACTAAATAAATTTATCCTGGATAGAAGGCTCCTGATTTACTGCTTCAATAATAGAATGGCTTATAATCGAGTTAGTCGCAATAATATGGTCTGCGCCAGCTCGTTTGGCATTGTTCATTTGAAAGGGAGCCATTATTTCGCAGATACATGTAGCTTCTGGATATAGGCCTTTAATGCAGAGTAAAGAAGCTATGACATGCAAATCAGATGCACGTTCAGATTTCGAGCGATCTGCTGTTAAAATGATAAATTCACTCTCAGTTACATTTGCATGAATCCACGTCTGTTCATTTGTACTATCATTTTTCAAAAAGAATATATGAGTTTCAGGCAACGGATGAGATTCCAAAGTCTCATCTATTATAACTATATTTCGACGCGGGTTCTTATTGTGCCATGTATCAATTAGCATTTTCGTACATTCATTCCAACCCACTATTATGATATGCTTCTTTTTTGTATAGATGGCAGAACCGAGCTGCAGGGCTGTCTGACGCTTAATCACATAGGATGACATAGAGGCGTAATAGTAAGAAACAAATGCAGCCCCAATTAAAATCAATGTACTGGCAGCTAATCTGCCTAGAAGAGTCTTAGGTACGATTTCTCCATATCCTACAGTTGTAATCGATTCAATGGTAAACCATATCCCCTCCCCGATATTGGGAAATGTAGCAGGCTCAATTAAATGCATTAGAATACCATAGACAAGAATAATACCAACGATAATAATAATCAGGCGAGCAACTAAATGAAGTTTATTAAAAATATATTGAGCTGTATTCATACTCATCCTCGCTCTTATCAGAAATCTGTATTCAATCTAAAATCCCATTATCAACAATTTCCACTTTAACAGTTGGATTAATTTCTACTCTTTTCAAATCTAACATTTCGTTCTTTTTATATTCCTTAAATAGATTTGGATCTTCAATCATCAATTTGCGACCAAGCGCCAGTGCATCGCAATTGCTCTGTACTAACAGATTGGTTACTTTTTGTGCTTGCTTAGTCAAGTTTTCAGTCATGTGCTTTTCGAGAGTTGTTTTTTCAAACCGTGAAATCAAGCCCTTCGTATATTCGGATACAGAAACCTTGAGCTTTAAGGAAACCGTATATACTGGTTTAGAGTCTATAATTTTTAATTTAATTTTATGGTTACTTTTCCGTATAAAAAAACTAATTTTTTGATCAAACCCTTTTTCGGATGTTGGATCATTGATTGTGAATTGAGCATAAGGACCTTCTTTACCAACCATTAATAAGTATAAAGAAGAGTCCTCTCCAATTAAATTTTTTCCGGTATAGCTTAATTTATTAAAAAGTGCTACACCTCTTACTCTTATCAGGCCGCCCTTTATTGGTTCTATATAGGGAAGGACAAAATCCTGACCGGGATCGAACATGGCGGGCATAATGGTTGCCAATGTTTGCTCCGGAATGAGGGAATGTTCTTCTGCGCTGCTGAGTAAATCTCTTAATGCTTTGCTAATTAAAGTACCTTTTATATATTCCGGTTTTAAAATTTTTTGTGATTTTCCTTTTGTGATCACGACTTTTGCGTTTACATTACTCTTAGCATCACGATATAACACATCTAGCAGAGGATAGATCTCTTTTTTTGCTAACTCTTCTCCAATTAAAACATTACTTAACTTATTAATTGAGAATTCACCAGGGGTAATTTGATTCATTTTTTCCCTTAATATTAATGGAGATTTTCCTCTTACTTTATAACTTGTATTATAGGGTTCTATTTGTCCCCCGCCAGAAGGCTTTAATGCACGAATGATTGAAATAACTTCTACTGTATCTGGGTCATCGGTTGTATCGAATCCTAAACTGAATGCCAAGGAAGTTTTGCTTAAGAAGTTCTGATCCCAGCATCCTGTAGTTGAGATTAAGATTGATACTAATAAACTGAGCTTTAATAGTTTCACGAATATCACCTACCTGGTTTTGATGACTGGTTTATATTTCGAATCATAGAAATGGCCAGTAGAAGAATGGGAAACCCTATCATGAATACGAAAGTGTAGGGGAGCAAAACATCGGTAAGACGAATTATGTTATCCTGCGATTCTGGAAAAAGATAACATAGAATCGAGATGATTAAAGAAATAACCAGTACGATGATTTTCTTGTTTTTGAATGGAGTATTTTCAGATATCCCTACTCCTGCCAAAAAAATATATAGGACATAGGAAACGAGCATAGGCGAAATCCAAGCACACATAATCACCAAATCCATGCGTTCAAAAATGCTAAGAATGGTCAATAATTTCAATAAATAGAGGACTGGAATGGGAACGATTTTTAATGCATATGTACCAAAATGAGCAAGACAGACAACTAATAAAAAAAAGTAGATGAGTGAAATTGTTAGGATTGAAAAGGTAATCACTCTTTTTTTTGTTTTTAGGTTTTCTTGAACAAGTGGCAATAACACAAGCAATGAACTTAGGCCCGCATACCCAATTCCCATATGATAGGAGCCGTTCAAAATTTTGGTTACTGGAACATCCCCAACAGGCAGTAGAAATAAAAGATTAATCTTGGGGATGGCAAAGCAAATAGAGAAAAGGAGAAAGCCCGTTAAAGCCAGTAATGTTATACCGCTAAATCGTGCGAGTGTGGTTATCGTTCCTCTGGCTAAATAAATTCCCATTAAAATAAATATAAGATAAATAACAAACAGCGGAGTAACTGGCAGTGTCCATTCTTTTGATAAATAGGCAAAATATAGAGTCGTATATGTAGCAAGGAGTATGAAATAGATGATATACAGCCAATTTATAATTTTTCCAATCCATGTACTTGTCAGAATCTCTGTCATTTGAAATAAATTTTTATCTGGTAAGCGTTTATGTAAAGAAAAAATAACCCATCCAAGTAGCTGGAAGAAGATTAAAGTGATGGTGGCCGATATCCAGGCGTTATGTTTACTATGTTCATTGACGATATAAGGAATGGCAAAAATCATGACAGAGCTAACGGATTGAACAATTAGAAAGTATAATTGGTGAGCAGACAATAATTTTGTATTAGAAGCCATAATAGTCCATTTAACTCTCCTTCTTAAATGGTATTTTGAATAACATTTTCGACAAACCTTTAAAATTAAAAGGCGCGACTGGTGCTAAATATGGTTTTCCCATAGATTCCAATCCACATAAATGAAAGATAATTAAAGTCAATCCAATTGATATTCCGACTAAGCCAAAAATATAAGTTAGAATGATAAGCGGGAAGTTTAGAATACGAATGATCTGTGCTACTTCCTGATTTGGAATTGTAAATGATGAAATGGCTGTGATTGCAATCACGATTAACATCGTATTGGATACCAGATTAGCTTGAACAATTGCCGTACCAATGACCAATGCACCTACAACACCAATCGTTGGCGATACGGAACTAGGTAAACGGATGGCGGATTCCTTAAGAAGCTCCAGTATGACCACCATAATAAGGGCTTCAATTAAAGGAGAGTAGGGAATGTTCTCCAAAGATCCTTTAACATTTGCTACAAGATTTAATGGAATAATCTCGAAATCAAATGATACTAGAGCGATATAAAAGGATGGCAAGGTAATGGCCAGAAATAAGGCAAATAGGCGTAAAAGTCGTTCAAATGAACTTATATAAAACCGGCTCTCAATATCATCCGCTGCATGAAAAAAAGAAAAGAATGTAATTGGCATCAGGAAGACAGTAGAGCTTCCTTCAGTCATTAAGGCAATAGCACCCAATGATAAGTGATGTGCGACCCGATTGGGTTTTTCTGTATTCAAAATTTGCGGAAACGGAGAATAAGCATAGTCTTCTATATAATTTTGAATGACTTCTGTATTGATGGCTTCGTCCATGTGAATAGAATCTAATTTTTTTTGTACTTTTTCTACAATCTCCGGATCTGCTTTACCTTTTATATAACATAAGGCGGCTGTAGCCTTTGGATTTTTACCTAATGTTTTCGTTTCAACCACGAAATTCTCCGTTCTCACCCTTTTTCTTAACAGATTTAAGTTGTCTTCAATTTTCTCAACAAATCCTTCATGAGAGCCTCGTATACTCTGTTCGGAGGCAGGTTCCTCAATAGAGCGAGTCTTGAAATTTGCTGCTTCAACTAAATAACAGGTTGTTTCACCTTCTTTAAATAATGCGATATTGCCGTCCAGTATATTGTCGATAATATCGTCAAAAGATGTATAAACAGACACATGTGCCACGGGTAAATTAGCTGGGCTGAGTGAGGAGTTAATCACTAAAGGTTTTACTATAAATTGATCGATCACATTTTTTTTAATGATAGTTTTGATGTATGCCATTCCATATTTTTGATCACCGTTTGAGAAATATCGTGTATCGAAATCATAGGTATTGGAAAAGGCCATTTTTAGTTTTTCGATGTTGTCTTCCAGATAACTGGTAGTCTGTAAATTCCGTATGTCTGGAGAAGAAGCCTGATTGGAATGCATGTGTTCGTTATTTTGATTTTCCGTTTTCTTTTTAAAGAAATTCATATCCATCATCACCCAAACATTATTTGATGAACGTTAGTATTAGTAAACAAAGGAATATTATTCAAAGATTGTAACCCTTCAATATTTGATTAGTAGCAGGGGAGTGGAGAGAAGAAGTTTTACATGTGGACTGTTAATTATAGTGATACTAAGAACCTTTCACTTACAGTTTTTAGTGTAAAAATAAAAAACCTCCGTTTACGAAAGTAAAACGAAGGGAAATCTATTATAAGACTTATTTAGTATTAGGGTATTCAATTTCCTTGCGCCACCTTTTACGGTCTCGTTTATCCATCCACCACATATAAACCAGTCTAATGCTTAAGAAAATCGAGATGACTAAACCGGACACTGTTACAAATAAAGCCAGGAATTCTAATGCGTTATATTGTGGAAATAATTTGGACCAGTCAATATTTCCTTTGAGTTGTTCAGAAACTAAATTCATTCCAAATATTCCAGTTATCACGGTATAGAGGGTCAAAACTTCTAAAAGCATATTACCTTGTTTGGAACTGAAATTTTCTTGATACTGATTTAAGCTTTGCAACGTTGTTCGCGTATCCTCAAACAACTCATCTACTTTAAACATTTTTCTTAGTTGGATAAATATGTCACGCCCTTTGGAATTACTAGCCAGTTCAAAGAAATAATAATTAGAAGAAAAGGCATTAATGGCATGAATTAATTTTTCTACACGTTTTGTATCTTGCTCAATCCGAACATGTGAGTATTCATTTGCAACCTTCAGCAAGGTGATTTTATGAAATAAGGTAAGCATCAAACCGTAATAATATTCGCCATAAAATGTAGTGGCAATGTCATTGAATGATTCACCTGTCTGATTCGTTATACAGGCAATCCCTTGTTCATCAGATATGTAATAGGTATATGGTGCCCAGCGGGTATAACCAACTGAATCGATATAGTGGTCAATGAATTTTTGATTATAGCAACTTATGTATGGTTGTTTATCTTTAGTATATCCATCGAGATTTCCTAAGCGGTATACATCGTAATCTTCAACCTTTTCATCTGATGCCAATCCAATCAAAGACTGGACGTATAAATGATTATTTTCAAAAAAAGGAAAGGACTCAAAGTACGCATCCTCTTCAGTGCTATCATCCATATATCTTTTAATATCAGGCATGAGATAATCTAGTAGAAAATGTTGAACATGATCGAACTCCTGATTTTCGTAGATTATTTTGGATGTGGGGTGATTTTGTTCCATAATTCTAAATTCTGAAGCAAACTGAATGACTTCAGAAAGATTCAATGACTGATTCTGATCATCCAAATGGATACGTACGGTTAAAAAACCTATTTGATATGGACACACGGTTACGTCAAGGGATTCAACCAAAAAATTTGTGTTGGAATGCATGGTTTGCAATGTTCCAGAGACTTGATACATTTTGGAATATCGTTGAAATCCTTTTCCGTCCTCCTTTTTAGGGAACAATATCCGATTCGTAAAGGGGAGAAAAAAGTTTTCTAAATTCTCGTGATCTATTTCAAACCTTCCATAGAAATCATCTTCTTTGTCAAGGTTATCCAGCCTAAACCATTTAAATTGATTCTCCTTCAACTTATCAACCAATTCTTCCTCTTTACCACGTATAAGAGAAAATGGAAATACAAACTGAAAGTCAGCACTGGATACCTGTTTGTCAGTTATCGAGATATCCTCCATGATTAAAATTCCTTTCTTCTACTTAATATATGTATAAAATTTTTTACCCTTGATAACAGAAGTTTAACCTGGTTAAATTTTCCGCTTAAAAAGAGGCTGGCACAAAAGGTTTTCATTCAAGGAAAAAACCGAACTATTTTCTAAAACTCTCACATCTAGAGTTTCGGAATAGTTCGGTTTTTAGTATTCTTCATCTGTTGAATAACTTATAATGATTTGGATATAGAAGTGGATATTTTAGTTCTGTCCCAGCCTCTTTAGATATTAATATTGAAAATATGGGTTCGCTATTTGAGAAGGGTCAGTTTCAAATTCGTCGTAGGAATACGGATCACGGATTTGGGATGGATATCCTCCATCAAAACCAAATTGTCCCGGGGCTCCTTGCCCCCATTGTTGCCCTTGCCCCCAATGCTGGCCTTGCCATCCCTGATGTGGGAATCCATAACCTCCACCATAGCCATGATGTGAACCAAAATGATGGCCTGGATGGTAAGGCATGTGATGGCCGTATCCTCCGCCTGAATAGTGAGGGTACCCCATACCGCCGCCATAATATCCATGATGATGATGGTGATGATGTCCCATGCCACCACCATAATGACCTTGATGACCATAGCCGCCACCATGATGACCGTGTTGTCCATGGCCACCACCATAATAGCCTTGTTGCCTCATTTCATGTGGGAAATTTTCATTTTGCTGATCATATCCATTTGACATTGCTTTCACTCCTTCTGAACCAAATTCCATATAGTATATGTGTCACTATATAGAAAGAGCTTATTCGTCTGAAAGTTGGGCACTGTCTCAAATGGTATAAGGCCGTAACGTTTCCTTTTATATGACTCCCACTTTAATAATCTTCCTTCTTCTTATCCATTCCGAAATAAGCCCTGTATACTTTTTTGCCAATCTCCAAATTCATCGAATGACCACTGGATTGATACGCCCAGGGGACGACAACGGCCAAAGCGATTTCGGGATTGTCAAATGGTGCATATGAAGCAAACGTAATATTCCACGTCTCAGGCTGCTCTGTTCCCGGCGTCCATTTTGGTCCATCATAGAAAGCCTCAGCTGTTCCTGTTTTACCTGCTGGCTGATATGGCTCTCCCATAAACACTTTACCGGTTCCTCTGGAAGTTTGCGTCACAAGTCTTAACCCTTCTTGGACACGGTCAATCCACTCATCCTTCATACTTAATTTATTTTGGATCTTAGGTTCAATTTCTTTGAAAACGGGTCCGAGCTTGCCTTTCTCCAGTAACGGTTCATGCAGTTCTTTAACAACACGAGGCTGTACACGATAGCCGCCATTTGCAATTGTGGAAATATATTGGGCCAGCTGTAGCGGGGTATAGGTGTCGTATTGCCCAATCGCTAAGTCCATCAATTTCCCGGCACCTAATTCGGTCCCTTTATAGCCAATTTGTTCTCCCGGTAAATCAATCCCTGTTCGTTTACCCAAGCCAAACTGACTGAAATTATTCCGCATAATATCAAAGGCTTCAGGTTTTACGGATAAAGGTCCTTTAGGAACATAATTGCCTTCACCAATTTCAATAGCTGTTTTAAACATATATACATTGGATGAACGCTGTAAGGCGGTTAAGTCAGAAACGTATCCCATATTTGTGTATGATTTCTTTGCCGGAGTATCTTTTATTAGCATTGGAGCATCATGAAGAGTCGTTCCAGGTTCAATGGCTCCTTCCTGATAACCAGTTAACACGGTCGCTGCTTTGACTGACGACCCCATTGCATATGCTGTTGTATAGGTTCCTTGTGCAAAGTCCTTCATTTCATATTGATTTTTCTCATCATTCCAGACATATTGTTTGCCTGCCAAAGCTAATACTTCCCCTGTATTAGGATCCATGGCAACCACAAAGGCTCTGTCAAGATAAGGCGCATTATAAGCTGCTTTTTTTTCTCTTAACTCTTCTTCAATAATGCTTTCTACTTTTTTTTGAAAATCTATATCAATTGTCAGAACCAGATCTTTACCGCGTTGGCCCTTGGTGAGTTCTTCAGTAGATATAATATTCCCGCTTTTGTCGAGTTTGTTTTTTGATTTAGCTTTTTGACCATGTAAAATATCTTCGTATTGCAGTTCCAGATTTGAAATACCGACACGTTCATTAAGGTTGTAGCCACGGGATGAATAGTATTCGACTTTTTCCTTTGGAAGACCTTCATCAGAGGATGAGGTCCTGCCGAGGATAGATTTTAATGCACTGTCAAATGGATAATTACGATTCCAATCGACTGAGGTGTCGACTCCGGGCATTTCATCCAGATTTTCAGTGACTCGGGCCATTTCTCGATCTGTAACATCCTTATTCTTAACGATTTGGGGAGTTAAGTAGGTTCCACTGTTAAACTTACGGAAGATAGCGAGAGTTGTTAACTCTGCTTTAGTGAATGATGATAATTCTTTTTCAGTAATGCGATCCAGCTGAATTTTATATAGTTCTTTATCTTTCTTATCAGAGAGCTCTTTTTTTGTTACTTTTTTCTGTGCTGCTTTCGGATTCATAATGATCCAGAAATCTTTAAGATCCCGTTCTTTTATATCTTCCATATCTTCTCTACTTACACTGATTAATTTTGATAATTTCTCAGCAGTCTCTACCATTTCTTTTGTTTTAGCTGTTTTGCTGCGTGTATAGGTAATGGCATTGACAGGTTGATTATCGACGATTAATTTATGATTCTTATCATAAATAAGGCCTCGTGGGACCGGTTTGTTAACGGTGATGTCTTCGGTTCTTTCCACTTCTTTTTTGAAGGATTCACCATGGGCAATCTGTAGAATGCCTAACCGTAATATTAAAGTCGTAAATAATAGAAAAATAACAAATAGTAGTATATTTGTTCGAGTATTAACAGATGGCTTTTTCTTCTTTTTTTTTCGATGGGGATTTTTCAATCTTTCAACCTCCAAATATTTTAAAAACTGTCTTATTATCATTTTAATGGATTAATATGGATAATACTATTGTTTTCGCTTAATTCCTGATTCTCTATGTTAGGCAGAACCGAGTGTATGTTTTATAGTTGAGACAGAATGGGAAACTAGTAATTAGCATCTATTTACATATGGAAGGGAGACATAACGATGAAGAGTATTTCGTTTCCGCAAAGAATGTATATTAATGGGAGTTGGATAGATCGTGATAATACAATAAGTGTTTATAATCCTGCAACCGGTGAAATAATGGGGAAGACTCCGAATGGAACAGAATCAGATGCAAAGGAAGCAGTTGAGGCAGCATATAATAGTGGTTCAGACTGGTCAGGATTAACAGCAGAGGAACGGAGCGCTAAACTGAAGCAATGGTCGAGATTAATAGATATACATATGGAAGAATTAGCGGAGATCATGACACTTGAGCAAGGCAAACCATTTGAAGAAGCAAAAGGGGAAATACGTTATGCTAACAGTTTTATTACCTGGTTTGCTGAAGAGGCGAAGCGTATATATGGAGAGACCATTCCGGCTTCTTCACCAAATAAACGTATATTTGTTCAAAAACAACCAGTCGGCGTTATAGCGGCCATTACCCCTTGGAATTTCCCGGCTGCCATGATTACGAGAAAAGTAGCCCCTGCTCTGGCAGCAGGATGTACGGTCGTCATTAAACCATCTGAAGAAACACCATTTACAGCTTTAAAATTAGTTGAGCTGGCAGAGAAGGCTGGTATCCCAGCCGGAGTCATTAATATTGTCACAGGTGATGCAAAACGAATCGTATCTGTTTGGCAGAAGGATTCCAGAGTACGTAAGATTACATTTACTGGTTCGACCGAGGTAGGGAAAATTTTAATGAAAGATGCTGCAGATACGGTGAAAAAGATTTCCCTCGAGCTTGGAGGTCTTGCACCTTTTATCGTGACAGAGAATGCCGATATTGAAAAGGCTGTTAATGGAGCTATTGATTCGAAATTCCGTAATGCCGGTCAGACATGTGTGTGTGCAAACCGTATATTTGTCCAACGATCGGTTATGGAGGATTTTACGAAACTTTATACGAAAAAAGTGGAGCAATTAAAGGTAGGCAATGGAATGGAGAAAGGAAATGATATTGGGCCGCTTATTAATGAGCAAGCCATTAATAAGGTGGTACGGCACATCAATGATGCTAAAGAAAAGGGGGCAACGATTCTGACAGGCGGAAAAATCCTTGGAGATATGCCTGGACATTTTATAACTCCTGCGGTAATTTCGGGAGCTACTGACGATATGCTTTGCATGAAAGAAGAAACATTTGGCCCGCTTGCACCTATCTCCGCGTTTGATCGAATTGAAGAAGCGGTGGAACGGGCAAATCATACACCATTTGGATTGGCGGCCTATGTATTTTCGGAAAATATCCGCGAAGCCGTTTGGATTGCGGAAAATCTTGAGTACGGAATTGTTGGAGTTAATGATGGTTTACCTTCAACAGCGCAGGCGCCTTTTGGAGGATTTAAAGAAAGCGGGCTGGGCAGAGAAGGAAGCCACTATGGATTGGATGAATATTTAGAGATAAAATATATATCACTAGGCTTATAAAAAGGTGAGGAATTGAGTCCATATGGTAAAAAAATTTGAAAATCTTGATGCGATAAAGAATGAGCATACTTTTCGTGATATGTATCGTTGGAATAAAGAGCGGCGCAGAAAACAAAAGGATTTAGAAACTCAAATTAGCCGTGTTGATGACCCGCAGATTGAGGAATTAAATAGAAATCAATCTCGTACTTCCATAACTTGGATTGGTCATTCAACATTTTTAATTCAAATGGACGGAATAAATATACTTACTGACCCGGTTTGGGCAAAGCGGATGGGATTTCAATCCCGAATGACAGAACCGGGAATAAAAATAGATGATTTGCCTTCGATTGATGCTGTTTTAATTTCCCATGGACATTATGATCATCTCGATTTCCCTTCCATCCGTAAACTGAAAGGGAATCCTGTTTATTATGTACCCATAGGTTTGGGGAGAACATTTATAAAAAAAGGGTATAGTAATGTTCATGAAGCAAGCTGGTGGGAAATATTTAATAGTAAAGAATTAGCTTTTCATTTCGTTCCAGCTCAGCATTGGACGAGAAGAGGTATCCGCGATATGAATACTTCCCATTGGGGAGGATGGGTGATTGAAAATAGTCGTACAGCTGAAACAGTCTATTTTGTAGGGGACACCGGCTACTTTAAAGGGTTCAGGGATATTGCGGAAACGTTTCATCCCAATTATGTGCTCATGCCGATTGGAGCGTATGAGCCTGAGTGGTTCATGGCAAGCTCTCATATTAATCCGGAAGATGCGGTTAAAGCATTTCTAGAATTGAATGGGGATTATTTTATCCCGATGCATTACGGTGCTTATCGACTGGCTGATGATACAGGACCGGAAGCGTTAGACCGATTATTGGGTGAATGGAGCAGAAAGAAACTGCCAAAAGAACAATTGAAGACATTGCTCATAGGAGAAACATTGTGGGTTAACTAAAAATAGGCAGTCGCTAATAAATTTAAAGCGACTGCCTATTGATTATATTATTGTCCTTTTTTTAAGACGATTTGCCATTCAGCACTGCCAGTTTGTTCAAAATTCGTAATTTCATGACCTTCTTTTGCAGCCCAGCGCGGAATACTTTCTGTTCCTTGCGTGCAATCAAAATTGATGATTAATTCTTCGCCAGTGGTCATGTCTGTCATTGCCAATTTTGCTTCTTCCAGTGGGAAGGGGCAAACCATTCCATTTGTTTCGAGTACTTTTGTCATTACGTAAACCTCCTATTAAATTAGGCTACCGCTGTATTGCCGGCTCCTACTTTTTGGTTTTTTTGTTTTCGGATAATAGTAAAGTAAGTCGCTGTCCATGTTCCTAATAAGAAGAAAACAACGGCAACCCATCCTTGCCAAGTAAATAGAGCTGTGTTTACTAACCCATTTCCGATTGTGCAACCTCCAGCAAGCGATGCACCAAAGCCCATGATCAGTCCTCCGCTTGCATTATATGCAAGTGTTCTTTTATCGGGTAGTCGCCATTTGAATTCATTGCTGCCGCGAGCGGCAATATAGGATCCAATCCCAATACCAAGAACTAGGAAAACTCCCCAGTTTAATAGTGATGTATCACCATTAACAAAGAAAGTTAATAACTGTGCAGTTGGGGTTGTAATTCCAAGACCAGCCATTCTCCCCGTTGCTTCGCTTAACGGCCATGCGAGTATAGCGATTAAACCCACTAGCAGTGCTGTTACGAATGGATGCCAGCGTTTCTCAAATAAAATATGAGCAAACCCTGTTTTCTGTTGTTTCATTTTAAAAGAAGGTAATTTAGGCTGCTTTAAGTTACGGTATACCAAAACACCTATGAGTAAGGCGAAAGTGATAACTAGTACCCATGGAGATAGGTTAAATGTCTCATGGATATACGTATCGCTTGTTCTGTAGGAAAGTACATTTCCTCCCACTGTACTTAGTAAGCCAAACTTAGTCATTGCTGCACCAAGTGCATAACCGCCTAATGCGATCCAGCTCCCTATTAAACCCTCGCCAGCACGATACCATGTACCAGTGGCACATCCTCCGGCAAGAACCATACCAATTCCAAAGATGAATCCGCCGACGATAGTCCCTAACCAGGGAAAAGCATCTGCTTGAATGGTAATGACTCCGTTAGCTGCGAGAGTATATACGCCAATAGCCTGAATGGCAATGACAATCATGGTCGCAAGAAACATGCGCCCGTCCCTAGCGAGGAGTAGGTCACGGTATGCTCCGACTACACAAAACCGACCTCTTTGTAAAACGAACCCTAATAAAAGTCCGACGATAAGACCATAACTAATGATTTGAATCATGTTGAACCTCCCGATAATTGGATAGGATTATATTATAATAAAACATATAAGTTTACTATGATTTAATGCCTGTTAATGCAAAAATGATTCTAAAGTAGTGGTTTAAATAAAATGTTATTTAAACAGTTAGATATATTTTATGAGGATGTGAATAAAAAACTTTCAGTGGCTAATTCATCACAGCCCATAGGCAGCCTAATTTAAGGTTTTGATTTTAGTAAAATACCACATTATTATTTTCCTAATTTTTAAACTAATAACTGATAATGACTATCGGTAGTTGTTGATTTTACTATTTTCATTGTCTATAATGAAAGACGACTCAATAGTGATTATCATTATCATTTAATGTTGTTGAGAAACCAATTTGACGGGGATTGCAAATGAGACTATGGATATTAGTATTAGCAACTGTTATCCTTTCCTTTATCTCGCTATTTATAGGGGCTATTGATATTAAACCGAGCGATCTGCTTGAATGGAATTCAGATAAGACGCAAATTTTCTTGATGAGTCGGTTGCCAAGGTTAATGGCTATTATTTTAGCTGGTGCAGGAATGGGAATTGCGGGCTTAATTATGCAAAGTTTAAGCCGAAATAAGTTCGTATCACCGACAACGGCAGGTACACTAGATGCGGCCAAATTAGGTGTCATTGTTTCAATGATATTCTTTACAGGCATGTCCTATATGGGCCAAATTTTATTTAGTTTTGCATTCGCCTTAATTGGAACATTTGTCTTTATGCAGCTGCTTGAACGTATAAAATTCAAAGATGTTATATTTGTACCTCTTATCGGGATTATGTACGGTAATATTATTGGTGCTATGTCGACGTTTTTAGGATATGAGGCAGATGTTTTGCAAAATGTAGAGTCATTCTTCTTAGGAAGTTTTACATTAGTCGTTTCTGGACGCTATGAATTACTGTATGTAGCAGTACCAGCGATACTTATTGCTTATATTTACGCTAACAAATTTACTGTAGCAGGTATGGGCGAGGATTTTGCCAAAAACTTAGGTTTAAGTTATCGTACAGTGTTAAATATCGGTCTTGTTATCGTAGCGCTCATTTCTACAACAGTTGTTTTAACAGTAGGAATGATACCGTTTTTAGGATTAATTGTACCGAATCTCGTTTCCTTGTATCTAGGAGATAATTTACGTAAAACAATTCCTCATACGATTTTCATGGGAGCGGCATTCTTATTGGCATGTGATATCCTAAGCCGATTAATTGTGCATCCATATGAGATACCGGTAAATACAACAGTCGCTGTAATTGGCAGTGCGATCTTCTTAATCATGTTGTTTAGGGGGAAAGCATATGCGAAAAAATAGTGTAAAGCTAATTATTTTGGCTGTTATTGCAATAGTTTGTATGGCGTTATTTGCCTTTTATAATATTCAAGGCGGTTTTAGTTACGCCTTTCCTAAGCGTGTGGAACGCTTAGCTGCAATGGTTATAACCGGTACGGCAATTGCGTATGCAACTGTGATTTTTCAGACGATTACACATAACCGTCTATTAACGCCTTCTGTTATGGGAATTGACTCCATGTATGAAGTCGTACAAACGGTGATTTACTTTACGGCAGGTTCGGCTTCTATCTTTGTTGTAAGCCGGTACTTAAATTTTGGTGTAGCAATCATTGCGATGGTAGTTTTCGCACTGATTTTGTATCGTTTTTTATTCCGGGCAGATAAATATCCGATTTTCCTTCTGTTATTGGCAGGTATGATTATTGGAACATTACTTGGAAGTTTGGTCACCTTTATGCAAGTTATCATCGATCCTGTAGAATATGAAAGTCTGCAAGCTCGTTTGTTTGCAAGCTTTATGAATGTGAAGACTGAATTATTGCTTATTTCAATTGTCATTTTAGGTGCAGCCTTTATTTACGGCTATCGATTATTACGTGATTTAGACGTAGTATCTTTAGGGCGTGATAATGCGATTAATCTAGGTGTAGCCTATGATAAAATTGTGCTGAAAGTTCTGATTTTATCGTCTGTTTTAATCGCTACTTCAACTGCGCTAGTTGGTCCAGTGACATTTTTAGGGTTAATTGTAGCAAATTTAGCTTATCAATATTTGGCTACATATAAACATTCCATATTAATTATTGGGGCGAGCTTAATCAGTATCATTGCGCTGGTAGGCGGACAATTCATGGTGCAGCATGTTTTCCAATTGAATACAACCATAAGTGTCGTAATTAACTTTGTCGGTGGGATTTACTTTATATACTTATTACTGAAGGAAAGTAGGAAAGCAGGATGATTGAAATTAAAGGGCTTTCTAAAAGCTTTGGGAAGAAATCTGTCATTGAAAATGTAACATTGCAAATCCAGCCAAAAGCCATCACATCTTTTATTGGTCCAAACGGTGCCGGTAAATCGACGTTATTATCCATGGTGAGCCGTCTCTTAGATGCTGATACAGGTGAAGTATTTTTAGATCAAACGGACGTTAAGAAAATGAAATCGGATACTTTTGCGAAGCGTGTGGCTATATTAAGACAGGCCAATCACTTGAATATTCGTTTAACTGTTCGCGAACTTGTTTCCTTTGGACGCTACCCCTATTCAAAAGGACGGCTGAGTGCAGAGGATGAAAGAATTGTAGACCAAGCCCTGGAGTATTTGAATTTAACAGAAATGCAAGATAAGTTGTTGGATGAGTTATCAGGCGGTCAAAAACAACGGGCTTTTATTTCTATGGTGATTGCTCAAGATACGGAATATATTTTATTAGATGAGCCATTAAATAATCTGGATATGAAACACTCTGTACAAATTATGAAAATCCTGCGTAAGCTAGTAGATGAGTTAGGGAAAACCGTTGTCATTGTATTGCATGATATAAATTTTGCTTCCGTATACTCTGATCGTATCGTGGCGTTAAAGGATGGACGACTTGTAAAGGATGGCCCAGCGCATGAGATTATTAACTCAGAATCCTTGCGTGATGTGTATGATATGCATATTCCTGTACAGGAGCAAGATGGTTGCCGTATTTGCGTTTACTTTAATTCTCATTAAGATCTGCAAAAAGCTGTGCTTATCTATTTCTGGAGCAATCAGCAAGCAGACGCTATATTTTAAAAAATCTAACATAAAATTATGCAAAGGACTTCAAAATAGTAACGTATTTTGAAGTCCTTTGTTATATGGAAATATATTTCTTTAAGAAAAAGGGAATAGAGACTTTACTAAGGTATCGCACAAAAAGAGAGGTAAACCTGCAAGTTGGGAGATCCTAAAATAGGATACTATTTGGCAAAGCAAGTAATAAAAAGGTTTATCAGAAAATTTAAAAGTGTTGACATAATTTGTGATTTTCCTTTAAAATGATAATATCAATTGAAAATGATAATCGTTTTCAATTAAACAGGATACCTAGGAGGAAAACAAAGGATGAAGAAGTGGAAAGTATTAACTGCAATGGCTGCTTTAACATTAGTGTTAACAGCTTGTAACTCAGGTGATGAGTCAACAACTGGAGGATCTTCTGAGAAAACAAAAACAGAAGAAAAAGGAACTACTGAAAGTTCTAAATATCCAATGACAGTATCTTCCTTAACAGATTCTCGTGAAGATGAAGAAAAAGGTACGACAACTACATTTGAAGATGTAAAATTAGATAAAATGCCTGAACGAATTGTTACACTTGATTATGGTTTCTTAGATACACTAGATGCAATGGGTGTTGAAGGAATCGTAGGAGTAGCAGCTGGCGGCGGTAAAGGGAATATGCCTGAACATTTAAAAGAAAAATATGTTACTGACGGTGTTGCTGATGTTGGTACATTAAAGCAAATCGATTTTGAAGCAGTAGCAGCTGCTGAGCCGGATGTTATTTTCATCTCTGGCCGTCAAACACCATTCTATGAAGAATTAAAAGAAATTACACCGAATGTAATCTTCATCGGTTCTGATAACGAGAATTACATAGAAGCTGTAAATGAAACAGTCGATTTAGCAGCTAAAATTTTCGATAAAGAAGAAAAAGGTAAAGAGTTAAAAGCGTCATTACAAGAGAAAGTTGATGCAGTAAAAGAAAAAGCAGCTGGTTATGACAATGCACTGGTAGCTATGTATAATGACAAGAAAATCTCTGGTTTCGATAATGGTGAAGATTCCCGTTTCGCATATGTTTACAATGACTTTGGCTTCAAACCGGCGACAACTGATATTGAAGCATCATCTCACGGTTCTGACTTCTCATATGAGTCAATCCTATCTGTAAACCCAGAAGTATTATTAATCATTGACCGTACTGCTTCTGATGTTGAAACAATTAAAAAAGATGTTGAAAATGATATTATCAAACAAACTCGTGCTTATAAAGACGGCAAGATCGTCTACTTAGACGGTGTGAACTGGTACTTCTCAAGTAACGGTGTAACAACTGAAGTAGAAAAACTAGATGAAATCTTAAACGAATTAAAATAATCTTTATCAATTAAGGAGCATGTCTTAAAAAGGACATGCTCCTTTCATAAAAAGGAGCGAGTAAAGTATGTATGTTCAGATTCGTAAGTGGATAGTAACAGAGGGGAACTCAGATAAGATACTGGCACGCTTCAAAAAGAAGCCAGATCAGGGACCGTCCTTGATAGAACAACGCGAAGGCTTTCTAGGCAGGGAGCTTTTAATGAAAAAAACAACACGCGGAGAAGAAGAAATAATTATGATCATTCGGTGGGAATCTGAGGATGCGTGGAAAGCATGGGAGAAGAGCCCTGAGCATATTGCGGGACATAAAGCGAAAATCAAAGAGCATGGTGGGAAACCACCCCAACCTGAATACGTGATTAATAGTGAGCATGGAAATTATTTCGTAGTTGAATAAGAATAATGACAACAAAACGCCCCTTGAAAGAAAGGGCGTTTTTTATAAAGTGAATTTCCCTTAATTTTTGAAACAAGAAACTCTTCCAGAATACATGCTTATTTATACCTGTCAGTCAATATACTAGAAGTTTTATATGTAAGGATCCTTAGAATTGCTGGAAATTAAAAGACTAAAGTTGGGGTTGACTCATCCATTATTTTGAATTCATAGCCTTTATGCTTCAGTCTGCGAATAATTTCGGGCAGTCCATCTACGATTGTAGTATTGCCGTTAAAATCGTGTAAGAGAATATATAGAGAATCTTTTTCATCCACCCCTTGCATAATTAATGTAAGTAATTTTTTTTCTGGAATGGGAGGGTTCAGTCCATCATTTGCATCACAATTCCAATCATAGTATTTATATCCTCTCTTTACTACCTCAGTTTTTAATTGATTCATTAAATTAGTACCGGCATATTGTTTAGCGACATAATTATTGGAACCACCAGGAAACCGTAAAATTTTTGGGCTTTCGCCTACTTCTTTTTTTAAGAATTCTTCAAGTTGATTAATATCTTTGAAAAATGAATCTGCAGATCGGTAAATTTTAGAATAATCGTGTGAGTAGGAATGTAGCCCAAGGGCATGGCCATCTTTAACAATCTCCTTATACAAATACATATGTCCCGGACTTGCTGTTCCTGTTACAAAAAAGGTTGCTTTGACATCCTGATTTTTAAGGATATCCAATATATCCTGTGTACAATTAGATGGTCCATCATCGAAACTGAGGTAGGCTGTTTTAGCAAATGATTCTACTGGTATGAAAAGTTGGAAAATGAGCAAAGTGATAACAGATAAAATACGCATAATAAACTCCTCTGTTAGAAAATGATTTTATTATAGTTTTCGATTACCGACTAAAATATATTCTTAAAAGAAGTTGAATAATAAGGTAAAATGTTTAATATCGAAAAGGAACATGTATAATAATACATAGGCATTTCAGAAAGGTTGATAAACATGATAGAGATACAAAGTTATACAGTGGAAAAACTAGAAGACCCATTTGGTATTCTTTCCGGGGAAAGATACGAATATTTACTGGAAATTGCTGTTCCCGAGGATGATGAGCTTTATACTGAAAAAGGTCTACAGTTACGTGTTATATATGTAATTGATGAAAATAAGGATCAAATTTCAAAGTATGAATTCATAGAAAGTGAAACACAAAGCGTTCTCGATTTTGAGCTTGAGGATGATGAGTTATCTATGGTGTTACAATTCTGTAAAGAACATACTGACGTAGAATATGAAGAAGATTGAAGAAGTCATAAATTACAGATAGTATAAGAATTATGAACATAGAATAATGCAAGAGTGCCTTATTCATAAGGATAATAGGGAAACCGGTGTAATTCCGGTGCAGCCCCCGCTACTGTATGCGCGGATGAAATGGTTTGTAAACCACTGGCTCGTTTTTTGAGCATAGGAAGGTAAATCAGAGTAAATTGATGCGTTAAGCCAGGAGACCTGCTCTTTCATTGCATGTACTATTTTTCGGAGGGAAGAGTAGGGCAGCCCGAGCCTCTTGCATTAGTATGGGTATCTGCCTTAGCTTTTTTTCGAGCTAAGGTTTTTTTATTATTTAAAAGTATGGGGGAATAACAGTGTTGAAAAAGCAAAACTATTCATTTTTATTTGTTTTAACGTTACTATTGTCCATTTTTTTATTTGGATGTTCATCGGCTAATGATGACTCAACTCAGAAAAAAGAGGTTTCTGAATCCGCATCCGCGGCTTTTCCAATTGAGCTGAAGGATGGGTCGGGCGAAATAATTAAGATTGAGGAACAACCTGAAAGCATCGTATCTTTATTGCCAAGCAATACTGAAACTGCCTATGCACTTGGCCTGGGTGAGAAAATTGTGGCTGTATCTGATTACTGTAATTTTCCGACAGAGGCTGCTGACAAACCTAAAGTTGGCGGTTTAGAAATCAATGTAGAAAAAGTTTTGGAATTAAATCCTGATTTAGTTTTGCTTTCAGCAAGCCATTTTAATAATGCCAAGGATACAATCAAGCAATTTAAAGCAGTTGGTATTAATGTAATTATTGTTCCAGATGCGAATTCATTTGAAGAAGCATATGGGACAATTGAGTTAATTGCGAAGGCTACAGGGACATCCGAAAAGGGTGAAAAAATTATTGATGATATGAAGAAAGCAGTAGCAGACATTAAAGAGAAGGCCAGCAATATAAAAGATAAAAAGAAAGTGTGGATTGAAGTATCCTCCTCTCCAGATTTATATACGGCAGGCAGCGGAACCTTTATGGGAGATATGCTTGAAATCATTCAGGCAGAAAATATTGCCGCCGATCAAAAAGGATGGGTTACGATGAGTGAAGAACAAGTTATTGAGCGCGAGCCTGATGTAATTATTACTACATATGGTTATTATATTGAAAATCCTGAAGAACAGATATATGGAAGAAAGGCCTGGTCTGAAGTACCTGCTGTTAAAGATAAGCAGATTTATGATGTAAATAACGATACTGTGTCACGCCCAGGACCACGTTTAACGGAAGGTTTACAACTGTTATCTGAAAAAATCTATCCTAATATTTTTAAATAAATAGTACTATTTAAGAGCTGAACCGGACTAATACGGGGAGGCTTTTTTTGTCGAATTAAATATTTTAAATATTCTAATAATAATATTGATATTTTCCTTTTGCGAACGTAAGATGATACTAATACGTATTCGTACTCACACATGGGATTGGAAGGATAAGCATGTTATTTGTAAATGATCTGCCGACTGCAGCAAGGGATAAAATGCTATATGCAGCCCTGCAATTATTCACTACTAGAGGCTATAAAAACACATCAGTTCTGGATATCGTGGAATATGCGCGTGTCTCAAAAACGACGTTTTACCAACAATTCGGCAATAAAGAGACTTTGATTGTTGCTTTATGTGAAAGCTTGATTGGAGACATTGCGGAAGAGATTAAACTTTCTGCTTTTAATGAACCTAGAACTGGTTATAAAGCGTACGCAGGTATATTGCGCTACTTGGAACTTTGTTTTACCAATAAGGCTGTTGCCAATTTTATTTTGCTTGAATCGGTTGGGATATCTCAGGAGGTAGAAGTGGTCAGACGAGAAGCACTTAAGAGTTTTGGAGATCTCATCTTTATTTTTGCTTATCAGGAGTTTCCGGAGAATATGAATGAAGAGGAAATTCGAATTATATCCCAGGCAATGGTTGGCGCAATTAATGAAGTGGTTATTCAAAAATTCAGGGAGCCAAATCATCAAAAGATAGATGTAGAATATCTGGCAAGATTATTAAACCGGCTGGTAATGAACTCATTTAGCAATCTTTCAATCTATTAAACCAGTTGTATAGATATGAAGGAGGGAGAAAGTTGGTATCATTTTTACCAAGTGAGGAAGAACAGGCATTTGTTAATGTGGCAAAGGATTTTGCATTACATAAAATTCGTCCACATGCCAGACAAATAGAAAAAAATCAAGGTGTTAGTGAGGAGATTATAAGGCAATTGCGTGATCTTGGATTATTAAATCTGGAATTGCCCGAATCATTTGGAGGATTGGAACTGCCGCTCGTTTCCCAGGTTCAAATTGCCGAGGCGCTTACTTATGGTGACCTTAATACAATTCAGGGTCTACCAGGTGCAGGAGAGGGAGCTTCGTTTTTTAGGTTAAGAGAAGAACATCATCTATTTTCTTCTTATCAAGCTCAATGTGCATCTGGAAATTATCCAACAGTGGCCCTTGTGTATCCAAATCAGCAAAAGTTGGAAATCAGGAAAACGGATAATGGATATATTATTGACGGAGAAACGAGCCCATTGAAAAATGCCAGAACGGCTGAATACCTTTTAATAGCCGGTATTGATACAAATGGTGAAGCAGTGTTGCTCTTTTTAGACCGAATTAATCATTCTTGGAAAGTAATAGAGGGTGATTATCGCTTAGGCTTATTGAGTGCTGGTTTCGCTCGAATCCACTTCAGTGAAGTAACTGCTACCAATATGGCGATTATGGCAAGCGGTTCAGAAGCAGAAATATGGTTGAAAGATTCATTAAGCCGCATCCGTACATTAGAGGCTGCGAAAGAAATTGGCGTTATGGCAGCTGCTCTTAACTATACAGTGGAATACACCTCCCAGAGAAAGGCATTTGGTACTGAAATTGCGAAGTTCCAGGGTGTTTCTTTTACTGTTGCCCAAATGGCGATTCAGACAGGGATAGCCAGGCATCTTGTTTTACATGCAGCAAAACAAATTGATGAAGGAGAGTCAAATGCCGTTTTTCATAGTATTCAGGCACTTAACAGAGCCCATCAATCGCTTCGATATGTAACAGACTCGAGCGTACAGCTCCTCGGAGGACATGGATATGTTCAGGAACATCCCGTGGAAAAATGGATGCGGGATGGTCAGGCACAAATTGGCTGGTTTGAGCAAGAAGGAGATTTAGAAATCAGGGCAGGAAACTGGATCATTCATAGTTCGGAGAGGGGGGTGAGCAATGATCACTTACGAGTTGACGCCACATCAAAGCCAAGTTAAAGAGATGGTTCATTGGTTTGCAGAAAACGAAATACGATCCGTATCCATGATTGCTGACCAATTAAAGAAAGTGCCTGATGATTGGCTAAACAAAGTAAATCAACTCGGAATTACACTCAGTACATCTTCATTTGGGAAGTCAAACGAGGTGAAAACGAATAAAGACTCTAGAAAAGTGAAGGAGCGCCAGGGGAATCGTTTGGGAGTAATTGCTTCAGAGGAGCTGGGCTGGGGAGATTGTGCAGTTGCTTTAACACTTCCGGGTCCGGGGCTTGGCGGACCTCCTGTTCAGCATAGTGGCACACCTGAACAAAAGGAACGATTTTTATCCATTTTTTCAAGAGATGAAGAACCAAGATGGGGAGCATATGCCTTGACTGAGCCGGAGGCAGGCTCAGATGTATCTGGTTTACAGACGACAGCTGTTAAAGTAGATGGCGGTTATGTCATAAATGGACAGAAAATATTCATTACCAATGGGAAAAGAGCTTCTTGGGTTGTTGTATTTGCTACGGTAGATCGCAATCTGGGAAGAGCCGGGCACCGGGCTTTTGTCATAGAAAAAGGTACACCGGGCTTTTCTTGTTCAAGGCTGGCAGAGAAAATGGGGCTTCGTGCTTCGGAAACAGCAGAACTTGTTTTTGAGGATTGTTTTGTCCCGTATGAAAATTTACTGGGCGGAGAAGAGGCTTATAGCAATAAAGGGAATGGATCAGGTGGATTCAGGGTTGCTATGAAAACGTTCGACAGCACAAGACCCATCATAGCAGCCATGGCTACGGGAATCGGAAGAGCCGCCTACGAATATACATTGGATTTTGTAAAAAAAGAATATCCTCAGCACGGCAACCATTATCAACAAGCCCTGAGGCTATTGGCAGAAATGCAGCAGAAAATACTAGGGGCACGTCTGTTAACTTGGGAAGCTGCCTGGAAAGCGGATTTAGGAAAACCAAATGCAAAAGAAGCGGCCATGTGTAAGGCCTACGGAGGTAAGATTGCATTGGAAGTCACTTCGGCATGTCAGGAAATTCTTGGACCATATGGTTTAGAAGGTCATCTTGTTGAGAAATTGTATCGTGATGCAAAAATCTATGACATTTTTGAAGGGACCAATCAAATTCAGCAATTAATCATTGCGCGTCATCTTTATGATCCATATGGGATTCGCGTGTGATGAATTTATTAATCATGTCAGGAGGTGGTGAAAAGAAAAGCATCTGAAGTAATTTGTTTTAAAAACTGATAATTCAAATATTTAAAAGGTATAAATAAAAGGAGGATTTTTAAATGGGAAAAGCGATTGAAGAATATACATTAGCGGAGTCCTTTGCAAAAATTGAGGAGGCATTTCAAAGTAATCCACAGCCACTACAAGGGATTACCACCCGTTATCAGTTTACGATTACCGGTTCCGAAGAAGGAATCTACCAGCTCAATATTCATGATGGTCAGGCAGAAGTCGTAGAAGGAGAAGAAATATCTGCAGATTGCACACTTATCATGTCCGTTGAAAACTTCAGACAATTCCTTGTCGGCAAATTAAGCGGCACAGTAGCCTTCATGTCCGGCAAACTAAAAATCAAAGGCGACATCGGCAAAGCCATCAAACTAGAAGGAATATTAAAACAATATAACGTGAAGGAATATTTATAAGAAAAGCTGAGGCGACTGGGCAGGCCCGAAAAGCATAAGAGGGAGGCGCGTAGGGAGTGAATTTAAGGAACAAAGACTAAGAACGCCACATCGTGTGGCAACGTCTTTGTGACCTACGTCGTGTAGGCCTCCGCAGTGTCTACCCTTATGACTCGAGCGGTTGGTTAGGCCCTGAAGCTAGATTGCTCGAAAAGCTGAAGTGGCTTGCTTAAAAGCGAGGAGTATAAGACAGAGGCTCGTAGGGGATGTTCTTCCCCCGGAGAGGCTATGCTTATGTCCTGAGCTTTTAGCCACGGAAGCTAGATCCGAGACGAAAGGCTGGAGTGGATTGCTCAAAAGCAGGAAATCGCCATTATAAAAGATAGGAGGCGGGTTAAGTGGGAAAAAATTGTGTATTAGAAGTAAACGAAAAGATTGCGATCCTTACGATTAATCGCCCTCCCCTAAATACATTGAGCAGAGATACATTATATGAAATTGGCTCCTATTTAGACGATATAGAGAACTCCAACGAAATAAGAGCGATTATTTTAACCGGAGCAGGAGAAAAATCTTTTTCGGCTGGAGCTGATGTGAATGAATTTGCTGATTTGGCGGAGCCGGAAAAAGCAAGGGCAACGATTCAAGGTATGCATGACTTATTCAATCGGATAGAGTTCTTCCCAAAACCCGTTATCGCAAGTATAAATGGATGTGCGCTCGGCGGAGGAAATGAACTGCAAATGGCCTGCCACCTGGTTATAGCTGCGGACACAGCGGAGTTTGCATTACCTGAAATAAAACTTGGAATTATGCCAGGTTATGGAGGGACCCAAAGGCTGCCAAGATTGATTGGCCGTAGGCGGGCGCTTGAATTAATGTTAAGCGGGGAAAAAATATCAGCAATCAAAGCACTGGAATACGGGTTGATTAATAAAGTTGTGCCTGCAAAAATGCTGAAGTATGAAACCTTAGCAATTGCTACCCGATTGGCTGATGGGCCGCCACTTGCGCTTCAAGGCATCATAGATTCAGTCATGAGAGGTACTGATGTTTCCTTGGAGGACGGGATTTCTATTGAATTGGATAATATGTTAAAAATAGCCCAATCAGAAGATGCAATGGAGGGGATTAGTGCCTTTTCTATGAAAAGAAAGGCAGAGTTTACCGGTAAATAATCAACGGAAGACCGACGGAATGAGACAGTTCACCAGGTAAATTTAAAGCCCATTGGATATGGAGTACCAATGGGCTTTTAGGTTACTTATGTTTATGGAATCCTTCTTCCATTAAATAAGATTTTGCTTCATTATATGATGGGAACGTTCCATCCAGGTTTAAGCCTGCGTATACATTCCACATATCATCCTCGAACATAATGGTAAGAGTATGACCTTCATTATTTATCCAAGTTTCCTCTTCACTAGTGGTATCGGTGTCATGATTTTCAAACCGATCAGTAGATAGAAGCTGAATGGATTTTGATATAATTGTTTCCAATTGCTCTGCGGAAAAATCTCTGATGTTTACCAAACCTTTATAATCAATACGGTAACCTGGGATTCCTTCAGCGTAGACAAAACCATTGCCGTTAGGGTGCAGGTGGTAGACTACATTCATTTTATCTGATTTGCTTTCAGGATATTGATAATTGACACGTCCAAGAGAAACATTTTTACGTTCGAGTTCCTTAAAGGACTCTATAATTGCGATTTTTTCTTCAAAAGTTAACATACTGCCTCCAGAAAAGTGGATTTTACTATTCGTTCATTATACCATTAATGGATCGTTTACGTTATGCTCAAAGCATGTAATTGTGGATTCTGATAAACAAGGGAGGTTATAAAGATGAATAACGGAAAAAATCGCAGTGATATACGAGCAGGATTAGAAGTCGATATCGTTTTAAAAAAGGACCAGCGTACCGGAACCTTAACTCGGGGTATTGTTAAAGATATACTAACCAATTCAGCAACACATCCGCATGGCATTAAAGTACGGTTAACGGATGGCCAGGTCGGAAGGGTTCAGCATATTATTAAATAATGAGGACAACCGCCGTTTTTAATTATCCTAGATGGTGAATGACAGTATAGCCCCAATAATTAAGAAGCTGATCTATTGATCAGCTTCTTGTTGTTTGAGCATCCTTATGATGAAATGGGCACTTTCCGGCAATAGGTTCTATATCGTCACCGATAAAGTATTGCTTCCATTCATTATGATGGGGATCGCCGTAATGGCTGATGTCGGGATGTTTCGGGAGTTGATCCCATTTTTCTACACGTTCACGAACTTTCTCTCTGGACATAATCCCGCCTTTTTCCGTTCCCTCAAGTCCTTCAAAAATCATTCGCGGCTGAAAGCCAAGAACTAAACTATTACCGAGGTCACGTGTTTTACGTTGTTTGTAGGCAGGACAATTACCAAAGATAAAGAATGGTTCGCCGGCAAAGTGAAAGTCCCACAGGAAATGCTCAGGATCTTTCGGTTTATCTTCCGGCCATAGTTTAGGATCATGTTCGTGTAAATATTGCAGAATCCTCCAAAAGTAATCCCTGTAGTAAGGGATATCGCGTTCCTCTTTCTCAGGTTCCACAAATACAAATAATCCATGCCTGATATGTGGAGGCTCTTTAAATAATTCAAGGAAACTTTCTACTGCTTTCGGTAGAGAGGACCAATCCTCATGAGTCATATACGCATAACGGAGTTCGCCTTTATTCTCTGCTTTCATACCAAAATAACAAGGAAATGTAGGGTCAGTCACAGTGTTATGGAATGTTTCGTACTCCTTAGTTACCCATTCGGGTACGACTTGTGGATTCGTCATATCTTGCTTTTCTAATAAATTGGTTTTTTGCTGTAGCATACTGTATATTCCCCTATAGATTCATTTTATTTAGTTCTTTATTCCCTAAAAATTGTTATTAAAACATACGAATAATAGTAAAACGTTGTTTTTTGTTTATAAAAAGGAGCTAGAGGGGGGTGGAATTTATTCATATATTGGCAGTTTTTAAGAATCTACTTTCGTATGGTCCAATTTCCTGCAGCAATATTATTAAATGGCAAAAGTCTTATAACTTCTATAAATCATCCTTGCCATGATTTCATCAAGGGCCCTTCCTTGCCAGTAACTGGATCGGTTTTAGGAAGTGGTACTTTACTGATCTCTACTAATACTTCGGGACGTTCATTTTCCTTCCCATATTTAGTGTTATAGTTCATTCCATCTGGATAAGCACCCGCGACAGAAAAGTCAGAGCTGGCATTCAGGCGTTTATGTCCGGTACCGGCTGGAAGCACGATTACATCGCCTGTATGAACATGAATTTCTGTGCCTTTTTCACCGCCAATCATTAATGTGGCTTCTCCTTTAATAACACCGAGTACCTCATGTGAATTACTGTGATAATGATGATAATCAAATACTCCATCAATCCAACTGTTGAGCCATTGGTTTTTATTGAAAAGAATCTCCATATTGGATTCCGGGTTTTGGACGGCTTGTTTATAGAGAACGACGGGTAAGCTTGGGTTATTAGGGATTGTTCCGTCATCTTTCAAGAAAAAGGTTTGATAATGATTCATAGTATTTCCTCCTTTTTTGTTTAAGAAATTCCCTGTTTCGAAAGTGATAAACAGGGCCTGTCACATATTGTTAGTGAGAGTTTGCTAGCCAGGTAGGATTTTTAAGAGGATTAAACAAATAGCATTATAAAAGTAGGAAGTAGAAAGTGGAGAACGATCCTTATGGTTATGAGTGATTTATAGTGAAAAAGAGTGATAAGAGGATAATCCTGCAATGAATAAATCTAGTTTTAATGGTACCTGATTGTATTCGGCTAAATAGTATATAAGAATTTCTGATTATAAAATATTTGTTTGAAGAGATTAAAAGAAGGTAATTTTATAAAATAATGAAATTACTTTACTTTTAACTGCAGTAGAATCCGTGTATAATGCACATTAATATAAAATCGGTTTGATAAATATACAAAAATATACAGGGGGGAGACCGAATGAGAGACGTCACTTTATTAGATATCTTTGAACATCGCATAGCTCAGAAATATTTAAATCGTTCTGGCTTGGCACATGCTATTGCCGTTGCTTATCATGCCTTTCATTTAGCTAAAGAGCAGAAGGTGGATGTGGATTCTGCTGCGAAGGCAGGTCTGCTTCATGATATTGGACATTTTACTTGGTACCGGAATGGTAAATGGGATTATGATTTATATAGGGAAAATGATATTCATCCAATAAAGGGAGCTGAAAGAGCTCATAAATTATTAATTAGGCTTGGTGAAAATCCGATTCAAGCAAAGGTTATTTCCCACGCCATTTTATTTCATACCGATTCCTTTTTACCTTCGAATGATATAATGAGGACACCGCTTCAGCAAGTAGTGAAATGGGCAGATGAAAAGGATGAAGAAGAAGGTGGACTTCACCATTATCGGAAAATAGATTACGAACGAGCAAAAGCCAGTATCATAAAACTGGATTCTATGATTGATAAGGAATTAAAAGAACATAAAAAAATGGTATAAATAAACCCCCTTCAGTTGTGAGACGAGGGGGATTTTTATGCTTGCTTTTGTGCAAATAGAAATTATTCATAAAATGTTCTCTTTATGCCTACCCGGAATACGAATATAATAAATTTGGATAGAATGAGATATATTTCCATGTTGGGTGTAAAAACCGTAATACATAGATCGGGGGAAATGATATGGGTTTTAAAGCACCACACGAAATTGCTATAGCAGCAGTAGAAGCAGGTGTGAAGAAGACCAGTTTATCATTAACAAATTTATTAGTATTGGGATTTTTGGGTGGTGCTTATATTTCAGTGGGTTATTTACTGTATATCCGAGTAACCGCAAGCTTGCCGGAAGATTGGGGAACATTTGGAACATTTATAGGAGCAGCCGTTTTCCCGCTTGGACTTATTTTAATCTTAATTGCCGGCGGAGAATTATTGACCGGAAACATGATGGCCGTGCCAATGGCCTGGCTCGCCAAACGAATCCCTTTATCACGTCTAGTGCATAATTGGTTTTGGGTCACGATTAGTAATTTTGCGGGAGCCATATTTGTAGCCTATTTCTTTGGCCATTTAGGAGAGTTTACAGCAAGTGGGGTTTATCTCGAAAAAACCGTGGACATTGCTGCTCATAAAATCGATGTAGATTTTTGGCCGGCTCTTATCTCAGGAGTTGGATGTAACTGGCTCGTAGCACTTGGCATATGGCTCTCATACAGTGCCAACGATATTGGAGGGAAAATAGCAGGAATATGGTTCCCAATCATGGCATTTGTGGCAATTGGTTTTCAGCACGTAGTAGCGAATATGTTTGTGATTCCGGCAGCTATATTCGAAGGTTATTTTACTTGGATGGATTATCTTATAAATTTTGTACCTGTATTTTTGGGGAATGCCATCGGCGGATCTGTTCTCGTTGCGCTTCTGTATTGGAAATCCTATCAATCATCTATTGTCCCTTCAATTGATAATGAGAATGGTAAATAGGAAGTTTTAAAGAATATAACTTGTTTTATAGAAAGAGTATTGGTTATAAATTATCTAATAAATAGCGACTAAACACTTGGATTAAAAGAGATCCAAGTGTTTTTAGAAAAGATGGAATGATTAATTATTAACAAGTATACGATTTAATCATATATCCATGTAATATATTTAATGGGAGCCATTTATGAATCGGGACAGCTTGTCTATTATTGAAAAACAGTTAGTCTTCTTCACCTTGACGGGCAGCCCAAAGAACAATGGCTAATATAATAAATAATATTTCCATTATAGGATCCTTTGTAACAGCTTTTAAAAGTACTAATAGGATGACCCCATTCACAGGATTTTCGTCTGTCAGCATAATCACAATAATGTCCAGCAGCGGGAGGGCAAAATCCAATATATTAAAATCATTTTCAGATTTCATTCTTACAGTCCCTTCCGTTTTTTTACCATCGTATTCGAAGGAAATAGAAGAGGTGTGTTTTCGCAGAGATAAAGGGCGTAAGACAAATGCGTGGCAAGATATTTATACGAACAGTAAACCGAATGGAGGTTGTTGAAATGGATATTACTTTGGTGAAAGCAGAGGAAAGGGACGCAACAGATTTATTAGCCAACCAACGTGAAGCATTTATGCCTCTGCTGGAGAAATATAAGGATTATGATACAAATCCTGCAGCTGAGGGCATTGAAAGGGTATTGAAGCGAGTGAACAATCGCAATGGTGTGTTTTATAAAATTCTATTTAACAGACAGTTTGTTGGAGCTATTAATATTCAATGGAGAGAAGGGACCGAAGTATATAAAATTAGTCCCATGTTCGTTTTACCTGAGTATCAGGGTATGGGAATTGCTCAGAAAACGATAAAAATCGCTGAACAGTACTACCCACAGGCGGAAAGTTGGGAATTGGCGACGATCAAAGAGGAAGAAGGCAATTGTCATCTGTATGAAAAGATGGGCTATATTCGAACAGGTGAACTCAGAAAATTGAATGAGAATACTACGTTAATTTATTATAAAAAACTCATAAGAAGCAGGTAGTTGGTCTCAAGGCGTAGGCGATAGTAGTATATATTTTCCACCCTCAAGAGAGTATTCTATCGAAATTTTTTGTCCGGATTTAAGAATAGCAAATAGGATACATATAGAGTAAGCACTGCTGACAATACGGAAAATTATTCTATGTTAAAATAATCACAAAGGAGGCAGGTGCTTATGAATACAATTCCCCTAATTATTGCTGTTATCGCAGGGATTCTCTATGGATCAGTGCGCTCCATAAAAATGCAAAACAGTGAGGAAGATTCTTTAAAGAAGGAAGCAGGCCTATACTTACAAAGTATTGTAGTCTGTATCGCAGTTTATTTAATAGTGAGTTACGTTCAGACAATCTAAAATCTTTCCATACATATTCTGTAGGATCCTTTCTGTAAAAGGGATTTACCACTGCATGTATCAAAACTGAACAATATGAAATATGGGGAAAAGAACAGGCCCTAAAATGAAAACAGGTGGAGATAAACGAGTCGTTTTTCTCCACCTGTTCATGATGAAAAAGGAACGCTCTTAATTGCATTTCTTTTTCAATGAGTATATTAAGAACATTGGCATTCATGGGCTTCTAAAAGTTGTTTATAATGCTTTGCTTTCTTGTATTGTGTAATTTTGTAAAGATACTGTGATGGGTGCTTAGCATTGCTAACAGCGTGTATAGCATTTATGTATTCTATATTATGTTTTGTTTCAGATTTGTTGCTTATTGTGATTGTATTCATGATTACACCTCATAAGTCTTGTTTAACTAAACGGAGTATACAACAAATTTTTATCGATTTTTCATTTCTAACAATCTTGTTAGTATGTGATAAGTCCTTGTTATTTTGCAGATAAGTAGTATTTTTATGAATTTTTAAATGAAAACTCAACCTTAAGGAATTATGAAAGAAATAGGGTTCCAAGGTGGACATTCTAAATGTGCAATTAATATATGTAAAAATACAAAGATAGTTAGCTTTATTAATTAGTACTTTTATTTATTAGGCTTTGTTAAAGTTCATTGTTGATTGGATTAGCTGGTTGATCGTAGTAGATGGCCTGAGATTGCTTAGAAAAGCGAGGCTCCCGGACCGTCCGCGTAAAGCGAAGGCCAGGAATGGATATTAACATTTAAGGTTAACCGAGCTATAAAAAAAGCTGCAACTAGGCAGCTTTTTAACTTTCTATATTTTTGATTCTTCTATCGAGCGTTTATGCCCTTTATAGATAAAATAGAGGGAAATAAACATAAATAGTAATGCAAAAACACGTTTAATGTCTAATTCTATGACTAAACTGTTGAACCATCCAAAATGATCGATCATTACCCCAATTATAAGTTGACCAGCTATTCCAGAAATATTAGTTGCGATAACCCCAATTCTAGGAACTGCCATGACAGTCAGAAGTAAATACATAGTGCCTAAAAATGCTGCACTCAATTGCCATTTAGGTGCTTCTAGAAGTCCAAGTACATTTCCACTACCAAAAAACATAATAAAAATGGTAAGAAACATTGTTCCAGTAAGAAAGGTTAGAAAGGTTGTTTCAATTGTTCCGGCTTTTCGACTAAATGTACCATTTATAGATGATTGAGCGCTTAATGTAATACCGCCAATCAATGTGAATAAAATCATAAGTAACCCCATAATTATGTACCTCCTAGTTGATTAATATAAGTGCAATAATCATTGAAATAACTGCAAAGATTTTTTCTTTATTAATTCTTGTTTTTTTACTACCCAGCCAACCAAAATGTTCAATAACCATACTCATGATTAATTGTCCGATAATTACTGCAACCATTGTTATACCAACACCAACAAATGGGACACTTACAACGATGGAGGTTAAATAAACAACACCTAGAACACCACCAAGTAACGACCATTTAGGTGCTTCAAATGTATAGGAAAGCTTTCCTTTTCCAAAAAACAACCACAATAGTCCCATAATAATTGAACCCATAAAGAAGTTATAAAAGCTTGTTTCTATTTGTCCAACTGATTTTCCTAATTCAGCATAGATAGCTCCTTCAAAACTAAGGGCTGCTCCAGCCAATAGAGCTAATATGAAAAATATAAAGCGCATAGATGATATCTCCTTTTTTGTATAATTGCATATCTAGAAGAATAGATATAATTGAGTAAAAAAAACAGAAATCGATATAAATTAGATCTCTGTTCTAAAGTAATTAGCTAACTGTTGAAGAAATTCTTCATTACGCCTATAGTAAGTCCATTGTCCATGACGAATTGATTCAAGTAAACCAGCTTTTTGCATCATGTTTAAGTAGCTAGAAACCGTAGATTGAGAAATCTTGGCTTTTTCTTGAATATCTCCAACACATACTCCACCCTTGTAATTAACCTCCTTTGGTAGGTGAGCGCCTTGTTTTGGGAAGTACTTCTCTGGTTCCTTTAACCACTTTAGAATATTGAGTCTTGTTTCATTAGATAACGCTTTGAATACATCAATTAATTCCATGAGCATAATTATATCGAGATTTCCCGATATGTCAAGTTGATGGAATAAAAATTATAATATGTGAAATAAATAAATTACAGTTGATGAAATAGAGAAGTTTCTTGTTGAAATTGAGGCAGAATAAATAAGGATATGAATAAGAGTTAGGGAGGCATAAACAGATTAATAATTATAAATTAAATGCAAATGTTTGTGAACTTTGATGGTTATTGAGATGGAAGAGGGAGGGGATAAAAAGAAAAAACCCTTGCTACACAAGGGTTTTCTGGTAATGGAGCTAAGGGGATTCGAACCCCTGACCTCTTCGCTGCCAGCGAAGCATTCTCCCGCTGAACTATAGCCCCATAATATAAAGTTAAACTGTACAATCTTATTTTAACTAATTTAGAATGAAAGTCAATCTTGTTTTAATTATCATTTAATTCTGAAATATAATGTATATTAGTTACTTTGATATGGAAGCGGAAGTATAATGTTTAAAATGTATGATAGCTATGGGCTTGAAAATGAGATGAAATCTAATGGTAAGATATATCAAAAGGATTCAAGTAATAAAATGGCATATAAAGAGGAGCAGAAGGGAAACTAGAGTGGTTTCTCTTCTGCTCCATACTAATCAGAGTTATGCATTTTCAATTTCAATACTCATTATTCCTTCGATTTTCGAAATGGAATAATAAACATCCGTTATACGGCGTTTGCTGTCAATAGTGCTTTTTAAGCGAATTTGATGACTGTTAGTCAAATCTTTTATACGAACAGATTTGATTGAAATCTCTTTTTGTTCTATTAATTCTATAATGGGTGCAATACTGTCTTTTTCAGCAATGATTAACTGGAGAAGCAGGTCTTTTTCCCTGAATTTCTTAGGCCCGATATGACTAAATAATAATGGGAGCCACTCAACGCTGATGATTAGTAAGAATACCCCAGCGATTGCTTCCATATAAAAGCCTGCTCCAACTGTTATGCCTATACCACCTGCTCCCCAAATTAATGCTGCAGTAGTTAAACCGGAAATGCTGTCATTTCCTCTTCTCAATATAACCCCTGCACCGATGAATCCAATCCCAGATACAATCTGAGCTGCAAGACGGAGCGGATCCATTGTAACTGTTACGCCTAATGAGGAGCCTTTCGCATTATAGGCAGATTCAATAGAGACAATAGTTAATAAACAGCTAACTATGGAGATTACGAGAGATGTTTTCAGACCAACCGGTTTTCTTTTAATTTCCCGCTCCAATCCTATGATTAATCCAAGTACAGCTGATATGCATAGTTTAATAATCATTTGTAAATCAATTGAAAAATCCATGTAGGTACCCATCCTTTATAAATAAGTTCTTCTATATAGAATAGAATATGATACGATGAGGTTCCAGAATAATGAATTATTAGAAAAATTATTTAAGTTTCAGAGAAGGATGAAGTATATGAAACTGTCACTCTTCAAACCTTATTTTGCTATTGTTATTGGTGTTATAGCAGTCTCTTTTTCAGCGATACTTGTCCGTTATTCGGAAGCGCCATCCAGTGTCATCGCCTTTTATCGCATGTTATTTTCCAGTTTGATTCTTTTACCTTTCTTCTGTAAAGGGTCTATTAAAGAAATAAAGGGGATTAATAAAAAAGATTGGATATTATGCATATTGGCTGGTGGCTTTCTTGCATTTCATTTTATTTTGTGGTTTGAATCTCTCCAACACACATCTGTGGCTAATTCGACTGTATTGGTAACGTTGCAGCCTTTATTTGCTTTTTTAGGTACCTATTTTTTATTTAAAGAACGAATCTCTATTGGAGGAGCCATAAGTATTATCATAGCAATTGCCGGCAGTATCTTAATTAGTGCCAGTGATTTTGCACATGATAGGCTTGCTTTGTTCGGGGATGTACTGGCCTTGATAGCATGTGCACTGGCAACGGCGTATTTTTTAATTGGACAAATAGTTCGTAAAAGGATTGGACTTACTGCTTACACATTTATTGTATATGGTATAAGTGCATTCATCTTACTAATTTATGTATTGGGAAGTGGACATGAGTTAGTCCATTATTCTATAGAAGAATGGTACCTATTTATTTTGCTGGCAATAGTACCAACCCTATTGGGACATTCGCTCTTCAATTGGGCAATAGAATGGGTAAGTACAACGAAAATATCAATGGCGATACTATTCGAACCTATAGGTGCAACAGTATTGGCTTACTATTTATTTAATGAAACCATATCAGTTATGCAATTGGTTGGTGCCTTATTTGTATTAATGGGATTATCTTTATTCATTTTAGTGAATAATAGAAAAGACCTATTGGTGGATCGTGTTGTTAAATAATAAGCTACATCGCAAGGTACCCATACTAGTTTTCCTTGCAATTTATTTAGATAATAAATGTCGTAGCTAGTTTTATGAGTACCTATATGGAATGGATGAAAAGGATAACAGGTTCAAAATATAAATGATATAATGAATGAATAGGTTCTGACTGAAATTTGGTGTGAGGAAAGGGACAAAAACGACCAAAAACATTGATTAAATGCTGGTAAGTTTAATATTGTCTCATGATGCTATGGAGAAATAATATAAAAAAGCGAAAAAAAGTGAAAAAAGTACTTGCACTCTAATATATGTACATGATATATTAACTATCGTTCACTTCGTTGAATGCTCGTCAAACAAAAAACTTTTAAAAAGTTGTTGACGAAGATAAGGTATTCTGATATATTATAAAAGTCGCTAATGCGAACAAGATAACAAAAGAAAATGAAGTCAAAAAAACTTTTTAAAAAAGTTGTTGACAACAAAATGTTATCTTGATATAATATAAAAGTCGCCAACACGACAGATTGTTCTTTGAAAACTAAACAAAACGAAACGCCAAGCAAGTCTAAAAAACAAGAGATTTTTTAAATCTCGTCAATTTGCTTTAAAACATTAGCTAGATCAAACATCTTTCGGAGAGTTTGATCCTGGCTCAGGATGAACGCTGGCGGCGTGCCTAATACATGCAAGTCGAGCGAATCAAAGGGAGCTTGCTCCCGATGATTAGCGGCGGACGGGTGAGTAACACGTGGGCAACCTGCCCGTAAGATTGGGATAACTCCGGGAAACCGGTGCTAATACCGAATAGGTTCTCTTTTCACATGAGGAGAGAAGGAAAGTTGGCTTCGGCTAACACTTACGGATGGGCCCGCGGCGCATTAGCTAGTTGGTGAGGTAACGGCTCACCAAGGCAACGATGCGTAGCCGACCTGAGAGGGTGATCG
>NZ_JBZFQN010000004.1:0-263360 GCF_058313615.1 Bacillus sp. z33
GATTTCCCATAGCGCAAGCTAGTAAGAACCCTGAAAGATGATCAGGTTGATAGGTCCGAGGTGGAAGTGTGGTGACACATGGAGCTGACGGATACTAATCGTTCGAGGACTTAACCAAATGATTCAAAACGCAACTTGCCCAAATTACATTATCCAGTTTTGAAAGAATGATTTTCTTTCTAATCAAATAGTCCGGTAACGATGGCGAAGAGGCCACACCCGTTCCCATTCCGAACACGGAAGTTAAGCTCTTCAGCGCCGATGGTAGTTGGGACGCGAGTCCCTGTGAGAGTAGGACGTTGCCGGGCAATTTTAAAACCAGTTCAGTTCTTGAACTGGTTTTTTTGTGCGATTTTTTAGGTTCGAGGAGATGAACTATATTATTTATATCTATATCTTGGGAAAGCCGCGCTCTCCTGCATCTCTTATACACCTATGCAACTCAAATGATCGGGTAAAGGTGCGTGAAAGCTATTAGAGGTCTGCAGGAAACATCTATCCTACATCCATGCAAACACCTCTTATACACGTTTCCCCGGGTAAAGGTGCATGAAAGCTGTTAGAAGTGTGTAGGAAACCAGCTATCACACACCTATGAAATATCCCAGACCGGCTTAAAGCTGTGTTACCCAAAGTAAAGTGGAGTGAAGGCTCAGGTATAGGAAAATCAAAAACCAGTGTCATGAAGCTAGTTACAAACGGTATTGGAATGAGCATAGTGTTTGTCTATCTGACTTGATAAAGTCCTTTAGTAGATACAGTCAGGCCTATGAACAGGCATTTATAGATAGCCATCAAAAAATCTTTCGAAAAGAGTACTAAATGGGATACACTACTAGTAGTGTTAATAAAGAAAGGACGACGATTAATTGGCTAAGCCAAAGAAACTAAGATTTGAATTACAAGAGAATGAGAGCATTGATGCATGCCTGGAGCGTATGAAAAGGGAAGGTTATTTCCCTGTAAAACGTACAGAGAAACCAATTTTTAAGGAAGTAAAAAATGGCAATCAGCCGGAATATGTTCCAATTTCACGCCAAATCATTTTTGAAGGAAAATTAATGGAGTAAAAACGAACAATATAACATTAAATGGCAGAAATGTTCGATTTTTAGTTGACATACAAATGGTCCCATTGTTAAGATAAATACGTAAAAGAAACATTTAAATTAATACTTCTCTCATATAATAGCGGGGATATGGCCTGCAAGTTTCTACCCAAAGACCGAATAAATTTTTGGACTATGAGAGAAAGCGGACCTCACCTTATATGTGAGGGCATAGTACTTGTCCTAAGTGCTTGGTTTGGCATAGCATATAAGCTGTGTGGACTGCTTTCTCTTTTTGAAAGTTTGTTCATGCAGCTTTTTTATTTGGAGGCGAAAATGATGGGTGAGCCGAAGGTTGGAGTAATCATGGGAAGCATATCAGACTGGGAAACGATGAAGCATGCATGTGCTATTTTGGATGAATTTGAGATTGCCTATGAGAAAAATGTAGTATCTGCCCATAGAACACCTGATTTAATGTTTGAATACTCGCAGAGTGCACGAGGCCGTGGGATCAAAGTGATTATAGCAGGCGCAGGAGGAGCAGCCCATTTACCAGGAATGGTAGCAGCCAAAACAACTTTACCAGTAATCGGTGTCCCCGTGCAATCCCGTGCGTTAAATGGCTTGGATTCTCTGCTATCGATTGTGCAGATGCCAGGAGGAGTACCTGTTGCAACAATGGCAATTGGTAAAGCGGGTGCAACAAATGCCGGACTATTGGCTGTTCAATTATTAGGAGCATACGAGCAGGATATAGCAGAAGCACTGGAACAATATAGATTAAAAATTCAAAGACAATCGATTGAAAGTTGTGATGAACTTGAATAACGAGGTACCAGTGATTTTACCGGGACAGACGATTGGAATTATAGGCGGAGGTCAGCTGGGACGCATGATGGCGCTGGCAGCTAGGCAATCTGGTTTTAAAATAGCTGTTCTTGATCCAACACCGAAGAGTCCATGCGGACAGGTTGCAGATATTGAAATAACCGCAGCATTTGATGATATAGAAGCTTTACAAAGATTGGCTAAGATAAGTGATCTTGTGACTTTTGAGTTTGAAAATGTTAATGCAGATGCAATCGATCAATTAATGAGTGATTCATATATCCCGCAAGGCACGGATATATTAAGAATTACACAGGATCGGGTCTTGGAAAAACAAGCAATCGAGAAATCTGGTGTCCGAATTGCTCCCTATACTGTGATTACCAATCACGAAGACCTTCGACAGGCTATTGTTAAACTGGGTTATCCTTCCGTGCTGAAAATGGCACGTGGCGGTTATGATGGAAAAGGCCAGCTTGTTATAAGGGAGGAAGCAGATTTAGCCCAAACAACTGGATTGATGGATGATGGTATTTGTGTTCTGGAGGAGTTCATCCCGTTTCACAAAGAAATTTCGGTTATTGTAACTCGAAAACTGGATGGTTCAGTAAGGGTCTTCCCCGTTGCTGAGAACATACATGTGAATAATATTTTACATCAATCAATCGTCCCAGCGAGAATTAGTCCAAACGCTCAGAGCTATGCTATTGGAATTGCAGTGCAATTGGCAGAATCATTAAAGCTGGTAGGTACATTGGCCATTGAAATGTTTCTGATGGACGAGGATGACATTTTGGTGAATGAACTAGCACCAAGACCTCATAATTCTGGTCATTATTCCATTGAAGCATGTGAGACCTCTCAATTTGAGCAACATATAAGAGCAGTATGCAATTGGCCACTAGGTCATACTGAATTACATTCGAGTGCGGTAATGGTCAACATTCTGGGCCAGCACATGGAACCTGTTATACAGGCTTTAGGAGAAGAACCAGATTGGAATATACATATTTACGGAAAAAGTGAAGCGAAGCCAAACCGAAAAATGGGGCATATTACAATCTTAGGAGAGCATCCAATAGAAATATTGGAGGAGCTTAATCGTACAAAAATATGGATTGAACAATCAGAAGAACAAATAGAAAAGGTGGATTTTAATTTATGATTGAACGTTATACAAGACCTGAAATGGGAAGGATATGGACTGAAGAGAATCGCTTTAAAGCGTGGCTTGAAGTGGAGATTTTGGCATGTGAAGCATGGGCTGAGCTTGGGGCGATTCCTAAAGAAGACGTGAAAGTACTGAGAGAACGTGCATCGTTTGATGTAAAGCGTATTAAGGAAATTGAAGCAGAAACCCGCCATGACGTAGTTGCTTTTACACGTGCTGTTTCAGAAACACTGGGAGAGGAACGTAAGTGGGTCCATTATGGACTTACTTCTACCGATGTAGTGGATACGGCTTTATCGTATTTGCTTAAACAAGCCAATGATATTTTAATCGCAGATGTGGAGCGGTTTATTACAATTTTGGCTGAAAAAGCAAAAGAGCATAAATATACGGTCATGATGGGGCGTACACATGGCGTTCATGCGGAGCCAACGACATTTGGCTTAAAAATGGCACTTTGGTACGAAGAAATGAAGCGTAATCTAAAGAGATTAAAAGAAGCGGCAGATACAGTAGAGTATGGCAAAATTTCCGGCGCTGTTGGTACTTATGCCAACATCGATCCATTTGTAGAGAAGTTTGTTTGTGAAAAGCTTGGAATTAAGCCATCACTAATTTCTACTCAAACCTTACAGCGTGACCGACATGCACATTACATGTCCACGCTCGCATTGATTGCCACATCTATTGAAAAATTTGCGACTGAAATTCGTGGATTACAAAAAAGTGAAACTCGTGAAGTGGAGGAATTCTTTGCGAAAGGGCAAAAAGGTTCTTCCGCTATGCCGCATAAACGGAATCCAATCGGTTCCGAGAATATGACGGGTTTGGCACGTGTGATTCGCGGTCATATGGTGACGGCCTATGAAAATGTTTCACTTTGGCATGAACGTGATATTTCGCATTCATCGGCTGAGCGAATTATCCTGCCGGATGCCACAATTTTACTGAACTATATGTTGAATCGTTTCAGCAATATCGTGAAAAACTTAACGGTATTTCCGGAGAATATGAAACGCAACATGGATCGTACGTATGGATTAATTTATTCTCAGCGTGTATTGCTTACTTTAATTGATAAAGGGCTATCTCGTGAAAAAGCCTATGATACTGTCCAGCCAAAGGCAATGGAAGCATGGGAAACACAGGTTCAGTTCCGTGAGTTGCTTGAAGCGGATGAAACGATTACATCCTACCTGTCTAAAGAAGAACTGGATGATTGTTTCGATTATCACTATCATCTGAAAAATGTAGATTTCATCTTCGAACGTATGGGACTGTAAGTTTTGTGAGGGGGCATTTCCTTATAAGGATGAGGGGATGCCCATCTCCAAACTTTTATATAATGTTGAGTGACTTAGGACTATGACTTTATAGGAGGCAATACATTGGCGAAAAGTGAACTCCTTTATGAAGGGAAAGCTAAGCAAATCTATGCAACTGATGATCCAGGAATCGTTCTTATCCAATACAAGGACTCCGCTACCGCATTTAATGGTGAAAAGAATGCGATGATTGAGGGAAAAGGACGCCTAAATAATGAAATAACGAGCCTTTTATTTGAATGGCTTCACCGTGAGGGCATTAAATCTCATTTTATGAAGAAAATATCGGAAACAGAACAACTTGTTAAACGAGTTAGCATGATTCCTTTAGAGGTAGTGGTCCGGAATGTCGCTGCCGGCAGTTTTTCAAAAAGAGTAGGTATGGAGGAGGGAATCCCTCTTAAAAGACCAGTTGTAGAATTTTATTATAAAGATGATTTACTTCGTGATCCGCTGATTACAGAAGATCATATTGATATCCTAGGCCTTTCTACAATCAAAGAAGTCGGAATATTAAAAAAATACGCCATGCAAATTAATGGGAAATTACAAAGTTTATTTGTTTCTATGGAAATAAGGTTAATCGATTTTAAGCTAGAGTTTGGCCGTGATGAAGCAGGTGAAATCTTGCTTGCGGATGAAATCTCACCGGATACATGCCGTCTATGGGATATGCATACAAATGAAAAATTGGATAAGGATGTTTTCCGCCGGGATCTTGGTAGTTTAACAGATGCCTATAAAAAAATTCTTGCTAAGCTGGAGGACGTCCAACATGTATAAAGTAAAGGTTTATGTCACTCTTCGCGAAAGTGTATTGGATCCGCAGGGAACCGCAGTCCAAAAATCATTGAATGCCCTGAATTTTTTGGAGGTACTGGATGTTCGGATTGGTAAGTATATGGAAATGGAACTCTCTGAATCTACTGCAGATGTTGATGAATCCGTCCGCAAGATGTGTGAAAAATTGTTAGTCAATATGGTTGTTGAAGACTATCGATATGAAGTCGAGGAGGTTATCAAGCAGTGAAATTTGCAGTAATCGTCTTTCCGGGTTCGAATTGTGATATAGATATGTACCATGCCATTCGTGATGAACTGGGTGAAGAAGCAGAATATGTTTGGCATACGGAAACAAGTCTTGAAGGATTTGATGCAATCTTACTGCCTGGAGGTTTTTCCTATGGTGATTATTTAAGGTGTGGAGCGATTGCCCGATTTTCGCCGATTATGGAGGCCGTAAAAAGAGTGGCAATGGAAGGCATTCCGGTTCTCGGCGTATGTAATGGCTTTCAGGTATTACTGGAGGCGGGATTATTACCGGGAGCTATGCGGCGCAATTCTGATTTGAAATTTATTTGCAGACCGCAGACGTTACGTGTCGTAAACAACAATACTCCTTTTACGAACTGTTATGCGGAAAATGAAAAAATCACGATCCCTATTGCACATGGCGAGGGTAATTATTATTGTGATGAGGAGACATTGGAACAGTTAATTACCCAACATCGGATTCTTTTTTCATATGATGGAAATCCAAATGGAAGTCATAATGATATTGCGGGAATTATGAGTGAAGAAGGCAATGTCCTGGGGATGATGCCGCATCCGGAAAGAGCTGTTTCTTCCCTGCTTGGCAGTGTTGACGGGATTAGATTATTCAAATCGATCGTTCAATATTGGAGGGAAACCCATGCCGTTAATGCTTGAGCCAAGTCCAATCATGATTAAAGAAAATCGGGTATATACCACATTGGGTTTAACGGATGTTGAGTTTGCGACAATAGAGAAAATCCTCGGGCGCCTGCCAAACTATACAGAAACCGGCTTATTTTCTGTCATGTGGTCTGAGCATTGCAGCTATAAAAACTCCAAGCCTGTATTAAAGAAATTCCCCACAACGGGTGAACGAGTGTTACAGGGTCCGGGAGAAGGTGCAGGTATTGTTGATATCGGTGAGGGCTTAGCGGTTGTATTTAAAATAGAGAGTCATAACCATCCATCTGCGATTGAACCTTATCAAGGTGCTGCAACCGGTGTGGGCGGAATTATCCGAGATGTCTTTTCCATGGGAGCCAGGCCGATTGCCATCCTGAATTCTTTGCGCTTTGGAGAAATAAAGACACCGCGAATGAAGTACTTGTTTGAAGAAATTGTAGCTGGAATTGCGGGATATGGAAATTGTATCGGAATACCGACTGTGGGTGGCGAAATTCAATTCGATTCATCCTATGACGGCAATCCACTTGTAAATGTGATGTGTGTCGGAATAATTAATCATAAGGACATAAAAAAAGGTCAGGCACATGGTATAGGAAATACGGTCATGTATGTTGGCGCAAAAACTGGGCGTGATGGTATCCACGGGGCAACCTTTGCATCGGAAGAATTAACAGATGATTCTGATTCTAAACGACCGGCTGTACAAGTTGGAGATCCATTCATGGAAAAGCTTTTACTTGAAGCATGTTTGGAGCTTGTAAAATCGGATGCACTTGTGGGCATACAGGATATGGGGGCAGCCGGTTTAACCAGTTCTTCCGCTGAGATGGCCTCCAAAGCTGGATCTGGGATTGAAATGAATTTAGATAAGATTCCTCAGCGAGAAGTGGGAATGACACCTTATGAAATGATGTTGTCTGAATCACAGGAACGTATGCTGATTGTAGTGAAAAAAGGTCGGGAGCCGGAAATTGAAGAGCTGTTTGAAAAATATGGACTTGAAGCGGTAGCTGTTGGTGCTGTAACGAAGGATAAAATGCTACGGTTAACACATTGTGGCAAAGTCGTGGCAAATGTACGAGCTGATGCGCTAGCTGAGGACGCTCCAGTTTATTATAAGTCGTCTAAAGAACCTGAGTATTTTAAAGAGTTTCTAGTAATGGAAAATGAAACACCTGCTGTGGGTAACTATACAGAAACTCTATTATCCCTATTGGCACAGCCAACCATCGCAAGTAAGGAATGGGTTTACGAACAATATGATTATATGGTACGGACCAATACAATCGTGGCTCCCGGTTCTGATGCTGCTGTTATACGTATTCGCGGTACAGAAAAAGCGTTGGCTATGACAACAGATTGCAATTCTCGATATCTGTATTTGAATCCTGAAATAGGTGGCCAAATTGCGGTGGCTGAAGCGGCACGTAATATTATTTGTTCCGGTGGTGAACCGCTGGCGATTACTGATTGCTTAAACTTTGGGAATCCGGAAAAGCCTGAAATTTTTTGGCAGCTTGAAAAGGCCGCAGATGGAATAAGTGAAGCATGCCGTGTACTGGGGACACCGGTTATTGGCGGGAATGTGTCCTTATATAATGAAACAAATGGAGAAGCTATTTATCCAACGCCGGTTGTGGGAATGGTAGGGCTGGTTCATAACATCAATCATATTACCACTCAATCTTTCAAAGACAAGGAAGATCTGATTTACTTGATCGGAGAAACGTATTCTGAATTTGGAGGAAGTGAGTTACAAAAATTAAAGAATGATGGACGAATCTTTGGTCATGCACCTTACCTGAATCTAAAGGTTGAAAAAGAACGACAGAATAAGCTTTTGAAGGCCATTCAGACAGGTTTGGTCAAATCAGCGCATGACCTTGCAGAAGGCGGGCTTGCAGTAGCACTTGCTGAAGGATTGTTTGGCACAGAAGAGCTTGGCCTGGAAGTCACACTAGAGGGAGACATGGTAACGGAATTATTTTCGGAATCACAATCTCGCTTCCTTGTGACGGTTTCTTCGGAACAAGTGCAAAAATTTGAAGAAATCATCTCTGAAGCAGTACAAATAGGGAAGGTAACCCGTACAGGAAAGTATCTGATTCGTAATGAGCAAGACGAAGTGGTTATTGATATTGATTCGAAACAGCTAATGAACGTCTGGAAGGGAGCTATCCCGTGCTTGCTGAAATCCGTGGACTAAATGAAGAATGTGGGTTGTTTGGAATCTGGGGGCATGAGGAAGCATCTCAATTAACTTACTATGGTTTACACAGTCTGCAGCATCGTGGCCAAGAAGGAGCCGGAATGGTCGTGACGGATGGCCATGGATTGAAATCACATAAAGCGGAAGGTCTCGTAAATGATGTTTTCAACCAGAAGATTATCGAGGATATGAAGGGGCGGAGTGCAATCGGACATGTGCGCTATGCTACGGCAGGCGGAGGCGGAGTGGCCAATGTTCAGCCATTTTTATTTAATTCTCAGACTATGGGCAGCTTTGCTCTCGCACATAATGGAAATCTGGTTAATGCAACCCAGTTGAAAGATCAGCTAGAAGTAGATGGAAGCATTTTTCACACCACTTCGGATACAGAGGTCCTTGCTCATTTAATCAGGCGTTCCTCCGGTTCAACATGCTTTAAGGAGCGGGTTAAGAAAGCTTTATCGTTCGTTCAGGGAGCCTATGCATTCCTGGTTATGACAGAAACAGAAATGATGATAGCTGTGGACCCCCATGGTTTGCGCCCTGTTTCGATTGGGCGGATTGGAGAAGGATATGCAGCTGCATCAGAAACATGCGCCTTTGATTTAATAGGAGCAGACTATATTCGCGATGTAAGGCCAGGAGAGCTGGTCATCATCAATGATGAAGGAATCCAATCGGAATATTTTGCTTTATCAACTGGCAGAGCCATGTGCAGTATGGAGTATATTTATTTTTCAAGACCGGATAGTAATATAGATGGGATTAATGTTCATACGGCCAGGAAGAATCTCGGAAAACAGCTGGCTATGGAAGCGCAAATCGAGGCGGATGTGGTCACAGGTGTTCCGGATTCAAGCATATCAGCAGCGATTGGTTTTGCTGAAGTGAGCGGGATTCCATATGAGATTGGACTAATTAAAAATAGATATGTAGGACGGACATTTATACAGCCATCACAATCGCTGCGTGAACAAGGGGTAAAAATGAAGCTGGCTCCGGTACGTGGGGTTGTCGAAGGAAAAAGAGTCATTATGGTGGATGATTCAATAGTAAGGGGTACGACTAGCAGGAGGATTGTGGCGATGCTTAAGGAAGCTGGTGCAAAAGAGGTCCATGTTTGCATTAGTTCTCCTCCAATCAAGAATCCTTGTTACTATGGAATTGATACATCTGCTAAAGGAGAGCTGATTGCCGGATCAAACTCAGTGGAAGAAATCAGAGAAATGATTGGTGCCGATTCCTTAACCTTTTTGAGCGTAGATGGGACGGTTGAGGCAATTGGACGGCCTTTTGAGGGCAAGTATCGGGGCCAATGTATGGCATGTTTTACGGGGAAATATCCAACTGATATTTATGAAACTGACCATCAGGCATATGAAAAAATAAAATAGCGGCAGCGGATTCATTTGCAGGAGTAGGAAAGGATGATTACTTTGTCGAATGCCTATAAACGTGCAGGCGTGGATATTGAAGCGGGATATGAATCTGTTGCGCGCATGAGAAAGCATGTTAGCCGTACACAAAGGCCTGAGGTTATTGGCCCTTTAGGCGGTTTCGGAGGGATGTTTGATTTATCGGCATTGTCCATTCAGGAGCCTGTCCTTGTCTCTGGAACAGATGGAGTTGGAACTAAATTATTACTCGCTATAATGATGGATAAGCATGATACCATTGGCATTGACTGCGTTGCCATGTGTGTAAATGATATTATTGCCCAAGGAGCGGAGCCGTTATATTTCCTAGATTACATTGCTTGTGGAAAAGCGGATCCGATAAAAGTAGAAGCAATTGTAAAAGGAATAGCAGATGGGTGCGAGCAGGCAGGCTGTGCCCTGATTGGCGGTGAAACAGCTGAAATGCCGGGAATGTACGCGATTGATGAATATGATCTGGCTGGTTTTACGGTTGGTGTGGTAGAAAAAAGTAAGCTGATTGATGGAAGCTTTGTACGCGAGGGTGATGTCTTAATCGGTCTGCCTTCAAGCGGGATTCATAGTAATGGGTTCTCATTAGTAAGAAAGATTTTGCTTGATGAATCATCAATGAAGCTGGATCAATTTATTGAGGAATTGGATTGTACGTTGGGAGAGGAATTACTGCGCCCGACTAAAATCTACGTTAAACCTGTGATTGAGTTATTGAAGAGAGACTCAGTCCATGGGATCGCTCACATTACAGGTGGGGGATTTATCGAAAATATCCCGCGTATGCTACCAGATGGATTTGGAGTCGAAATTAAAACAGGCTCGTGGAAGATAAACCCGATCTTCTCCCTTTTAAAAAGCAAAGGTTCTCTGCGAGAAGAAGAAATGTTTTCGATTTTTAATATGGGGATTGGGATGGTTCTGGCTGTTGAAACTGAAAAAGCAGATGAACTGATTACACGGCTGATTAAACGGGGAGAAGAGGCTAAAAGAATTGGCCAGGTCATTCGTGGAGAAGGCGTTCATTTTATTTGATTAGTGAGTTATTCAGAGGCAGCTTAGTAGAAAAATAAAATTAGAATGATAGGATTTTATTATATATGTCTAAGGGAGAGGCCATGAAAAGAATAGCGATTTTTGCATCAGGCAATGGCAGTAACTTTCAAGCACTCGTGGAAGCAGTGGAGAGCGGGGCATTGCATGCTTCAATAGAATGGCTGATTTGTGATCATCCAGGCGCTTATTGTATAGATAGAGCTGAACAATTAAATATCCCGGTATTCTCCTTTCAACCAAAGGACTATCCTTCGAAAAAGGATTTCGAACAGGAGATTCTACAACAGCTGCAGGCAAAAGAAGTAGACTTGATTGTTCTGGCAGGCTATATGCGTTTGATTGGCCCTGTGTTGTTAATGGTCTATCCGAATCAAATTATTAATATCCACCCTTCTTTATTGCCAACATTCCCAGGGAAAAATGCAGTTATGCAGGCAATAGAAGCAGGGGTTAAAGTAACGGGTGTCACCATTCATTATGTGGATTCAGGCATGGATACGGGGCCGATTATTGCACAGAGAGCAATCTCAATTCATGAAGGGGAAAGCATAGAGGATCTACATAGAAGAATTCAGCAGGTTGAGCATGAATTATATCCTAAGATTATTGAGCAGATATGTAACGAACAGGGGGAAACAGTATGAAGAAGCGTGCTTTAGTCAGTGTGTCCAATAAAGAGGGGATTGTTGAGTTCGCCAAAGGGCTTGTGGAACTCGGGTTTGAGATTGTTTCCACAGGAGGAACGAAAAAAACGTTAGCTGATCACAACATTCCGGTCATAAGTGTAAGTGATGTTACAGGATTTCCGGAAATTATGGATGGACGTGTGAAAACATTGCATCCATTTATTCATGGTGGTTTGTTAGGTAAACAAAATGATAAAGCTCATATGGCTCAGCTTGAGGATCATGGAATCGTCCCTATTCAGCTTGTCTGTGTTAACCTGTATCCGTTCCAGGAAACGGTTTCCAAACCAGATGTGAGAGTTGATGATGCCATCGAAAACATTGATATCGGCGGTCCTGCAATGTTACGGGCATCTGCCAAAAATCATGAGTCGGTAGCAGTTGTAGTTGATCCGGCAGACTATCGAAAAGTACTTGAAGCACTCCATAATGGAGAACTATCTTTATTAGATAGAAGAAAGTTGGCAGCAAAGGTTTTTCGTCATACTGCTGCCTATGATGCACTGATTGCGGAGTATATGACGAATTTGGCAGAAGAGGATCAGCCTGAAAACCTTACCGTTACATACACACTGAAGCAGCCACTCCGTTACGGAGAAAATCCACATCAAAAAGCTGCTTTTTATGCAAGATTGCTTGGAACTACATGTTCAATCGCAGCAGCCCGGCAGCTGCATGGCAAGGAGTTATCCTATAACAATATCAACGACGCAGATGCTGCTCTGCAAATGGTGAAGGAATTTGAACAGCCGGCTGCTGTAGCCGTTAAGCATATGAATCCATGCGGGGCAGGGATAGGGAGCACCATTTATGAAGCTTTCCAAAAAGCATATGATGCAGATCCTACTTCTATTTTTGGTGGCATTGTAGCATTGAATCGTGAAGTCGATGCTAAAACAGCAAAAATGCTCCACGAAATCTTTCTTGAAATTGTGATTGCTCCGGCATTTTCAGACGAGGCACTTGAAATCTTAACATCTAAGAAAAATATTCGCCTGCTTACCATTCAATTTGAAGGAAAAGAAAATAGGGAGAAGAAGCTTTCTTCCATTGCAGGTGGTTTACTGATGCAGGACTCAGATTATGCAAATCTTCAAGATGCAGAGCTTCAGGTTGTCACAAAAAGAGAGCCAACAGAAGCTGAGTGGAGAGCTCTTCAATTTGGTTGGAAAATTGTGAAGCATGTTAAATCAAATGCAATTGTTGTAACCGATGAGCAGATGACTCTTGGGGTTGGGGCGGGTCAAATGAATCGAATCGGCGCTGCGAAAATCGCATTAAAGCAGGCTGGTGAAAAAGCGTCGGGAGCCATTATGGCATCAGATGCATTCTTCCCAATGGATGATACAGTCGAAGCGGCAGCTAAAGCAGGGATCGCTGCCATCATTCAGCCAGGTGGTTCAAAAAGGGACGAGGACTCTGTGAAAAAAGCAGATGAGTATGGAATAGCAATGGTCACTACGGGAGTACGACATTTCAAACATTAAGGGAGAGAAATGAAATGATGAAAGTACTTGTTATAGGGCGCGGAGGCCGTGAACACGCTTTAGCCAGAAAATTTGCCGAGAGCAAGCGTGTAACAAACGTATACGTAGCACCAGGTAATCCGGGAATGACCGATGTGGCTGAAATCGTGAATATACCAGAGACGGAACATGCCGGATTAATTCGATTTGCAAAAGAAAACGAAATAGGATTAGCGTTCATTGGTCCGGAGGTTCCGTTAGTGAATGGTTTGGCAGATGACTTTATAACACAGGGTTTGACTGTATTTGGACCGAATAAGGCTGCTTCTATTATTGAAGGCAGTAAGTCATTTACGAAGGATTTGTTGAAAAAATACGAAATTCCTACAGCGGAATATGAAATATTTACGGATTTTGAGAAAGCCGTCCAATATGTGAAGCAAAAAGGCGTGCCGATTGTCATCAAAGCGGACGGGCTTGCAGCAGGCAAGGGAGTAGTCGTCGCGATGACAGAAGGAGAAGCACTTGAAGCTTTAAAAGAGATGCTGCTTAATCAAAGGTTTGGAGAGTCATCAGAAAAAATCGTGATTGAGGAATTTTTGAAGGGGGAGGAGTTCTCCTTTATGGCCTTTGTGAATGGAGAAAAGGTTTACCCAATGGAAATTGCTCAGGACCATAAACGAGCTTTTGACGGTGATAAAGGTCCCAATACAGGTGGAATGGGAGCTTATTCACCTGTTCCGCACATTGGTCAAGATATGGTTAGCCAGGCTTTTGAAGAGATCCTGATTCCAACAGCAAAGGCAATGGTGAAAGAGGGGCGCTCCTTTACCGGTATCCTCTATGCCGGACTAATCACTACAACCGAGGGTCCTAAAGTTATCGAATTTAATGCGAGATTTGGTGATCCCGAAACACAGGTCATCCTACCAAGATTAAAATCAGATTTATTGGAAGTTGTCGAAAATGTCTTAAAGGCTATCGATATGGAGTTTGAATGGTCGGAGGAAAGTGCTGTTGGAGTCGTCATGGCAGCGAATGGATATCCAGGTGAGTATGAAAAGGGCAGTGTCATAAAGGGCTTAAATTATGTTGATGTGCATACACATCTATACCATGCCGGAACAAATAAAAATGAACGGGGCGAATTTGTGACAGATGGGGGAAGAGTCCTCTTGCTGGCTGCGCTGGATCGAACATTGGAACTAGCTCAAAAAAAGGCCTATCACGAACTGGAAGGAATTCAATGTAAGGGTCTCTACTATCGTTATGATATTGGTGAAAACGCTATTCGTAGGTAATAGGACATCAATCAGCTTTTTAGTACGGCCCCTAAAGGAGAGGATTGAGACTTTTTAGGGGGTGCTTTATGAAGATTAATAATGGCAGGCTGGATCTTATCATTTTTTAGTGTGAAGAGCAGATACAGTTGGCGCGAAAAGGCATGATAGTATAGCGTGATGAAGTTCACTCCGTAACATCGCTGAAATAGATTTTCGATCAATCAAGATAAACGTTTTTTTGCTCAATCACAGGATAATACATTCATTACCTAAAAATTTCACTCAATACCTCTTTGATCCACTCAAATAAAGGTCCTTTCGCTCAATACCTCTCTAAAATCGCTCAATTAATCTCAGAAGCCCACAATAATAGACTAATTACGCTCATATGTTTATAAAATTTTCTATATATTTAACTGGGTAACCAGTTATTTCGGCCATTAAATACTAGATACATAGTTTTATGTCATTGTAAAAATTAAATTTAGGCCCTTATGGTACTTAAGGCCATTCTATAACATAAACATACTTGCCTGAGTATGTTTTTTGCTGTTTAATGCATTTTTTATAAAGCAATGTTCTGTGAGCTTGCTGAATAGATTGATTGTGCAGGTTTTGATTAATGGATCAAGGGAATGAACTATGTGTTGAGGTCTGAGGACTTGCATGTTAGATGTATAACCTTATATTTAACGGGTTTTGGATATCCTTGTGACACCTATTCGAGAAAAAGGCGTATTTATTTGAAACAATACATACACTAATTTATTGGTTCTCAGATAAAAAGGAAAAATGGAAATTATCATTCTTTAATGCTCTAAACTATAAAAATATGGTAGTATATTGAAAAGGCTTACATTTCTGATTTGTAATGGAAGAGTCGATACTTCCATTATTTAAAATATAATAAATTACGTTTTGAGAAGGGGGTTATATTCGTGCTTGGACAAAGATACAGATGGAAAAATAAACAGCTACGAGAGCATGTTGATGTGATAGATGGAAAAGTGGCGCCGACGCTAGTATTAACAAATGCGGTGTATTTGAACCAGGTATTTAAGAAGTGGATGAAGGCGAATATCTGGATTTATGCAGATCGAATTGTATATGTAGGCGAAAAAATGCCTTTTATTCAGGAGGGGTATGAGATTGTAGATTGCACAGATCAATATCTGGTACCTGGCTATATTGAGCCGCATGCCCACCCATTTCAATTATATAATCCGGAAACCCTTGGTATGCACGCGGCCCAGTATGGAACAACGACCTTAATCAATGATAATATGCTTTTGTTTACCCTAATGGATAATAAACAAGCGTTTGCACTGCTCAAGGAATTGCGCCATCTTCCAATTTCTATGTATTGGTGGGCCAGGCTTGATTCCCAAACAGAACTGAGGAATGAAGAAATGGTATTTTCGCATTCCAATGTGAAGAGCTGGCTTGAGCATGATGGTGTCCTGCAAGCTGGAGAGCTGACAGGATGGCCGCGTCTTCTCGATGGGGATGATATGATGCTTCATTGGATTCAGGAAGCGAAAAGGATGAGGAGGAAAATTGAAGGCCATTTTCCGGGTGCTTCTGAAAAAACATTATCGAAATTAATGTTGCTTGGTGCTGATTGTGATCATGAAGCTATGACAGGCGAGGAAGTGATCAACAGACTGATGCAGGGATATGATGTATCGTTAAGGCATTCGTCCATTCGTCCGGATCTTCCACGTATTTTAGATGATTTAAAAGAATATGAGTTGAATTCTTATGACCGGTTATTTTTCAACACAGATGGCTCTACGCCTGGGTTTTATAAAGATGGATTTACAGATCAATTAATTGCAATTGCAATTGAAAAGGGTGTGCCTATTATAGATGCTTACAATATGGCTTCCATAAATATTGCCCGCTATTATGGTATCGATTATTTACACGGAAATATTGCAACAGGCCGGGTAGCAAACATTAATTTCCTGTCTGCAAAAGATAAACCAACTCCTCACTCTGTATTATCGAAAGGACAATGGGTGAAAAGGGAGGATAAACTGGTTGAAATGAAACGGTCATCGATTGCGTGGGAGGACTTTGACCTCAGCCCTCTGGAGCTTGATTGGAATCTAACAGAAAATGATTTTCAATACTCTATGCCATTTGGTATAAATATGGATAATAATGTAATTACTAAGCCGTATTCCATTCATATTGATATTTCAAGAGAGGTATTGGCTGAAAATCATGATGAGTGCTTTTTTACGTACCTAACCAGAGATGGCAAGTTTAGAATCAATACATTGCTGAAAGGTTTTGCGAAACGTTTATATGGATTTGCCTCATCATTCTCCAACTCAGGGGATATTCTGTTAATTGGGAAGAGCAAAAAAGATATGAGATTGGCCTTTAATCGGATGAAAGAGATTGGCGGCGGTATTGTAATTGCAGAGAAAGGGGAAATATTGTTTGAAATGCCTCTGCAGATACAAGGCATGATGTCCAATAAGGAACTTCCTGTTTTAATAGAAGAAGAGGCTGGATTACGGGAATTGTTGACTGAAAAGGGCTTTCCATTCGAAGATCCGATTTATTCCCTATTATTCTTCTCATCTACTCATTTGCCTTATATGAGAGTCACACAAGCAGGTTTGTATGATGTTATGAATAAATCTGTACTCTTTCCGACTATAATGCGTTAAAATAGTAAAGAAGTGAGAAATATATCCTATATGTGATGGGGTGAGGTACATAGCATGACTAAGAAAGCTTGGTTCATAGTGATGTTAGTTTTTGTCCTTCTGGCAGGTTGTTCAGGTAATAAGGAAGAAACGAATGAAAAGTCTGAGAAGACGGAAGAGGTCTTGAAAAAGTCACTGAATGCGTATCCGTTAACAGGAGTTTCTAATGACGAGGAAAGCAATCACAGAGCCATTTCGGTTATGGTTAATAACCATCCCATAGCAAGACCGCAATCAGGTATTTCAAAAGCAGACATCATATATGAGGTTTTGGCCGAAAGTAATATAACGAGGTTTTTAGCTATTTTCCAAAGTGAATTTCCTGAGAATATCGGTCCGGTCAGAAGTGCAAGAGATTATTACATAGAGCTTGCCAAAGGGCATGAAAGCTTGTATATTTTTCATGGCTGGAGTCCCGACGCACAAAAGTTAATTCAATCTGACTATATAGACTACTTGAATGGGCTTGACCATGATGGGACGCTTTTCAAACGATCCTCTGATCGCAAAGCACCTCATAATTCCTATATCACATATGATACCATCTTGAATGGTGCAAAAAAAGCAGGATACACAATGCAAGAAAACACGCCTGCTTATACCTTTTTTTCAGAAGATGAAACAGGCTTAATTTCAGGCGAGGACTATATAGTCGCAAACGTATCTTATGGCTCTGCAGATTTTGATGTAACCTATAAGTATGATACTGCCAGTGAAAAGTATACACGCTATACTGCAGGAGTACGTACGGAAGATGAAGAGACAAAAAAGCCTGTTCAACTGGATAATATCCTTATAGTTGAAGCAATTCACAAGGTCAAAGATGATAAAGGCCGGCGGGAAATTGATTTAACTACAGGTGGAGATGCTTACCTACTGCAAAAGGGTAAACGCTCAGAGGTTCAATGGGAGAATAAAGATGGTAGGATTGTGCCTGTATCCGGCGATACGGAAGTTAAATTGGTACAGGGAAAAACATGGATTAATATTGTTCCGGATCAACCGGGCTTAAATAAGAGTGTCACACTCTCAAATGATTAGGAGGAACCTGAACATATGCAAATTAACAAACTAAAAGGCAAGGATTTGGATCAACTATTCAATGCTATATTATCTTTAAAAGATCTCGATGAATGTTATCGTTTTTTTGACGATTTATGTACGATAAATGAAATACAATCTCTTGCCCAGCGTCTAGAGGTTGCTCGTATGCTCGAAGAAGGAAAAACGTATCATATGATTGAGACGGAAACGGGTGCAAGTACTGCTACTATTTCAAGGGTTAAACGGTGCCTGAATTACGGAAATGATGCCTATACAATGGCACTTGGCAGATTGAAAGAAAATAATGCGTAACTTAAATAAAAGCAAGCAGACCGTGTAGAAATAGCGCTACGGCTGCTTGCTTTTTTATATGTCTTTCTTTGTCTATTTTTATAGTAAATCTGCCTTACAGTACGTTTGTGTGATGATGGTGAGGAGAGGCATCTACAATTTTTTTGTCTATTTTTTTGCTGAAAAACGTCAAGGTTAAAACTTACCATCAACAGTGTTTAACGGTTTTACCAAACGGTGAAATATTGGCAGACCATGTGAATTTTCTAACTCTTTGGTATCACTAAAAGGAATGCTATAATGATTAAATGGTAATTAGAATGGGGGTTGTCATGGATGTATGATTTTCGCGAGTGGAGACATGTGTTTAAACTCGATCCAAATAAAATAATTTCAGATGAAGCACTGGAGAAGGTATGTGAATCGGGTACCGATGCGATTATTGTCGGAGGTTCAGATGGTGTTACATTAGAAAATGTCCTGGACTTAATGGCCCGCGTTAGGCGTTATACACTGCCTTGTGTGCTTGAGGTTTCAAATATAGAATCCTTAACCCCGGGATTTGATTTGTATTTTATACCATCTGTATTAAATAGCAAGAATCCAAACTGGATCCTTGGTTTGCATAAAGAAGCAATCAAAGAATTTGGCCACATGATCAATTGGGATGAAATGCATGTGGAGGGGTATTGCATCATGAATGCTGATTGTAAAGTGGCAGATTTGACGGAGGCCGATACAGATATTACAGAAGATGATGCAGCAGCCTATGCCCTTATGGCAGAAAAAATGTTGCATTTACCTATTTTTTATTTAGAATACAGTGGACAGTACGGAGATCCAACACTTGTTAGAACTGTTAAAAATACATTGATGGATACAACCCTGTTTTACGGCGGGGGTATTACAAGTCCAGAAAAAGCTAAGGAAATGTCCGAATTGGCAGATGTCATTGTTGTCGGAAACCTCATTTATGATGATTTAAATACGGCACTCTTGACAGTAGATTCTGCTAAAAAAAATAAATAAATTATCGTGGAAAGCCATTGGATGAAGTATAATAAGAACAAATGTTCGTTAGGGTGGTGTCATAATGCAGTTCTTATCAGATCGACTGTTAACCGGATTAAACAATAGACAAAAAGAGGCAGTACAAGCTACGGATGGCCCTTTGCTAATTATGGCTGGAGCGGGCAGTGGTAAAACAAAGGTTCTTACCCATCGCATCGCGTATTTAATTGTAGAAAAAGAAGTAGCGCCTTGGAATATACTTGCCATCACATTTACGAATAAGGCGGCAAGAGAGATGAAGGAACGGATTCAGGGTATTCTTGGCGGAGCCTCTGAGGAAATATGGATTTCCACTTTCCACTCGATGTGTGTGCGGATTTTGCGCCGTGATATCGACCGAATTGGCATGAATCGTAATTTCTCTATTCTCGATCCGGGTGATCAACAAACGGTTATCAAACAAATCATGAAAGAAAAAAATATTGATACGAAAAAATTTGATGTTAAGACAATACTTGGAACGATTTCCTCTGCCAAAAATGAATTGATTAACCATGAGGAATTTGCCAATAGTGCAGGCAATTACTATGAGCAAACAGTAGCGGACCTTTATACTCAATATCAAAAAAGACTTCGGAAGAATCAGGCACTGGATTTTGATGATTTGATTATGAAAACATTTGAACTTTTTGATAAGGTTCCGGAAGTACTGGAATTCTATCAAAGAAAGTTTCAATTTATCCATGTGGATGAGTATCAGGATACAAACCGTGCTCAATACATGCTTGTTAAGAAATTAGCACAGCGGTTTAAAAACCTGTGTGTGGTAGGGGACTCCGACCAGTCTATTTATCGTTGGCGCGGCGCCGATATTGCTAACATCCTATCCTTTGAAAAGGATTATCCAAATGCTAAAGTGATTATGCTTGAGCAAAATTATCGCTCATCTAAGCGAATTTTGGCAGCAGCCAATGGCGTAATCGGCAATAACTTGAACCGCAAGGAAAAGAATTTATGGACAGAGAATGTGGAAGGGAATAAACTGGCTTATTTCCGCGCGGATAGTGAGCAGGGTGAAGCGCAGTTTGTGGCTGGAAAAATTAAAGAGCTGACAGAGCATCAAGGGAAGAAACTATCTGATATCGCTATTTTGTACCGCACAAACGCTCAATCACGTGTAATGGAGGAAGTTCTGCTTAAATCAAATATCCCATACACAATTGTCGGCGGTATTAAATTCTATGATCGTAAAGAGATTAAAGACATTCTTGCTTATCTGCGCCTCATTGCCAATCCGGATGATGATATCAGTTTGCGCAGAGTCATCAATGTTCCAAAACGTGGGGTTGGTGCAAGCTCGGTTGACAAAATTGCGAATTATGCTGCCGATCAGGATATTTCCATGTACCAGGCGATGATGGAGCTTGAATTTATCGGCTTGAGCGGAAAAGCTTATAATGGGGCTGCTGAATTCAGAGACTTAATTAAAAACTATACGCAAATGCAGGAGTTCCTGTCAGTTACTGAATTAATAGAGGAAGTTATCGAAAAATCAGGTTATAGAAAGTCGTTGGAAATCGAGAAAACAATTGAAGCAGAAACACGCTTAGAAAATATTGATGAGTTCTTATCTGTTACGAAAAACTTTGAAAAGGGCAGTGATGATAAGAGCTTGGTTGCCTTTTTAACAGACCTTGCTCTCGTGGCTGACATTGATCGCGTGGATGAGGATGAAGTTGTGACAGATGGGGTTGTATTAATGACCCTTCACTCTGCAAAAGGGCTGGAATTCCCTGTTGTCTTCTTAATTGGTCTTGAAGAAGGTGTCTTCCCGCATAGCCGTGCCCTGATGGAAGAAGTAGAAATGGAAGAAGAACGCCGCCTTGCCTATGTAGGAATCACACGGGCTGAGCGTGAATTATTTATTACCAATGCACAGATGCGTACATTATATGGACGTACAACATTGAATCCTGTTTCCCGCTTTATTAAAGAAATTCCACAGGATTTAATCGAAATGTTAAATCCGCCAGAAGAAAAAAGGCAAACAAGACCTTCCTTTATGCAATCAGGTTCAGGTGCCAAAGCAAGAACTGGAATCAATGGACCGGCGAAACATAAGGCAGTTGGAAGAACGATGATGAATGAGTCCGGTGGAGAGAAACTCGACTGGCAGGTTGGTGACAAAGCTGCACATGGAAAATGGGGCGTTGGCACAGTCGTCAGTGTAAAAGGAAGCGGGGATGGCCTGGAGCTTGATATTGCATTCCCATCTATGGGCATTAAACGACTGCTTGCTAAATTTGCACCCATCACAAAACAATAGTCCCAAAGGAAACTTTGAGTAGAGAGGGCGAAAGATATGGATATAAAAGAAGCGCAAAAACGAGTGGCTGAACTTCAATCACTATTAAATCAATATGGATATGAATACTATGTTCTCGACCAACCGTCAGTTCCAGATTCTATATATGATCAGACATATAAAGAATTGGTGGAATTAGAGAGTCTATATCCGCAATTGCAAACCCCTGATTCACCTACTCAAAGAGTTGGTGGACAAGTTCTTGATACGTTTACAAAAGTGGAACATATCACGCCAATGCTAAGTCTTGGAAATGCTTTTAATGAAAGTGATCTGCGTGACTTTGACAGAAGGGTAAAGCAGGGGCTTGGCACAGATGAATATTCCTATATATGTGAATTAAAAATTGATGGGCTGGCTGTATCTTTGCGTTACGAAGAGGGATTATTTGTTAAAGGAGCTACAAGAGGTAACGGAACCACTGGTGAGGATATTACAGCCAATCTCAAGACGATACGTTCCATTCCACTTCGACTGAATGATCCTATTACATTTGAGGTTCGCGGTGAGGCATACATGCCAAAGAAATCTTTTGTATCCTTAAATGAAAAAAAGCAAGAAAATGGTGAAGAACCGTTTGCTAATCCACGAAATGCAGCGGCGGGATCCTTGCGCCAGCTTGATCCGCGTATAGCTGCATCTCGGAATTTGGATATCTTCCTATATGGAATCGGCGAAACGGGTGAAACTGGCGTTGAAACCCATAGTGAAGGACTTGACCTGCTACAAAAATTAGGACTGAAAACTAATCCGCATAGAAGAAAATGTGCTACGATTGAGGATGTATTGGAGTATATTCAGGAATGGTCATCTAAAAGGCCTGATTTGGATTATGATATTGATGGGATTGTAATCAAAGTAGATTCACTGTTTCACCAAGAAGAATTAGGCTATACTGCAAAAAGCCCAAGATGGGCAATTGCTTATAAGTTTCCTGCAGAAGAAGTCATTACCATCCTTCGCGATATTGAATTAACTGTAGGACGTACAGGTGTTATTACGCCGACTGCCTTACTGGATCCAGTAAGAGTAGCCGGAACGACAGTCAAACGAGCCACCCTTCATAATGAGGATCTGATCCGTGAAAAAGATATTCGGATCGGTGACCATGTGGTTGTTAAAAAAGCCGGGGATATTATTCCAGAGGTCGTGAATGTCCTGTTTGATAAGCGGACAGGGGAAGAAAAGGAATTCCATATGCCTACACATTGTCCGGATTGTGGCAGTGAGCTTGTCCGTTTGGAAGGAGAAGTAGCCCTGCGTTGCATCAATCCAAAATGTCCGGCACAAATCAAAGAGGGACTAATTCACTTCGTTTCCCGTAATGCTATGAATATTGATGGACTTGGTGAAAAAGTGATCATCCAACTATTTGGTGAGTCCTTAATTAAGGATGTAGCTGACATTTATAAATTGACTTATGATCAGCTGATCAATTTGGAGCGTATGGGGGATAAATCAGCTACCAATCTTTTGAACGCCATTGAAGCTTCTAAGAGCAATTCATTGGAGCGCCTTTTATTTGGGCTCGGAATCCGCCATGTAGGAGCAAAGGCTGCTAGGATCCTCGCTGAAGAATTCGAAAACATGGATCGCCTAATGTCTGCTGATGTAGATGAATTGACGGCTATTAATGAAATAGGTGACAAAATGGCTGATGCGATTGTTACGTATTTCAACCAGGAAGAATGCCAGCAGCTGATTGTTGAGTTGAAAAATGTCGGCGTTAATATGGATTATAAAGGTAAGAAGAAAAATGTTGCAGTAGCGACAGATAGTTATTTCTCCGGTAAAACCATTGTACTTACAGGGAAAATGGAAAAGTACGGAAGGAATGAAGCGAAAGAATTAATTGAAGCGCTTGGCGGCAATGTGACGGGGAGCGTAAGTAAGAAGACGGATTTACTGATTGCCGGAGAAGATGCCGGTTCAAAATTAAAAAAAGCCCAGGATTTAGGAATTGAAGTGTGGGATGAAGGCAATTTACTGGAAGAACTGGGCAAGCAGGGATAGAGGTGTAGGAATGAAGCGTTTGATAGCAATAACAATAGTACTGGCACTTATGCTTGTAGGCTGCGCACCAAAATTTGATAAGGATGAGGTAGTAGAGGATAATACCGAAAAAGATTCCAAGAAGGAGTCATCCATTATTCCCGAATATCAAATCTCCGACAATTATTATCAAACGATGCTGCCTTATCAAATAAGCAGTTCCAGAGGTCTGGTGGTTTCAAACATTAATACTCGACTTGATTTGGAAGAGTTTGAAACAGGATTGATGAGACTGGCTCAGGATCCATTTCCAACCGATGAATATATTTTCAGAGAAGGTCAGCTATTGGACACAAAGACCATTAAAAGCTGGCTGAATCGTAAGTATACAAAAGAGCAGTTGAAAGAGAACAAATTAACTGCGGAGGATAATCTTGGATTAAATCCACTTGATGATGGAAAAGGCGATATTGAGGAAAGATATGAGAAGAACCCGGAATATCTTGCCCATATTTTAGAGCATGACTATCTAGTCAAAACAGATGATAATAAAGTTGAACTTGGCGGTATTTCGATTGGACTTGCCTTGAACTCAGTATTTTATTATCAAAAGGAAAAGTACGGGGAAACGTACGAAATAAAAATTGAGGAAGATAAATTGCTTGAAGAAGGCCATAAGATTGCGGCTGAAGTTGTGAAACGGATTAGAACTATGGAGGGCGGAAAAACCGTTCCGATTATGATCGGTTTATTTGAACAAGGAAGCAAGGATGCGGTTGTGCCAGGGAATTTTATTTCCTATGCAAAAGTGGGAGAGAAGAGCAACAAGATCTCCAAATGGACAAATGTACAAGAAGAATATTATTTGTTCCCATCAGATAAAGCAACAAAGGATTTCCGTGATGATGCAACGACCTTTGCTAATTTTAAGCAGGATGTTGAAGAATACTTCCCTAATTTTAATGGTGTAATTGGGAAGGCCTTTTATGTAAATAAAGAACTGCAAAAGTTGACCATTTCAATAGACATGCAGTTCTATGGGAAAACAGAGGTTATTGGATTTACACAATATGTGGCTGGTTTGGTGAAATCTAGTTTCCCGGAATATTTAGCAGTGGAAACTAAAATAGCGTCTTCCAACGGACAGGAAGCCCTTATTATGAAAAAGGCAAATACCAAAGAACCAGACGTGTATATTTATAACGAATAAACAGTAGCTACCTCTTGAGGTAGCTTTTTTTATAAAATAAAACAAAAGGATAAAAATGGTTATACAAAAATTTTGAATATAAACTATATTAAGTGACTTTCAAGCTTACAATGGAGTAGAATAAGAGGGATTACTACATAGATATATAGGGAGGGAATTATATGGTACAAGCATATAAGCATGAACCACTCACTGATTTTTCTGAAAGCGTAAACAAAAGTGCGTTTGAGGATGCATTGACATTAGTAGATAGCTATCTTGGTCAGGATTATGATTTAATTATTGGTGGAGAGAGAGTATCTACAGACGATAAAATTATATCTATCAGTCCTTCCGATAAAGAAATAGTAATAGGCAATGTTTCTAAGGCAAATAAAGAGTTAGCGGAAAGAGCGATGCAGGAAGCACTGGAAGCTTACAAAACATGGAGCAAAACGAAACCTGAAGTTCGCGCGGATGTTTTATTTAAAGCAGCTGCCATTATCCGCCGCAGAAAGCATGAGTTCTCTGCAATCATGGTAAGAGAAGCAGGTAAACCATGGGTAGAAGCAGATGCAGATACAGCTGAAGCGATTGATTTCCTAGAGTACTATGCAAGACAAATGTTGAAATTAAAAGATGGCCAGCCGGTACAAAGCCGTCCTAATGAATATAATAGATATGATTACATACCGCTTGGTGTTGGGATTATTATTTCCCCTTGGAACTTCCCATTCGCCATTATGGCAGGTACCTGTGTAGCAGCTGTTGTTACAGGGAATACCGTATTATTAAAACCAGCTTCCACTACACCGGTAGTGTCAGCAAAATTCGTAGAGGTTATGGAAGAAGCAGGTCTGCCTGCAGGCGTGATTAACTTTGTTCCTGGTAGCGGAAGTGAAGTGGGAGACTATCTTGTTGACCATCCACAAACTCGTTTTGTCAGCTTTACAGGTTCACGTGAAGTTGGAACAAGGATTTATGAAAGAGCGGCAAAAGTGCAGGAAGGTCAAATCTGGTTGAAACGTGTCATCGCTGAGATGGGCGGTAAAGATACAATCGTAGTAGATTCAGATGCGGATCTAGAATTGGCTGCCAAGTCAATTGTTGCATCAGCGTTTGGTTTCGCTGGACAAAAATGCTCGGCATGTTCAAGAGCCGTCATTGTAGAAGATGTTTATGATGAAGTGCTGAATAGAGCCGTTGAACTGACTAAAGAGTTGACGGTAGGTGATCCAACTGATTTTGCTACATTTATGGGACCAGTCGTGGATGCTTCTGCATTTAAAAAGATTACTGAGTATATTGAAATTGGGAAAAATGAAGGCCGTCTTATGACGGGTGGAGAATCTGATGATTCCAAAGGCTTCTTCATTCAACCGACTATTATCGCCGATTTGGCACCTGATGCGCGCATCATGAAAGAAGAAATTTTTGGACCTGTTGTGGCATTCAGCAAAGCTCGCAATTTTGATGAAGCAATTGAGATCGCCAATAACACAGATTACGGTTTAACAGGAGCAGTTCTTACAAGGAACCGTGTGCACCAAGAGAAAGCTCGTGAAGACTTCCATGTCGGAAATCTTTACTTCAACAGAGGGTGTACCGGTGCGATTGTTGGTTACCAACCATTTGGTGGATTCAATATGTCCGGTACGGATTCAAAAGCTGGCGGTCCTGACTACTTAACATTGCATATGCAGGCTAAAACGACGTCTGAAACTTATTAATAGATAGCTATTTTCAAAACTCCCTTCTGAATCATTCGGAGGGGAGTTTTTGCGTTCCCTATTAATTAATCAATCGATTAATTAAGAATATTTATGTTTTTGATTTAGTACCGTCGATGGAGAGTTTTTAATAGTTTTTAACATTTCTATAAAAACACAAAAATTTCCATAAAACAGTTTGCAAATTCTAAAAACTGTTATATAATACAGAATATACTAAGTATTCTGTTTTATAACAAAACGTACAAGCAAAGGAAGTGAGTGTTTTACATGACAGTGCAGACAAATGGGATCAGTATCCTAGGGAAAATGGAAAGTGGTTTTGATGAAATATTGACTTCAGAAGCGCTTGAATTCATTGAAAACCTAGAAAGGCACTTTGGATCAAGGCGTAAGGAATTACTGGAGCAGCGTATCAGACGCCAGAAAGAAATTGATAATGGTAAACTCCCGGACTTTTTGACAGAAACGAAAAGTATACGGGAGAGTGATTGGACGATTGCGCCTTTACCAAAAGATTTGCAAGACAGACGGGTTGAAATCACAGGACCAGTTGATCGGAAAATGGTCATCAATGCTTTAAATTCCGGTGCCAAATGCTTTATGGCTGATTTTGAAGATGCCAACTCCCCGACTTGGAAAAACAATATTGAAGGCCAGATAAATCTCCGTGATGCAGTGAATCGTACGATTACCTTTGAAAATCCAAATGGAAAAAAATATAAAATGAATGAAGAGACAGCAGTGCTCATCATTCGTCCGAGAGGCTTCCATCTTGAAGAAAAGAATGTCACATTGGATGGTCAGCCGATCTCAGGTGGGCTATTCGATTTCGGGCTTTATTTTTTCCACAATGCAAAGACCTTGCTGGAGAATGGAAGCGGTCCATATTTCTATTTGCCTAAAATAGAAAGCCATCTGGAAGCACGCCTTTGGAATGACGTTTTCGTTTATGCACAAAATCACATAGGAGTGCCGCATGGTTCCATTAAGGCAACTGTTCTCATTGAAACCATTCTAGCTGCATTTGAAATGGATGAAATCTTGTATGAGCTGAAGGATCATTCAGCTGGCTTGAACTGTGGAAGATGGGATTATATTTTTAGCTATCTGAAGAAATTCAGAAACCATGATTCTATTATTCTCCCGGACCGATCGGTGGTAACCATGGCTGTGCCATTCATGACTGCCTATTCCCAGTTAGCCATTAAAACCTGCCATAAACGGAATGCACCTGCTATTGGGGGAATGGCTGCACAAATCCCGGTTAAAAATGACCAAAAAGCGAATGAAGATGCCTTTGCTAAGGTGAAAGCTGATAAGGAACGCGAAGCTAAGAATGGCCATGATGGAACATGGGTTGCCCATCCTGCTCTCGTCCCAGTGGCAAAGGAAGTGTTTGACTTTTATATGCCAGAGCCAAACCAAATCGATAAAAAGCGTGAAGATGTACAGGTTACAGCAGCTGATCTCCTTGAAGTTCCAGAGGGCTCCATCACGGAACAGGGTGTTCGAACTAATATTAATGTAGGAATTCAGTATATTGAATCCTGGCTTAATGGAAAAGGGGCAGCTCCGATTAATAATCTGATGGAGGATGCGGCTACAGCTGAAATCTCCAGGGCACAGGTTTGGCAATGGGTACGTCATCCAAAAGGAGTATTGGATGATGGACGCAAGGTGGATAGCAAGATGTACAAAACATTTAAAGAAGAAGAATTAGAAAAGATTAAACAAGAACTTGGTGATGAGCGCTTTTCAAATGGTCGTTTCACGGAAGCAGCAGAGATTTTTGACCAATTGATTATCAGTGATGAGTATTATGACTTCTTGACTTTACCTGCCTACGAAATTCTATAAAACAATTAATTAGGTTTCATATAAAAGGAGGAAATACAAACGATGAGAGAAGAACTGATTAAGCAAATTGAAGCAGAGTGGAAAGATGAAAGATGGGAAGGAATTGAACGACCATATTCAGCTGAAGATGTAGTGAAACTGCGCGGATCTGTACAAATTGAGCACACTTTGGCAAGAAGAGGCTCAGAAAAGCTTTGGAATTACCTTAAAACAGAAGATTATATTAATGCGCTTGGTGCTCTGACAGGAAATCAGGCTGTCCAACAGGTAAAAGCAGGATTAAAAGCAATTTATTTGAGTGGATGGCAGGTAGCTGCAGACGCTAATCTTTCTGGCAATATGTATCCTGACCAATCTTTGTACCCAGCTAATAGTGTTCCATCTGTCGTAAAACGAATTAATCAGGCTCTTCAACGAGCGGACCAAATCCACTATTCAGAGGGCAAAGAAGAGATCGATTGGTTTCAGCCTATTGTTGCCGATGCTGAAGCGGGCTTTGGCGGCCAGTTAAACTGTTTTGAACTTATGAAAGGGATGATTGAGGCAGGAGCGGCAGGAGTCCACTTTGAAGATCAGCTTTCATCCGAAAAGAAATGCGGGCACTTGGGTGGTAAAGTACTTCTTCCAACTCAAACGGCAGTAAAGAACTTAATTGCAGCTCGTCTTGCTGCGGATGTAATGGGTGTTCCTACTCTTCTGATTGCTCGTACGGATGCCGATGCAGCTGACTTGATTACAAGTGATATTGATCCAACGGACAAAGACTTTATCACTGGAGAAAGAACGCCAGAAGGATTCTATCGAACAAAAGCGGGTATTGATCAAGCAATCGCACGTGGACTTTCATACGCACCATATGCAGATTTAATTTGGTGTGAAACATCTGAGCCAAATCTTGAGGATGCGAAGAGATTCGCCGATGCCATCCATGAAAAATATCCAAACAAAATGTTAGCTTATAACTGCTCTCCGTCTTTCAATTGGAAGAAAAAATTAGATGATGAAACAATTGCGAACTTCCAAAAAGAAATTGCAAAAATGGGCTACAAATTCCAATTTGTTACCCTTGCAGGATTCCATGCCCTTAATCACAGTATGTTTGAACTAGCAAGAGGATATAAAGAGCGCGGGATGGCTGCCTATTCCGAACTTCAGCAGAACGAATTCTCTAGTGAGCAATACGGCTACACGGCAACAAGACATCAACGTGAAGTCGGTACTGGTTATTTTGATGAAGTGGCTCAGATTATCACTGGAGGAACTTCTTCTACAACAGCGCTTAAAGGTTCCACTGAAGAAGAACAATTCCAGAAAGCATAGTATACAAGTTTCAAAAGTAGAGAGTTAGGCATTAAGCTATAAAATAAACAAAGCAGGTGGAGATCATTCTTCACCTGCTTTGTTTATTTATGACAGTATAGATGAGAGGCAAGTTCGCCTGAAAGACGTTTTATATACCGGCTCAGCTGGTAATGTCTAACTTCAGGGTTCAAAGGTTGATAACTCATGACCTATAAATCGAGAGCATCTAGGCTTGCTGTGGAATATACAAATAATGCACCTGATAGGATATCAGGATATCCACATAGAATATGAGAGGAAAACTAACAAGAAGGTATAATCAGCTTTATATCCCCTTTTAAATTCCGTATGAATCATCATTTCACGACAAACTTTTCCCGGGCAATAATTCAAAAGAAGAGAAATTTTTTGCTGTTTTCGACTTAATTGGCAGGAAGCTACAATATGCCATTGATTCCGATTGCTTTAACGCGCGAAAGTTTGGTATTATCATAATAATTGTATTGTGGCACGCAGTAAAATGGAGGTGTATAAAATGACTCGCATTTCAAAAGAAGAGGTTAAGCATGTTGCTAATTTGGCGAGATTGGCTATAACAGAAGAAGAAACTGAAAAGTTACAGAAGCAATTGGATTCAATTATCACATTTGCTGAACAATTAAATGAGTTAGATACAGAAAATATTGAACCTACTACACATGTTTTACATATGAAGAATGTCTTAAGAGAAGATAAGGCGTCTCAAGGACTGCCAAGGGAAGAAGTGCTGAAAAATGCTCCTGACCAACAAGATGGACAAATACGTGTACCAGGAATAATGGAGTAGCCAGGGAGGTAAAATCATGTCTTTATTTGATCGTAAAATAGCTGACTTGCATGAGTCGCTTCGCAAAAAGGAATTATCAGTAACGGATTTGGTTTCTGAGTCCTTTACCAGAATTAAAAAAGTAGAAGGCAATGTAAAATCTTTTCTAACATTAAATGAGGAAAATGCCTACAAGGAAGCTGAAAAACTGGATCAACAGCTTGTTTCCGGTGAAATTGGCGGTCCTTTATTTGGTATGCCAATCGGAATCAAAGATAATATTGTCACAAAGGATTTACGCACAACCTGTGCCAGTAAGATATTGGACAACTTTAACCCAATTTACGATGCAACTGTTATTGAGAAGTTGAAAAAAGAAAAAACGATTACGATTGGTAAGTTAAATATGGATGAGTTCGCCATGGGTTCTTCCACTGAAAACTCAGGATATGAAAAAACAGCTAATCCGTGGGATTTAGATAGAGTACCTGGCGGCTCTTCCGGTGGTTCAGCTGCGGCGGTTGCAGCCGGAGAAGTTCCGTTTAGCTTAGGCTCAGACACAGGCGGTTCCATTCGTCAGCCCGCATCCTTCTGCGGTGTTGTAGGAATGAAGCCGACTTACGGGCGTGTTTCCCGCTATGGTTTAGTGGCATTTGCATCTTCACTTGATCAAATCGGACCAATTACACGTACGGTAGAGGATAATGCCTATCTATTAAATGCCATTGCCGGTCTAGATCCAATGGATGGAACTTCAGCGCATATTGAAGTCCCTGATTTTACAAAGTCTTTAACAGGTGATGTAAAGGGTCTTAAGATAGCTGTTCCTAAAGAATATCTAGGGGAAGGTGTTAGTGCAGAAGTACGTCAGTCTGTTCTGGATTCATTGGCAGTTCTGGAGAAATTGGGGGCTACATACGAAGAGGTATCTCTGCCGCATTCTAAATACGCTCTGTCAACGTACTATTTATTATCTTCATCTGAAGCATCTGCAAATCTTTCTCGTTTTGACGGTGTGCGTTATGGCCACCGAACGGATAATCCGCAAAACTTACTCGAAATGTATAAACAAACTAGAGCAGAAGGTTTTGGAGATGAAGTAAAAAGACGGATTATGCTTGGTACATTTGCACTTAGTTCTGGTTACTATGATGCATACTATAAAAAAGCGCAAAAGGTCCGTACATTGATTAAACAGGATTTTGAAAAAATATTTGATCAATATGATGTCATTGTAGGACCAACTACACCGACACCTGCATTTAAACTGGGTGAAAACACAAATGATCCGATGACTATGTACATGAATGATATTTTAACCATTCCTGTCAATCTTGCCGGTGTACCGGGAATATCCGTGCCAAATGGCTTTAGCAACGGCTTGCCGCTAGGTTTGCAAATTATCGGGAAGCATTTTGATGAAAGCACAGTATATAAAGTTGCCCATGCATATGAGCAGGCAACAGACTTTCATAAACAAAAACCCTCTCTACAGGAGGTGGAGTAATGAAATACGAAACAGTTATCGGTCTTGAGGTCCATGTTGAATTAAAAACGGAATCAAAAATATTCTCTTCCTCTCCGAACCAGTTTGGAGCGGAGCCTAATACAAATACTTCCGTTATCGATCTTGGATACCCGGGTGTTTTGCCGGTGTTAAATAAAAAAGCGGTCGAATATGCGATGAAAGCAGCGATGGCGCTTAACTGTGAAGTGGCGACTGATACAAAATTTGATCGTAAAAACTATTTTTATCCTGATAATCCGAAGGCTTATCAGATTTCACAATTTGATAAACCGATTGGGGAAAATGGCTGGATTGAAATTGAAGTAAATGGCGAGAAGAAAAGAATCGGAATTACACGCCTTCACTTAGAAGAAGATGCAGGGAAATTGACGCATACTGCTGATGGCTATTCCTTGTGTGATTATAACAGGCAGGGAACCCCGCTTATTGAGATCGTTTCTGAACCGGATATTCGTACGCCGGAGGAAGCCTATGCTTACCTTGATAAACTGAAAACGATAATTCAGTATACTGGTGTATCCGATTGTAAGATGGAAGAAGGAAGCTTACGTTGTGATGCGAATATTTCCTTACGTCCGTATGGTCAGGAAGAGTTTGGTACGAAGACAGAATTGAAGAACTTAAACTCCTTCAACTTTGTTCGTAAAGGACTTGAGTTTGAACAACAAAGACAAGCCGAAGTACTGAATGAAGGCGGAGAAATTCAGCAGGAAACTCGCAGATTTGATGAAGCAACCGGGGCAACTCTATTGATGCGTGTAAAAGAAGGATCTGATGATTATCGTTACTTCCCTGAGCCGGATTTAGTTGAACTATATATTGATGATGAATGGAAAAACCGTGTGCGTGCAGAAATTCCTGAATTGCCGGATGCACGAATTAAGCGTTATACAGAAGAGTTGGGATTGCCGGCCTATGATGCAGGTGTGTTAACCGTGACAAGAGAAACAGCCGATTTCTTTGAAGAAACAATAAGTGCAGGAGCAGAGCCTAAACAGGCTTCCAACTGGATAATGGGTGAGCTTTCTGCTTACTTGAAAACCTCTCAAAAAGAATTGCATGATATAGCCCTCACTCCAGAAGGACTGGCAGGCTTAATTAAATTGATTGTAGATGGTACTATCTCTTCAAAAATCGCTAAAACTGTCTTTAAAGAATTAGTGGAGCATGGGGGAAATCCTGAAGCAATTGTGAAGGAAAAAGGTCTTGTTCAAATTTCTGATGAAGGTTCGCTGCGTACAATCGTAACAGAAATTTTGGATAAGAATCCTCAATCCATCGAGGACTTTAAAAATGGTAAGCAAAAAGCAGTTGGTTTCCTTGTTGGACAAATGATGAAAGCTACAAAAGGGCAAGCCAATCCACAAATGGTCAATAAACTGATTATGGAAGAGCTTCAAAAAAGATAAACAAAAATAGAGCCTCCCGGGTTTAAACGGGAGGCTCTGTTTTTGTTACGCGATAGGGAGCTGACAATCTTAGTCGTTTTTTTTATGTGTTTCTCTCCGTCATTAAGTTTGGTATGGTAGATATATACATTTATCAGATAAATCAGCCATCTTATTTCCACTACTATATAGATAGTAGGTTTTTAAGGAGTAGAAGGAATATACATGTAAAAAAAGGGGTGAAGTACATGAAACAAGAGAAGATAACCAAAACAAGTTATCTGATTGGATTGCTCTTTGGGTTAAGCGCAATAATTTATTTTTTTGCAGCCAATTGGGGAGGGTTGGATCGATATGTGAAAATAGGGTTAATTGTAACACTAATGCTTCTGTTTTATGGGGTTAGTTATGGATTTTCTAAATGGAAGGAACATCAACAGGACGTCGGGACCTGGATTTTCTGGGGAGGATCAATCGCCTTTGGTGTGGCCGTGGCTCTGCTGGGTCAGGTATATAATTCTCATGCAGACAGCTATTCTTTATTTTTAGTATGGCTGATTCCCTCTGTTCTGTTAGCTATGTTTACTCGTTATCCGATATTTTTTGTTCAGTCATACATACTTTTGAATATAACCGTGTATACATATTTTTATCCTTTGAATAGCTGGCTTCCGAAAAGTGATACAGAAGATACATTGATTCTACTAGGGATTATTCTTATGAATATTATTTGTCTGTATGGATTCACAACTAGAGGGTCAAGGTTAATTGCTTCTTTTTCAAGCGTGTGGATTCAATGGTTATGTATTGTTTTGACAACCAAATGGACGGTTATATATTTGTTTAATAATAATAATGAGTTTTCTTTTACTGGAATGCTAGCCTATCTGATAATTGCGCTCGTTTCAGGTTGGATTCTTTATGATTATTTGAGCAATAGAAAAAATAAAGTGGTTAGTGTTATTTTTTCTTTGGGGATTTCAATCAATCTCATTGTTCAGTTCCTGATTATTTCAGTATGGATTAATGGGTTTTTAATCTATTTTGTTGGACTCCTTATGGCTATTGCTCTTGTTGTGCTGGGTACAAAATGGCTGGCAAAACTCACTGCATCGAAAACATCCGGTGAAAGTCATTTTCTCTCTTCGTTAATCAAGCTGGTCTTCATTATACTGGCCGTTTTACTTCTATCAGCATCGGTAATTGGAATCCTGTTCCTGATTGGGTTAGGAGAGTATATTATGTGGTTTATGCTAGCCATGGTCATTCTGGTACCGATTGGAAGTACTATTTCAAGGAATGATTCCATTCTCCGGTACACGATCATGCTGTCGGGAGGGGCTATTTCATCCGTCATCCTGTGGAATCATTCCATTATTGTTCTCTTAACCTATATTATTCTTATAGCCTATACAACTTGGCGTGAAAGAGAGCGAGTGATGTATCCTTTTGGATTAGGCGGAATCATATATGCAGGTGTGCTTCTGCTCTATAAACTATTCCCAGACATCTCCGGTGACACTGTTGCCATAATAATGATGGCCCTAACCTTTGGTTTATACTTCGGACTGAAAAATCCGTATACCAAAGGATGGAACTTGGTTGCGATTCTGACGCTGTGGCTTATTCTTACATTCTTCTCAGAACATACTGTCCTATACTATCTTTACAACTTTACTTATCTTTTCTTCCTGATATATTTTACGTATCGCGTTGTGAATAAGAAAAATCACTGGCTTGAGAATTCTGTTTTTCTTTATTTGATCGGATACCTCGGCTATAAATATTACGATTTATTTTGGACACTGCTTCATAAATCGATTACGTTTGCAATTTTGGCAGTCCTACTATTATGTATCGCGATTTATATGGATAAAAGTATAAAAGACGGTCGTAACCATGAGCGTTTCGGATTTGTGTTGCGGGGTGTTCGAAAATGGTTCCCGATCGTTGTACTTCAGGTGCTGATTCTGTCAATTATCATTTTTCAGAAGGAAGCGATTTTACGTAATGGAACTGATATTGTCCTGAAAGTAGAACCGGTGGATCCGCGGTCTTTATTACAAGGGGATTATGTCCAATTGTCCTATAATATTAGTCAGGTAAAATCAACTAATTTTCCTAACCAGGTATATGTGCTGGTGGAAGAAGACGGAAAGGGAATTTATCAAATTAAAGAAATATATGATACTATAGAAGAAGCAAAAGACGAACATACAGGAAATAATCAGGCTATCCTAACAGGAAAGGTCAACGGCGATACGATTCTCTATGGCATTGAAAACTTTTTCATTGAAGAAGGAACTGGAGCTGAAGTAGAACAAAATGCCAAGTTTGCAACCATAACTGTTGGCAGTAATGGTGATGCCATTTTGAAAAGTGTGTCAAGTAGTCTGTCGAAGCTCGAGTAAACACATTAGCAAATGTCTTTTTACGGATGTATAATAATATAAGAAAATTTGAAACAGAGATATTAACTCCGAATTTATAAAATAGGATGATGATTGATTATGAAAAAAGCAAGGATAATATACAATCCTACTTCAGGAAAAGAAGCATTTAAAAAACATTTACCTGAAGTTTTGGAAAAATTAGAGAAAGCTGGATATGAGGCTTCCTGTCATGCGACTACTGAAGCGGGTGACGCGACAAGAGCAGCACAAATTGCTGTGGAAAGGCGCTATGATGTGGTCATCGCAGCGGGAGGAGATGGAACGATATACGAAGTGGTCAACGGATTGGCGGAACAGGAATACCGGCCGAAATTGGGAATTATCCCGGTGGGTACAACGAATGATTTTGCCCGTGCCTTACGTATATCAACGAAATCCATTCCTGAAGCAGCGGATACAATTGCTGAAGGACTTACGATTCCAATTGATATCGGAAAAATGGACAATCGATATTTCATTAATATAGCAGCTGGTGGTCGGTTAACCGAACTGACATATGAAGTACCAAGCAAGCTGAAAACAAGAATTGGACAGCTGGCATATTATATGAAAGGACTCGAAATGTTGCTGCCATCTTTGAAGGCAACTTCGATGAAGATCGAGTATGATGGCAAGCTGTTCGAAGGTGATGCGATGCTTTTCCTTGTCGCCAATACGAACTCCGTTGGTGGATTTGAGCGATTGGCACCAGATGCTTCCCTGAATGATGGCATGTTTACGCTATTAATTTTAAAGAAAATTAATCTGCCGGATTTTGTGCGTATAGCGGCGTTGGCTTTACGTGGAGAGCATATTCATGATCCGTCCGTGATTTATGTGAAAGCGAACCGTATAAAAGTACACTCTACTGAAAAGCTTCAATTAAATTTAGATGGTGAGTTTGGCGGTTTGGCACCTGCTGAATTTGTTAATCTCTATCGTCATTTAGAAGTTTTCGTGCCTGAAGGTGTACATGAAAAACAGAAAATAACGGATCGGCATATACTTGTTTCTGACGATGCCGTGTTTGAAAAGCCAGATTTGGACCAACTTCTTTAAGAAGTTGGTTTTTTATGGTAAAATCCATGGATTATCGGTCTGTCCTGTTTTATGATACAATCATGATTACTCAATAAAAAATCGAGGTTAGCAAAGAATGACTGAAAAGAAAAAAGCGCCAATTCAAAAAAATGATTATATAGATGTGGTATTTGAAGATTTGACTCATGAAGGCTCTGGAGTAGCAAAGGTAGAAGGATATCCGATTTTTGTCCCGTTTGGCCTTCCAGGAGAAAAAGCCCGAATTAAAGTGACCAAGATTAATAAAGGCTATGCCTTTGGGCGCTTGATGGAGCTAATGGAAGAAAGTCCTGACAGAGTCGAGCCGCCATGTCCGATTTACCGTCAATGCGGTGGCTGCCAGCTGCAGCATTTATCATATGAAGGCCAGCTTAAGGCTAAGGAAAAAATGGTCCGGGAAATAATGGCGAGAATCGGAAAACTGCCTGATGTACCAGTCCATCCAGTCCTTGGAATGAGTGAGCCGTGGAATTACCGTAATAAAGCCCAGGTTCCCGTTGGAGAAATGGAAGGCGGACTGGTAGCTGGCTTCTACGCGAAACGTTCGCATGAAATCATTAATATGGATGAATGTCTGATTCAAGTTTCAGAAAACGACGATACGATCCGCACAGTGAAGAAGATTTGTGAAAAGTACCGTGTTCGTGCCTATGATGAACGAAACCACAAAGGGTTGCTTCGCCATATTATGGTTCGCCATGGACAAGTGACCGGTGAAATTATGGTCGTCCTTGTCACAAGAACACCTGAGCTTCCGCATGCGAGAGAAATCATCAAAGAGATTATTGATGCAGTTCCTGGGGTTAAATCTATTATTCAGAATGTGAATTCTCTGAAGACAAACGTCATTCTCGGGTCGAAAACAACTGTATTATGGGGAGCTGATGTGATTTATGATTATATCGGCGATGTTAAATTTGCCATCTCTCCGCGTTCATTCTATCAAGTGAATCCTACTCAGACGAAGGTCCTCTATGATAAGACACTGGAGTATGCGAATCTATCAGGCAACGAAACCGTGATTGATGCCTATTGTGGAATTGGAACCATATCTTTATTTTTAGCGAAAAAAGCGAAAAAGGTATACGGTGTAGAAATCGTTCCAGAAGCCATAGAAGACGCCAAAAAGAACGCAAAACTTAATGGCATCACCAATGTCGACTTTGCGGTAGGCAGCGCCGAAACTGTTATCCCGGCCTGGTACGAAGATGGGATCACAGCAGACGTATTAGTCGTCGATCCACCACGTAAAGGCTGTGACGAAAACCTCTTAAACACCATCGCAGAAATGAAGCCGAAAAAAGTCGTCTATGTATCCTGCAACCCAGCTACATTGGCACGTGACCTCATGTATCTTGAGGAGCATGGATATAAGACAATGGAAGTGCAGCCTGTGGACATGTTCCCGCAGACGATGCACGTCGAGAGTGTAGCAAAATTAGTATTGAAATAAGGCAGCAGCCCTCTTGGGGGCGCTGCCTTTTTATCCTTACTCTTTACTTTTACTTACTTTTTTTTAGTTTTTCTCTCCTGATTCTGATTGGGTAATTTCAAGATCTTCTAGTTCTTCGTTAATTAAATTTAACTCTTCTTCCGATTCTTCGAAATTAATATCTTTAATAGGTATTTTGATTGTTTTATTTTCAATTAATTTGTTTATTTCGTCTTTTAAATGGTCTTGTACCTTTTCTCTACCCGTTTCAATATTATCTCTAATTGTCTGCTCGATAATTGTGTTTGCTTGTTTATCATATATTTTTGCATCATCATAGGATGTCGGAGAGATTATGGACTGTACCCATCCTAAATTATCATCGGATTCAACCAATTCTTTTGCGTAAAATGCAGTTAGTTGAGGCTCTTTAATTGTCAGTATCTTCTCTTTTTCATTGTATTTGATAGTTTTTTCGTCAATTTCACCTCTATAACCCCATCTAACCAATGCTTTATATTTCAGTTCAATTTCTTTTTGCATTCCCATAACCTCGTTATAGAAAAAGTTCCCTTGTTTATCAACAGGTTTAATAGTAGTAGTTACTGGATTTCCTGCTATGTAAGTTTCTTTAACGATATCTTGTATAGCTCCAACCTCTAATTCGGTAATTTTATAGATTTCCTTCCCTAGTGGGGCTATAATCGTTTCTTTTGTATTGGAATCTCCGAAAAAAACTAAAAATAATCCTAAAAGAATTGCTGTAGAAGCTGCTCCAATAATAAATAATTTAACTTTAGACACGATGTTCTTCCTTTCATAGATGTTTTTAAATTATAGTGAGCGATATTATTTAGTTGTGAAATTCATTACTATATTAGAATAATAAAATTTCAAACTTATGTGAATAAATAGACAAAAATATCTTTATGTTTTATATATTTTGTTAATTTTTTTAAAATCTTTCTGTATCGTTTTTAAGAAAATAGTTAAAGAAGTTGATAAACTCACCAACATCTCTTGTTGTGTTGTCATATACACTCAATGCACGTGGAAAGTGTCGCGAAACTCATATTGAAATTAGGCAGTAGCCTCTCAAAAAGGGGGCGCTGCCTTTTATGTTTCCTGTATTGGATTTATGTACGTGTATTGAATCCAGATGTGTCCTTTGACTTTACAAGGCTGCTCGGTTTTCGTCAAATCGCCACAATATCGACAGTTGATCAGGGAAAGGGAGATATATGCCATTGTAGAGAAGCATTTTTGCTAACAAAATATATTAATGAACTATAGGGTGGAATAAGCTGAATTGGATTTTGTTTGACTAAATATTCAGAATAATATTACTATTATTATATAATATATTAGTATATGGTGTGTGTTGCTTAATTCATACGAGCTCAATACGCCATGCCATAGCACCAGAAGCATTAGGAGTATATTAATTACTTGGCGCCAATCCAGAACAAGGAGGTGGAATTATGCAGGAGAGATTCCCAGATATCGTGTGGTTTTGCGATCGCTGTAATGCATGCCTGAGCGAACAGCCGGATTTTGATGACCATCACTATGTTTGGAAATGTACAGAGTGCGGTCATAAGAATAGCATTTCTTCGGATTCAATCTATGAATCTGAGGATGATTTCAGAAATTATAATGGTTAAGTACAATTAGCTCAGGATACCTTGAGTAGACTGCTTTATAAATATAAAGGAGGATAAACTATGGCTATTTTTGAACGTGACCACAGACCCGTTATTCCATATGGTGTACTTAATGAGAAATCTGAGGAAATTGATGAATCGGATGAATTTGATGAATCTTTAAGTGTTTATGAAGCTGCAGAGATATGGGCTTCAAACGGGAAAGATGAAGATTATATGTTTGGGTACACTGAAGAAGAATTGGAAGATGCTCTTTAAAAATCAACACCCTGCTAGCATGATTGGGTTAGCCGGATGTTGGCATCTTAAAGTTTATATAGCTTTTATTTTCTTTACGTGCTTGAAGCTTCTTGTGTCGTTAGGAAAGAGTTGATAAATCCAGCAAATTCTCTTGTTTTATTGCCACATACACTCCACGCACTCGAGAGTGTAGCATAATTAGTATTGAATGAGGCAGTAGCCCTCTATAAGGAGGGTGCTGCCTTTTTTAAATTAAGAAAGTTTTCCTCCGATGTGTCTCTTAATTAAAATGATTTTTTTAGGAGTATTCGTCTTTTTGTTGATTTTATATAAATAAACTTATGCTTCCATTTATTTGCTAGTATATATACGAACATTAAATTACTTTTATTATAAAATATACGCATTTTTTATTGACGGTTAGGGTCTGTGTTGTTATTATAAGTGAGTAAATGAGTGATGTTATTTCAATATAATAAAAAGATTGAGCCTGAAAGTTTCTGTGGAAATACCGAAAATAGCTTGACTATGAGTCTATGTATAAACGTCAAGAGCTGGTGTAATAAGATTCTTTTTTGGCTGCAATTTAACTGAATAACAGAGGAGGATCTTTTCTTGAAACAAAGTACTAAAAAAATAGCAATGGTTTTATTATTAGCTTTAATGACTGTTGTTATGGCAGCGTGCGGAAATAGTGAAGATAAAAAAGAGTCCGGATCAGGTGGAGAAGGATTAAAAATTGCTATTGTAACAAGCCTTACTGGTGTTGATGATGGCAACTTTAATGAAAATAACTATGAAGGTATTTTGAAGTTTATTGAGAACAATCCAACAGCAACTGTAAAGGCTATTAAAGAAGAAACAGGCGACCCTGCTGCAGGTGTACAAGCAGTTGCGGATATCGTGGCAGATTATGATGTTATTGTAACACCAGGGTTCCAATTTGCTGGAATTTCAAGTGTTGCTTTAGAAAATCCTGATAAATCATTCATTTTAATTGATTCTGAGCCTACACCTGTAGGTGATCAAAAAACGTTCGATAATATATATTCTATGACTTTTGCCGAACAAGAAGGTGGCTTTTTTGCCGGAATGGCTGCGGCACTTGAAACAAAAACAAATAAAGTTGCGGTTGTAAACGGGATTGCGTACCCATCAAACGTAAACTATCAGTTTGGTTTTGAATCAGGCGTAGAGTTTGTTAATAAAAACTATGGAAGAAATGTTGAAGTTGTAGAATTATCAGGTTATGCAGGGACAGATGTCACAGGTAAAGATGTTGGCGGTAACTATGCAGGATCTTTTGGAGATGAAGCAACTGGAAAAGTAATCGGAAATGCATTGATTAAAAAAGGTGTAGATCAAATCTTTGTTGCAGCAGGCGGCACTGGCAATGGTGTATTCACAGCGGTTAAGGAAGCGAAAGGCGACGTAAAAGTAATTGGCTGTGATGTTGACCAATTTGATGACGGTGTAAATGGTTCTGAAAACATCGTGTTAACATCTGCGGCTAAATTTATGGGCATGAATGTTGAAAAAGCGTTGAATGGTGTTGTTGAAGGAACCTTTAAAGGTGAAAATGTAGTTCTTCATGCAGATACAGATTCTACTGGGTTTATAAAAGAAGAAGGCCGCCATCAATTATCAGGGGATACACTTACCAAAATGAATGAAGCATATGAGTTAGTGAAAGATGGTACAATCGTACCTGCATCTAACTTTAATGGTCATACGCCAGAAAAGTTTCCAGGGTTGTAACATTCAATATAAACAAGTAATGAAATGAATCATTAGAAGTTTATCACTTCCTGATTTTTAGCGGATCAGGGAGATGGTGAACTTCTGATTTTTTTCTTTTTAGTTATTGTGATAAAGAAGGAGAAGGATATCTGATCACATTCTCAATTAAATTACGCTTTAAATGTAAATAGCTATACTGATCTCTGATTCTTCAATTTTGATAATAGGAGACTAAAGATGAAATCCTTAGAACTAACGATTGTTAACCTCTATTTATCCAAATATAACCGCAATGTTATTTCTTTTTAATCTATTATCGAATATTAATTGTTATTTCAAAAAAATATAAGTGTCTTATTGACAGCTGGAATTCACGATGTTAACATGACGTTGTAAAAATTAAATGTTATTCTCGTATAATATTGGGGATATGGCCCGAAAGTTTCTACCAAGCTACCATAAATAGCTTGACTACGAGGTTGTGTACTTATAAGTGAAAAAAATTATCTTTTTCCTTTATCTACCTTCCTGAAGTCAAGCACCGGTATAACTCGGTGCTTTTTAATTTTTACAGACAGAAAAATATCAGAATGATTTCAGAGGAGGATATTTAAGTGAAAAAAGGCACACAAAAAATAGCAATGGTACTGATCATTGCATTAATGACTGCTGTTATGGCAGCATGCGGAAATAATGAAAATGAAGCGCTGTCCGGAGCAGGTGAAGATGGGCTGAAAATTGCCATTGTAACAAGTCCTTCAGGCGTTGATGATGGTAACTTTAATGAAGATAACTATAACGGTATTTTAAACTTTATCGAAAATAATCCAACAGCAACAGTAAAGGCTGTTAAAGAAGAAACGGGCGATCCTGCTGCAGCTGTACAAGCTGTTGCTGATATCGTGGCAGATTATGATGTTATTATAACACCTGGGTTTCAATTCGCCGGAATTTCTAGTATTGCTTTAGAAAATCCTGATAAAAAATTTATTATAAATGACTCTGAGCCTGCGCCTGTAGGTGATCAAACAGAATTTGATAATATATATGCCATGAATTTTGCTGAACAAGAAAGTGGCTTTTTTGCCGGAATGGCAGCCGCACTTGAAACAAAAACAAATAAAGTAGCGGTTGTAAATGGTATCGCTTATCCTTCAAATGTAAATTATCAATTTGGCTTTGAGTCAGGTGTAAATTACGCTAATAAGGTTTTTGGAAAAGATGTTGAAGTTGTAGAATTATCAGGTTATGCAGGGACTGATGTAACAGGTAAAGATGTTGGCGGTAACTATGCAGGATCTTTTGCAGATGAAGCTACCGGCAAAGTGATTGGAAATGCGTTAATTAAAAAAGGTGTAGATCAAATCTTTGTTGCAGCGGGCGGAACCGGAAATGGTGTATTCACAGCGGTTAAGGAAGCGAAAGGCGACGTAAAAGTAATTGGTTGTGATGTTGACCAATTTGATGACGGTGTAAATGGTTCTGAAAACATCGTGTTAACATCCGGTGTAAAATTCATGAGCATGAATATTGAAAAGGCATTGAATTCAGTTGTTGACGGAAGCTTTAAGGGTGGAAATGTAGTTCTTCATGCAGATACAGATTCTACTGGGTTTATAAAAGAAGAAGGCCGTCATCAATTATCAGAGGATACACTTACTAAAATGAATGAAGCATATGAGTTAGTGAAAGATGGCACAATTGTACCTGCATCTAACTTTAATGGCCATACGCCAGAAAAGTTTCCAGGGTTGTAACATCAATAGAAACACAATAATGAAATGAACCTTTAGAAGTTTATCACTTCCTGATTTTTGGCGGATCGGGGAGATGATAAACTTCTAAATTTTTCCTATATGGATATTGTGATAAAGGAGGAGAAAAATGTCTGATTATATTGTAGAAATGAAACATATAACCAAACGATTCCCTGGAATAGTAGCGAATGATGATGTATCCATCGGCATAAAAAAAGGAGAAATTTTCGCTTTACTTGGGGAGAATGGTGCGGGTAAATCAACATTGATGAGTATGCTGGGCGGCATGTATGAACCGGATGAAGGAGAAATTTATATCCGGGGTGAAAAAGTGGAAATCAGTTCACCTAACCATGCGGCGAAGCTTAACATAGGAATGGTCCATCAGCATTTTAAGTTAGTCTCTGATTATACGATTACAGAGAATATTATTTTAGGAGTTGAGCCAATCAAAAAGTTGGCGGGTCTCTTTTCATTTGTAGATATTCGAAATGCCAATCGTAAAGTTGAAGAACTGTCCAAAAACTTTGGCTTAGAAGTGGATCCTACTAAAAAAATAGCTGATCTAACTGTTTCTATGCAGCAACGGGTGGAAATTTTAAAGGTACTCTACCGTGAAGCAGAGATCCTCATTTTTGATGAACCGACTGCAGTTTTAACACCACAAGAAATTGAGTTCTTGCTTAACATTATTGAAGGTCTACGGAACGCTGGAAAAACAATCATATTAATTACACATAAGCTTGAAGAAATCAAGAAAGTGGCTGATCGGTGCGCTGTATTGAACAAGGGCAAATTAGTCGATGTGTTGGATGTGAAGAAGACATCTGTTAATCATATGGCTCGATTAATGGTAGGCAGGGAGGTAAGTTTTGAAGCTGAAAAAGCGCCTGCCCAGTTCAAAGAGGAAGTATTGAAGGTAGAAAATCTGACCGTTAAAAATGAAGATGGGTTTGAAGTAGTGAAAGATGTGTCCTTTACCATACGCAGCGGTGAAATATTTGCCATTGCCGGAGTTGCAGATAATGGGCAGGTTGAAATAGCGGATGCGATAGCTGGATTAACAAAGGTCAGTGGTGGAAACATACTTCTTGGCGACAAGAACATTACGAATGAAACGATAAGAAACAGAACAGAAGCTGGAATATCTTATATACCTGAAGATAGGCAAAGCTACGGGTTATTTTTGGATTTTGATTTATCTACCAATCTGGCTTTAAAACAGTATTACAGGGAGCCTTTTTCTGGTAAGGGTATCTTAAATAAAGAAGAAATTGAGCAATTTGGCCACAAGATGATTGATAAATATGATATTAGAAGTGGACAAGGCATTAAGACACAGGTTCGTTCGATGAGTGGCGGCAATCAGCAAAAAGCCATCATCGCTCGCGAAATTGAATTGCAATCGCCGCTCATGATTTTCGTTCAGCCAACGCGGGGAGTAGACATTGGTGCGATTGAAAATATCCATAAAATGATTATTCAGGAACGGGATCGAGGAAAAGCGATTCTGCTTATTTCATTAGAGCTGGATGAAATTATGAATGTAGCGGATACCATAGGAGTTATATATAATGGCCAACTTCAAAAGATTGCTAGAAGAGAATCATTAACGACGAATGAAGTCGGTGAATATATGATGGGGGCAAAGCATGAGTAAAGATAAAAAGAAAAAAAGTTTAAGATATAGTCTTATTCGGCCAATAAGCAATGAGAAATGGCAGCCGATTTCACTTCCATTAGTCGCCATACTCATAAGTTTCATTGCTGCAGCCATTGTTATACTTTTGATCGGCAAAAATCCCTTGCAGGCGTTTTACAATTTGCTCCAAGGGGCGGGAATCTTGCCGAAGCCATCTTATGCTGGCTATAAGAGCATGCTGACTGATTTTTTGAGTTTGCTGAATGCCATGACACCGCTTGTGTTTGCAAGCTTGGCAGTTACTGTTGCATTTAGAGCAGGCCTCTTTAATATTGGGGTCTCCGGCCAAATGCTCGTCTCGGGTTTCTTTGCGACGATTATTGTTGGTTACAGTGGTTTGGATGCCATCATCGCAAAGCCGCTTGTGTTGGTAATCGGAATTATCGCTGGGGGACTAATGGGAGGATTAGTTGGGTGGCTTAAATATAAATTTAACATCAATGAAGTAGTATCTACGATTATGTTGAATTATATCGCCCAATATGTCATTAGCTTTTTTATTCAGATGTATTATATCGACCCTGTCTCAAGACAATCTCAATATATCTCAGAAGCAGCAAGATTAACGCTAGTGAATGTCGAAATAGGAAACTTAAAAATGGACATTCCATTGGGCTTTATTTTAGCTATCCTTACAGCTGTTTTAATTAAGTTCTTCATGGATAAAACAGTAGTTGGCTTTGAACTGAAAGCGGTAGGTTCCAACCGGAATGCAGCAAAGTATACGGGAATCAATGTAGGAAGAAATACAGTTTTAGCCATGGTTATTTCAGGTGGTTTGGCTGGTCTTGCAGGTGTCACGTATTATCTGGGTTATTTTTCTTCTATCCAGCCAAAAGTATTATCCAGCATCGGTTTTGATTCCATAGCTGTATCCTTGCTCGGAAACTCGCATCCAATTGGCGTTATTTTCTCATCTTTTCTAGTATCCACTATTGAGCAGGGGAGCACATATATGAGTTCGCAGGCTGGAATCAGACAAGAAATATCTTCTGTGATTGTTGGATTGATTCTATTATTCAGTGCATGTGGAGTGTACATGAAATATAAAGTCAGCCGCCTGAAGGAAAAAGAAGCGGATCGAAAGGAGAGTGAAGCATAATGGATACAATAATTATTGATGGTTTATCCTTTGCCCTTCCTCTTTTTATCATGGCAATAGGCGGTATATATAGTGAAAAGAGCGGAATTACCAATCTGGCGTTGGAAGGCTTTCAAGGTTTTGGAGCATTCATTGGGGCGCTGGCAGCTGTTCTGATCGCAAATGCTTTTGGCACAGATATTCAAGATCTATTTTACGTGGCGTTACTGTTTGCTATGATTGGCGGGATGGCTTTTTCCATTATTCATGCTGTACTGAGTGTTAAGTTTAAGGCAGACCAAGTGATCAGCGGTGTTGTGATCAATATTTTGGCGTTGGCTCTTACGACATTCTTAACGACACAAATAAATGCACTTGTATTTGGAACAGCTTCGGACAAGTTTCAGTTAGGAGTATCGGAACGTTTTACGATTGAAGGGTTAGCCGATATACCGATTATAGGTGCGATTTTTACAAATATATATCCGTTCGAAGTGATTATTATCGTGATCGCGATATTTGCCTGGTACCTTTTATATAAAACGAAATATGGCATGCGCTTGAGGGCTTGCGGAGAAAACCCTCATTCGGTTGATGCAGCAGGTGTGGATGTATCGAAGATCAGGTTTTCAGCCGTTTTAATCTCGGGCCTATTATCAGGTCTGGGCGGTATGTGTTTTGCCTATTCCATTTCAGCAAACTTTTCTTCAAGTATCTATATGGGATATGGATTCTTGGCCATTGCCGCATTAATTTTTGGAAATTGGAGGATTCTCCCTACCTTAGCTGCATGTCTTTTATTTGGTTTTGCAAAATCAGGGGGAGCTTTTATAGCCCAGTCAATGGCATTGCCAAGCAGTTTTACCGATTTATTCATGATTTTACCGTATGTATTAACGTTACTGTTATTAATCTTCTTCTCTAAAACAAACCGTGCTCCTAGGGCATTAGGTGAGGTTTATGATAAAGGAAAGAGATAAATAAATTGACTAAGCAGTTTAATTCTGGTGATATGTTAACATTCGGTTAATGCAACGTGTGAGTAACGCTAAATTACCGTCAAAGACACTACACAATCTCATCTTGCAGATAGCATGATATAAAATAAAATTATAAACCTACCAACATCCCATTGTGTTGCCAATTATAGTCCACACATGTGGAAAATGTTGCGAAGCTGGAATTAAATTAAGGCAGTCAGCCCTCTTTTTAAAAGGGGGCTCTGTCTTTTATATTAGTAAAGAATGGAGTAATTATTTGATGACTATATAAGGTAGATTCCACAAACCCAGTGTAAGCACATATCCTGTTGCAGCATCCATCCATAATGTAATAAAAGTTTTTTTGTTTTCCATTTTGTAATAGCTCCTTTATATACTTCATTTGATAGTTGTATCTTACCTATTTGATGTTTGCGAATTGCAAAAGAAATGTTTACTAAATGTTAAACCGAAAAAATATTATCCATATATAAAAAAGAATCCTATAAACGATTACCGTTTACAGGATGTCCTACTTACCTACCTGATGAAATCTATTTTAATAATTCTTCGCTCAAAGACAGAATCTGTGGTGCAAGTTTTTCTCGCTCTCTTTTTGTTATTTTTATATATAGGGGATAGGCAACGCTTATTAGCACAAGTCCCAATAAACCTACGATTATTCCTGGTACGAAAAGCTGTTCACGCCATACTAGACAGCAACTCAAACCTATTCCAAACAATAATGTTCCTATAAGGCCTGACATAATGGCCAACATTGTTCCTGGTCTTTCTGCCCTTTTATCCAAATTGCGTAACTGTTCGAATGGATCATCTTCCTTTTTCATATATTTCTTTTTAATCGCTTCGATTTCTCCCTGTCTTTTTGCAGAATACGTATACTCAAATTTACTATTTTCCATCATAGTCCTCCATTCTTGATTTACATTTACGCATAAGACAATTTCTAATTTTATTCAATGACGTTCGTCCTTAAGTAGACAGTAAACGTACTGCCTTCTCCCAATGTACTTTGTACATGAATAACGCCGCCAACTATATCAATCACTCTCTTTACCAATGCCAGTCCCAGACCGTTTCCCTGCACAGCATGGGAAGTATCCCCCTGATAAAATTTTTCGAAAATATGCTTCCCTGTTTCCGGGCTAATGCCACAACCGCTGTCGCTGACTTCTACAAATGCAGTAAGTCCTTCTTTCTTTACCTTAATACCAACAGTTCCGCCATTATCCGTAAACTTTATCGCATTTGAAAACAGATTGTTCCATACTAGACTTAACAGTTCGGCATCTTCGTGTATGAAAATATCTTCTTCTAGATCGGTTTCAATATGAATGTTTTTACTTGTCCATGACTGCTCAAATAGAAGTAAACATTCGCAAATTTGTTCCGTTAAACTATACTGTTTTCTCTCCGGAAAGATTTGTTGATTTTCCAGGCGATTTAATTTCAATATATTTGTAATCAGACCAGATAATCTTCTTGTCTGCGTAGTAATGGCTTTTGCATATTCTACCTTCTGTGTTTCTGAAAGGGAATGTCCCTGAAGCAGTGTTCCATAATTTTGGATAGCCGCAAGCGGGGTCTTAATTTCATGAGAGACATTTGAAATAAAATCTGTTCGAAGAGTTTCTACTCCAGACAACTCTACAGCAAGCTCATTAATCCCTTTGATAATAGCATCGAATTCATTGCTGCTGTTCTCGTTTTTAATATAGGGAATCTGTGTCTTGAAATTGCCAGACATTATTTCATCCAGACCTGCCTGAATCCGTGCTATTGGTTTTCTTACCATCAAGGTACGGCGAATTTCATCAATCAAACTGAAAATAAATGTGAGAATGATAACGTTTAAGAAGGTAATGGGAACAGCAGCTCTCATTTCTTCCGACGTCAAATCAACCCAATGCAGAAACAATACCAAATTGCAGGTAACTACAAATGCCATCAGTATAAAAAATATAAGGAATCTCCCAAAATTAAATAAAAACTTTCTCCTATTTCGTTCATCTGAGGTAATTCTCATTTGAGCACCGTCTTATATCCTAATCCATGTACGGTGACAATCTCAAAATCCTTGCATGCAGAAAACTTATCTCTCAATTTTGTAATGTAAACATCCACCACACGTGGTCCTGATTGGGATTCAGCATCCCAGAACTCATCCATTAACTGAGTTCTTGTAAATGTTTTCTTAGGGTATGACAAAAGCTTATACAACAACTTGAACTCTCTTACCGTCAGATTGATCTCTTCCTCATTTAAATAAGCTGTGTGCTCTTCGATGTCCAGCCTCAGCTGGCCAATCTCAATTTTTTTATTGGATGCAATTTTTGCCCTGCGGAGCAATGCTTCTAGTCGAAGGAGTAATTCATCCATATCAACAGGTTTTACCATGTAATCATCGGCACCGGCATGGAAACCTTTTCTTTTTGATTCGAGATCTTCCTTTGCTGTCATAAATAAAATTGGAATATCATTGTTCAATTCCCTCACAGACTTGGCAAATTCAAATCCATCAATCCCCGGCATCATTATGTCAGAAATAATTAAATCAAAGATACGGTCAGTCATCGCGTCATAGGCATCATTGACATCCAAAACACCTTTAGCTTGATAGCCGTTTAGGTTCAAATAAGTACATACTGTCTGATTTAAATTTTCATTATCTTCTACTACTAATATTTGAAACATCTGTATTCTCCTCGTTGCATTTTTGACATTATAGCATGTGATTGTTTACGAAATGTTAATGTATTTTAAAAATGCCTAATAGATGGATGTAATGCTATAAGAACAACCAGAAAAAGAAATTAGTCTAGTCTTGACTGATACAAAAGAGAGCCTAATTTAGAATCTAAAACAAAACTGTATCAATTCAATACGGATTAGCATTAGCTTGTATAAAAATTAAAAAATGCAGAAAAATATAGTTGGATAATAGGGGGTTATAATAGCATATCTGATCTTTAGTAAGATAAAAATGAGGTGACCGATATTTGTACAGGATTAAGTATTAAATCTCAAGAGGGTAAGTGGTTTTTTGGAAGGAATATGGACTTAGCCTATTATTTCAATCAGGCAGTTATGATTATTCCAAGAAACTATCAATATCAAGATAGAGTAACAGGTAATATGGTAACCAATAAGCGTGCTATTATTGGAATGGGAACGGTAATTGATAACCATCCTCTTCTAGCTGATGCTATGAACGATGTTGGCCTAGCATGCGCAGGATTAAATTTTGAAGGATACGCATATTTTGAGAAAGAACCGATTGAAGGGAAAAATAATATTGCACCCTACGACTTTATACAATGGGTATTATCAAATCACGAAACAGTAGAAGAAGTTAAACGTGGAATTGAGCATTTAGAACTTGTGGATTGTCCAATCAATGAAAATACACCTGTTTCAATGCTTCACTGGATGATTGCAGATAAGACAGGAAAGGCTATTGTGGTAGAAAAGACAAAAGACCGCTTGACTGTACATGACAATCTCATAGGAGTTTTGACCAACAACCCTACCTTTGATTGGCATTTAACAAACTTGAATGAGTATCTACATCTGACTCCGATTTCACCAAAAGAAACAAAATGGGGAAAGCAAACATTAAAAGCATTGGGCATTGGAGCTGGAACATTAGGGATACCCGGAGACTTTGCTTCCGTTTCCAGATTTGTAAGGATTGCTTATATTCGTACACATATGCCTAAAATTGAAGGGGATAAACAATCTATTACACAATTTTTTCATATGCTGGATTATGTGAAAATGGTTAAAGGAGGGGTCCTTACAGATGAAGGGTTAGAGGATGGTACAACCTATTCTTCTTGTATGGATCAAGACAAAGGTGTTTATTATTATAAAACGTATGAAAATAATCGTATCAATGCGATAGATATGCATAAGGAACAACTAGAGGGGATAAATCTTAAAATCTTTAAATACCTCACAAACCAGGATTTTAACTATCAGAATTAGATTTACTCATGTTGACGAAGGAGTTAGGCTATAAGCGGATAGAAATAATAAGTGAAAGAAGAAATAGCTTACCGAAGTGTCTAAAAGCTTAACTTCTTTCAGAGGAATAGCTAAACAATATGAATAAAATAACTACCCCTCATGTATTTTCACTTAAATCCACACACGTGGAAAATGTTGCGCAACACATTTTAAAATAAGGCAGTCCAGCCTCAGTTAATGGGGCACTGCCTTTTAATGTTTCTGGTATTAGATTTATCGATATGTATTGAATCCGGATGTGACTCTCAGTTGTGCAAGCAATTTCTCGACCGGTGAGTGAATGAGTTGAGTAGTTAGTGTCTTAAGGTTTGAAAGGTTCTTCAATTTGTTGATTAGTATCTTCCATTATTTAGATAAGTTCAGTTAGTAGAATTAGAAAATTTCCACTAGCAAGCATCTACTTGTTTATTTTTATCTTTGAAGATGATTTTTCTATGTTTATGAACTCTATTCACTTAAAGTGAGAAAATGCGTATAATAATGAATATTAAAAGAGAGAAATGGAGTAGTCTATCAAATGGTTCAATCAATCAATACAAAAGTTGAGTTAGTTATTGATGCGACCTCACATAACGGTCTTCCTGAATACGGGAAAATTATGATTGGTGACAAAGGATTTGAATTCTTTAATGAACGTGATGCTCGTAAATTTATTCAAATTCCTTGGGAGGAAGTTGATTATGTGATTGCTTCTATCATGTTTAAAGGGAAATGGATTCCGCGTTATGCTATTCAAACTAAACGAAATGGGACATTTACATTTTCCTCGAAGGATTCAAAAAAAGTATTGCGAGTCATTCGTGAACATGTTGATCCCGCTTATATGGTTCAATCATTAAGTTTCTTTGATGTAATTAAACGCGGAATAATCAGTATATTTAAAAAGTAATAGTTTCACAAAAAAGACAGGTTAGTAACTTGTCTTTTTTTGTCGAAAGAAATAAAAATGTGATAGATAAAGTAGTCATTGAAAATTAGGGCGAGGGACATGGAAAAATAAAATCGTTCTTGAAAGCGGATTATTCGGCGTGCTATAATCACTATGAAAGTTAATTGAAATTTTCGAAAAGCGAGTTTAAATGACCATCTCCTTTATTTTTTACGCGTTACTAAATTCGATCAGGCATGGGTAAAAAGTAATGATTGATGAAGAAAAAGGGGGAGCGTTTATACCTATTACTTCATTTAATCGACTTTTTATTCTTGTCTTTTTTTGTCGATAATGTAATCGCTTAAGGATGGTCGGAAAACACATCTATGGAATAACTAGGCGTGTTTTACCGTTTTTATTTGATTGTACAATAATAATAGGAGGTAAAAAGATGGTAGGGATTATCATTGCTAGTCACGGTGAATTTGCTAATGGTCTCTTGCAATCTGGAGAAATGATCTTCGGAGTGCAAGAAAATGTGAAAGCTGTTACATTAATGCCGAGTGAAGGACCTGATGATGTAAAGGCAAAAATGAAAGAAGCAATCGCCTCTTTCGATAACCAAGATGAAGTCTTATTCTTAGTCGATCTTTGGGGTGGTACTCCTTTCAACCAAGCCAACAGCTTGCTTGAAGAACACCAAGACAAATGGGCAATCGTTGCTGGTATGAACTTGCCAATGTTGATTGAAGCTTTTGCATCCCGTTTTTCAATGAACAAAGCACATGAAATTGCCGCTCATATTTTAGGCACTGCTAAAGAAGGAGTTAAAGTAAAACCTGAAGGATTAGAACCGGTTGCAGAAGTTAAACCTGCTGAAAAACCGTCAACTGCAGGTACTCCTGGTAAATTTGAGTACGTGTTAGCTCGTATCGACTCTCGCTTGCTTCACGGACAAGTAGCGACTGGCTGGACTAAGGCGACAAATCCTACTCGTATCATCGTTGTATCTGATACAGTAGCTAAGGATGATCTTCGTAAGAAATTAATCCAACAAGCAGCTCCACCAGGTGTAAAGGCACACGTAGTTCCTGTACATAAAATGATTGAACTTGCAAAAGATGATCAGCATTTTGGCGGTCAGCGCGCATTACTTCTTTTCGAAAATCCGCAAGATGCACTTAGGGCGGTTGAAGGTGGCGTTCCATTGGAGACGATCAATGTTGGTTCTATGGCACACTCAACTGGTAAAGTTCAACCGAATAAGGTGCTTGCATTCAACCAAGAGGATATTGAGACTTTTGGTAGATTAAAAGAGCTTGGTTTGAAATTTGATGTACGTAAAGTCCCGAATGACTCAAAAGGCAACATGGACGACATTATCAAGAAAGCTCAAGAAGAGTTAAACAAACAAAAGTAATCATGATGATCACGAAAAAAAGGGAGGATAAATCATTATGGATTTGACTATTATTCAAATAATATTAGTCCTTTTCGTAGCATTCTTAGCCGGTGTAGAAGGTATCTTGGATGAATTCCACTTCCATCAGCCAATTATTGCATGTACGTTAATCGGCTTAGTTACAGGAGAACTTGTACCTTGTCTTATCTTAGGCGGTACGCTTCAAATGATCGCTTTAGGTTGGGCAAACATTGGAGCAGCCGTAGCACCAGATGCCGCGTTGGCATCAATTGCATCTGCCATTATTTTAGTTTTAAGTGGTCAAGGACAAGATGGAGTATCTTCTGCAATTGCGATTGCAGTTCCACTTGCAGTTGCTGGACTTTTATTAACAATTATCTGTCGTACGATAGCAACAGCATTTGTTCACTTTATGGATGCTGCTGCCGCAGAAGGAAATATTAGAGTAGTAGAATTTTGGCACATCGCTGCAATCTGTATGCAAGGATTACGTATTGCAATCCCAGCTGGATTGATTTTAGCAGTTGGTGCAGGTCCGGTTCAAAGCTTGTTAGAATCTATGCCAGATTGGTTAACAAACGGTTTAGCAATCGGCGGGGGAATGGTCGTTGCCGTTGGTTATGCAATGGTTATTAATATGATGGCTACAAAAGAAGTATGGCCATTCTTTGCAATTGGATTCGTATTAGCAACTGTTACAGAAATCACACTTATTGGTTTAGGAGCTATCGGTGTGGCTCTAGCACTAATCTATTTAGCTCTTTCTAAACAAGGTGGTTCAGGTGGTAATGGCGGAAATGGTAATACAGGTGACCCAATAGGCGCTATTATTGATAATTACTAAGAAGGAGGAGGACAGAAAGTGGAAAAAGAATTGAGATTATCGAAAAAAGATCGTATTTCTGTTTGGTGGCGTTCAACTTTCATTCAAGGTTCTTGGAACTATGAACGAATGCAAAACGGTGGTTGGGCGTATGCAATGATTCCAGCTATTAAAAGATTATATAAAACAAAAGAAGACCGCTCTGCTGCACTAAAACGTCACTTAGAGTTCTTTAATACTCATCCATATGTAGCTTCACCTATACTTGGTGTAACTTTAGCGCTTGAAGAAGAACGTGCAAATGGAGCACCGGTTGACGACGTAGCTATTCAAGGGGTTAAAGTCGGTATGATGGGACCTTTAGCGGGTATCGGGGATCCAGTTTTCTGGTTCACGGTTAAGCCAATTCTTGGTGCGTTAGCGGCTTCTCTTGCTATGACTGGTAACATACTTGGACCGATTCTTTACTTCGTATTATGGAATCTTATTCGTATGGGATTCACTTGGTATACACAGGAATTTGGTTACAAAGCAGGTTCTAAAATTACAGACGATTTATCTGGCGGGTTGCTTCAAGACATTACCAAAGGTGCCTCGATACTCGGGATGTTTATCCTTGGTGCGTTAGTTAACCGTTGGGTATCTGTTAAGTTTACGCCAACTGTATCTTCCGTTCAGCTTGATGAAGGTGCTTATATCGCTTGGGATAAGTTACCTGCAGGCGCAGAAGGAATTAAAACGGCGCTTGAACAACAAGCTGCCGGTCTTTCATTAAGTGATGTTAAAGTAACAACTCTACAACAAAATTTAGATAGTTTAATCCCTGGCTTATCTGGATTGCTATTAACACTTCTATGCATGTGGCTGCTTAGGAAGAAAGTATCACCAATCGTAATGATTCTTGGATTGTTCGTCGCTGGTGTTGTCTTCCATGTATTAGGCATCATGTAATGGATTCATAACGTTTGTTCAGGCTTCTTGAAAGAAATAATAGAAGACTGATAAACAAATAGAGAAGCACCTCCTGAATTTGAGTTATTCATTTTCAGGGGGTGTTCTTCATATATCAGCGCAAAACTTATCGTTGCCACCTGTTACACATATTTCAAAATGGAAATCGTTTTGACGTCCATTACAAGTAACAATAGTATGAACAGAAGAGAGTACATATAAAATTTATATTCCAGGAGGCTGCTATGCTAACTATTGGTTATATTGGAAATGGGAAAAGCACGAACAGATACCATTTGCCGTTCGTCCTGCAAAGAGAGAATATAAAAGTAAAAATAATTTATCAAAGAAATCCTGATCATGAAAGTTGGGATCGGGTTGCAGGTGTCCATTATACATCTGATTTAGATCAACTATTAAATGACAAAGATATACAACTCATTGTGGTTTGTACAAAACATGACAGTCATTATGAATACGCAAAATTGGTATTAGAACATAATAAACACTGTTTGGTTGAAAAACCTTTTATGGAAACGTCCGAGCAGGCAAAAGAAATATTTGCAATTGCGAGAGAGAAAGGATTAATTGTTCAAGCCTACCAAAATAGACGTTTTGATAGTGATTTTTTAACTGTTAAAAAGGTTATCGAAGAAGGGAAGTTAGGAGACCTGCTGGAAGTGGAAATGCATTTTGACTATTTCCGCCCTGAAGTACCAGAGTCTACTACTACTTTCGATCCTGCTATGTCATTTTTATATGGACATGCTTGCCATACACTGGATCAGGTTATCAGCTATTTCGGCAAGCCGGATCACATCCACTATGATGTTAGGCAATTATTGGGGCAAGGCAGAATGAATGATTATTTTGATTTGGATCTATATTATGGTGAATTAAAGGTTACTGTAAAATCGAGTTATTTTAGAATTAAAGAAAGACCTAGCTTTGTGGTTTATGGCAAAAAGGGATGCTTTGTGAAAGCAACGAAAGATCGTCAGGAAGAACACTTGAAATTATTTTATATGCCAGACAATAAAGATTTTGGAGTAGATACACTGGAACATTATGGGGTACTGACATATGTTGACGAAGATGGTACATTCCACGAAGAAAAAGTGAAATCCATCAATGGCGATTATGGTCGAGTATATGATGAATTATATGAAGCTATCATGAATGGTAAAGATAAAACCATTACAGATGAACAAACCCTGCTCCAAATGGAAATATTAGAAACTGGGATTGAAAATTTAAAGTAATTAAAGGCACAGCTCCGGTTAAGTGGATATTGAATTATTCTAAGCGGCTTTTAGCTCTTTTATCTAGGGGCTAATGCCGTTTTTTTTTTTTTTACTGTTTGGAACAAAAAGAGATAATAAAAAGGTTGAATTTATCTGCTTATATAAATTCTTAAATAGGGGTTTAAGAAGGAGGAGATACTATTTATAAGCGTTTCGCAGAATTAGTATATAAGAAGTAACCTATTTAGGTTCAAAATTTCTATAGTTTGATAAATAGTGCTTATGCATGCTATAAGTGTAAAAGAAGATTATTTCTGTATAATTTAGGGATAGAGTTCTATCTGATATCCCATTTAATGAGAGGATTGGAATTTTAATATGAAAGAAAATTTTTGGCGCGATCTACCACGACCTTTTTTTGTACTGGCACCGATGGAAGATGTGACGGATGTTGTTTTTCGCCATGTTGTTAGTGAAGCAGGGAGACCTGATGTGTTTTTTACAGAGTTTACAAATTCGGAAAGCTATTGTCACCCTCTGGGAATAGAGAGTGTGCGTGGACGTTTGGCCTATACAGAGGATGAACAACCGTTGGTAGCCCATATTTGGGGGGACAGGCCTGAAAACTTCCAAAAAATGAGTATTGGTATGGCGGAGTTAGGGTTTAAAGGCATAGATATCAATATGGGATGTCCCGTACCTAATGTAGCTGATAATGGAAAGGGAAGTGGCCTGATCTGTCGTCCTGAAGTTGCAGCCGATTTAATACAAGCAGCAAAAGCGGGGGGATTGCCGGTAAGTGTGAAGACAAGGCTTGGTTTCACGGATATAGACGAATGGCGTGATTGGCTGACACACATATTGAAACAAGATATCGCTAATCTTTCTATACATCTGCGTACACGAGATGAAATGAGTAAGGTTGATGCTCATTGGGAACTGGTTCCGGAGATTAAGAAACTTCGTGACCAGGTCGCACCAGATACACTTCTAACGATCAATGGAGATATACTTGACCGTGAAATGGGCCTGAAACTGGCTGAACAATACGGTGTAGATGGGATTATGATTGGGCGCGGTATTTTCAAAAATCCATTTGCCTTTGAACATGAGCCGAAAGAACATAGCAGTAAGGAATTACTTGATCTCTTGAGGCTGCATTTAGATCTCCATGATAAATATTCAGAAGTAGTACCTCGCAAGTTCACGCATCTTCATCGTTTCTTTAAGATCTATGTCCGTGGATTCCATGGGGCTGGTGAATTACGAAATGAGTTGATGAATACGAAGTCCTCAGATGAAGCGCGTGCATTGCTCGAAAAATTTGAAGAGCTTAATGGGATGGACAAATAGTAGAAGTATTTGAATGAGAACATTGTTGCTACATCTCTATAGTAGAACGGATTTCAAATCTGTTTGGTATGTTATGAAGTAATCCTAATCTTAAAATAAACCCTTGGAACTGCGTGATTTCCGCATGTCTAAGGGTTTTTCCTTTAAAATTATCTATTGCTGTTTCTAGTATTGTAGGATTAACTATCTATTGATTTTATTTTATTAACAATTCAAATTATTCATGATATTTCCTCTCCCTCACTTTATAATGAATAAAATAGAGTGTAGTAGGAGGGTAAGATATTGAAGAAAAAATTGATAATACCAGTAATTCTATCGTCTGCCATGTTAGTAGGTTCTATTCCAGTTGGTAGTGTTTTTGCACAGCCGGTTAATTCGAAAGCGATAAGTAAAGAGTGGAATGAGAGAGCAAGCGTGCCTCTATTTGTGAAGGAGAAGATTGCTGAAAAATACTCTTCTAGTACTCCTTCAAATGCATTGAATTATTTGAAGAATAGGCAAGGGAAGACTGGAATCAGTAATCCAGAGAAAAACTTGAAGGTGAAAGATGTACAAAAAGATGAACTTGGCATGACACACATCCGTTTCAATCAAACGGTAAATGGAGTAAATGTTGAAGGTTCTGACATTATTGTTCATTTTAATAAGAATCATGATGTTGAATCGGTTAATGGGAGAATGAATCAGACACTTAGTGAATCAAAAGTGAATACAGCTACTTCTCTAAGCAGTGAAGGAGCAGTAAAAGAAGCCTTATCCTCAGTCAAAGCCCCTGAAGAACTGACATATGAACCTACTGCTGAACTGGTTATTTACCCTTATAAAGGAGAAAATTATACCGCCTATAAAGTAAATGTTAACTTTATGGGAGAAGAACCTGGAAACTGGTTTGTCTTCGTTGACGCGAAAACGGGTGAGGTAATTGATCAGTATAACACCCTCATGCATGCTGCTGAAACAAAAACGCAAAAAGGGACAGGAATCGGTGTACATGGAGATCGCAGGGAATTACATATTACCCGAGTGAAGGAAAAGAATTCTGGTACTAAGTTCTCGTTAGCAGATTATGCCCATACTAATCTTGATGGTATTGAAACTTATGATGCCAAAAATGATAATACTTCCTCTAATGATACGCTATATATAGGAAATTCAGCTTCATTTATCAAAGACTATGATCGTGCTGCTGTCGATGCACACTATAATTCTGAAAAGGTATACGAATATTTTCTCAATGAACATGACCGCAATTCCCTTGATGGAGAAGGAATGGCTATCATTTCTAAAGTTCACTATGGTACCAATTATAATAATGCTTCCTGGAATGGGCGTTGGATGACCTACGGTGATGGTGATGGAGAGTTTATGATTTCTCTGGCGGCTGGTCTGGATGTAGCGGCGCATGAGATGACGCATGGGGTTATTACTAATTCGGCAAATCTGGTCTACCTAAATCAATCTGGAGCATTAAACGAGTCGTTTGCGGATGTGTTTGGTGTACTTGTTGACGATGATGACTGGGAAATGGGGGAGGATATTATGGCCCCTGCTGCTAAAGCTGATGGAGTCACCGTATTGCGCAGCTTAAGTAATCCAAACAGTGTGGTCGTTAGCAATGAACAAAGAAGGGAATATAGTACAAATGGGGGTGTCCATCCAGACCATATGGTCGAGTTTTATCATATGCCGACTTCCGTTGATGGCGGTGGTGTCCATGTTAATTCATCCATTACAAATCATGCTGCATACTTGATTGGTCAAGAACTTGGAAGAGAAAAGCTGGGGGAAATCTACTATCGAGCTTTAACGGTTTATTTAACCGCTAATTCTGATTTTAGCGATGCACGGACCGCAATTGTCCAATCTGCCGTTGATTTGTATGGAAAAGGTAGCGAGGAAGAGTCAGGCGTTCATTCTGGTTTTGATGCGGTGGGTATTTATTAAGTTATCCAGGTGGGTAATAGAAGACTTTGTGTAGCTAAAGTTTAATAGTCAAGTTTATTCCCTTAGACGTAAGTTTAAGGGTTTTTTTATGATTTTCTTAGTATCTTATAGGGGTGCCCAAGGAATGATTTTTAAAGGGGGGACTGGTAAATCCCTCTGATGGTTTTACATGATTAGGTTAATTTCACAAGTGTATTTATTTTCATATTTGATAAAAATATTGGAAATGTGTAAAAAGTTCAAAAATTGGGTTGGCATTTAATCATAAACATGCTAGTATACTAGTGTGAATGGTGATGGAACCTGTTTTATTGGTTATTAATTTGTGAAGTATTGAGCAACTTTATGTGAAGTGTTGAACAATATTAAAATTTATTTTTAGTTTGTATGCAAGTTAGAACTGATATTAAGGACTAGAAATACTTCTATAAGAAACATAAATTAAGCTCAACTGATTTTGGAGTAATATTGAGAACGCTTGCAAATTAGTGTCCAAGTGGATGAATCAAGATCCATTACATTTAAAAATAGTTAAGTACTGGAGGAGAAGTAAATGGGTGAACCACAAATGAAAACGATTACTGAAGCAAAAGAATCTTCAGTAGCACATCGTCCTTTTGGTATGAGAGACAAAATTGGTTATTTGATGGGTGATTTTGGAAATGATTTCTTCTTTCTTTTAGTAAGTGCTTATTTAATGGTCTTCTACACAGATATATTCCATATCAGTGCAGCTACTGTTGGGGTATTATTCATGGTGGCACGTCTGTGGGATGCCGTTGCGGATGTAACATGGGGTCGTTTTATTGACACAAGGCCAGCAACTAAAAACGGAAAATTTAAACCTTGGATTTTTAGAATGTCTTTCCCTCTTGTTTTATCAGGCGTCTTAATGTTTGTAACCATTCCTGGAATGAGCGATGGCTTTTACATGGCATGGGCATTTGTTACTTACATTGTTTGGGGAACATTATACAGTACAGTAAATATTCCGTATGGATCAATGGCATCTGTTATTACAGATAACCCGGATGAACGTACAACCTTATCCACTTGGAGAACAGCTGGTGCAATGTCAGCAAGTTTAATCATTAACGCAGTTGCTCCATTAATCGTGTTCGTAGATAATCAAATCGATGCGAACCGTATGTTTATGGCGGCATGTATTTTCGGGGTTCTTTCAATCTGTTGCTATATGGCATGCTATAAACTTTCAACTGAACGTATTACGGCATCAGAAGGAACAAAAGAAACAGGTAACATGAAAGCTACGGTTAAAGGATTAGTGAAAAACAAACCATTAATTTGGATTTTGACAGCATCATTATTACTAATGATGAACACAATGCTTATGGGTGCAGTCAACGTATATCTGTTCAAAGACTATTTCACAAATGCAGCTGCCTTAAGTCTTATGGGAGTTGTTCAGACAGCTGGTACATTCGTAGTAATGCCATTTGTTAAACCGCTTGTTGCAAAGTTCGGTAAGAAAGAAATATCATCTGTAGGTATGTTAGTGGCAACTGTTGTATATTTAGTCTTATTCTACATGAAAGATTTAAGTGCTATGCAGTACATCGCTATTGCAACACTTGGTATGATAGGATTAGCTTTCTTTAATGTTGTAGTTTGGGCATTCGTAACAGACGTTATTGATTACCATGAATTATTGACTGGTTTACGCGAAGATGGAACTGTATACTCTATCTATTCGTTCGCACGTAAAGTTGGCCAAGCAATTGCCGGTGGAATTGGTGGTTTTGCCATTGGCCTTGTGGGATACAATGCAGCAAATAGTGTGCAAACACAAGGCGCTCTTGATGGTATTCACATGTTAGCAACATTAGTGCCTGCCATTGTTTTTGCGATAATTTTTGTTATACTAGTTTTCTTATATCCACTTAATAAGAAACGTACAGACGAAATGGTTGTTGAATTGAATGCAAGAAGAAAACAATAACCTCTATAGATAAATGGAAATAAAAAGAAGATAGCTGATGATTCATTAGTTATCTTCTTTACTTATGAATTGATAACAAGTTTGTTAAGTTAAGCTCTAATTTTTTGAGGAGGGTCCGCTTATGTTAGTTGTGACACCGAGAGCAGTTGGAGAAAATACGAAAGAGTATTCTTATCGCCTGGTTAAAAACGCTATTATGTCATTGCAACTGCAACCGGGCCAATCCATTAGAGAAGCAGATTTAGCTGCTTCTTTGCAAATTTCTAGAACACCGATTAGAGAAGTATTGGGGAAATTGAAAGAAGAGCACCTGGTGGATGTCTTTCCGCAAATAGGTACATATGTATCTAAGATTAATTATCAATTAATTGAGGAAGCAGCTTTCATGCGCTTTACGTTAGAAAAGGAAATTTTGAAATTATCTTGTCGGACGTTTTCAATGAAGAGTTTAAGAGAGTTGAAAAGAATAGTAGCTCAACAAGAAGAGCTTATTTTTGAAAAAGAAGATGTACAAGAGTTTCATCAATTGGATAAACAATTCCACTTTTTAATTTTTAGAGAGAATAAGAAGGAGCATATATGGGAGGCGATTATGCGTCTAAGTACACATTATAATCGTATGAGATTACTTTCTGAAATCAACAATAGCTTTGGTGACGCGATTAAACAACATCAAGATATTATCCAATTAATAGAAAATCAAGAGATGGAATATGCTTCGCAGATTGCCTATCAACATATAATAGAACCGAAAAGAAAGTGGAAGCAATTTTTAGAGGAAGGTAACCCGTATTTGCATTATTTCGAGGTGGAGTAAAAAGTATCCAACGTATAAGGATACTTTTTTTGTTTATAGCAAAATCTATTCATACAAACCCTCTTAGATTGGGAAGTACTATAAAAGAAAGAACAGAAGGGAGATATCCTTCTATTCTCGTTTATTGTTTTATATAAGCAAGTCCTAGACACCCTGGACCGGTATGGCTGCCAATGGATGGACCGATTTCGGTGATGAATACTTGCGCGAAGGATTGTTCTAATTCAAGATCAGCTTTTAAGGATAATGCATGATCAAGATTATTAGAGTGTAAAATACAAATCATTTCTCTCTCAACATTTGAAGCTAGGAATCTCTCTTTGATTTGCTTGGTTGCACCGGATGTTTTGCGGGCTTTGCAGACAGATTCAATGACTCCATTATCTGTAACAGATAGGATTGGTTTGATTCCGATTAGTCCACCAATTTTTGCGATAGCAGGATTAAGTCTGCCCCCTCTTGCTAGGTATTGTAAGTCATTCACGTAAAATTCCACGTGGAAGGATTGTTTGTTTTCTTCTAGGTATTCGACAATCTGATCGTAGGAATACTTCTCATCTCTCATCATGCAAGCTTTGACCACTAACATTCCCATAGCCATAGAACCAGTTAAGGAATCGATTACGGTGATACGACTTTCCGGATATGAATCTAGTAATTCCAGACTTGCCAATCTAATATTATTAAACGTGCAACTTAATGCACTGGAAAGAGTTACACAAATGATATCGTTCCCTTTTTCCAATTCTTCTTTTAATACTTGAATTGCGGCGGATGGAGAGCTGGCACTTGTCTTGGCAACCTCGCCGTTTGCTAATCTTTTATAAAACTCCCCAAGTTCCATCTTACGTTCGGAACCGTACTCTACTTGATCCTCGAACTGAAAATGAAGAGGAATTAATTTTATTCCATATTTTTCGATTACCTCTGTAGGGATATCGCAACTTCCATCGGTAATAATTGATATATTCTTCATGAAAACCTCCAAGTTATTAAACACTATGTTGTATAAAATTTGTTATCATTGTATAATGATGGCCCGGAAGCATCAATCATCAATTTTAATCAGAATGAAAGTTATTAAACAGAATGGAAAGATTTGTTTAAGAATAGGAGTCAGAATGGATGGAAGATCGCAGAATAAGATATACCAAGAAAGTAATAAAAGATACATTTATCGAATTGTTAGAGAAGAAACCAATCAATATAATTACCGTAACCGAGCTATGTAAACAGTCTGAAATCAATCGGGCTACCTTTTATCGATATTATGAGGATGTATATGATTTGATGGAGAAGCTAAAGAGTCAGTATGTCGATGAACTGAAGGCAGCTATCTCTATTTCGAAGGATGACTATACGATTTCCGGATTTACAAGTGAAATTCTCGAGGTCATTCTAAGCAATAAAGAACTAAGCAGAGTTCTCTTTAGTTTGAAGAACGGGAAAGATTTTTTGGATGATGTCTTAGACATTGCCCATCAGAAATGTATAGAAAAATGGGATCGTTACGGGAAGAATGTGCCCCAAGCACAGGTTGGATATATATCCACATTTATTTCTGCAGGGACGATAGGCATACTGAATGAGTGGATTCAGAATGATTTCAAGGAATCTCCCTCTGAGATTGCAAATCTAATTGAAAATATCAGTCAATACGGTATCTCTAAAATCATTTATGGAGAGTAAGGCTAGATTGTTACAACTAGAAAAAAACAGATTTCCAGGACAGACTTAAGAAATACAAGGCTCTGTAGCTTTAATGAAAGAGATTCATTCAACCCTTAAACCATGAAATGAATTTTGGTAAAAGGGTTTTTTTGTTGTCCTTCATTTTAAAAATTTATAAGCAAATCTGTTCCTGATATAAATAAAACTAATGTCGGTATGGAAATTGTTTCTATAAACGGATAGATAATAAAAATAAGAGGTGGATAGTCCCGCCTCTTTCTTGTCTATTTATTTGGAATTTCTGATAAATCCCCATATTCCATGCCATTTAAGATATATGATTCGAATACGACCTTTTCATTCTTCCGATCATAATAATAGTAATAGTGACCCTCATCTCCTTTTAATTCAACTGCTACCATCCAATTCATGTCACCAGAGAGATTAGCTATAAAAGGTTCAAGTTCTAGAATAGTAGATTCTGAATAGCCTTTTTCAATTAAGAGGTATTCTTTCACTTCTTTCTTTGTTGTGTAGTACTTTACTTGAACATATCCCACTATACTGATTACTAAAATAAATATAGAAAGAACAATAGTGATAATCACTTTTTTTGTGGACATCTTGCCCCCCTGTTCTGATTAAATAATGTTCTTTTATCCTTATTTTACCATAAAGTTATTATATTCGCAGTTAGATTATGTCCTTTGCAGTGTAGCAGTAAAATGAGGAGAATCATTTGTTTCGCAACCAGGGGAGTGAAAAGGGGCATTGGCGTACAAACCCGGATGGATCCATTTTAAATAATTTTGGTGCGAATAAATAAGGGATCCGTTGTTTTATTTATATGTAATGTTAGGACTCTGTTCATTATGTTCAGGGTCCATTTCGTGGTTTTTTAACTAAATGGATATGAAGTCCATGTCCACCAATCGAAAAGTTCCCTAATTTAGGGAACTTTTCGATTGGAGAATTTTTCATCTTAAATTAAGATGTCCTTGTTTATCGTCAATTCTAAAGTGTTAGTTAACAGTTTGATAAAAGGCTTTATTATTATTTGTTCTAATACGTGAAGAAAAACATCCATCTTTTTTAAAATCATCAAATAGTTTATAATTATCTGTGAATAGTAGATATTTTAGTGGATGAATCATTATAATAAAAAGTGATATGGTAAATTTTGAGATGAAAGGGTTTCCTGGATAGAGCCTTTCTTTTTGTTGCATCTAACAGGGGAAGTGTCTTATTTTTTACAATTTTGGGGATAAGGGATGGTTATAATGAGCAACATGCAGAAGAAAACAGACGTTATCTTAATTGGTGCCGGTATTATGAGTGCTACATTAGGGTCAATACTTAAAGAGTTAGCACCTGAATGGGAGATCAAAGTATTCGAAAAGCTTGCAAGTGCAGGGGAAGAAAGCTCTAATGAATGGAATAATGCAGGGACGGGTCATTCTGCACTGTGTGAACTTAACTATACATCCGAAAAAGCTGACGGATCTATAGATATTGCCAAGGCTATTACGATTAATGAACAGTTTCAGCAATCAAAGCAGTTTTGGTCCTATCTGATTAACAACAATTTGATTCGCAATCCACAGGACTTTATCATGCCAATCCCTCATATGAGCTTAGTACAGGGAGAAGATAATATAACTTTCTTGAAAAAACGTTTTAAAGCGCTTTCTAAAAATCCTTTGTTTGAGGGAATGGAATTTTCGGAAAATCCTGATAAATTAAAAGAATGGGTTCCGCTTATCATGGAAGGGCGTACATCAGAAGAACCGGTTGCTGCCACAAAAATAGATTCTGGAACCGATGTTAATTTTGGGGCGTTGACACGGATGTTGTTTGAACATTTGCAGAGCAACAATGTGGAGGTCAACTATAAGCACAGTGTAGAGGATATTAAGCGTACCTCTGATGATTTGTGGCAAGTGAAAGTGCATGATATGGAAAATGGTAAACTAGAATACCATACGGCACACTTTGTCTTTATCGGTGGTGGAGGTGGAAGTCTGCCTTTACTTCAAAAAACCGGTATTCCGGAGTCCAAACATATTGGTGGGTTTCCTGTGAGCGGGTTATTTATGGTATGCAACAATCCGGAGATCGTAGAGAAACATCATGCAAAAGTGTACGGAAAGGCCAAGGTGGGTGCTCCTCCAATGTCTGTTCCGCATCTGGATACACGTTATATCGACGATAAGAAAACTTTGCTGTTCGGTCCATTTGCCGGCTTTTCGCCTAAGTTTTTAAAAACGGGTTCCAATTTCGATTTATTAGGGTCTGTTAAACCGAATAATATGATCACAATGCTGGCAGCTGGCGTCAAAGAGATGGCTTTGACAAAATACCTGATTCAGCAGGTCATTTTATCAGATGAAAAGCGTATGGAAGAATTACGAGAGTTTATTCCAAATGCCAATATCGAAGATTGGGATACAGTAGTAGCAGGCCAACGTGTGCAAGTGATTAAAGATACGGAAGAAGGTAAAGGGACACTTCAGTTTGGTACGGAGGTTGTTAGTGCCGCAGATGGATCAATTGCTGCATTGCTCGGTGCCTCACCAGGAGCTTCTACTGCCGTTCACGTTATGCTTAAGGTATTAGATAAATGTTTCCCGCAATACAAAACTGAGTGGGGACCGAAAATAAAAGAAATGATTCCTTCTTATGGAGTGTCATTGATGGAAAATCCAGACCTGTACAAGGAAATTAATAAATCAACCACTGAAGCCCTTGGGCTGTGTACTAAAGAAATGGTTTGCTATTAATCATATTTTAAAGATAGGATATCTAGCCATACTGGTAGATGCTCTGTTTAATCCATTTGAATTAAAGCTGTTAAAACAACCCTGCATTGACTACTAATGCAGGGTTTAATATTAATAGTTATTTAACTCATTAATCGGAGTTTGAATAATGACGGGATTCTTTTTTGGATCCAACCATTTCAGAGTTTTTTTCACGTTTTCTTCAGAAGTGGCGGTGCAGCCTAAAGTATAACTGTTGCCAATGTGGAAGAAGATTGCGCTTCCCTTATAAGGAGTTCGCTTTGTATTGTAGTTGATGACAAAACCATATGAGTATGCTGATATATTCATGTTTTCTGCGCTTTTCCATTGTCCCTTGTTTTTCTTTTTTGACTGCCAAGTGTTATATAGCTTTGATTTCGGATCATCAACCCATACGTCATCTGCTGTGATTTTACGATAATTCAGCTTTGTTCCGGGATTCGCTTTACGACCGAAAGCTGTACCGATTGTATACTTTCCAATCGGAGACTTTTTGCCGCCTTCTGTCATATCCTTTTCCTTCGAAAATCCATATTTCCCAATATACCCTTTGGTTGTTAATACAGGTACCCATTTTCCTTTAGAGTTCCTCTCGAATGTGCGGATTTCTGCGTTCGAAGAATTGTATCCATTTGAAGTAACGAGAATGAGTTGCTTATTGCTTCCGACTGTTTTTAAGCCTTCAGCCAGATTTTTAGGAGTTGCTGGCTTTGTGGACGTTAAATAGCTACTTGAAGCCCAACCAGTTTTGCTTCCAACGATTACTTTGCTCCAGGAACCTTTCGTTTGAGTCACTTTGACTGCACTGTTCTTTTTGACGGTTGTAATGACTTTGTATTTCGTCCCGGCACCACTGCGAATATTTAACGTATTGGCTGTGACGTACATCGTTTTCGCAGCGACTTTTTCAGCTGGTTTCTGGGTAGTTAAATAGGTACTGGATACCCAACCGGCTTTGCTCCCAAGGATTATTTTTTCCCAAGAACCGTTCTTTTGAGTCACTTTTACCGAAGTGTTCTTTTTGACCGTTGCGATGACTTTGTATGTAGTTGCTGGACCACTACGTACATTGAGTGTACTAGCTGTTACATATTTGGTTTTAGAGGATGCAGCTTGAACATCTTTTTCCATAGGAAAACTTGAAACTATGACGAATAATGCAAATAAGATGGCTAAACACTTTCTGAACATGTCTCCATTTCTCCTTTAAATGAATTTAATCTCTCTATTTTATTTCACATAAACAGAGATTCGAAAATCGCCCAACCTACTCATTTGCTTGTTTTAGATTCTGCTATCGCAGAACATGAATAGGTCTATTGCTCAATGAAATGGGGTTTTATTAAAAAGGTATTTCGCTTCTCTTTTCCAATTATACCAAATTTCTAGTTAACATTGTTCTCATCATTTTGTTTTCATACAATCAGCCAGGTGGCCTGGAATGTTTATACCAATATCCGTTGGGAAGAAGAAAAGGGAGGAAGAAAAATGAGGAGGAATAACAAATGTCTAAAAGTATATTTATAACGGGTGCAGGAAGTGGACTGGGGAAAGGTACGGCTATCGGCTTGGCGAAGAAAGGTCATCACATCATAGCTACTACTGAGACGACATCCCAGAAAACAGCGCTTATGCGGGAAACGAAAGACCTGGATGTGAATATGGAGGTTATTAAACTCGATATTACCAATCCAATTGATCTTCAGGAAATTGAAAAATATGATTTTGATATATTTGTAGCGAATGCCGCAATTAATGAAGGGGGACCACTTGGTGAAATACCAATAGAACGATTCCGTGCTATCTTTGAAGTGAACGTATTTGCTACGCTTGAATCAGCTCAAATTGCTGCAAGAAAACTGGTTGAAAAGGGGAAAGGGAAAATTATTTTCTTAAGTTCTATGGCCGGCATTATGACAACACCGTATGCGGGTCCATATGCTGCGACCAAGCATGCTATTGAAGCGATTGCGTTGACATTAAAGGATGAATTAAAAGAGTTTGGCGTACAGGTGGCGACCATAAATCCAGGTTCATTCGATACGGGATTCAATGATCGGGCAGTAGAGGAAAAATGGAAATGGTTTAATGAGGAAGAACACTTTACCCGTGAAGAAGATATGAAAGCAATGGAAGAGGGATTGAAAAATCAAATGGACCCAGAGGATATGATTGAAAAAATGATAGAAATAATCCCTTCAGAACACCATAAATTCCGTACTGTTTATCCGGAGCAAACTGAAAAACAGATGAAGGAAGCTGAACAGAAAAAATGGACCTTGGATATTTAATTCAGTAAAATCATGAACACCATTCCATTCATTTTTTCTCTATCATTACTTTTTGTACTCATTTGTCCAACTTTTGATCTAGTAGATTAATGTTTTTATTTTGTTAAAGTTAAAAATAAGTTAAACTATTCATGAAGAGGTATTTTTCGATAAATTCACTTTCTTTTATGGAATGAAAAAACGTGAAAACTACTAAGTGTGATTAGGTTACGGGTGACATATTGGTGATAACTGCAATGTTTATGGCGACGGCTATGTTTGAAATAATATTGCTGCGGGCAATGTTTTTCCCGCTTCAATATCAGAGGGCTAGAAGTTGTCTAAAGGTTATCATTGTATAAATATCAGCAGTTTTATATTAAAGAGCCAACAATTTTAAGAGGAGGTATTTATAATGAAATTAGAGGGAAAAGTAGCGGTTGTAACAGGTGCGGCATCTGGAATGGGGAAAGCGATTGCAGAGGTTTACGCAAAAGAAGGGGCTAAAGTCTTAGTGACTGATATGAACCTTGAGGGTGCTGAAAAAGTAGCTGAAGGTATTACAAATAACGGCGGTACAGCGAAAGCGCTTCAAGTGAACGTTACGAATCTTGAAGATATCGAAGGAATGATTAATACAGCTGTTAAGGAATTTGGAACACTGGATATTCTTGTTAATAATGCAGGTATTATGGATGGATTTGAGCCTGTTGGGGATATAGAAGATGAAAGATGGGATTTAATTTTTGATGTGAATACAAAGGGTGTTATGCGTTCCATGCGTAAAGCTATACCATTATTCCTTGAAAAAGGCCAAGGTATTATTATTAATATCGCTTCTACTGGTGGATTAAACGGTGCTCATGCCGGTGCAGCCTATGGAGCTTCCAAACATGCGGTGGTTGGACTTACTAAAAACACTGCCTTCATGTATGCGAAAGAAGGTATTCGCTGTAATGCCATCGCACCAGGTGCGGTTGAAACCAATATTTCTGCATCTATGAAAAATATAAATGAGTTTGGTATGGGACGTGCTAGATTAGCACAAGCTGCGATTCCTAGTGTAGGACAGCCAGAAGAAATCGCAAATGCTGCGCTATTCCTTGCTTCTGAAGATTCCAGCTTTGTAAACGGTACAGTTCTAGTAGTTGATGGTGGTTGGACTTCAGCATTCTAATAAATAAAAACAAATGATAATCGTCAGGCAGCTTATTTCTCTAATTTAGAGGGATAAGCTGCTTTTTATTTTCATCAAGGGTATATATTTTTTAAAATAATAAAATTTAAACAGAAATCATTTTAAATCAAGTATATTTTATTAATTAATATTATTTTAATATAATTTATTGACGAGTGACAGGTTGTCACTTATATTGGATTTACTTGATAAATTATCTTATAAATGATCAGACTAATTATATCAAGAAGATTAACAAGTAGAGGGTGTCCTAAAACTTATATGAAAGTACTTGAATTGCATCATGTGAACAAAAAATACCCAATAGCAGATGGTCAATTCTTCCTTGCTCTTAAAGATGTTAATGTTTCCTTTGAGAAGGGGGAATTGGTTTCGATTATCGGTGAATCAGGAAGTGGGAAATCCACTTTAATGAATCTGATCGGCGGACTGGATTCAGATTTTACCGGTTCTGTTCAGTTTGAAGGGAAGAATATTGGTGATTTTAATGAAAAAGAAATGGATGAATACCGAAAAAATAAAATCGGATTTATCTTTCAAAGCTTTAATCTGATTCCACATTTGTCTGTTCTCGATAATGTAACGATTGCGATGACTTTATCGAATGTCGGAAAAGAGGAACGCATTAAACGAGCGGAAGAGATTCTGACTCAGGTTGGTTTGAAGAATCATATTTATAAAAAGCCGAATCAATTATCCGGCGGTCAAAAGCAAAGGGTTGCGATTGCGCGTGCCTTAATTAATGACCCTGAAATTATTATTGCAGATGAACCAACAGGAGCACTCGATTCTGAAACAACGGAACAAGTGTTGGCTATCATCAAAGAGATTGCGATGCAAGGTAAGCTGGTTATTATGGTTACTCACTCTGAGCGAGTAGCAAACCATTCCTCTAGGGTGATTCAAATAGCGGACGGGGAAATTGTTCGTGATGACAGAGGAGAGCCTCTCGTGCAAAAAGAATCCGGGTCCAATCAAGTAGAAAAGAAGACCGGCAAAAACCTTAGCTTTGGTGCTGCGGTGAAATTAGCTTTTCTCAATATGAAAGAGAAGCTTGGCAGAAACATTTGGGTTTCATTGGGTGCGAGTATCGGGATTATGAGTGTCATCTTTTTCCTTTCAATTGGGAATGGTGTGAAGACATACATGAATGACTCTATGAACAGTATGGTAAATCCGCTTGTCGTAGAAGTAAATATGCCATCAGAGGAAGAAGAACTGCCACCATCAGTTGATGAAAATCAGGCCATGATGCTATCGATGATGGGCGAACAGACACCATTTGAGGAAAAGGATATTAATAAATTATCCAAAATCGAGCACGTCTCTTCAGTGGAAAAAGGGTTCAATCTCATTTCATTTGGTTCCAATGCGGTTAAATATGCGGACAAAAAGGTTGATTTGATGATGATTTCAACCGTCTCCTCTAATCTAACGGATACGAGTATGAAAGAAGGCTCTTTACCTGAAAAACAAGAAATTCTCCTTGCGGAAGGTACTGCTGAAAAATTAGGCGGAGATATGATTGGTAAAGATGTAAACATAACGTTGATGCTCAATGAAAAATTATTTGAAAAAACCTATACGGTTAGTGGAGTTATATCGTTAGGCAGTCAATTTGCGGCAATGGATTTGATCTATGTTAATTACAATGATCTTGTCCAACTTGCAGAGGAGAACGGCATGACGTTAGAACCGACAAGTATCTATTTAGTTGCAGATAATGAAGACTATACGGAAGATATAAAGGCTGAAATTAAGGATATGGGTTACAGTGGTTCATCCCAGGAAACCATGACAAACATGATGAATGAAATGCTGGATGTTTTGACATATGTATTAACCGGAATTTCAGGTATTTCACTATTTGTTTCAGCGATCATGATTCTGGTTGTTCTCCATATAAGTGTTGTTGAGCGTACGAAGGAAATCGGGGTACTAAAAGCCATCGGTGCAAGACGTATGGATATTAGAAGAATTTTTGTATCTGAAGCATTTCTGATTGGACTATCCAGTGGCATCATCGGTGTTCTGGCTGCTTCTTTATTAACGGTTGTGGCTAACGGCCTTTCAACCAAATTAATTGATTTTGAAATCGTACAAATGAGCCCAGCGTATATCATTTTTGGTATTGCTGCAAGTATCATTATCAGCATGCTTTCCGGACTTATGCCTGCTAATAAGGCGGCTAAATTAGATCCGGTCGACTCTTTACGCAGAGAGTAAGGGGAGTACATGCCAACCCAGACATTTGCGAACTTACCAACGGAAAAGCGAAGAAGGATAATTCAGGCTGCTAAAGAGGAATTCAGTCAATGCTCGTTCTATGATGCATCAATTAATCGAATTATTAAAGAAGCGCAAATTCCTCGGGGAAGCTTCTATCGTTATTTTGAAAATAAAGAAGACTTGTTTCTATATCTATTAAATGAGTACAAAAGCGATCTCTTTAATCGAATTAGTTGTATGATTGACAATCAGGTAGGCGATATCTTTTCGCTGCACTTCACGCTATTTGATTTTGTAATCAACAAAGCGATGGATCCCGCACATTCCAAGTTTTTGATTAATGTTTTTACAAGGACAGATATTAGATTGGCAGAACATTTAATGAGCTTTACGGATGCTCGTGAAATGGAAGAGAACCAAGAGACAATAATGAACTTGATTACTGACACTCATTTATTGAAGCTTGAAAAAAAAGAGGATTTGCTTCATGTTTTTGCGATTTTGAGAAATATAACCCTCAATCAAATTATCTTGGCGTTAACAGATCTTTCAACTGTGAAACAGAAAAGAGAGGATATGGAGCGGCAATTTCATTATATTAAATATGGTGTGCTGAAATAAACAAAGTATAAGCCTTGAACTTGTGTACTAAACAGGTTCAAGGCTTTTTATATAGACCCAATTTATAGAAAGCCAGAAGCTAACATAGACTGAAATAGCAGAGGAGTTACGAGAAGAACGAAGATTGTTGAAGTAGTATAAAGAAATGTAAAGTAAAAAAACTCCGGTCTGCTTATAAGCGGACCGGAGTTTCCAATTTATTAATCAACGATGCTGAATAATCCTTTAATGTGTGATAGATAACGTATATTACTTGCTTCTTTCATCAATGTAGCCGGTAAGCCTTTTAATGGCGTGGAATTGCCGCCAATAATCGCTACACCGTCTTTGCGTCCAAGGCTTGCTAATGTTCCTGAGTTTACTGGAGCAAATACTTCAGGAAGAGTACCCTTAATGGAAGCCGCAATATTATATCCAATTAATTCGCCCATTTGCCAAGCCATTTGTGCAGTTGGCGGGTATGGTCTTGCACCAGGAGCAGGGAAGACAACTGCACTGTCACCAGCAATATAGACATCAGGATGTGAAGTGGATTGAAGATATTCATTAACAGTTGCACGGTTACGATCTACAGCTAAACCGGACTCACCAACAACTGGAAGACCTTGTACGCCGCCAGTCCAAACAAACGTGTTCGCGATAATTTGTTGGCCATCTTTTAAATCAATCACATTACCGTTTACACCTGTGACAGGTAGTCCAGTCAAGAATTGAACACCACGGTTCTCTAAGCTTGTCATAGATCGTTCAATTAAATGATCCGGAAGCATAGGTAAAATTTTTGGACCTGCTTCTACTAGGATAAATTTAAGCTCAGAAGGATCAACCATATATTTTTTAGCTACTTTAGGAGTCGTATCTGCAATTTCACCGACTAATTCAACACCGGTTAGTCCGCCGCCGCCGATAACAATGGTTGCATCTGCTTGATTTTTAGTTTTTGCATATTCTTTAATTCTATCTTCGATATGCTTGTTAATTTTATTGGCATCCTCTGCTGATTTTAAGACCATGCTATTTTCTTCAAGACCAGGAATGCCGAAATAAGCAGTTTGGCTGCCTAATCCAACGACTAATTTATCATAGGTTAAGATTTTACCGCTTGAAAGAATTACTTTTCTTTCATCTGCTGAAATAGATTCAACTTTAGAGATGATGAGATTAATATCTTTTCCTTTAAATAAACGATCCAATGGCATAGCAATTTTACCTTCGCTAATATTGCCTGCTGCCAAACGATGCAGTTCAGTAATAATTTGATGTGTCGGATATTGGTTAACAACCGTAATAGTAGCTTCTTCAGGAGTTAAATGCTGACGTGCTGATAATGCTGAAAGAAGACCGCCATACCCTGCTCCTAAGATAACAATTTCTTTTGCCATGATAAGCTCCACCCTTGTTTGTATATTTTTTAATTAGTATTTTTTAAGAATCATATAATAAGTACTGATTTACGTTAATGGAAAAGGTTTATTTAGAACGTTCGTTGCTTACTTGAAGATAAGCACTTGCGAAACGAAGAACCTTTTGGATTTGAGGATCTTTTAGCATTTTCATTAAACCAAATACACTGATGACTTCTTTGCTTTGTTCAGCTCTTTCTTTTGCTTCCATTGCATTGACAGCTATCTGTTTGGCTGTTTTTGTAACAGGCTCTGCAAATTCCTTCGCTGTATTAGCAAAATCATTTACCAATACTTCATCAGTAGCGATGGATTGAGCAAATTCATAAGATTTGTTCATAGCAGTTACAACTTCAGTTAATTGTGGTAATTGATTTAATAGAGTAATTAATGATTCCTGAACTTCTGGTTTTGATAATTGAGTTAACAATTCTTCTTGTGAAGCAACTGGAGAAGATTGTGTCTCTGCTTGCTGTTTCATTGTGTCTGACATAGCAAATACCCCATTTCTGTTTGTTATAGCAAAAAATTAAATTAGTTATTTTTATATAACCATAATTTCTCTACTCTAAGCATACTCCTTGTGTATATATTCACAAAATAATTTGCTCTAAGAAAACGTTTTCAAATCAAAAAATACTATTTAACCTATATTTATAGTAATAAACCTGTTAGATTGACAGTATAATCTGATGGTTTTGATTAGACCATGTATGAATGATTGAAAATAGAAGAATATATTTTAGAGGGTAAGTTAGAAGGTATTATAATAGTGGCATAATGAATGTGTAAATACCTACTTCTGAAGTCAAATAATTATATTCAAGGATGAAGAATAATAAAAACCGAACTATTCTTTTAAAAATAGTTCGGTTTAATTTTTTGTTTCAGCTTCTTTTTATTCTTGTTCACCGATAATTGTGTCAGCGATGTTTTTCGCATGGTCGCCGATTCGTTCGAGATTACTTAAAATATCAACGTAAACGAGGCTTGCTTGTGCAGAACATGTTCCATTATTTAAACGGATGACATGCTGCTTTCTGAATTGGCGCTCCATCTTATCGATTTTACGTTCCAACTCAAGCACCTTGTATGCCCTTTGTTTATCGTTATGTTCTATGGCTGCGATTGCTTCTTTGACAGCTTCAATAGTAGTAGTGAACATTTGAGACATGCCCTCTGTGGCTTCTTCTGTGAATGTTGCTTTATTCGTTTTTTTATACTCTGCAAATTCAAGGATATTCTCGAAATGATCTCCAATTCGCTCAATATCTGTGATTGTATGCATCAGAATATTATGCTCATCAGATTCATGGGCAGACAATGAACTTGTTGAGACTTTAACAAGATAATCTGTTATTTTGTGATCCAAATTATTAAGAGCCTCTTCGATTTGATTGCCTGTATTCAATGAAGAAGTTTCATTCGTTAACAAGTAGTTATACGTTTCTTCCAATCCTTTAATCGCAAACTCACCCATTCGCAATGTTTCCTTTTTCGCCTGTCCAAGGGCAATGGAAGGGGATTGGTCGATGATTCTTTCATCTAGATGCTCAGGTTTATACTCAATCACAGTATCCTTTCCAGGAATGAGTTTAGTAACAATCCAAGCATATCCACCTATGAATGGAATCATGATCAGTGTATTCGTAATGTTGAATGTTCCGTGTGCAAAGGCGATGGTCATTTCCGGATTCAATCCAAGTGTTTGCTGGAACCAATTAATAAGAGCGGTAAACGGAACGAGCAGAATCATAAAGATGATGGTACCGAACACATTAAAAAGTATGTGTACGCAAGCTGCGCGTCTGGCTGCAATCGATGCGCCAATTGACGCAAGCAGAGCAGTAATGGTTGTTCCGATATTATCTCCGAATAGTACCGGCAAAGCACCTTGCAGGTCAATAAGCCCTTCGCCAAATAATCCCTGAAGGATCCCGATTGTCGCACTAGAGCTTTGTACGAGTAATGTAAAGACAGTTCCTACTAAAACGCCGAGTATGGAATAATCACTTAAGCTGACAGTTAAATCATGGAACCATTCGAAGGAACGAAGTGGCTTCATCCCGCTGCTCATAAGCTCTAAGCCATAGAATAATAATCCGAATCCAAATAGGATTTGACCGAAGTTGTGTAGCTTTTGGTTTTTAAAGAAGAATAACAGAAATGCACCGACAAAGATAATTGGCAATGCGTATTCACCGACATCAATACCGATAATGAAGGCTGTTACGGTTGTCCCGATATTGGCCCCCATAATGACACCAATCGCCTGGCGAAGTGTCATAAATCCGGCACTTACCAATCCGACCGTGATAACCGTTGTGCCTGAACTACTTTGTATTAAAACAGTAACCAGGATACCGACCAAAATTCCCATAATAGGGTTAGTTGTATATTTGTCCAATAAATCTCTTAGCCGATCTCCTGCAGATTTTTGGAGTCCATCTCCCATGTATTTAATACCAAACAGGAAGATACCAAGTCCGCCAAGAAACTCAAAAAGCATCTGTTGAATACTTACATCCACTATTTACACCTCATTATTATTTTGGAAAACTTTTTTCTAAGTATAATTATTATGAACCAAACGATGAAAGTAAATACTAATTACAAATGTTTAACACAAATTTACGGGACCTTTACATTCGTGTAATTTATCACTAAATTTTAAAAATAAGTTATTTTAAAATAGTTAATAATCAGGAGAATAGATTTAAGATCTTTTCAGCTTGGAATAAAACAGTAAAAATACAGATACATAATAGAAGTGGTTATCCCTATATTATCTCTAGTTTGTGCAACGTAATCCTCATCTGAATGAAGAACGTTAAAAAATATGATAGACTAAATGAAAAACTATTTTTGGGACAAGAGGTGGATGATCAGTGTATCTTTCCGTAAAAGAAACAGCAGAAAACTTATCATTGCCGGAATCCTATCTTGAAACACTAATTAAGCAAAAGAAAATCCGAGCTGTATTTGATGGAGAACAATATTTGATTAACACCGACCAATTTACTAATTATCAAGAGCAGCTGCAGGAATATAAAAAGCTATTCCAGGAATGGTTAACAGAGCCGATTCCTGAAGATTGGGATGCAAGAGATGAGGATTAATAGAAAGAGGCTGTTTTAGTCTCTTTTTTTTATTCAACGGCTCTATTTCCCTTTTATATAAGATTGATGAGCAAGGTACTACGGTATTCGGGAGGATCATCATATATATCAGCCGATGCTTTATGTACTAAACTATATTATATTTTGATATAGGCGGTTCTTTTTTTGATATGATTTATGTACAGGCAGCCCATTATAAAATTATTTTTCGTTTTAGGTACCGTATGTCAGGTAAATTGGGTAACAGTATACATACATTAGTATTTATTTTAAATGATGGTTTTTATTTTGATAGGCAAGGGAGAGGTTAGTTATGAATCTAGCGACAATTGGTACAAGTATGATTACTGAAAGGTTTATAAATGCAGTATCGGAAAGTGAAGGCCTCCATCTGAAGGCGGTTTATTCCAGAAACTTGGATAAGGCCTCCCGATTTGCCAATGAGCACGGTGTTGATCTTGTCTTTAATCAACTGGAAGAACTGGCCAAATGTGAAGAAATTGATATTGTCTATATCGCTTCTCCGAATTCATGCCATTTCGAACAAGCGATATTAATGCTCGAGAATAGAAAACATGTCATTTGTGAAAAACCATTATTTTCGAATATGGGCGAATTAAATAAGGCCTATCAAACAGCTAAAAAGAACAATATGTATCTTTTTGAAGCTATTCGAACCATTCATACACCAAACTTTAAATTACTGCAAGACAATATAAAGCGGGTGGGAAGAATTCGCAATGTAAATTTACAATATATGAAATATTCCTCGAGATATGATCAGTTCCTGGAGGGAGAAGTTCCTAATATTTTCTCAGCTGACTATTCAGGTGGAGCCTTGGTGGACCTTGGGGTTTATCCTTTATCTATGGCCATCGCTCTTTTCGGAAAACCTATTTCCACAAGCTATACTCCTGTTATGCTTGAAAGTGGAGTAGATGGAGGAGGAACACTGGTACTCCAATATGCAGAGTTTGTATGTACAATTGTATGCTCGAAAATTGTGAATTCCTATGGGTCAAATGAAATCCATGGAGAGTCGGGGAACATAATTTTTCCTGGATCAGGAACGATTCAAAAGCTTGAGTATATTAATAGAGAAACGAAAGTGTGTGAACCATTTTCCATCCCTCAAAAAGAGAATGATATGACCTACGAAATTGAAGCATTTGTCGATATAATCAAGCATGACAAACAGGCTGACTACCAACAATTGGTAGAAATAAGTAGAGACGTACTGGAAGTCACTGAGCGCTCCCGGAAAGAAAATGGAATTATATTTGGTACAGAAAAAGAAACAGACATTATGTAATGATTCATAATAGAAGACTGCCTAATGGCACTGTCTTCTTTTTTTCAACAGACAATTTTAACTATTCACAAAAAATACACAATTTATAAGTTTGTTTTAATCTGACGGAGGAAAGGTAATAAAGGAAATTACTTTGTTTACCGCATTCTATCGACCATAAATTAGAAGGAGGAGAAGTAAGTGATGATTAGAGATATCATAAATAAGACGTTCTCTATGGGAATTGGAGCAGCTGTAACCAGTAAGGAACAAATTGAAAAATTAGTGGATGAATTGGTAAAAAAAGGCGAGGTATCTCGTGCTGAATCCAAATCAATGGTTGATGAACTGGTGAAAAAGGGAGATGAAGCCCGGACAGAATTTGAACAACAAATAAACTTAAAGGTTAAGCAACGTATGGCTGAAATGGATCTTGCCACAAAAGAAGACATTAAACGGCTGGAAAATCGAATTGCTTTGTTAGAAGCGGAAAACCAATAAGGATACACGTTTATGACTGAGTAGGTTAGGGGGAAAGCAGGTGCTAAAAAAGAGGATACGTCACTTTAATCGGTATCAGGATATCATCCGCGCCATGATACATAATGGCTTCGGATCGATTGCAAAAGAACTTGGTTTATCCGATATGTTACCGTTTGGTGGGCAGTGGACTTTTGAAGGCAAGGAGGTTAAAAATCGGCCAGCTGCCGAGCGGGTTCGCGCCATTCTTGAGGAATTGGGTCCGACCTTTGTTAAGCTTGGACAGATGTTGAGCACAAGACCCGATATTGTTCCTCCTTCCGTTATTCTAGAACTGGAAAAGCTACAGGATCATGTGCCTGCCTTCTCCCCAGAAGAAGCTAAAAAGATTATCGAAAATAATCTGGAATCATCAATTAATGAACTGTTTGCCGACTTTACGGAGGAACCATTGGCTGCAGCTTCCATTGGTCAAGTACATAAAGCTGTTCTTCATACAGGAGAACAGGTGGCTGTGAAAGTCCAACGTCCCAATATTCAGGGGAATATTGAGACAGATCTTGAAATTCTGCATAATATAGCGAGATTGGCAGAAAAACGATTTAGCTGGGCAAGAGATTATGGAATAAGTGATATAGTGGATGAATTTTCCCTATCTTTACATCAAGAACTGGATTATGGGATAGAGGGAAGGAATGCCGAAAAAGTCGCCAATCAATTTATCGGAAATGAAAAAATTAAGATACCATCTATCTATTGGGACTACTCTACTAAGCGAGTATTAACGATGGAATATGTGGAAGGTATTAAAATTAACGATATTAATATGCTCGATGAACTTGGTTTTAACAGGCGATTAATCAGCGAACGCTTTACAGATGCGATGATGAATCAAATCTTAATCACAGGCTTGTTCCATGCAGATCCTCATCCAGGAAATGTCCTGATTCAGCCAGGCGATCGGATTGTTTTTATTGATTTCGGTAATATTGGGCATCTTGATACACGGATAAAGTATGCATTTGCGACATTGATTATTGCACTAAAACGAGGTAATACGGATAGTGTCATGCGTGCACTCTTGAAACTGGGCTTCACACCTGATGATATTAATTATGATAAATTGCGATCTGACGTGGAGGAAATTATCGATAAGTATTATGGACAGCCTTTAAACACCTTAAATATGAGTGATGCAGTAAATGATTTCTTTACTTTAACCTATTTACACCATATCCGTATTCCATCTGATTTGACTATGCTGGGTAAAACCTTTCTTGCGGTTGAAGGGGTGGTAGAGACTTTAAATCCAGAGTTCAACATCATTGATGTGGTAGAACCATTTGGAGAAAAGCTGATCAAGGAGAGATTGAAGCCTAAAAACCTAACAGACTCTTTATGGAATATGGTTGTGGAATACTCGGATATCTTAAGCGAAATGCCTCGAAGCTTAAACGAATTGATAAATAAGCTAAAAGAGGGTAAATTCAATGTGCAAATAAAAGTACCGCAACTCGATATATTTCTTGGTAAAATGGATAAGGTAGGGAACCAGCTTTCTTATGCCATCATTCTGCTCTCTTTTAGTATTATTATGGCAGGTTTGATCATAGGCTCATCTTCAAGAGGCGGTCATTCTATTTTATGGCAAGTGCCTATTATAGAGATTGGTTCCATTATTGCAACTTTAATGGTACTTTATTTACTTTATTCCATTTTTAAATCGGGCCGATTTTGAGAGGAAGAGTTGAAGTGGGGAAGGTAAAGACGAATGCATTGCGGATACTGGATCAAAAAAAGATTGAATATGAAATATTACAGTACGATAATCGGGATGGAAAAATTGATGGCCTTTCCGTTGCAGAAAAGATTGGGGAGGATCTTCAACTTGTCTATAAGACACTCGTCACCATTTCGGGAAGTGGCGAAATTTATGTTTTCGTGATTCCTGTAGATTGTGAGCTGGATTTAAAAAAGGCAGCTAAAGTTTGCGGCGAAAAGAAAATTGAGATGCTCCCTATGAAAGATATTCAAAAATGGACAGGTTATATTCGAGGAGGCTGTTCTCCGGTTGGGATGAAAAAGCAGTATCGAACATACATAGATGAATCAGCTAAAAAACAGGATAAGATCATCGTCAGCGCAGGGAAAGTAGGAGTTCAAATGAAATTAAATGTACCTGCTCTCCTTAAAACTGTAAATGGTGAATGGGCTGAAGTTATACATAGGTGAAAAGGTCTTTGCAAAGGCCTTTTTTATTTTTATTAATCAGCTTTGTTAATGAAAACTATATCTAGTTTAGAAATCGGTGTTACCCCTTTATTCTGACAGGTGATCAAGCGGAAAGTAGAAACATTTGATTTCAGAAAAGTTGGTTTACAATTTTTGGTTATATGCCATATGATAGAGAAGGGAGATTGATTGAATTTTTAACATTTAGGGGGAAGCATGATGAAAAAAAAATATACGCATATTGAAACGGCGGCTATTCATGCCGGATATGATTCAAACGAACATCTGGGAAGCTTATCTATGCCGATCTACCAAACTTCCACCTTTACTTTTGAATCTGCTGAACAGGGGGAACAGCGATTTGCGGGTACAGATAATGGATTTATCTATTCGAGATTAGGCAATCCAACCGTACGTTCTTTAGAAGAAAAGATTGCTGTAATGGAAGGAGCGGAAGAAGGGATTGCATTTGGTTCGGGTATGGCTGCTGTATCAGCTGTTCTAATGGAAATGACAAAAGCAAATGACCATATTCTCTGCTCACTTGGTATATATGGTGGCACTTTTGATTTATTAGTAATGATGAAAGAAAAATATAATATTGGGTATGATTTTAGCCCAATGGAAACAGAAGAACAGATACAGGATTGCATTAAGCCCGAGACAGCTTGCATATTTGTTGAAACACCGATTAATCCAACTATGAGAGTCATTGATTTGGAAATGGTGGCAAGGGTGGCTAAAAGAAATGGCATCCCAGTCATTGTAGATAATACATTTCCATCTCCATACTTACAACAGCCTCTACAGTTGGGTTGCGACGTTGTTGTCCACAGTGCAACAAAGTATATTTGCGGTCATGGGGATGTAGTGGCAGGCTTAGCTGCTGGGTCTCATGAATTTATCTCACGAGTAAGAAAAACAATTTTAAAGGATGTCGGTGGAATTATGGCTCCTTTTGACGCCTGGCTGTTGCTAAGGGGAATTAAGACCTTGCCAATACGCATGGACCGCCATAGCGAAAATGCTCAAAAATTATATGAAAAACTAAAAGAACATCCGAAAGTCGAGCGTATTTATTTTCCTGGAGATCAGCAAAATGTGGGATATGAGGCAGCTATGAAACAAATGCGTCAGCCGGGAGGGATCATTGCATTCGAAATAAAAGGCAGTAAAGAGGATGCTCAAGCCTTCCTTAACCGGATGAAACTTATTAAAATTGCAGTCAGCTTGGGGGATGTCGAAACATTGATTTGTCACCCAGCTTCCATGACACATGCCATTATTCCAAGGTCAGAACGATTGGAAATGGGTTTAACAGACCAGTTGCTGCGTGTATCTGTAGGATTAGAAAACTGGCAAGACCTATGGGAGGATATAGAACAAGCGCTGGAATAGGATATAACGAAAGGCTGAATCTTTATGAGTGAGATTCAGCCTTTAACGTGTGGAGGATTGCTCTTGTCAGTATTTCAACCCCGTGCATCAAACAGGAACGATTAAATGTCATGTTTGGATGATGGAGTCCGGGAGTTAAATCAGCACCCAGCGCCAGCATCGTCGCCTTTATGGATGGCCGAAGTTTCGTATAAAAGTGAAAATCGTCACTTCCGGGTGTAACGACCATTGGACTTAATCCCTCGCGTCCTAATGTATCTAATATAGCCTTTTCCATAAAATGAGTTGCTTGGTCGGAGATGATGGATGCCGGTGTATCCGGATGGTGTTCAAGCTGAATTCGGATCTTGAATATAGATTCTAAATGGGCGAATGATTGTTGTATTTTTTCCTTAATGATGCGTAAATCATCATATGACTGAGCTCTGGCATCAATTCCAAATAAAGCAGTACCTGGTATGATATTTAAATTTTCATTGCCCGTTTCAAATCGGGTGATTTTAATGGTGTGAGGTTTCATCGGTGACAGTTTAATTTGTTGAAGCAACTGGTGCATCATGACCATGACCTCTATAGAACTTGTCCCTAAATGCGGGCGTGCTCCGTGTGCATCTTCTCCGATTATTTTTCCTGATACATGATAGGTTGCTCCGTGATTAATAGCAGGTGCTGCCAGCCCAAGAGGCAATTCCTCTATTGGCCTAAGATGCAGGCCGTATAAATAATCAACATCATCCACAATTCCGAGGTTCGTAACTGCCTTGGCACCTTCACCTGTTTCCTCAGCTGGCTGAAAGATAAAACGGACAGTTCCTTTTTCAATGGCAGACAACTCATTGAGCATCAAAGCTACACCCAATACAATCGACATGTGCGCATCATGTCCGCATGAATGATTAGCTTTATAAGTTCCGTCGCATTCTTGCCAAAGTGCATCCATATCAGCGCGAACACCAATAACTGGCTTTCCATAACCAATTTCAGCAACTAAACCTGGAAAGGAGTCGAACGGTTTGCATATAATCCCTTCTTCGCTCAATCGTTGTACTATAAAGGCTGAAGTCTCATGCTCTTTCCAGCTTATTTCAGGATTTGTGTGCAAATATTTAAAAATAGAAAGTACATAATGCTCGAGTAGACTTAATTTTGTTTTCACCGTAAATGGATCCTTTCATTTAGTCTTTACAGAAGTACCGTTTAGCCCCTTCCTTATTATGATAGTGTACGCATCTAATCGATTAAAGTTTCCCTCACATAAAATTGTATATTATTTCAACTATTATAAACACTTATGTACAATGAATGTAAGGTTATATGAAGGGGGAGAGAGAAATGAATACTTTAGATGAAATTCTTGCTTATAATGAGGGATTTGTAAAAAATAAAGAATATTTACCATATCAAACTACAAAATTCCCGGATAAAAAGATCGTTATTGTAAGCTGTATGGATACCAGATTGGTTGAACTGTTGCCAAAGGCAATGAACATAGCCAATGGGGACGTTAAGATCATAAAAACGGCTGGGGCAATCGTAAATCATCCATTCGGCGGAGTAATGCGTTCAATCCTTGTGGCAATTCATGCCCTGGGAGCGCAAGAGGTATTTATCGTTGGTCATGAGGATTGCGGTATGGCTGCGATGGATCCCGATCAATTAATTGGACAAATGGTTGAAAATGGAGTTCCAGCAGACACCTTTTCTACTCTGGAACACGTAGGAATTAATGTGAAGCAGTGGGTAAAAGGCTTTTCGAATGTCAATGAATCGGTAACGGAAAGTGTCAATTTGGTTAAGAATCATCCTTTAATGCCGAATCATATACCGGTAACGGGAATGGTTATTCATCCATCGACTGGGAAATTGTCTGTGGTTGTCAATGGGTATGTAGATTCAGAGGAATAAAACTTTATACTAAATTGTTGAATGGCGTGTGAATGAAGAGCACGTCATTTTTTTATTGGGAAAGAGGATTTTGCGCTCCAATTAACGAACTGGTTTATTATACTATGCAATATTTATACAGATGTGAACTGGAGGTATACAATGAAAAAGTGGATATATATAGTAGGATTAAGCCTACTTATACTGTACATCGGAGGATGCACGAATGGTGAATTAAAAGAACCGCCTTCTATCATTATCAAAATTAATGGAGAAGAACTCGAATCAGCAAAAGGAGGGTATGAATGGAGCGTGGAAAAATGGTTTACTACAGAGACCGCTAATGTAGATGCACTGACACCTAATCAATTGCTGAAGAATTAAAATTGAGAGCAGGCAAAGTTAATAAAGATTCTGTTGCAGCCATTTCTTTCAATGATGGATCTAAGCCTGAATTGCAGGTGTTTTTATGGAATGAAAAAAAGGTGGTAAAAGAGTTGCCGATATCCGGTCAAGAAATAACCCTGCCTTCAGAAACAGGGAGGCAAGTCATTGAAGTGAGGGGTAAATGGTCAAATGGGGAGGCTTCTTATACATTTGCTGTCGAAGTTATTTAGACGGCTCTTTTTGAGTTTGCAAATAATAATATATGTTTTATAGGTACAATGTGAACAGACTAGGATCATCTAGCAAAGAAATATCAGGAAAAGTGTCGGTAAAATTAACTTGATCATTCTTAATATTTGATATTTTTTAAATAGCATGTTATTCTTAAGAAGAATTATTTTTGTTCGGTTTCAGATTGAGAATAAATTTTGTTTTTCGTCTAAGGTATTTGAGCAAGAGTAGTAATAAATTGTGTGGGTATGATTCACACTAGGAGGCAACAATTATGGAACAAGGTAAAGTGAAATGGTTTAATGCAGATAAAGGTTTTGGATTCATCGAACGTGAAGGCGGAGAAGACGTATTCGTACATTTCTCAGCAATCCAAAGCGAAGGTTTCAAATCTTTAGACGAAGGTCAAAGCGTAACGTTTGAAGTAGAACAAGGACAACGTGGCCCACAAGCTACAAATGTTCAAAAAGCTTAATTCATTCAAAAGACTCTATTTGAGTCTTTTTTTTGTTTAAATAGTCTTCCTGTAATAAAAAATTCTATAAAATTAATGAGTAGAGTAGAGTGTAGACAAAAGGAATTCAGAATAGCTCTGTATGGGCCATATACTGAATTCCTTCTTTATTTTTTTCGCTTTCTCACATGGGATAGACCTATCCCCTACTATTATTTAGTCGTTTTTGGACTTTCCAAAGTCCAAATGGTCAACTTCATCAAGTTCATAGCAACGAAAGTAAACATCGCCTGCATGGGCCATTTTTTAAATTACCTTACAGCTGAACCACGCATTCCGTACTCTTACTGTTTTTCAGGTTCATATTTCTTTTCACTCGAGGAGGTGCTTTTCGTAGCTGTTTTGTCTTTTTCTTCAAGAACTTCTTCACGTAAATCCTCAATAGGAATTGTATCTACATGTTGTTCGTCCTCAAATTTATCGAGCATATGCTCTTTGTCTGTCATAGAATTCTCAGGATTGTCCATTTTTTTGTTTGATAAGGGCTGCTTTTCCTTTGTCATAAATATCCCCTCCAATTGTTTGTTTTCTATTTTTATACCCATATAGAAAATGAATACACATTATTTGGAAGTGAATATTTCTTTATGTGTAGAGTAGTAGGCTAACCAAGTTCGGTCAACTTCGAATCCTAATCCTGCTTGTTCGGGTACTTGGATAATACCGTTTTGGACGATAACTTCAGGATACGTGATATCCTGTTTCCAATAATTACTCGAACTTGAGATGTCACCGGGCAGGTTAACTTGTGGCATGGAAGCGAGCGCAATGGTGTGTGCACGACTTATTCCTGATTCAAGCATACCGCCGCACCAAATGGAGATATTTTCAGCTTCACAAAGATGAAGGATTTTAACAGCCTCTGTGAATCCCCCAACCCGTCCTATTTTTACATTAATGATTTTACAGCTGCCTAAAGCGATTGCTTGTTTAGCATTGTCGAATGATTGTATACTTTCATCCAGACAAAGCGGTGTTGAGATTTCCTTTTGTAGAATACTGTGTTCATAGATGTCGTCAAAACGAAGTGGTTGTTCAATCATCATTAGTTCATAATCATCCAGCGCCTTTAATCGTTCAATATCAGCTAAACTATAGGCAGAGTTGGCATCTGCCATAATCGGTAAGTAAGGATATCTTTTACGGACTGTATGAATAAGAGAGATGTCCCGGCCCGGTTTAATTTTTAATTTGATTCTTTTATATCCCTGCTCAAGGCTTTGATCAATCAAGTGGAATAAATCTGTATCTCTGGACTGAAGTCCGATACTGATCCCCGTTTCAATCTCTGTTTTTGTACCGCCTAAAACCCTCGATAATGAAATATCATGTTTCTTTGCATATAAATCCCATACAGCTCCCTCCAAGGCTGACTTGGCCATGGGATTTTTACGAACAGGAGAAAAAAGCTGCTGAAGTTCATCTGGGTGATGGATTGGTTGTTGAAGTAGCTTGGGGATTAAAAAATCTTTCATCATATGCGCCGCTGTTTGGAGTGTTTCTTCTGTATACCATGGTTCCTGGAAAGCCACGCATTCCCCCCATCCTACAGTACCATCCTTATCTAACATTTCAATAATAATCATTTCTCGGTCTTTCACAGTACCAAAACTCGTCGTAAAAGGATTCTTCAATTCCATCGAAATATAATGGAGGGTTATCTTTTTAATTATGATGGGTTTATTCATTTTTCAATCGCTCCTTTAATTGTAAGAATACCGTATCATATCTGTTTTCCTACATCAAAAAAAGGAACCCTGCAAACGAACATTTAACTGAATATTCCATATATTACTGATATAATTTTAGGAAGAGATAGAGAAAAATAGGGGTGGAGGCATGCGACACTGGAATTCTAAGGAAGGAATTTTGGAATTATTATACCGGGTTGTGAAGGTACCAAGTGTTACTGGTACAAGGGGTGAGTTGCGTATGGAGGATGAAATTGCTGCAATCCTGATGGAAATGCCTTATTTTCAAAAATACCCAAATCGAATATACAGAAAACAAATTCCAGGAGATATCTTAAATCGAAGAGCGATAGCTGGATTTTATAAAGGGAATAAAAAAAGCAAAAAAACCATTATTTTATTAAGCCATTATGATGTCGTGGGTGTTGAGGATTATGGTCGTCTTGCACCGCTGGCTTTCTCGCCATTGGAGTGTACCAGTGCTATGGCGGACGAAAAAATTCCTGATGATGCAGAGGAGGATTTGAAGTCAGGAGACTGGATATTTGGACGAGGGATTATGGATATGAAAGCAGGGTTGGCCATACAAATGGCATTATTTTCAGAAGTGGCTGAAAAGAGTGATTTGGAGTATAATCTGTTATTTTTGGCTACTCCGGACGAAGAGAGATATTCAGCAGGTATGTTTGCCGGAGTGGAAATGGTTAAAGAAATCAGGGATCAATTCCAACTAGATTTGGAAGTGGTCATTTGTTCGGAGCCAAGTTTTGGGGCTTACCCAGGAGATCGTTCTAAATATTTCTATACGGGATCTGTAGGTAAGTTACTCCCGCTAATTTTTTGTGCAGGAACGGAAACCCATGTGGGCGAACCACTCGAAGGGATGAATGCAGCCTGGATGGCAGGTGTAATTGCGGACAAACTGGAGTTATCATTAGCTTTTCTAGAGTATGAACATGAGGAACGAAATCCTCTGCCCACTACATTAAAACTAATGGATTTAAAAGAAGGATATAATGTCCAGACACCAACAGCTGCATATGTACTTGCGAATATTCTTACGCTGAAGCAAAATCCTGAAGAGATCTTAAACAAGCTGAAAGCAATTGGAGAAGAAAGCAGTCAGTATATTTCGGAGAGACTTTCAACGATTTATGACTCACTTGGATATGACAAGAATAATTTAAGAAAGCCGATCATTAAGCCAAAAGTATATTCCTATCATGAATTATTTCAAAAAGGTCGCATAAAATATGGTGATGTGTTCGTTAAAGAAATAAAAGCAAAGATTGCTTTGCTTGAACAGGACTCAGGCATGAATATGGCTAAATTAACAGCAGAAATTGCGGACGTGGTGGCAGCCTTTTTTAAATCAGAGGCTCCTTTCTATATGATTATGCTTGCTCCACCATATTATCCGCATGTTTATTTGGAGGAGGATGAGAGGGATCAAAAAGCAAAAGAAATAGTAGAAGACTGTGTTGTAATTGCTGAAAAGAAATTTAATGAGAAAATAACGATACTGTCTTATTTCCCTGGTCTTTCTGATGTAAGTTATTGTCGATTACGCGATCGTGATTTAGTTATGTCGGTGCTGGAAAATGAAATGCCGCTATATGGGAAAGGGTATAACCTTCCGCTTTCTGTTATTGGGGAGCTGGATATACCGGCCATAAATATAGGTCCATATGGAAAGGATGCACATAAGCGTACAGAAAGACTCCATATCCCATTTTCCACTGAAATTGTTCCGAAATTGCTTAAACACGCGGTTTATGGTTATCAATAATGGGTGTTATTTTTTATATTGCCTCAACTTACCTGCCATAATTCTCACCTTTCTGCAGAAAATGATGATAAGGGAAAGGAGGGTTAGTTATGGCTCGAGGCAAAGGTTTTAATCATAAACGTAAAGGCCACCCCGGAAATTTTCCGCATCATGCAGAAACGGGTGGAAATCAGGAACAGCATACAAACCATGAACAATATATTGTGACGAAGGATGCCTTTAAAAACAGGGGAGATGTGCATAAATAACAAATTTGTTATATAATGGTACACAAGGCATCTGTATTAAAGAAACAGATGCCTTTTATAGTACAGATATGTGCGGATAGATGATTTTACTATAACAGATTTATAAGTTAACTCAAACTTATAAATTCATAATTGTTTGAAATTATATAACAAATGTTGTTTTAACAACATTGATTCCGATTTCACTGGATTGTCATAATTTACATGTTCACTAATTCACATTCAAGGTGTATTATATAGCTATAGATAGCTGTTATATTTATTCGGAAAATTAACAACTAGTAATAAAAAGAAGATTCCTGAATGTAAAATTAGGAGGTAAACAAAATGGCAATGGTTATGGATAAAGTAACTAATAAAGATGCATGGAGAGGCTTTGCTGGTGGCGATTGGCAGAAAGAAGTTAACACACGTGACTTCATTATGAAAAACATCACTCCATATACAGGAAACGATGAATTCTTAGAAGGCGCAACTGAAGCAACAAAAGAATTATGGAAACAAGTAATGGAATTAGCTAAATTAGAGCGTGAAGCAGGCGGTGTCCTTGATCTAGATTCTAAAGTAGTATCTACTATTACATCGCACGGTCCTGGATATTTAAACAAAGAACTTGAAACAATTGTTGGTTTCCAAACAGATAAACCATTCAAACGTTCTCTTCAACCGTTCGGTGGTATCCGTATGGCGGTAGCTGCAGCAGAATCTTATGGATTTACAGTAGATGAAGAAGTACAAAAAATCTTCACTGATTATCGTAAAACACACAACCAAGGTGTATTCGATGTTTATACTGATGAAATGAAACTTGCTCGTAAAGCTGGTATCATCACTGGTCTTCCAGATGCATACGGACGCGGACGTATCATCGGTGACTACCGTCGTGTAGCATTATACGGTGTAGACTTCTTAATCGCTGAACGTAAGAAAGATCTGAAAAACTACGGTTTAAGAACAATGTCAGAAGAAGTTATTCGTCAACGTGAAGAATTAAGTGAACAAATTCGCGCGTTAGGTGAATTAAAACAATTGGCAGAAATTTATGGATACGATATCTCTAAACCAGCTACAAATGCAAAAGAAGCAGTACAATGGCTGTACTTCGGTTATCTTGCTGCAATTAAGGAACAAAATGGTGCGGCAATGTCTCTTGGACGTACTTCTTCCTTCCTTGATATTTATATTGAACGTGACCTTCGCGAAGGCACATTAACAGAACAAGAAGCACAAGAGATTGTTGACCACTTTGTCATGAAGCTCCGTCTTGTAAAATTCGCTCGTACACCTGATTACAACCAATTGTTCAGTGGAGATCCTACTTGGGTAACAGAATCAATCGGTGGTATGGCATTAGACGGAAGAACACTTGTAACGAAAAACTCTTTCCGTTTCTTGCACACATTAGCAAACCTTGGTCCAGCTCCAGAGCCAAACTTGACTGTGTTATGGTCTACGAAGTTACCTGAAGGATTCAAGCGCTTCTGTGCGAAAATGTCTATCCAAACAAGTGCGATTCAGTACGAAAACGATGATATCATGATCAGAGAATACGGCGATGATTACGGAATTGCTTGCTGTGTATCCGCTATGCGTATTGGTAAACAAATGCAATTCTTCGGAGCTCGTGCAAACCTTGCGAAAGCATTGCTATATGCAATCAACGGCGGTGTGGATGAAAAACTTAAAATTCAAGTCGGCCCGAACTTCAAACGAATTACTTCTGAAGTGTTAGATTTTGATGAAGTTATGGCTAACTTCGATAGTACGATGGAATGGCTTGCAGAGCTTTACATCAATACATTGAATGTAATCCACTACATGCATGATAAATACAGCTATGAGCGTATTGAAATGGCGTTGCATGATGTTGAAATCCTTCGTACAATGGCAGCTGGAATTGCTGGATTGTCTGTAGTAGCTGACGCATTAAGCGCAATTAAATATGCACAAGTTAAACCAATTCGTGATGAAAATGGAGTAGCAGTTGATTTTGAAATCATTGGCGACTTCCCTAAATACGGAAACAATGATGATCGTGTTGACAGCTTGGCAGTGGAACTTGTTAGAAACTTTATGACAAAATTGAAAAAGCATAAAACATACCGCAGCTCTGTGCACACACAATCCATTCTTACAATTACTTCTAACGTAGTATATGGTAAGAAAACTGGTAACACTCCAGATGGACGTCGCGCTGGCGAACCATTCGCACCAGGTGCGAACCCAATGCACGGACGTGATACAAAAGGTGCTTTAGCTTCTCTATCTTCTGTATCTAAGCTTCCGTACGATTGCTCTTTAGATGGTATTTCTAACACATTCTCCATGGTTCCAAAAGCACTTGGACGTGAAGAAGAACAACGTGAAGCGAATCTTGCTGCAATCCTGGATGGTTATGCTTCCAAAGAAGGTCACCACTTGAATATCAACGTATTCAACCGTGACACATTGCTAGCTGCTATGGAACATCCAGAAGAGTATCCACAATTAACAATCCGTGTATCTGGATACGCTGTAAACTTCATTAAGTTGACTCGTGAGCAACAAATTGATGTTATTAACCGTACGTTCCACGAAACTATGTAATATAAATTATGCACGTTACTAGGAGGTCTCCCTGTATTATCAGGGAGACTAACTTTTAACTGTCAGATGGATATTTTCATCAAAAGAAAGGATGGGATCTCATGACAACATACGGGAACATTCATTCCGTTGAAACAATGGGTACAGTAGATGGCCCAGGGATCCGTTACATTATTTTTACCCAAGGCTGCTTATTGCGCTGTCAATATTGTCATAATGCCGACACTTGGGAAATTGGCACAGGCAAGCAAATGAGTCCTGAAGAAATTGTTGCAGATATAGAATTATATAAACCATTCATGGATGCATCAGGCGGAGGAGTTACTGTCAGTGGCGGTGAACCGCTTCTGCAAATTCCGTTCATAATAGAACTATTTAAATTATGTAAAGAAAAAGGAATCCATACAACCATTGATTCATCAGCAGGTTGTTTTTCCAAATCACCCGAGTTCTTGCAGCAATTTGACGAACTACTTGAATATACAGATTTAATCCTATTGGATATTAAACATATAGACAGCAAACGTCATATCAAGCTCACGGGTAAACCAAATGAACACATCCTGGAATGTGCCCGTTACCTTTCTGACAAGGGCCAACCGGTTTGGATCAGACATGTATTAGTTCCAACTGTTAATGATCAAGACGAATATCTGGAAAGAATGGGACAATTCTTAGGTACACTGAATAATATTGAAAAGGTAGAAATCTTGCCATATCATCAACTGGGTGTTTATAAATGGGAAACGCTGGGCTATAAATATCCACTGGCCGGAATCCAATCTCCTAGTGATGAAAGTGTAGAACATGCCTATAAAATGTTAACCAAGTATATGAAAAACGTAAAAGCAGTCTAACTGGCTTGCAACGCAGGGTGGGAAGAAACAGTCTTTCGAGTCATATCCAACCTGTCCACTATTACGAATCGTTTTCGAATTTGAATAGCAGGGAACTTCATTTTGAGGTTTCCTGCTATTTTTTGGTTTTAAATGAAAATAAGCATGAAGGTAATTAGAGAACTGGAGATACTAAAAGCGAATAAAAATCTATAATGAGAGCGATAGAAAATTGAATACTGGCTGCGGTGAATCTGTTGGAGTATTCTACAAAGGTGGAATCTAATTGGTATAAACTTAAGGTGAAAGTGGATATAAACAAACAGAGACTTATGCTATACGTTTCAATGAGATTAAATTAATGCGGACGGTTCAAGTTTGCCTTATTAGGGCTATTACTAGAAAGTGAGATTCGGGTTTTATGATTAATTCTAAATGTATATATAATAAAAGGTTTTCAATTATTACAGATGGGTATAAAAAAATAAGCAAAATAAAAAGGCGAAACATGTCCGCCTGGAAAATTGAATTTATAACCTCTTAGCTCCTACATAGCGTTTCTTCCAATATGATGAGCTTAGTGAGTCAGTTTTTACACCTTTAGACACTGAGTGAATAACTTTGTTGCTTCCAATATAGATTGCGACATGGGAGACTCCTTTTCCGGAAGTGTTAAAGAACACTAAATCTCCTTTTTTAAGCTTAGATTTTGCAATCTTTTTTCCTTGTTTATACATACTCGTTGATGTCCTTGGAAGATTCTTTCCTGCTCCTTTTTTGAAGGAGTAACCAACAAAACCAGAGCAATCAAAACCCTTAGGTGTTGTTCCGCCGTATCGATAAGGCGTTCCAATATATTTTTTTCCAGTGGATATGACTTTATTGATGTTATTATTCGACATAGCAGCTGAGGCTTCAGATTCAAATGGTCCAAAAGACACAAGTGTGGACGACAGAAAAATAGCTAGAGCAATAATAATTTTTTTCATATTGACCCCCAAAATGTTTTTTTAGCAGCATTATGATATCCTACCGCCTTTTCTCTACTTTCTTACTATAACTAAAATACTAGTTTCTATGGTTACAGCATTATTGAGTTTAATTTACATTAATATTACAAAAACATGTTACCTTCGACATATTTGTTAAAAACCACCAAAATATTTACGTAAGGGCCTGTAACAGAGTTGCCAAACTGAACATAATAGCTAACAGATAAGTGTTAGCTTCAATTAATCTGTCCAGCTATTTATTTGTCTTTAATCTATTAGAAAAAGTGATGATTTTTCATCACTTTTTTTGTGTCTTTATACCTAATTGTCGATAAACTTGAGCTTTATACAATTAATTTATGTAAAGGAATTCTCTTAAATGTCGATACTAGAAGAGATAAAAGAATAGTAGAAAACGGGTGAATTATATGGATAAATCTTCGATCATAGGGATTATTTTGGCTTTCATTTCAGTTGGTGTTGGAATGGTTCTTAAAGGTGTTGATATAGCAGTTCTCATTAATCCGGCTGCCATATTAATTATTTTTTTAGGAACAGCTGCAGCCATTGCAGTTGCTTTTCCGGTTCATGAATTGATTAAGATTCCGAAACTGCTTTCCATTATTTTTACGGAAAAAGTAATGATTTCACAGGAAGAATTAATTCATACATTTTCTGAATGGGCTCAAACAGCACGTAAAGAGGGATTGCTGGCGTTAGAAAAAATTTCGGAATCTGTAGAAAACCCCTTTTTGAGGAATGGTTTAAATTTGGCAGTAGAAGGACAAAGTGCTGATTATATCAGGGACATTCTTTCAGAAGAAATTGATGCTATGCAAGATAGGCATGCAGTTGGGGTTCAGATTTTTACACAAGCTGGTACCTATGCCCCGACCCTCGGAGTTTTAGGAGCGGTAGTAGGGTTGATTGCCGCCTTGGGCAATATGAGCGATACAGAGGTGCTGGGACATGCTATAAGTGCTGCATTTGTTGCTACATTAATGGGAATTTTTACGGGATATTTGTTGTGGCACCCGTTTGCGAATAAATTAAAGAGAAAATCCACTCAGGAAGTACGGATTAAAGAAATGATGGTAGAAGGCATACTATCTATCCTGGAAGGTGAAGCACCAAGGACAATAGAGCAAAAACTATCTTCTTATTTGCCTGCTGCGGAAAGAAAGAAATGGTTGGAAGGTGAGATGAGGAACAATGTCCAAGCGAAAAAAGAAATCTCGGCATGAAGAGCATATGTCCGAAGCATGGTTGCTCCCATACAGTGATTTATTGACGTTATTATTGGCGTTATTTATTGTCCTATTTGCTACAAGCTCTGTAGATGCACAGAAATTTTCGGAAATATCTAAAGCTTTTAATGAAGCATTGGATGGAGGAACGGGTGTTTTTGAAAATCCCAGTCCATTGCCTGAGGGGATAATGACAGAGACAGATCCCGAAAAGTTTGATGGTAAAGCAGAGGAGGAGAAAGAGTCGCCTGGCCCTGAAATGGAAGAACTTAAGGAAGTTCAGGCGAAGTTGGATGCTTATATTAAAGATAGCGATTTAAAGAAAAACTTAAAAACCTCTTTGACAGAAGAAGGACTGTTATTAACTATTAGTGATAATGTTTTATTTGACTCAGGAATAGCGATGGTCAGGGAGAAGGACGAAACAATAGCTAAGGAAATATCAGACCTGTTAGTGATGGAACCGCCGAGGAATATTATCATTAGTGGACATACGGATAATGTACCGATCAGTAATGCTGATTTTGAATCAAACTGGGAATTAAGTGTTATGAGGGCCGTTAATTTTATGAAGCTTCTGCAAAACAATAAAAGGTTAAACCCGGAATGGTTTAGTGCAAAAGGATTTGGAGAATTTAAGCCGGTATCGTCTAATGATACTGATAGAGGGAGAGAGAAAAATAGACGTGTGGAAATCCTCATCATGCCCCGTAAAACCTTAATTGGTAACTAACTTATCATGGTTTTGAAATCATTAAGAATAAGTTATTTATCGTTTTTGTAATCGAAGAGCAAAATGTTTTGATAGAATGTAGCATTCATCTACTCAGAAACTGACTGACTTTTTGGGGTGAAGTTTCTCTAAGGAAGCTTACAGTAACAAGGAATGACCTGATGAACCAGTGTGAATATATTTCACGCTGGTTTTTATTTGATAATGTTTATAAAAATTCTGCCGGGGAAGAAGAAATAGGTATGTACTATCTTTTATAAAGGAGATTGATTAGATGAGTAAAAAAATCGCATGTGTTATAACAGATATGTTTGAAGATGTAGAATATACAGATCCTGCCAAGTCTTATAAGGAGGCAGGTCATGAAGTGGTAACAATCGGCATTGAAAAGGGACAAACAGTTGAAGGAAAGCAAGGAAAAGAAAAAGTGGAAATCCAAAAAGGAATTGAAGAGGTAACGGCTGAAGAGTTTGATGCTTTATTCATTCCCGGTGGATTCTCACCTGACATTTTAAGAGCTGATGATCGTTTTGTTGCATTTACGAAAGCTTTCATGGATGCAAAGAAACCGGTATTTGCGATATGCCATGGCCCGCAATTATTAATTACCGCAAAGACGCTTGAGGGAAGAGATGTAGCGGGATACAAATCGATTAAGGTCGATATTGAAAATGCCGGTGCCACTTATCATGATGAAGAGGTATTTGTATGTGGAGAGCAATTAGTTACAAGCAGACAACCAGATGATATTCCCGCATTTAACAGAGAATCATTGGCTTTACTATCCAAATAAAAAATAACTCCTCTGCTAGGATAGCAGAGGAGTTATTTTACTTTAGTTATTTTCTTAGATTTCCGATTTCTTCTACAATTGCTTGCATTTCACTGGGACTGAAGCGATCCTTGGACATGACCATTTCATATATTTCTAATAAATCCTCATAAGTACTCTCATTAAAGCTGTCTGGTCGCATGGCGGAACTATTGATCATTTGTAATTTTTCTTGGATGCCCGTAATCATCAAGTTGATATTCTCAGTGGATTTAATTGATAAATCTGCCACTTCATTCATCCCTTCTTCACTTATATTAGCAATATCATTCCATGTAATTCGTTATCTGTCAAATTCAAGTTTAAAATTCTGTGTCTGTTTATTTTGTTTTCGCTGTTACTGACTATTAAAACTAAGTACAACGACCCCAAAGAAAATCATTAATCGATTGTGAAAATACAGTTAAATCCCTTAAAACTCTATAAAAAAATATCAAATGAATCATTTTATTAATAATATTATAAGAATACTTCTGCCTCGAGTAATAATAATAATAATAATAATCTAGTGACATTTATGTTTAGAAATCCGTCATTATAGGTAAATCTATGAATATAAGATAAGTAAGTAATATTAATTCTGGAGGGATAATGATGAATAGAAGCAATCAAAAGGGAAGTAAACTGTGGATGGCAATTTTAGGTGGAGCAGCGGCAGGTTTTGCGATTAGTTTATTAGATAAGAATACTCGCAATACCGTGATCACAGGCGGTCAAAATATGCTGACCAATCTTAAATCGGTAGCGAAAGATCCTAATTCAGTTGTGGAAAATGTGAAAGATATTTCTGGTAAAATTCGTACAAACATCGATCAAATTGGTCAAGACGTTCAATTTATCTCTGAAAAAGTAGATGAAATGAAAGAAATGCCTCCGCAAGTAGCAGGGGTTATTAAAGAAACAAAAGAAGTTCTAGTGGACAAAAAATCTTCTGACAAGTCTAATAGCACTTCATCTGATGGCTTAAGTACCACTTCTACTAAATAAGATGAATCAGTTGAACAGAGGTGGCTCCAGGATGAATAATGCAAAACAGCATGTAAATAAATCTATGATTAAACATTTAGTTGAAAAAATAAAGGATGATGAAGTAACAGGACTAGCGGCACAGTTAGCCTATTACTTCTTACTATCCATTTTTCCGCTTTTGATATTTGTTATCACCTTGTTGCCTTTCTTACCGGTCAATCAAGCAGATATAATGGACATTTTGCATACGTATGCACCGGCAGAATCGGCAAAGCTATTAGAAGCGAGTTTAAAAGAAATCATGAGTAACCAAAATGGCGGCTTATTATCCTTCGGGATCCTGGCCACGATTTGGTCTGCATCCAATGGGACAAACGCCATTATGCGTGCACTCAACCATGCATATGATATTGAGGAAACCAGATCATTTTTTAAAGTAAGAGGATTAGCTTTGATTTTAACCATAGGACTGATCTTGGTAGTAGTGGTGTCTTTACTATTGCCGGTGTTTGGAAAATACATTCTCAATATTGTATTTGATTTCCTTGGTTTTGAACCTTCCTTTGTTTATGATCTGCTACGCTGGGGGATCTCCATTGCTGTGATTACCTTTGTATTTTTAATCATATATTGGGTTGGACCTAATCTGAAAATGAAAATTATGAACGCTTTGCCTGGAGCAATTTTTGCAAGTATTGGATGGGCTGGATCATCCTTAGCATTTTCATTTTACGTAAGTAGATTTGCGAACTATTCATCTACATACGGCAGTCTTGGAGGATTAATCGTATTAATGCTTTGGTTTTATTTAACCGGACTTGTGATTATTATCGGAGGAGAAGTAAATGCGGTATGGTCCAAGAACAGGGTGACTAAAGTATAGATGAATGGCAATTGTTTACTAAATGAATAGTCAGCATATTGTGGAGGACAGATGTATTGCTTTTAGAAGTGTACGTTGATTAAAAAATGAGACCGTCCGATGAGTTATTTAGGTGCTTATCGTACAGTCTCTTTTTTGATGGCACTTTTAGGGGAATTGTCCTGTATATCATTGTCTGGGTAGCGAGGGATCGGTTCCAGTAAGTTTCTGGGCTGATTAAATTGGCATTTATGTTATTGTATCGAAATGTATAGTTTTCTTAAGAATAGTGATATGAAGATACAAAAAAGTGGAGAAAACAAAACGGTTTTTCTCCACCCATGGTTGATTTGGGATTAAATAGACTATCCAGCTTATTTAGATTTTAGCAAACGGAGGCTGTTTAGTATGACAAGAATAGTACTACCTTCATGGCCGATTACGCCAAAGGGGAGGTCTAGTACCTGGAAAAAGTTTGATGCCACTAAAACCATAATGACTAAAATAGAAAAAATTACATTCTGGCGGATGATCTGATTCATACGTTTGGATAATTGGATGGCCTCAGCTATTTTTGGTAAATCATTTTTCATCAGGACAATATCCGCTGTATCAAGAGCCACATCAGAGCCTTCACCCATGGCAATTCCGACAGAAGCAGTTGCTAAAGCCGGTGCATCATTAATACCATCTCCTACCATAGCCACAGTTGTATATTTTTCCCTTAGCTTTTTAACCTCTTCTACCTTACGTTCAGGCAAACAACCAGCCACAAACCCTGATAATTGGCTTTCTTTGGCGATGACTTGAGCTGTGTGCTCGTTATCTCCAGTCAGCATACAAGTGTATACATCTAATTCTTTTAAAGTATGGAGTGCTTCTGCAGTCTCTTTACGGATGACATCTTTTAAAGCGATAATTCCAGCTATACCCTTCTCATCTTCTACGTAGGATAATGTTTTCCCCTCAGACATTAATTCAATTGCAGCTCCATCTTCAAATGATAAAGCAGCTTCATGTCCAACAAAATCTTTCTTACCAATTTTCCAGTAGTGTCCGTTTACGTATCCTTGAACACCGTATCCGGATATCTCTTCTGAAACTATACGTGGCAATGTCTGTTGATATTGTTGTTCCACAAATTTAACAATGGATTGTCCCAGAGGATGATTCGAATTTTGTTCAAGGGAAGCCACACTAAATAAAAATTCTTTTCGATCGATATCATCACGGATTAAAATATCCGTTACCACTGGTTTTCCTTGAGTAAGTGTCCCTGTTTTATCGAATGCGATGGCTTTAACATTACCTAAGGTTTCGAGATGGACACCGCCTTTGAATAAAATTCCGTTTTTAGCACCATTCGAGATTGCAGATAAAGTCGCCGGCATGATGGAAGCGACCAGTGCACATGGTGAAGCTACAACTAATAACACCATTGCACGATAAAACGTTTCGTTCCAGGACCACCCCAACACAAAATGTGGGAGGAACATCATAATTCCAACAACGATAAGAACTACTTTGACATAGATATCCTCAAATTTTTCGATAAATAATTGAGAAGGAGATTTTTCACTTTGTGCATTTTGAACTAGTGTGATAATTTTTTGGAACAATGTTTCGCTGTTGGGCTTCGTAACTCGTACCTTTATAGTTCCATGTCCATTAACTGTTCCTGCAAAAACTTCATCTTGGACATGTTTACTGACTGGAATCGATTCTCCAGTAATGGCCGCTTCATCAACGGTGCTTTCGCCATATGAAATCTTCCCATCAGAGGGAATGCGTTCTCCAGGTTTGATAAGAATTAGATCTCCAACTTTCAAGGAAGATACGGGTACAATTTCTTCTCTATTGTCCATAATCCTTAAAGCCTGTTCTGGCTGTAAATCCATTAATGAAGAAATTTCTTTATGGCTTTTATTCATCGTGTATGTTTCAAGTGCACCACTCAATGAGAAAATAAAGATCAGGATTGCTCCTTCAGTCCAATATCCAATGATGGCTGAACCAATTGCAGCCATAATCATTAAAAGTTCCACATTTAGTTTTTTTTCTTCTATTGTTTGCGTGATTCCTTCTTTAGCTTTTGCATAACCGCCAATCACATAAGCCAGGATATAGATGAACGCCGAAGCCGAAGCCGAATCCTTTGTAGACAATAACCAGCCGTATAAAATCAGAATACCACTTAAACCGGCAGCTAAAAGCTCCCAATTGGATGTGAGTTTATCTCTTAGTTCTTTCCATTTATTGGATGGTTTAGGTGAATTTTTCGCGCTCGTTTTATTCAGAGCCGTCTCCATGTCAATAACCTCCCGTAATTGAGAATAGATTTCATCTATCACCTATTTTTCATTTATAATTGAGAATGATGTTCAAAGTCATTAAGCTTATAAAATAACTTTTGCTGCCACAAATACTGTGACAGCAATAATTTAACCAATTATTTATAATAATTATTATCTACGTATCATTATAACATGTATAGCCTAATATGTTAAGGGATTGTTTTGGGAAAGTAGGAAACTTATATTATTGTCTATGAGGTTTTAAAAAAGGATATTTAGAGAGAGTATACGAAAAGGTTGATGATTGGATACGTGAACATGAGTGGCTATTTGACACTTTCGAATGAACACAGGAGAGGGTGGTGATACAATTAAACATCTCGAATTAAAAAATCCTCTGCTTACACAGAGGATTGAATGTGGTTGGTATATGATTTTTGTTTAAACTGATTAAGAGAAATGAAAATCAGCAATAGAATGATACTGATGACCAGAAGGAAATTTCCGTTTGGCAAATATTGAATGGCCAAGCCGCCAAAAAACGGACCGGAAATGCTTCCTAGACTAAAAACAATACCACAAATAATATTACCGGCAGGAAGCAGTTGTTTAGGCAGTAAATCGGTCATATAACTGATTCCTAAAGAGAATGTTGAACCGACGAGCATCCCTGCAATAAAAAAGCATATAAATAATCCTGTAACAGTTTGTTCAATTAAGGCCGCTGTTAAGAAGATAGAAAATCCACCAAAAAGGACATATTGCAGGATACGTTTCCTTCCTAAAGAATCACTTAATATCCCTAAGGGAATTTGAGTAATAATACTACCAGCTGCAAAAGCAGGGAGAATGATGGAGACTTGTTGGACATCCATATTAAGCCGGAGTGCATAAATAGGAAAATTTCCGTTTAAAGATGCTTCCAAAAAGCCATATCCAAAAGGAGGTAAGAAGGCGACCCATGCATATTTGGCCACTTTTTTGAAGCGATATAAAGTACCGAAAACATTGGTTGTTTCCAAATCCTCATCCGGAAATTCATTTTTTAATAAGAAGACGGTTAACCAAGCAACTAAGCTGATGGCAGATGCAACTACAAAGGGCAATGTTCGATTGATTTCAATTAGATTGGTTAATAATGGGCCTGCAGCAAAACCGATCCCGAAGGATAATCCATAAATCGATATATTTCTGCCTCTACGGTTCATTGGAGTAAAAGCAGTGATCCATGTTTGGGTAGTGAAATGCAGCGTATGATCGCCAATCCCAATGATCATACGCAGGATAAACCAGAACCAAAAAGAATTAAGGATCGGAAATAATAAAAATGCAATAATGACAGACAGCCCGCCGAAAACAATCAGAGGTTTATACCCGAATTTTCGCAAAGGAATTTCCATAAAGGGTGAGATTAATAAAATTCCAAGATAAAGTCCAGTAGCATTTAATCCGTTTAGTCCGGAGCTGACGCCATCTTGTTCAAAAATGATGGCAATTAACGGTAATAGCATCCCCTGTGAGAAACCTGAAACGGCAACCAAAATAATAAGTGCGGAAAATCTGATTTTCTGATAGTTCATTTTTATCGCTCCTCTACCTATCTGAAGTCCATGTTAGAATTGTTTGTAAACTTTAGCAAGAGAAATTGAGAGGAGTAATTTAATATTTTTTTGGGAATTAAAGAGATATATTTAGTTTGGAAAGGAATTTGAGGGATGGGACAAAAAATATTTTTTGCTATGTTAATTATTGGGCTACCAGTTTCTGTTGCGGGTTCTATTTTACATTGGCCAAGCCTATTAATGTTTGCTGTGTATTGTCTAACGATTATTGCATTAGCAAGTTTTATGGGGAGAGCAACTGAAAGCTTAGCCATCATATCCGGACCGAGAATCGGCGGACTGTTAAATGCAACATTTGGTAATGCAGTTGAACTGATAATATCTATTTTTTCTTTGAAAGCGGGACTGGTTGGAATTGTATTGGCCTCTTTGACGGGGAGTGTCATAGGCAATTTATTATTAGTTGCCGGAGCTTCATTTTTCTTGGGCGGTATTAAGTATAAGCGGCAAAAATTTAATGTATTTGATGCCAGGCATAATGCAGGGCTTTTGACATTTGGTGTTTTGGTTGCTTTTATCATTCCTGAGGTATTTGCCGGGGAAATGGAAGCGAACAACCAAATGGTTATGAGTGCAGGTATTTCTATTATTTTGATTTGTTTATATCTGGCAGCTTTGTTCTTTAAACTGGTGACTCATCGAGGAGTTTATCAGCGTAAGGATGAATTGACTCATCTAGAAGAAGAAGTTGAAGAAGCAGAGTGGAGTAAAAAATGGGCGATTATGATTCTTGCCTTAGCAACTGTGGCAGTAGCTTATGTGTCAGAGAATTTGGTACATACATTTGAAGATGTAGGGGACCAGCTGGGATGGTCTGAACTGTTTATTGGGGTCATTATTGTGGCAATTGTTGGAAATGCAGCTGAGCATGCATCTGCTATAATTTTTGCTTATAAAAATAAAATGGATATTGCTGTTGAAATAGCCGTTGGTTCCACTTTGCAGGTGGCCATGTTTGTAGCACCTGCGTTAGTTCTGATCTCTTTATTATTTGAAACGCAAATGCCGCTCGTTTTTACAATGCCTGAACTGGTGGCCATGGTGCTATCTGTCTTTTTAATGATTGTCATTACAAACGATGGGGAAACAAACTGGTTTGAAGGCCTTACCTTAATTGCTGCGTATTTAATTATGGGAATCGGCTTTTTCCTATTATGATAAAAACATATAAAAAGACTCTGATCTACTTTAGATTCAGAGTCTTTTTATGTTTTTATCATTTGATTCTTCATAAGTTTTGTCTAACTACATTCTAATCTTTCCAACGTTAAGTTTTCTTTTTAAAGGAGTCTTACCGTTTATAAAACAGTCATGTTAGTTAGCTTTATAAGTCACATCCTTATACAAAATTTTTTAATTTCGTGACGAAATCCACATTATGTTTTCTTGTGTGAGGATTGTTCGATAAGCATTCCTCCCCGTAGTTATTCCGGCTGTTGATTTCGCCTCCTTTACAATATGTTAATCTCATTATAGCAGCAGATATAAGAATTGTAAATATTCTGTTTTTTACAAAAGTGTTACAAATACGCGTATTATAAGCAGGCGTTAAATGTCTTTTACCCTGTTTTACAGCTTGTTTATGATGGTCTTACAGAACGGATAAAAGAATAATTGCATTCTGAATAGATTTTTTGCTAAAGAGGGAAAATAAATGCACAATCATTCTTTTTTGTATGTATGAAAGGAGCTTCAAGCATGAGAAAAAATGCTTTTATATTGATCGTAATCGCCATGCTTATCATCATTCCTGCTCAGCATAATTGGGCTGCCCCAAAGGATGGACCTGAACCTAAGGTGGAGGATGCCAAGTATAAAATTCCGGATTCCGTTTTATCGATTAATAAAGAAAATACGTATCCGAATCCCAGTCAGGACACGCCTATGCTGGAGCCAAGTGACTTATCCAAACAATTACTTGAATCCAGCAATGTGAAAATTGAAAATCCTGAACTGATTCACATGCTTAATGAAACCAATATTGGAAATAATCCTGTTGCTTTTTGGTATCGGGCTACCGTTTATTTAGGTAAATGGGCTTTAAATTATGAATCCATGGAAACCTCTCCAAATTGGGAGTACCAAAAAATTAATACAAATTTTTATGATAATCGCGGAGGGGATACGAATCACCAAATTCATTATGTACAAGAAGCACAAAAAGTTGTTCGAGGTGGATTGACAGCTAAAGTTCCATCCAGTGACGATATAAAAAAAATGATGCTAGCTAGAGCATCTGAAAAGTCGAAACTGCCACTTGCGTTTGAAACGGTTGTTGGTGGCGGAACAAAGAAAGATAGAGTATATAATATTCCCCCAATGAGACTTGGTTATCTTTATGGATATGCACCTGCCATTAATGAAAAAGGGAAAGTTACGTATGGTGAGGTCTATTTGCAGTTAAAAGGAAGCAAACGTGAAATTGCAGTAAGAAATGTGACCTCACAAGGGATAGGAGCCTGGATACCCATTCAGGATCATGTCTCTTATCAATTCAGAGCAGAAAACAGACCATACTAATTGCATAAATTTGAGATTTTGAACAGCTTCAGCCGGGAATGGTTGAAGCTTCTTTCTTTAGGGAAAAAGAGAAGTGACTAGTTGCGATTTGGATTACTATCGTTTAGGATAAGATTTATGCATGAAAGGAGCCGAATTAGTTTGACAACACCAATTTATAACAAAGATGAACAAGTAAAATACCTAAAAGACCGACTTGAGTTATTTATGGAGGTTTTAGACCGTATAGAGCCTGAAACAGCAGATATTGAAGATATTGACCGCCTAATTGAAATCGTGGATTCAATTGAGGAGAAATTTCAAAGCTTTCAAAATCGACCGGACACAGAACCCGATAAAGCATAAGTAAGTAGTATGAGGCAAATCCTAAAACCATTAGGATTTGCCTTTTTATTTAGGGGGAGGAGATTTCCTTAAAACTAAATAATAACCATACATTGACTAAAGCGACTGCATAAATTCCTTTACTATGATAAAAACTATCTCTATCAATAGTAAAAGCAGGAGGGAATACAGTGAAGAAATGGCTTATTACCGGATTATCTGCCATCATACTTTCGAGTACATTCTTTGGTGTCGCGGAGGCGATTTCAAATGTTCGGTATGATTGGGGATTTAATAAGGGGAAGAATGAACAACCTGCAGATGCGGGGCCAAAATATAATGCAGTTGTTGAAAAATATGGAGCGATCTATAAAGTAAACACAACAAAGAAAGAGATTTACTTAACGTTTGATAATGGATATGAAAATGGATACACGGAAAAGGTGCTGGATGTATTGAAAGAACATAAAGTACCGGCTACATTTTTTGTAACAGGGCATTATTTGAATACAGCTGAACCTCTTGTGAAAAGAATGGTGAAGGAAGGACATATAATCGGTAACCATTCCTGGGGTCATCCAGACTTTACACAGGTATCTGATGAGAAAATAGCAGAGGAATTGGATAAGGTTAAGAAGAAAACAGAGGAAATTACTGGGCAAAAAGAAATGGCCTATATAAGACCGCCTCGTGGAATCTTTAGTGAACGTACGCTCCAGACGGCTAATAACCTTGGGTATAAGCACATTTTATGGTCGGTTGCCTTCCTGGATTGGGATGTGAATCGTCAGCAGGGCTGGAAACACTCCTATGATCAGATTATGGCCCAAATTCATCCCGGAGCCATATTGCTTTTACATTCAGTCTCCAGGGATAATGCAGAAGCCTTGGGCCGTGTTATTATGGATTTGAAAAAGAGAGGATATACCTTTAAAAGCTTGGATGATATAAATTGTGTAAAGCCTGAGCAGATGCCACAAAAAAAGCAAACAGAGGTAAAGATTTGATTTATATTTCCTAACCAAAACCGCTTACGTTAGAGTGAGCGGTTTTTTTAGCGTATAGAGGACTATGGTGAGTTAGTGAAGAGAGGAAGTCAGCGAAAAAGAAGGAAAAGATGGATTAAATGTATATTCTAATTTCTTCAGAAAAAAAGATTATCTCTTTTAAATAATTTCCGAAAAAATAGTCCTTAAATTATCCAATTCATGTTAATAGAGGAATGTTTATTTTGAATTTTTTGATTTTTATCACAAAAAAAGTGATTAAGAGGAAAAAAATTTATATAATATTTTATAGGTCTATATACCTATAATTCCGGTATAAGATGGCTTGATTTTGAAATTTAAAGAATATAGAGGAAAAGGAGAGAAGATTCAGATGAAATGTCAACGTTGTGGTCACGAAAATGAAGGAGGGAGATTTTGTGAAGAATGTGGCAATCAGTTAGTTGAAACAGCTGAAAATAATAGTCAACAACCTTTATCCCAAGCGAATGCTGAAAGTAGTGAGAATTACCGGACAGAGGACTATTTAAAAAAGACAAAGGATCAATCTAAACAATATTTCACCTATTTTATGGATGTACTAAAAAAACCATATGCGAGCCTCCATGCTTCCATTGAAAATCAACATTTTACTTATGCAATCATCACGTTAATTTTATACTGCTTGTTCATGCCGCTAATGATTTACTTTGGAATAAAAGGAGTCATAAACAGCTTGAGTTTATTCAGTTTTTCAACAGCTTATAATATCACGCTACCGTTTATGGACGTCGTTATACAGCCATTTTTTTCTTTTGCAATCTTTATGGTATTAGTATCTGCTTTTACCTATATGTCTATCAAATTGGGAGGTGTGAATGTAACGTTTAAAGAAGTATTTTCTAGATTTGGATTATTGCTTATTCCTTTTGTTTTTATTCTCACTGTCGGACTTGTCTTGTCCATTCTAGAAGTAAGCCTATTTGTTTATTTCCTGGCAATTGGATTGATTGGATCTATATATATCGCGGTTCCTGTTCTAATTACTTTCTATAAAAAAAGTTCACCTGGTGAAGGTTTGGATGCCGTATATGGAACTTTGCTGACTTACATACTTACTTTTCTTGTCATATTGATTATGGGAGAAATGCTTTTTGATTCGCTAATAACCAATATTCAGTCATACATTGATTGATAGTAATCATAAGATATTTTGATTATTCATAGACCAATAATTGATGGAGGAATAAGGATGAAATTCTGTAAGAATTGTGGCAAAGAACTGAGTGGAAATGCCCAATTTTGTAAGGAGTGCGGCACACCAGTTCATCAACAAACGAACATGCAGGTTTCCAATTCTCAAAGTGTTTCTGAAAGAAAACCGATGTCGCCCAAAAAAAAGAAATGGATTATTGCCGGAGTAGTAGCTGCGATACTTTTGATTGGCGCTTATAAAATTGGGGAAAGTCTTTTTTCGAAAGAACGATTAATCAATAATTTTGAAGAAGCATTAATTAATCATGATGAAAAGGCAATGGCAGAACTTTTACATTCAAATGATAAAAAGCTTGATATAAACAAAGAAACCGTTAAGGCATTTATGAAATATTATAAAGAGAATCCAGACGAAATAAAGGTAACCGTAGAGTCTTTAAGAAATCAATCGGAAATGACGGATTTACAGGAGGATGCTGAAAACTTTGACGATCTCTTCAGCTCCACATCTGATGAAATGGTTACTATTCTCCAAGATGGAAAGTTTATCTTTTATGACAAATATCAATTAATGATTGATTCTGCCTATTTAACAGTAGAAACTAATTATAAGGATACAGAATTATATATTAATAACGAAAAAGTGGATCAAGCGAATCAAGCTGATTTTGTAAAAACATATGGGCCGTATGTTCCAGGTATCCATGATGTAAAAGCAAAGTTAAAAACTGATTTTGTTGACTTAGTCGTTGAAGATTCTATAACAACACATGGCGGAGATCAGCCTACAGTTGATTTGTATCTAGAAGGCGAAGATGTGCATATTGATACATCGATTGACTCGGAAGAAGTTGAACTTAAGGGGAAACTCTATATAAATGGTAAAGATGTAGGAATAAATCCATTTCAGAACGAAGAATTTGGACCGGTCTTAACAGACGGAACCATGAAGGCAGCTATTGAGGCTGAACTTCCATGGGGGACCATTAAAACAAAAGAAAAAGAAATTCACAGTACTTATACAGAGATTAATCTAGGGGAAAATGAAGAAACACAAAAACAAATCATGGATACGGTGGTACAGAATACTCGTGAAAGTCTGATTGCCATTACGAGCGGTACTACTTCCAAAATGACAAGGGCCACTGAAGATTTCAAGCAGTCTGTTCAGGAAGAAATAGATGAAGCTAAGGTATTTGAGGAATTATTCAAAGGGAAATACCTGAGTACGACATTCGACCTTAATTCATTTGCGATTTCATACGAAGAGGAAGCTTGGAAGGTCAATGTTGATGCTCTTATCAAGAGTCAGGGTGATTACTATTATAAGGATGAAACTCCTGAACTTGAAGATCAAAATGAGACCTATGAGGTTACGCTGATTTATGATGAGAAGGCTAAGAAATGGTTGGTGGACTCAATGGATTACAGGTTCTTCTTTGATGAAGAAAATGTGAAAGAAATAAAAGAAGAATCACCAAAAGAGTACACAACTTCGTGAGTAGACAAATCATATTTGCTGTCTATGATCGAGAATAGAAAAAGACAGATAGTAAGAGAGTGCAAATCCATTCTCTGTGCTATCTGTCTTATTTTTTATGCGGATAAACAACACACCTAGTTTAACTTGCGATTAATTTGCCTTCCTGAAACAAAAAAGAGATAGTTTTTGCTGTCTCCGTTATTGAATTAACATCTCCGATAGGCGAATAAGAAAATTCTTACTTCTATTTACACAACAATTCTATCTGCTTATTAAATTCAACGTTATCTTTATAGTACACATCTTTTAATTTTATTTGCCTAAAGTCACCAATCTCTTGATCTTGATGAAATGCTTTAACTAAACAACCATCATAAATTAAAAGGAAATCTCGTTCTTTTTGATTTTCGTCACGAATAAATTTTATCTCTCCAACCTTTTCTGTCCAGTTGTTAATACTTTCATTGTCAGTTATTTCTTTAAATTTTAAGTTTTTATCTCTGATTATGATTTTATTTATGTCGTTGTTTGAATAGATTGATTTGAATGATACTCCATCGTCTATTTTCTGGCAGGATAGTAGACTTGCTGCCAATATCAATAGAGAAGCGTACAAGAATAATGTTCTCACTAATTTCACCTCATATTGTTTAAAGCATTACTAGGGAATCAGGTTGCATTAGGAAATCTCAATCATTGATTGCTGCCATTTTACCATATTATAGGTATTGTTTTTACGAGATTTTGAGGCTACCTCTGTTCTGACTTACTAGTATAGGTAGAGGCAGATAAGCTATAATGAAAGGTAGAATGATAAATGAACGGAGGAGGGAATTTATGCTTACAGAAGCAAGCTCTCTTTTAAAAAAGTATTTTGGGTATGATCAATTTCGCGATGGACAAGCCAGAATTATTGAGCAGGTATTACAAGGGATCGATACACTCGGAATTATGCCGACAGGTGGGGGTAAATCGATTTGTTACCAAATCCCGGCGATGATGATACCAGGTGTTACCCTCGTTATTTCTCCATTAATTTCTCTCATGAAGGACCAGGTAGATTCACTGGACCAGGCAGGTATTCCCGCAACCTTTATTAATAGCTCCTTAACCGCGAGTGAAGCGAATGATCGTTTGTATGATATCCATCAGGGTGCTTATAAGCTATTATATCTTGCACCTGAAAGACTTGAATCACAGGGATTTATCGAAGAAATTCGCCAATTGCCGATTGGATTAATTGCCGTCGATGAAGCCCACTGTATATCACAATGGGGACATGATTTCCGCCCGAGTTATTTACGAATCCAATCATTAGCTGAACAATTGGATTCAAACCCGGTTGTCCTGGCTTTAACTGCAACAGCTACTCCGAGGGTACAGGCAGATATACGCCAATCTCTGAATATTGAAGATTCACGTACGGTCATAACCGGATTCGAACGGGAGAATTTAAGCTTCCAGGTCGTAAAGGGGCAGAATAAGCAAAAATATATTGATGCATATGTAAGGGAAAATAAACAAGAATCTGGGATTATTTATTGCGCTACAAGAAAAACAGTGGATCATCTATATGAGCGCCTTCAGCAAAAAGGCATCGCCGTTGGCAGGTATCATGCGGGTCTATCAAGTGCAGAACGTGACATCGAGCAAAGTAGATTTCTGAGCGATGAAATTTCCATCATGATTGCAACCAATGCGTTTGGCATGGGGATTGATAAATCAAATGTACGATATGTGATTCATGCTCAAATGCCTAAAAATATGGAAAGTTATTATCAAGAGGCTGGTCGTGCCGGACGTGATGGCTTGCCGAGTGTATGTATTTTGCTTCATTCTGAGCAGGATGTACAGGTTCAGCGTTTTTTGATCGATCAATCATTTGGGGACGAGAATCATAAAAATCAAGAGCTGCAAAAGCTCTATCAAATGCGTGATTATTGCCATACACAAGGCTGCCTGCAGTCCTATATACTGCACTATTTTGGTGAACAGGAGGCAGAGGATTGCGGACGATGCTCCAATTGCCTGGATGAAAGAAGCACCAAGGATGTAACAAAGGATGCGCAAATGGTGTTATCCTGTATGATCAGGACGGGTGAACGTTTTGGAAAAACGATGATTGCTCAGGTGTTAACAGGCTCATCTAATAAAAAACTGCTTGAACAGAACTTTCAATCCTTATCTACTTACGGGCTGATGAAAAATCAATCGACGAAAGAGGTAGCTGATTTTATCGATTTTCTAACCTCTGAGCAATTGATTGGAATTACAGGCGGGCAATATCCACTTTTATTTGTAACACCTGCCGGTAAGGAAGTATTGCTCGGTAAACGAACGGTAATGAGAAAAGAAGATGTGCGTATTGCAACCATTTCAAAAGATGATCCTTTATTTGAAGTACTGCGTGACCTTCGAAAACAAATTGCAGGTCAAGAAAAAGTGCCGCCATATTTAATTTTCTCCGATCAAGCTTTGCATGATATGTGTATAAAACTGCCACAGACTACGGGTGACTTCCTTGAGGTTAAAGGGGTCGGTGCCCAAAAGGCTGATAAATATGGCGTTCGATTTGTAGAGGTAATCAGTGGATTTTTAAAGGAAAATGAATATGAGGTATCGGTTGCGGCGGCAGATGAAATTAAGCCGGCAGTGAAAAAAGCGAAGGCTGGATCAGCTAATTCACATTTGGATACGTACGAATTATATAAACAAGGTCATACGTTGAAGGACATAGCCAAGGAGAGAGAATTGTCTCCAATTACAGTTGAAGGGCACTTGCTCCGTTGTGTAGAGGAAGGGTTGCCGTTTGATTGGAACTACTTCTTTTCACCTGATGAGGAGACCCAGATTTTACAGGCAATTGAGAAGTCAGATAGTGAATTTTTAAAGCCAATAAAAGAACAGCTTCCCGATGAAATCAGTTATAGTGCCATAAAGGCAGTGTTGCTAAAGCGGAAAATGGATACAGCTCCGATTTGATGGGCCGTTTTCCTATGTACCCATATAGCAGTGAAACCTGTTATAATAACGGGACTAGTCTGTAAAGGAGTGTTAGTGATGTGGAAAGAAACCATCCATGTAGAAGCTCCCTATGATTTTGACCTTGTATTGGAAAGGATCGGTCTTGATCCTTTGTATGAAATAGATTACCATAATCGATTGATTCAAGTGCCTTTACTGATCCATGGCAAACCGAATGTTTATTCTGTTCAAGCCATTGGGACGGTAGATGAACCAGCATTTACGATTTCCGGTAAAGAGGAACAGGCTTTAGCCACGAATCGTTTAATGGAGATTTTTCAGTGGCATCTGCCACTTTCCGATATACATGCCCATTTTGGCGGGACGAAACTAAATGATATTTTCACTCTCCACCGTGGAACCCCGCTTATTTTGGAATTTGATCTATATAGCTGCCTCGTAAAAAGCATTATTCACCAGCAGCTAAATATGGCGTTTGCCCAGAGATTGACGAAGGATTTTGTCAAAACTTATGGATTTCAAAAGGATGGAGTATGGTTTTATCCATCTCCAGCCACAACCGCTGCTCTGACGGTGGATGAGCTAAAAGGATTAAAATTCAGCGGCAGGAAGGCGGAGTATGTGATTGGTCTTTCAGAAAAAGTCGCAAGTGGTGAACTCAGGTTAGAAGAGTTACGTACAAAGACGGATGAAGAAGTTATAGCAGAATTAACTAGTATTCGCGGTATCGGGAGATGGACAGCGGAAAACTTCCTGTTATTTGGCCTTGGCCGTCCGAATTTATTTCCAAAAGCAGATATTGGTATTCAAAATGCCATTAAGTTGCTATATAACTTAGAACGAAAGCCAACAATGGAAGAGATGGAGCAATTCAGTAAGGAGTGGCACCCTTATTTAAGCTACGCCACGCTTTACTTATGGAGAAGCATTGAAAAACGGAGGAATATGGATGAACGAGCAGGCAACATTAGTCCGTGAAGGACAAGAGATTTTACTAACAATTAAACGCCTTGGTATAAACGGTGAGGGAGTCGGCTACTATAAACGCCAAGTTGTATTTGTACCAGGTGCTCTACCAGATGAAATCGTAGAAGTAAAGATTACGAAGGTCCATCCGAAGTATTCGGAAGGTCTTGTGAAAAAGATTAAAAAAGCATCGCCACATCGAGTCGACGCACCATGTCCGGTTTATGACGTATGCGGCGGATGCCAATTGCAGCATTTGGAATACAGCCAACAATTGAAGGAAAAGCGTGATATTGTCATTCAATCATTGGAGCGTCATAGCAAATTCGATGCCAGCAATGTAGATATCCGCCCAACAATTGGCATGGAGAATCCATGGAATTACCGTAATAAGAACCAATTCCAGGTCGGTACCAATGAGAAACAGGAACTGATTGCGGGCCTTTATGCGGCTAACACTCATGATCTGATCAATATCGAAAATTGTATCGTTCAGCATGATGCGACAAACAAAGTTACCCGTACGGTACTAGATATTCTGCAGGAATTTGGATTGCCGGCCTATGATGTGAAGAAGAAAAGCGGGATCGTTAAAACAGTCGTAACCCGTGTTGGTTTCTCTTCGGATCAAGTCCAAGTAGTGATTATCACTATTTCTGAAAAGCTACCTAAGAAGCGCCAAATCATTGAAGAAATCAACAAGCGCTTACCAGAAGTGGTTTCGATTGTTCAAAACGTGAATAAAGAACAGACCCCACTTGTATTCGGTGAAAAGACCATTCACCTTTGGGGAGAGGAAGCAATTGAAGAAGAACTTGGCAATCTATCTTATGAGTTATCCGCACGTACCTTCTTCCAATTGAATCCGGTTCAGACAGTTAAGCTCTATGATGAAGTGAAAAAAGCAGCCCGCCTTCATGGTCATGAACGAGTGGTAGATGCTTATTGCGGAGTAGGAACCATTGGACTATGGCTTGCAGATTATTGTAAAGAAGTCCGTGGGATGGATGTCATTCCGGAATCGATTGAAGATGCCATCCAAAACGCTAAGAAGCATAACATGGATAACGTCAGTTACGAAGTAGGTAAAGCGGAAGTCCTCATGCCTAAATGGCTGCGCGAAGGCTGGAGGCCGGATGTCGTTGTCGTTGATCCACCGAGAAGCGGCTTGGATCAAAAGCTAATGGATGCCATTCTGCGGACACGTCCAAGAAAAATCGTTTATGTATCCTGTAACCCATCCACACTGGCAAAGGATCTGGACTACCTAAGCAAAAAATACAGACCAAAATATATTCAACCAGTGGACATGTTCCCACAAACTTCCCACGTCGAATGTGTTGTGGAAATTATGCTGAAGGTGTAACCATAAAATAAAGTTTTCCTAGACAAAATAAAGTTTTCCGATTCAGACTCGTTTTTTGGTAAAGTAGACTTTTCCGATTTCCGGGTCTGACTCAATATCAACCTGGGTTCCATCCAATACGAATCCGGGCTTTTTTCTGTTCCCATTCTTCATGATCCAGCAGGAAAAACTCCTGCTCCTATTCATCTCTAATGCCACTCAAACCCTTGGAGCCTTGGAGCCCCATTGTATCGAGATTGATTCGAGAAATTGAAAGTAACTTGTCTAGTAGAAAATTAACGGATGAGTATGAAGAACTATTCGAGGAGTTGGCGAATCTTCGGGATTTAATTTGCGAAAATGAGATAGTTCCAGAAGTCATTGAATTTCTGGAGTTTGATGAAACTGGGTATATAGATGAACTAATGTCAGGAAATGAGATTTATATGACAGAAGATGTTTTAAATGATTATATACAAAATTAAACCCAACAAGCATTTGAAATTAAAGATGAACGAGCTAATAATGCAGAGGATAGGTTTATCGCTTTTGATTCCTTCTTAATGCAAGCCACTCAAAGGATGATGGATAGGATAAATGAATTACAAGGAATAATTAATGAACGAATTGATAATACACGCTGATAAAGTAATAAGGTTTACTTCAGTAAAATTAGGTATATTATATTTGTTGAATAGATTCTCTTTAAAGACAAGAAAAGTAGGTGAACAAAGTGGGAAAATATCAATTGGATACCAAAGGTAAGGTAGCTGTGACAAAGTTTCATGAAAAACAGACGCCTGCCAAATTTGATAAAAAGCAGCAACTTGAAAAAATACGTGCGGAGTATTTGAAAAAGAAGCAAAAACAAACAGATAAATAATATGAATGAAAACATAGGAAGAATAAAATTTTGAAGAACCAAAAGTAGGTATACAATCTAAGACGTTGCAAAGACGAATAAAGGAGTTGAAAAACGAAGGTCTACACATGTAGGCCTCCGTTTTTTATGTTTGTTAAGCCTTTTTGTGAACATTATTGCTAATGGAAAAAAATACAGACGGATTTTTGCTGTCACCTTGTTTCGCTAAAGCCCCCGATTGTATGATAAGGTTGACCAAGTTAAGTGCGAGAGTGAATGCCGAATTATTAGGAGAAGAAAAAATGTTAGTAATGGAGAGTTCTAATGGGTAAAGGCATAAGGTTTATCATGCCCTTTAAACGCCTGGCCAAAAGATAGAATACGCATTCTTTTGTCTCCAATGTGACCATACAATATAGTTTTCCTAATCAGACTCGGTTTTCGGGATTTCCGGGTCTTTTTCAGTATCTACCCGGGTTCGATCCAATACGAATCCGGGCTTTTATTTAATGAGTAGAGAGGAGTTTCATTCAAGAAACACCATTTAATTCTTTTAATAATGTTAATTGGTCAACCATTATTACAAAGGTTTCATCTTCATTTGCATTTTCGTCTTTCTTCAATATATCATTTGTATATTTTTGGTATTCCAATGTGAAAGCCCTTGAGAAATCATCGAAGGAGCATTCTACTATTCTTTGTTTATTTTGATCATAACAGCTAAAACAGTCAATGAACAACAGGTTTTGAGGTTTTTTGAATGTATATTTCATAGCATTTTCAGATGTTTCTAGGTCAACTTGTTTTGTTTTTCCCTTGCTTAGAGTGATTAGATGGTCTCCTAAATCAAGTAAAGTACTATTATGAAATGTTGAATTTAATATTTCTCTTTTTTTTTCCGTTATCTAAAATATATACGTATAATCTACTATCAAAATAAGTCATCAAGTCAAAAGGGAGACCTTTCATATCTTCATACTCTTCAACTTCAAATAATAGTTTCATTTTGCATTCCATCCCTCTAATGTTATTTCACCTTTCCTCCAGAATTACCAAATATAGGGTGAGCTGTTTTTATTACACCATCTTTGTCTACAATTACTTTCATTTTTTAATCCTATGTTTATTTAGGCTATATGCATTGATAAATCACCTGATTAACTTTTTCCTATATATTTCCCTTTTTCGTGTACCCGGCTCTTTAAATAACAGGGTCATTGATCCATGAAGAATGAATATCCTTTTCTCATGAACTACTTATGAAAGTAAAGGAGCAGATTAGCGGAAGAAGGAAATGGAAATTAAAAATAGAATCTATTTAAAGAAAGTTATTAAACTGTATAAATATACTATAAGAAGGATGTGTTTACTTAATGATTTTCCGTTCAAAAGTAGATGCTTTTTTCGTAATATTTATTATAATAGCAGCTATAACAATAGGTGCTGTCACACTACTACCGCCGTTCTTTGATAAAGAAGCAACAATATCTACCGTAATCATAATGTTTGCTATCTTTATTATTTCGGTGGGTTTGATAGTATGGGTCTCTTTTTTTATTAAATATGTTTTCTATGAAGATTATCTATTAGTGAAAGGCGGTCCATTCAGAAGTAAAATCCCTTATCAAACCATAACAAAAATTTCTCCAACCAACGATATATTCACTGGCTACCGAATTTTATCATCTAATCAGGGATTTGAATTATTTTACAAGTCAGCAACCCTTGGTAGTGTAAAGATATCACCAAAGGATAAAAAGGAGTTTATCAACGAGTTGAAAAAGAGATGTCCGAATGCAGACATTCAAGAATAAACCTTCATTGGATCATCAAAATTTCTCCCTGATTTAAACCAGTAAAGGTGTTATCCCAATAGGATATCATAATTGAAAGGTTCCTATACATTAACTAATCATTTCCCCAAAAATGCATGAATGTAAGAGACAAGTTGTTGGGCTCTTATCTCAGTAGAGTGATGGCTTCTTATAAATTGATAACCGTTTGCTGCTATTTGATTACGCTCTGTTTCATTGTTTAAGTAGTACATAAACTTCTCATAAATATTGTGTTCGTTAATCTCTACAAAGTGTTCACCCGGTTTAAAACCTAATGCCGTTAAATCTGAGCATGTGTCTGCCAAAAGTAAAGTTCGACAACCCAATGTTTCGAAATATTTTAAAAGTGGATAGTTGAGGGTGGAGCAACAACTAAAAAATATATTTGATTGATTAATTAATCGGGCATATTCTTCACCTTCTATCCATGAACCTTGGGAGGAATCTTGGTCAGATGGATGAACCATGTAGACGAAGCCAGGGTGACCATTCATTTGTTGTAGTATTTTTTACGCAAAGAATAGTAAGACTGTTTAACACGACCAATTAATAATGCATCTATATCTTTAATCATATTATAATCTTTAAATATATTTGTGTTTACATGGTGTGGGAGCCATCGCATTTTATCCGCAAATTCAGGATAAAGTCTTAGATAGCTTTCTTTATATAATGGGAATATCAAGCTCATATTGTTTTGCTGTAAGTATTCTCTTCTAATATCTACAAATGCATCTATATCGTGTGGCATATAACCGATAGGAATAGTTACTTTATCCACATCTTCCAGGCTCCAGTCATGATGAAAATTTACGAATTCGTTTATTATAATGAAATCTGGCCTGAAGGGACACATGTCCACTATCTCATCTAACTTTATGTGAGGATCATATTGTGTCGGAGTTAAAAGAACACAATTGGTTAGTTTTTTTAATTCATCCCATAAATAAAAAGAATTTTTATAATAGGAGTGTGTAAAATCATAGTCTAAAACTAATATATTTAACATAAATTTGCCTCCTTACAGGCTATTTTGGGAAGGTGATTCTTACAGTTTATACTCCTATATTGTATTCAGAATAAAACAATTCGTCCTACGCATTTTCTCTATCTTTCAGCAAATAGGATTGCTTCCATATTTCCCCGAACGATTTTCCTGAAAAACTGTTAAATAAGAAAATACTAAATCAAAATAGAGAGACATTATGGTATTATTTAGGAAATAAGGTAAGGGGTGAAAAGTGATATGAAAATAGATGTGTTCATGATTCGTAAGTCAGACAGTGAGCTAGATTTAGTCCGGGGAATTTCTTTAAAAGCAAAAATGAATCGATTGCAAAAATACAATTGGATTTCTTCAGGTGAACATTATGACAAATAAAACGAAAGGAAGCCAATACCATCTCCAGATGTATGTTAATAAATATAGTAGAGTATTAGATCAAGATATCTTCTCACACTCTCCTTCTCTAGTAGCTTTTGCAGAAAAACAAAGGATTGACTGGAAATCGCCTCTTGCACATGAAGGTTACACCGAATATCAGGATGATTTTTTAAAGTTCTATTATGGCAATAAAGACACTTTGCAATCATCGATCCTCTTTTTAAGATCAAATTGGCCGAAAAATGGACCTGTCTGGGATGGAATAGGGACAGTAGAAGGTACCGGCCAAAAAGGATTGGTATTGGTGGAAGCCAAGGCCCATCGTCGTGAAACTCACTCCAAGATAAAAGCTACTTCCTTACAAAGTATCTCTAAAATAACTGAAACCCTCACTGTCACACAAAAGAAGTTCGGTTCCACTACATCTATAAATCCTTGGCTGTATGACTATTACCAGTTGGCGAATCGATTAGCTTATTTACAAATCCTAAATCAAGAACTTCAGATTCCAACATGGCTGGTACTTTTACAATTTATCAACGACAGCGACCACATCTCCACCTCTAAAGAGGAGTTTATTGCTCATTATCAACAAGTATTCCAAACATTAGGGATAGACCATGCTGCCTCATTATTATCCAATTTAGTACTCTTGTATCTTCCTGCAATACCAGACATACAGAATTCAGACCAATAAACAATATAAGTGCAAAAGGAGGAAGTGTTTATGAACATACCTACAGCCTATGCACACTATCAAAAGAAAGGAAATTATATTTACCGCACATCGACATACATTCAGTGGGGTAACTCAGAGCAATCACTAGGAGCTTGTCTTTTGTGTAATCCTGGATCTGCAGAATTAGGGCGGGAGTTGGTAACAGAACTGCATATAAAGGGAAAAGCGCAAGGAAAGATACACAGACTTGATGAAACCATGAAACAGTTAGTTCGGGTAGTAGAAGGAATATATGAAGATAGGCAGTCGGTCTCAGGCAGATTATATATCTATAACCTATTTATAATCCAAGATCCTACTCAAGGAAGGGCTATTGATCTATTGGAAAAACTAGTTGAAGAACAGGAATATGATCCAAAGGATTCTTTGGTATCTGTTCAAGAGATAAGGCGGCATCCCTGGATTATCCTTGGTTGGGGAATCGCCAATGAGCGGAGATGGGAGAATTATAGGGCAATCAAACAAGCATGGAAAACCTTGCTTCATGAAGCAACTGTTCCAACCTTTGGAAAGAAGCATCTGAGAAAAGAAGAATACTATCACGTATGTCCCCGTATTCCGACACAGCGACCTGGAGTCGTCCAAGAATTAATCAAGTTACATAAAGAATATTGTTAAATCCAGACGAATATATCTAGGTATTGTATGTTACATCTTTTATCTTTGAAATGAAAATGATACTGCAGACCTCGAAAAATACATTTGCTTAATCTATCCTTATTTCGTGAACTTTGCGAATATGAGGTCTTTTTTTATACATCTAAATAGAAGAACGTAAAGGTTGTAATGCCTTTGCGTTTTTGTTTGTTTTATTTTTTTAGAAAGGTGTCGCTATGAAAAGTAAGAAAATGTAAAAATGAAAATAGATTTAAGGAGGGGATTGAAGTGAAAGCATGCCCATTTTGTCATCCCGATATAATAGAACAACAAGAAGTGGTAGTAAAAAATGAACATTGTATGTTTCTGCAAATGCCACAGGAAGTATTAGTCGGCTCAGGATTAATTGTTCCAATAAAACACCGTGAAACATTATTTGACATGACAGAGGAAGAATGGTCCGCTACCTATTCATTACTGCAAGAAGTTAAAGCGCTCCTGGATGATATATATAGACCTGATGGATATAACATTGGGTGGAACTGTGATTCAATTGGAGGTCAACATATCATGCACTCTCATCTACATGTTATTCCTCGATTTAGTGATGAACCCTATGCTGGTAAAGGACTTAGACACTGGCTGAAAAGTGTAGAGAATAAGAGATTGATGAAAAAGTAGAGAGATTTTGTCATTTATAGAAGGTGAAGCTGGTAATTATCCTTTAAAGGGATATATGTGGTCTGATGAAGTTTTAAAAGAAATAGCTCAGATGCTACCTCTCTACCACGATTCAGTGAGTGAATTTTTAATTGAAGAAGATTGGAAGTCGATAGATAATACTCCGCAACCATTCGAGTTGCTTTGTCATAATGATTTCGCTATATATAACATTATCTTTAATCGTAAACGACCGGTAGGGATAATCGATTTTGATGTTGCTGGTCCTGGACCGAGACTCTGGGATATAAATGATAAATAAAGAGCTGCAAAGTCTGCAGCTCCTTAGAGTGGTTAGGTTATAGGAATTGAATGGTTGGCAATCAATACTGTTTATCTTAGACTACTGGAGAGCTCTGTGAAAATAACTCCAAGTCCATAAGCTCCAGCATCAGGATAACCCAGGCTTCTTTCACCAACCGTACCAGCACGCCCCATGCGGGCAACGATTGTTTCAGTATATTTAGCTCCTTTAACAGCAGCAGCTGCCCCATTTTCAAAGGCAGTTTTAAAGTCTATTCCAGCTTTTGCACATTCAGACCAAGAGTCAGCACATGGAACTAAAGCATCAATCAGAGTTTTGTCACCTACGACTGCACCTCTACCAAATGAACGTTCACCAGTTACCTGTATTCCTTTAACAGCTGCCTGTAATAGGTTTGCAAACTCCTCGATAGTTAATTCCTTTTTATCGCCTGCGGCTTTGCCGGCTGCACGGAATGCAGAGCCCCATATTGGACCGGACGCTCCACCGCAATATTCCATAATGACTATCGAGCATGCATCAAGAAAAGATCCAATAGTTAATGGTTCTTGATTTAAGATGGAACTCCATTCTAGCTTCAATTGCTTGAATCCTTTAGCAACGCTCATACCAAAATCACCATCGCCGGCATGGGAGTCAAGCTCGCAGAATGGTATCTCATTTCGGATAATGACTTCGCTCATTTTATCAATGAGATAGATGATATTATCTAAGGAAAGTACATCCTCTTGGATGACAGCGTGTTCTTCACTTGTCTCTGTAATGAATGAAACTGTCACTTCTTCGTGCTCATCAATAGGGAGGGTATACTGAACACTCTCAACAGGTCCATCTACTTTAAATGCCGCAGCAGAACATTCGCTTGATAATAATGATTTTAGCTCATCATCAAGCTTCATGATTGTCAAGGATACTCCAGCCATATCAATACTTGTCATATAATTGCCGACAAAGGTTCGATAAACATGAATATTTCTGTTACTCATTTCTCTCATAACCGAATTGTTAAATAAATAGAGTTCTTGAAGGGGAGTACCTCCGAAGCCATTTACAAGAATAGCAATATCAGATGCTTCATCTCCATCTATTCCAAAATCCTTTAGGAGATCATCTATCATTTGATTAGCCAACTCATCTGCAGAAATCAATTTTTCTCTTCTGATTCCTGGTTCTCCATGAATGCCGACACCATATTCAATCTCATCTTCTTCTAATTTGAATGTCGGAGTTCCTTTAGCAGGAACGGTACAGGATGTAAGAGCTGCCCCGATACTTTTTACATTTTCTGCGGCTTTTTCTGCAATTGCTTTTACCTGCATAAGGTCTCTGCCTTCTTCGGCAGCTGCTCCAGCAATTTTATGAACAAGTACAGTTCCTGCAACACCGCGGCGTCCTACAGAATACAGACTGTCTTCAACGGCTATATCGTCAGCTACTCGAACATATTCAACCTGGATACCATCCTCGATTGCCAAAGCGGCACCATTTTTAAAGTTCATGATGTCACCGCTGTAATTTTTAATAATCATCAGGACCCCTTTTTGACCTGCAGCTGCTTTGATTCCCTGATACACTTGTATTTGTGATGGCGAAGCAAACACATCCCCGCATACTGCAGCATCAAGCATACCTTTTCCTACAAAGCCCGCATGTGCAGGTTCATGCCCACTGCCTCCCCCGCTAATTAGGCTCACTTTGTTCTCATCTATTACTCGTTTCTTAATAATTTTATATTTCTTCAGAAACTCGAGTTCCGGATGTGCCATGATTAATCCATTAGCCATCTCCATTACGAGGTTCTCAGGTTTATTTATAATCTTTTTCATTTGTATTACCTCCTGTTTCTATTAAAAATTGGTAGACTTGCTAAAATTTATTCATACTATTAACAGTATAATGTAAGCGTTTTAAAGTAAACGGACAAAAAAACGCATTTGTCAAAATAGCCGTAATTATTTCATTTTTGTATAATTGAATTACAATTTTAATAGGGAAGGTAACCCATGACCTCATCGATTATCACCAAAAAAATAATTGCAAAATCATTAAAAGATTTAATGGTAACTGAACCTTTTCATAAAATTTCGGTTAGTGACATTATGGTAAACTGTAAGATGCGAAGGCAAACATTTTACTATCATTTTCAAGATAAATATGAATTGCTTGGCTGGATTTATAAAGAAGAAACGAAGGAAAATATTACAGATTTTATTGGATATGAAAAGTGGGAGAACATTTTTAATTTGTTATTGGAATACTTCAGTCATAATCGACGATTCTATCAAAATGCATTTAAAGTAGAAGAGCAAAATTCATTTAATGAATACTTATATGAACACACAAAGAATTTGTATCTTGAGATTATTGCTAAACGTTTTGACGGAAGCGGATTAATGATTTCTAATGAAAGGAAAGAATTAATGGCCTCTTTTTATAGCTATGGGTTTGTAGGGATAATTAAAGAGTGGATTGAGAAAGATTGCACTCTCGAGTCTTCCACGATTTCATCTTTGATGAAATATATGATAACTGATCAATTACTGCCATTTCTGCAGGAGTGAGCAGCGAGAGGGAATAAGAATGAAAAAAATAATTAATGATGTTCAGCATGTTGTAAGAGACATGTTGGCTGGATTTTGTTTTGAACATAAAGAAAGGGTTTCTTATGAGCCCAAGCATGATATTGTCTATCGGAAGGATTTAAAAAATATAAGTGAGGAGGTTGTCATCATAAGCGGAGGCGGCAGCGGACACGAACCGGCTCATTATGGATATGTAGGGAATGGAATGCTCTCCATTTCGGTTAATGGAGAAATTTTCACTCCGCCAACAACTGAGCAAATAGTAGCCGCCATTCGGATGATTGATAAAAATAAGCGTATTTTGCTCATCATCAAAAACTTTAAAGCGGATTTAGAGAGTTTCTTATTGGCTGAATCAATCGCCCAAAAAGAAGGCTGGACTGTTGATCATGTCATTGTAAGTGATGACGTCTCCATTGAAGACGACAATTCCTTCAATAAACGGAAACGTGGTGTGGCTGGTACTGTGTTTGTCCATAAAATACTTGGAGCTGCTGCACGTGAGGGATATTCTCTAAACGAATTAAAGGAAATTGGCCAGTCTGTCATCAGTCATTTACATACATTGGGAGTTGCGCTTTCACCGGTAACCCATCCTGAGACAGATAGAAGTTCATTTATACTAAAGGGTAATGAAGTATTTTACGGTATCGGGATTCATGGTGAAGTAGGATACCGGAAAGAAGAATTTCATTCCTCTGAAATTTTAGCCATAGAGCTTATGAATAAACTTAAAAGTCTTTATCGTTGGAAAAAAGGAGATCAATTTGCCATTTTGGTGAATGGGTTAGGAGCTACCCCCCTGATGGAACAGTATATCTTTACCAATGACATTCAACGTTTATGTGAGCTGGAAGGCTTGGATATTAGATTTGTGAAGGTTGGAAACCATTTAACTTCCTTAGATATGAAAGGTATTTCGTTAAGTTTACTCAAAATAAAGGATCCTGTTTGGGAAAAATGGTTAAAAGCAGAGGTGGAAGTAGCTAACTGGTAGTTAAATTTGGTTGGTGCGCAAGTTATATATCATATATAGGAGAGATAGAGTAAAGCCCGGTTCATGCTCAGTATCATAACGAGCATAAACAGGGCTTTTGATTTTTCATTAAGTAATTTAGTAACGCCATATGGATTAAAATATATTCTTAACTATTGCCTAATGTACCTCTAAATCTTTTACTGTTTCTCCTTCAACTAATACTGGTTGATAATAGGTCTCGTTAGGTAAATCCTTTTTACCTTGCAATTTCTTAATGACCCAATCAGCTGCATCGCGTCCCATTTGTTCTTGTGGGTGTGTTAATGTTGTTAGGGAAATATTGGCGTTTTTTGCAATATAGGAGTTGTCCTGGCCAATAATCGATAATTTCTCCGGAATAGGAATTTCAAGCTGTTTGCATACATTTACTACTTCTAAACCAACCTCGTCGTTATAACACACAATAGCTGTTAACATATTACTATTTTCATTTAGAAATTTCCTCAGGTTAGTAGATAACTGAGGTTTTGTTTCTGTATTGAATGTAAGTACATGCTCTGGACGAAATGCTAATTTTTCTTCTCCAAGCGCTTTTATATATCCCTTCATTCGATACTTTCCTTGTAGATCATCAGATTTTGATATGAGACCAATTTGTGTATGTCCCTTCGAAATTAATTCTTTTGTGGCAAGATAACTGGACTGTACATCATCAAGACATAGGAAAGCAACACTTAATTCCTCATAATAAGCATTAATCATAATGAATGGAACCTCTTGTTCTTTGAACGAAAGGTAGTAAGAAATATTAGGATTATATAGATTGCTTTTTGTAGGCTCAACAATTAAACCATCCACGCCAAATGACATCATCATTTCCAACGCTTTTTTTTCCTGTTCGACATCATTATTTGTACTGGCTAAGAGTAACGAATAATTCTCTTCATTTAATCTACCTTCAATTCCTCGAATAATAGAGGGGAAAATATAATCAGAAATGTAGGTTGTAATAACTCCGATTGTTTTAGTATTGGATTGACCGCCTGATTTTGCTTGGTATTGATTACTGACATAAGTGCCAGACCCTTTTTCACTTCTTAAAAACCCCTCGTTAGATAATTCTAAAATAGCTTTACGAACTGTTTGGCGGCTCACTTCGTATTTTCCTTGGAGGGAAGCTTCAGTAGGGATTTGGTCACCAACTCTGTAATCTCCCGAAAGAATCTTGCTTTTTATATCATCAATGATGACCTGATATTTTGGTTTCATTTATTGCTCACTTCCTTCATAGGTGCTCTTGCACTAATTGATTCGAAATAGTTGTATGTACATATTTTACTTTGAATTAGTAAGAAATAAAATAAGTAATCTAATTCCCTTTTAAAAGTAACATCTTTATTTATTTCTTTAATAGTATACCCAATAAATGGTTTTGTGGGTCGTTGTTTAAATAATAGTAGAATCAGTAAGATTATATTTGTGTGTACTAATTATATATTAGTTGACATTTGTACGTACAAATTAATATAATCGAGTTAACAAATAGAAAGCGCAATCATTCTGAATATTGGAACCGCTATCAGATGGGGGTTTATATGAAAAAGAACAAAGCAAACATAAAAGAGGCGATTACTAAGGGAGAGACTTCTCTTGGGATTGAGTTTGGTTCTACACGTATCAAAGCAGTGTTAATTGATCATCATTTTGAAACGATTGCATCTGGAAGCTATGAGTGGGAAAACCGCTTGGAAGATGGATTTTGGACATACAGCCTAGTAGATATAATTACTGGACTACAAGCGTCATATCGTGAGATGAAGCAAGAAGTTGAAAGAAATTATGGGATTACGATTCGCACGATTGGTTCTATTGGAATTTCGGCCATGATGCATGGATATATGGCCTTTGATCACACCGGCGAATTGCTTGTTCCGTTTCGTACATGGCGTAACTCAACAACGAGTGCGGCAGCTAAAGAATTGACTGATACATTTAAATTCAATATCCCAGAAAGATGGAGCGTTGCTCATCTTTATCAAGCTATTTTAAATGAAGAGAAACATTTGCCGCGTATTGATTATGTTACGACTTTGGCAGGTTATATCCATTGGTTACTGACTGGTAATAAAGCAATCGGCATTGGAGATGCTTCAGGTATGTTTCCAATCGATGAATCAACAAAGAATTACAATGAATCGAATGTGAAGCAATTTGATGAACTAATTTCCACTAAAGGTTGCCATTTGAGCCTGAAGGAGATTCTTCCTAAAGTTTATCTTTCAGGAGAACAAGCTGGTGAATTGACTGTAGTTGGTGCCAAAATTCTTGATCAATCACAGAATTTACAACCAGGTATTCCGCTTTGTCCGCCGGAAGGTGATGCCGGTACAGGAATGGTTGCTACAAATAGTGTGAGAAAGCGTACCGGTAATATTTCAGTAGGAACATCAGTCTTTGCCATGATTGTACTGGAAAAAGAACTCTCAAAAGTGTATCCGGAAATTGATTTAGTAACAACACCTGATGGTAGTCCAGTGGCGATGGTTCATGCTAATAACTGTTCCAGTGATTTAAATGCCTGGCTGAAATTATTCCGTGAATTTTCTGAAGCAATGGGTCATGAGATTGAAACGGATCAATTATATGAAGTGATGCTCAATAAAGCTCTCGAGGCTGATCCGGATGCTGGCGGATTGCTAAGCTATGGCTATTTGTCCGGTGAGAATATTACAGGATTGGAAGAGGGGCGACCGCTATTCGTCCGTCCACCTGATAGTCAGTTTAATTTAGCAAACTTTATGCGAGCTCATCTTTTTACTGCATTTGGCGCTTTAAAAATTGGAATGGACATTATGACTAAAAAAGAAAATGTTGAAATTGATGGGATTTTGGCTCACGGCGGATTATTCAAAACACCTGTTGTAGGTCAAAAAATCGTCGCAGCTGCCATTGATGCACCAGTATCCGTTATGGCAACAGCCGGAGAGGGTGGTGCGTGGGGAATGGCTATTCTGGCTTCTTACATGATGAACAAAAATGATAAAGAATGCCTGGAAGAATTCCTTGACCAAAAAGTCTTTTACGAGGTTGATAGTCAAGAAATATATCCAGATCAATTTGATGTTAAAGGTTTTGAGAAATTTATAGAGCGATATAAAAAAGGTCTCGTAATTGAGCAGGCAGCTGTCGATCATTTGATTTTATGAGTCTACGTTTGGAGGGTTTTAAGTGTTAGAAAAGTTAAAAGAGGAAGTATTTGAAGCAAATTTAGAATTGCCCGAGCATGGACTCGTCAAATATACATGGGGAAACGTAAGTGCAATTGACCGTGATAGTGGCTTATTTGTTATCAAACCGAGTGGTGTTGATTATAAGACGATGAAGCCAAGTGATATGGTGGTTGTTGATTTGGATGGTCAGGTGGTTGAAGGGGAATTGAATCCTTCATCAGATACAGCGACTCATGCAGTACTTTACAAGCATTATTCAGAAATTGGCGGTATTGTGCACACTCACTCAACCTGGGCGACCATATGGGCTCAAGCAGGTTTAGATGTTCCGGCGATGGGAACTACTCATGCCGATACATTCTATGGTTCCATTCCATGTGCAAGGTTTTTAACTCAAGAGGAAGTTGATCGTGGGTACGAAGTGGAAACTGGAAAGGTAATTATCGAAACATTTGATAAACGTGGATTAGATATATTGGCAGTTCCCGGTGTTTTACTTCATGGGCATGGACCATTTACTTGGGGCAAAGATGCAAAATCAGCAGTTATGAACAGTGTGGTATTAGAAGAGGTTGCCAAGATGAATTTGTTTACACGTGAATTGAATCATTTTGCTGAAGAATTGCCACAACGTATTTTAGATAAGCACTATCTACGTAAACATGGGAAAAATGCCTACTATGGGCAAAAATAATACAAACTATCAAACTATGAAAAGAGGATTATTATGCTAAAAGCAAAAGAATTTTGGTTTGTCGTAGGTTCACAGCATCTATATGGGGAAGAGGCACTCGCGGAAGTCAAAGCACACGCACAAACGATGACGGATGCCTTAAATGAAAGCGGTATATTACCTTACCCGCTTGTATTGCAGGATTTAGCTGTAAGTGCAGATAAAATTACAAGCATTATGAAAGAAGTGAACTATCGTGATGAGGTTGCAGGGGTAATTACCTGGATGCATACCTTCTCACCTGCAAAAATGTGGATTCGCGGAACAAAATTATTACAAAAGCCATTGCTTCATTTAGCAACGCAATTTAACGAAAGTATTCCATGGGAAACCATTGATATGGATTTCATGAATCTGAATCAATCCGCTCATGGTGATCGTGAATATGGATTTATCAATGCGCGTTTGAAAAAGCAAAATAAAGTTGTAGTAGGTTACTGGAAACGTGCTGAAGTTCAAAAACAAATGGCAGAGTGGATGGACGTAGCGGTTGCTTATAACGAAAGTTTCAATATTAAAGTTGCTCGCTTCGGTGATAACATGCGTAATGTTGGAGTTACCGAAGGGGATAAGGTTGAGGCTCAAATTCAATTTGGATGGACCGTTGACTACTTTGGTATAGGGGATCTTGTTCAATATGTGAATGACGTTAAGGACGAAGAAGTAGACGATTTACTTGCTGAGTATGCGGAACTATATGAATTTGATTATGGCACTTACAGCAAAGAAGATTGGGAAAAGAGTGTGAAGGTGCAAGCAAGCTATGAAATTGCCATTAAGCGTTTCCTTGATGCTGGTGGTTACAATGCCTTCACAACTAACTTTGAAGACTTATATGGTATGAAACAGCTTCCTGGCCTTGCTGTCCAGCGTTTGATGGCACAAGGATATGGCTTTGCTGGTGAAGGGGATTGGAAGACTGCGGCGCTCGATCGCTTACTTAAAGTGATGAGCCATAACCAATCGACTGGATTTATGGAAGATTACACTTATGAACTAGCGGTTGGGCAAGAAGCTGCTCTTCAATCACATATGCTTGAAGTAGACCCTACATTAGCTTGTAACAAGCCAAAAATTGTCGTATCTCCATTAGGTATTGGTGATCGTGAGGATCCAGCCCGTTTAGTTTTCGACGGTAAGGCAGGAGACGGTGTTGTTGTTTCAATGGCTGACTTTGGTACACATTACAAGCTTTTAATTAACGAAGTATCTGCATTTGAGCCAACTATTGAAGCACCCAACCTTCCAGTTGCCCGTGTACTATGGGAAGTGAAGCCGAACTTCCAGGATGGGGTTAAAGCTTGGATTGAGAATGGCGGCGGCCACCATACTGTTGTTTCATTGAATCTGACAACAGATCAAATTATCACTTATGCAAAGCTTGTAGATTTGGACTATGTAGTTATTAGGTAATGGCTGGCTTTATCCACCGAGGGGGCTTATGCTTCCTTGGAGGGTAATATAGTAATCCAGAAGTAAGAATAAGATACTTTTATTTGTAAGCGTGTTCTTTGTTTCTATATATGAAAGCGTTTAAAATTAGAAATTGAAACGATGTGTTTATGGATTACGAATTTTGATATAAATATGGCCAAATCCTTGTCAAGATAATACCTTCAGTAAGTTAAGTAGGGTGATCTCTAAAATTTAATAGGATACGCCTCATACCATGTAAGACAAGCTGAGAACGTAAATATCAAATTAAAAATTTACTGTTATTATAGCAATTTTGCTTCCTATGAAAACGTTTTTATATATGTTGAGGCCAGTAATAGTTTTAATGGTGAGATTTCTAGCAATATATTTTTGCACCTAGTGGAGGGAACATAAATGGTTAATGAGAAGAAAATCTCAAGTCGCTTTATTTACTTTTTTGGGGCTTTTGCCGGCATACTTTTTGGTTATGATATTGGTGTTATGACAGGGGCATTGCCTTTTTTAGAAAGTGATTGGAGTCTAGAAGGAAAAGCTACAGCCATTGGATGGATTACCTCATCCGTAATGTTTGGAGCTATTTTTGGAGGTGTCGTGGCTGGTCAGCTGTCTGACCGTTTAGGACGACGCAAAATGATTTTAATATCTGCTGTCATTTTTGTTGTGGGTTCCATATTGTCAGGAATAGCCCCTCATGATGGAATACTATTTTTGATTGTTTCTCGGATGTTTTTAGGATTGGCTGTTGGTGCTGCTTCTGCGTTAGTTCCAGCCTATATGTCGGAAATGGCGCCTGCACGATTGCGCGGTCGTCTGTCAGGAATAAATCAAACAATGATTGTTTCTGGAATGTTACTTTCCTACATTGTTGATTATTTTTTGAAAGATCTACCAGAAACTATGGCTTGGCGGATGATGCTTGGTTTGGCTGCAGTACCTGCTATCATCTTATTTTTTGGAATGTTAAAGCTACCTGAATCACCAAGATTTTTAATCAAGAATAATAAACTTGATGAAGCTCGTAAGGTATTGGGCTATATTCGCTCAAGTAAAAAAGAAATTGATGCTGAAATAAAACAAATTCAAGAAGTTTCAAGAGAGGAAAACAAAGCATATCTAAAAACGTCTTGGGGAACTCTCTTAAGTGGTAAGTACCGGTATTTGGTGTTTGCAGGTGTCGGTGTGGCTGCTTTTCAACAATTTCAGGGTGCAAATGCCATCTTCTATTACATTCCGTTAATTGTACAAAATGCAACAGGGCATGCAGCCAGTTCCGCGTTGATGTGGCCAATCATTCAGGGGATTATTCTCGTAATAGGTTCATTGGTCTTCCTGTTGATTGCTGATAAATTTAAGCGACGTACTTTATTAACTGTGGGCGGAACAATAATGGGACTCTCCTTTATTTTACCGGCAATCCTGAATATAGTTATTCCTAATGCTGATCCGATGATGATGGTTGTTTTTTTAAGCATCTATGTAGCACTTTATTCATTCACTTGGGCTCCTTTAACTTGGGTTATAGTTGGTGAGATCTTCCCGATGGCTATTCGCGGGCGTGCATCAGGTTTAGCTTCATCATTTAATTGGATCGGTTCTTTCCTGGTTGGATTGCTATTTCCAATCATGACTGCTTCGATGCCTCAAGAAGCTGTTTTTGCCATCTTCGGTGGTATTTGTTTACTGGGAGTACTATTTATCCGGACATGCGTTCCTGAAACTCGCGGTCGCAGTTTAGAGGATATTGAGAAAATTGGAGAAAGTAAACAACCTAAGGTGAAAAGTGCTTAAATAGTCACTGTACCTACTACTTATTGAAGTGCGGAAAAGCAACAAATTAAACCAATAGATAAGCTTCTGATTTGTACTGAATCAGAAGCTTTTTTATTCGTACATACATCTAAATTCCCTGTATTATCAAAAGCTTATTTTTCGGTAATATTGTAGAGTGGGAATTCCCTCTTCATTGCCCTCATCCCTTTTTTTAGCTATTATTTTACTTATAACTCGACGAATATAGGTGAAGACATGAAGCTGAAAGACGGAATAGAAGAAGATAATAATAAAGTTTTTGCTTTGCTGAGCAATTATTTAAATAATGCGCCTGACTATATTGATAAAGAAGAGATTAATGAGATTGTTCAATATGGCGTATCTTATGAACATGCGTTTGCGGTCATATTAGCTGCAGCTTTTGGACTGGATATTGTTGATAAGGTAGAAGATAAAAACTTGTTTAACAACTATTTTAGCAAAATGTTTTTTAAACTTAATGAAAATGAATATTATGATAATCCTTATTATAAGAACATCAAGATTCCCACGATTAAAATAGGTAATAGCGAATTGAAATATGAAATTTATAAACCATTTAAGGGGTTTGTATGTAATGATATTGTCCAAACAAAAGAGGGAAGACAAATACCACAAATCGGTTTTTTTGAGACGGAATTTACCTATCCGGCGATTTTAGAAAACGGAAGAATATGGATGACGGTTACACCGAACGAAATTGAAACAATGAAAGAAGCAGTTAATCAGGCATTTGGGAACGTGCTTACTTTTGGATTGGGTCTTGGTTATTATCCCTATATGGTTTCTGAAAAAGAGAATGTGGAAAGTATCACTGTAGTGGAAAAGAATGAAGAGGTTATTGACCTGTTTCGAACCTATATTTTTCCACAGTTTAAAAACCGCCAAAAGATTAAGATCATTAAAGCGGATGCTTTTGAATATGCACAAGGATCGATGGTAAAGGGTCAATTTGATTTTGTATTTACAGATTTATGGCACGATGTTTCAGATGGAATCGATATGTATTTAAGTATGAAGTTGTTTGAAAAAAGATGCCCAAATACGGTATTTATGTATTGGATTGAAAAATCTATTAAATGTTATTTGTAAAAGTAAGATAGGAAATCCTCATTCAGCTTATTTGAAGGAGGATTTTCCTATTTAATGATGTGGCTGTCTCTTGGGATGAATATATACATGCTTTATACCTATTAACTTGGGGAATGTCCGTTTGAGTATGAATTTGTTAGAAAATATAATTTGTTTATTTTAGCATTCAGCTTATAAAGATGTTACGTTTGAAGTATAGAGTTGGCAGGACGACAAATAACCAAAAGAAAATAAGAGGTAGATTTTGCGTATGAATGAAAAGGAAATAATAAATGCTGATGAATGTTACGCCAGGGATGAGCAAAGGGCCAGACAGTATTTCGAATCCCTGCATGCACAGGTCAAATCAAAGAACTATATTGACGTACTAACGAAAGATATTCAAACATGGAAGCAGAACCATATTCGTCATCGATCCTTAGGTTCCCTTTTATCGCTTAAAAATAGAAAAGCAACAAACAAGGAGTATCATCAGTATTTACGATGGTTGAATAAGAGTGGGAAACTGGAGCCATATCTTCATCGGAGTATCTCATATATTTATCTGAGAGATTTGGGTAAAGCCTTGGACTTGCCTGAAACACAAAATAAAATCAAACAAGTTGTGGATAAGCTGATCTCTCAATTGATTCAAGATAAAACCGGTGAAGTTGGCGAAATAGATCTGTTTAGTATGCCTGGTATGTACAGATGGGGTCAAAAAGAGCAGATTGAATCTACAGTCATCTGGTTGTTTGACAAATTAAAGAAAGTTGCTTCCTCTATACCGAATGGGATGGATGCCGAGAATGCACAGCGTAAATTGATCAAGATCATAGGCGGAGTTATGATGCATGTTATGGAAGAGATGAGCCCTGATATTTCTCCGGAAGAACGGGCACAAAAGCTTGATGAAGCAATCCGATTAGGGTATTCCTATGGTCTGACCTATCCGTTTATTGATGATTTACTGGATGCGAGCATATTATCTATTCAGGAGAAAAAACAGTTTTCAGATATCATAAGAACAACGCTCATTAGTGGGAGAGTCCCAGCAATAGACGAGTGGTGCGGTAAAAATGAAACGCTCATTCGGTTTATTCACTCAGAACTTAAAGAAGCTTTTCAGTTTATTAAAGCTAGCCAAAGGCCAGAAACGATAAGTGTGTTTTTTGAACAGGCCTATGTGTTTTTTCATTCACAGGAAGTGGACCGAGTTAAAGAATTAACAAATGAACAGTATACAAATGAAGAACTATTCATTCCAATCATCTTAAAATCTTCTTCCTCACGATTGATTGTTCGTTCTGTTATTAGTGCCGCGGAGGATGAGGGATTTAATAAACGCACATTTTATTATGGAATCTATAATCAATTGGCCGATGATTTTGCTGATTTGTTCGATGATATGGAGGCAGGGGCGGTTACTCCATATACCTATTATTTAACCTATTATGATAAGCGTTCTGATCTTATCAATCCATTTGAATTATATTGGACAGTCATTTTTAATTTAATTCACCATGTGTATGAGTCTGATCCAAATGCCTGTGAAGTAATATTGGATCGAGCGATTAATGGCTTAAAAAGGAATAAAGAACGATTGGGAACTAAAAAATATAATGAACTAATGAATCTGTTAACGGCTGATATGCCAGCATTCAATCATCTCATCCAAAAGATGGTTCAGAAAGCGGATGATGTAGATTTCTTTGATAAACTGCTTCGTGACCATATCCTTACCAATTTGAAAAAGGATCGTAAGGAAGAAAGTGATTTTGTTAACATAATAAAAACTGTTCGACAGGAGATTAATCAGAGTCTGTCTGTTAATAAAGAGGAAACGGATTCTTTGATGAAGGATCCGATTGTTGATGCGGCAAATTATAGCCTCGAAGGTGATGGAAAAAGGTTAAGGCCAATTGTAACTTGGATGATGGGGGTAAGGGAATATGGATTAAATCCTGTTGCCATTGTACCGCTCCTGAAATCCTTAGAATATATGCATACCGCATCCCTTATCCTTGATGATCTGCCGTCACAGGATAATGCGCCTATTCGCAGAGGGCGTGAAACTTTGCATGAGGTTTATAACGCAGGTATTGCTGAGATAACCTCTGTTTATCTTATCCAATGTGCTATGAAGGAGCAAGCATCATTAAGGCAGTTTAATTCAGAGTCTGTCCTTCACTTGATTCAGTATTCATCCCAAGTAGCTATGGATATGTGCAGAGGGCAGGCAATGGATTTGGAGTCTAAGGGAAAAACGTTGACATTAGAAGAATTGAACACTCTCGCCTTTTACAAAACAGGAATAGCTTTTGAGGCTTCATTAATTATGCCTGCCATTCTTGCTCAAGCAGAGGAATCCGAAATGGAATCGATAAAAAAATTCGCACGTCATGCCGGGATTGCCTTTCAAATTAAGGATGACTTACTTGATATAGAAGGGGATGACCATTTACTTGGAAAACCTGTCGGACAGGATAAAGAAAATAAAAATTCAACGTTTGTATCAGTCCTCGGCAGGGAGGGTGCTCGCAAAGTAATGTGGGATCATTACTGCTATGCTATGGAAGCTATTGTTCAGATTTCACCAAAGAGTTCATTTTTAAAGCATTTAATGAATTATATGGTGAACAGACAGCGCTGAGTGATTGTCTGTTCGCTGCCTTTTAGATTAAAACATAAAAAATGACCTCAGCAAAGTAGCTGAGGTCATTTCATTATTACTTATTTAACGCCTTTCATATATCTTTGGATAATTGGTGAAATCAAGTAGATAATGATTGCGCAAAGAATAGCGAATCCACCGATTGATCCAAAGTAAAGGAGTTCCGTTTCTGTACTATAAAGTTTTACAAGTTGTGCATTAATAGCCTGTGCAACTGCACTTGCCAGGAACCAGAGGCTCATCGTTTGAGAAGAGAATGCTGCCGGTGCCAGTTTGGTAGTGGCAGATAAACCAACAGGAGATAAACAGAGCTCTCCAAGTGTAACGATTAAGTAGCTCAATATCAGCCAGTAAGGACTGACGAGTGTTTCGCCGCCACTTAGGTAACCAGGGACCAGCATGACAATAAATGATAGACCCGCCAATAGTAAACCAATAGAAAATTTCTTAGAAGTTGAAGGCTGTCTATCTCCAAGTTTCATCCATAACCAGGCTGCAATTGGTGCAAATATGATAACGAAAAGAGCAGGCATAGCCTGGAGCACACCAGGTGCAATTTTAAAGCCTAATAAAGTTAAATTAGTTCGTTCTAACGCATAGATATTTAAAAGATTAGAGCCTTGTTCATAAATAGCCCAGAAGATAACGGCTGATAGGAATAAAGGAATATAAGCGAGCAATCGAGAACGCTCGTCAATAGTTGTTTTTGAACTTTTGTACATCCATACAAAGTAAACGATAGGTATAATGACCGCCAAAATGGTTACGAGTAAGACAAATCGATCAATGTTTAGCCAACCGATTGTAATCAGAGCATAGAAAAGAGCGATTAATAGAGCGATTGCCACACCGAAATAAAGAGCAAACTTCTTTTTGCCTTCCGGGCTTAATGGGTTAGGTGGCTGTGTTCCGATCGTCCCTAAATTTTTCTTCTTTGTAATGACAAATACGATTAGTCCAAGGAACATCCCTACAGCGGCAGCTGAAAATCCTGCATGATAGCTATTATAATGTCCGCGTAATCCTTCTACAATAAATGGTGCAATAAAGGCACCTAAATTGATTCCCATATAGAAAATACTGAATCCTGAATCACGACGAAGGTCATCTTTTGTATATAAGTCGCCAACGACGCTCGAAATATTTGGTTTTAATAGTCCGGTACCAATGATGATCAGGAACATACTGGCAAAAAAGGCTTCAGCACCAAGTGGCAATGCCAGAACAACATGACCAAACATAATGAAAACTCCACCGTAGAATACGGTTCTGCTTGTCCCGAGCAGCCGGTCTGATACCCATCCGCCGATAATACCAGATAGGTAGACTAAAGATCCGTAAATGGCAGCTATGGACATGGCAGTGGATTGGTCAAATCCTAGTCCACCCTTGCTAACTTCAGCGTATAGGTAGAGGACCAGAATGGCCCGCATGCCATAGTACGAAAAACGTTCCCAAAATTCTGTGAAAAACAGTGTGAAAAGTCCCTTTGGATGTCCGAAGAAACCAGTAGTAGGAATACCTGGAACACCCAGTTGTTTGTTTTTATTATTCAAAAAATTCCCTCTCCTTTTACATGATGTACTATAATTTTATTTTACATTGACCAAAAAATCAAAATTGAAAGACTATATGTCGCTTTATTTGATCATAATCTAATATAAAACTACTAGAAATCTAAAAAAATCTTTAGGAATATAAGTCTAAAGAAACATTTCTATATAAAAACTGCCCCTAAAAGTCATTGGACAACTTTTAGGGGCAGCTTATTCAAACCTCTGTTTGATTTTTTAAATCCGCGTATTCTTCTTCTGAGAAAATACGAGAGTTCGTAATGAAATGACGCTCTTCTACACTATCAAGTGAAAAGCTTGCGCCTCTTCCATCAATAGCGTTAATGATTAATTGAGTATGCTTCCAGTACTCATATTGCAATTTGTGTATATAAAACGGGCAATCTCCAATAGAACCTAAGTATATGTCTGAATCCCCAGTTTTAAAATCGCCTTCCTTATAGCACATCGGAGCCGATCCATCACAACAGCCACCTGATTGATAAAACATGAGCGAGCCATGTGTTTTCTTTAATGATTCTATTAATTGAAGTGCTTCTTCGGTTGCTACGACACGTTCTACCATTTAAGAGGTAACCTCACTTTTTAGAAAAAACCTTGAGCCTTTTTATCATAGCTTACTAACAAACATTTAGTTTGTTGGTAATGATCCAGCATCATAGCATGATTTTCACGGCCGATACCGGATAATTTGTAACCACCGAACGCTGCACCTGCTGGGTATTGGTGATATGTGTTTGTCCAAACACGACCGGCTTGAATAGCGCGACCTGCACGGTAGGCAAGATCTCCACTGCGGGACCAAACACCGGCACCTAATCCGTATAGAGTATCATTTGCGATTTCCATTGCTTCGTTAAAATCTTTAAAAGTAGTCACGCTAAGAACCGGACCAAAGATCTCTTCCTGGAATATACGCATTTTGTTATGACCTTTGAAAACTGTTGGTTTAATATAGTTGCCATTTTGCAGGCCTTCACCAAGGTCATTTTCTTCACCGCCGATTAAACATTCAGCGCCTTCTTCTTTACCAAGTTTAATGTAGGATAAGATTTTTTCTTTTTGTTCATTAGAGGCTTGCGCACCCATCATGACTTCTGTATCAAGCGGGTTCCCAATTTTGATGGCTTTTACACGCTCTAACGCACGTTCCATAAATTTATCATAGATGGATTCCTGGACTAAAGCACGAGATGGACATGTACAAATTTCACCTGAGTTTAGCGCAAACATAACAAGACCTTCGATTGCTTTATTTAAGAATTCATCATCTTGATCCATCACATCTTCGAAGAATACATTAGGTGATTTACCACCAAGCTCCAATGTGACAGGGATGATATTTTCAGTGGCATACTGCATAATTTGACGTCCAACAGCTGTAGAACCTGTAAAGGCGATTTTTGCAATACGTGGGTTAGTTGCAAGTGGTTTACCAACTTCCACGCCAAAACCGTTTACAACATTAAGGACACCTGCTGGTAGTAAATCTTGAATTAATTCAATGAGTACCATAATGGAGGCAGGAGTTTGTTCAGCAGGTTTTAATACGATACAGTTGCCCGCTGCCAAGGCCGGAGCAATTTTCCATACAGCCATTAGAATCGGGAAATTCCAAGGAATGATTTGTCCCACTACCCCAAGTGGTTCCTGGAAGTGGTAAGCTACTGTATCATTGTCTAATTGAGTAGTTCTTCCTTCCTGTGTACGAATGGCACTTGCAAAATATCGGAAGTGATCGATTGCCAAAGGAATATCCGCATTCAATGTTTCACGCACTGCTTTCCCGTTATCCCAAGTTTCAGCTATAGCAATCTTTTCTAAGTTTTCTTCTAAACGATCAGCAATTTTATTTAATAAACGAGCACGTTCAGCAGTAGAAGTTTTCCCCCAAGCTTCTTTAGCTGCATGTGCTGCATCTAATGCCAATTCAATATCTTCTGCAGAAGAACGAGCGGCTTTCGTAAAGACTTCTCCTGTTACTGGAGATTTATTCTCAAAATACTGACCTTTAACCGGTGCAACCCATTTACCTCCGATAAAGTTATCGTATTTTTCTTTGAAATGGACAACTGCCCCATCCGTATTAGGATTTGCATAAATCATGTTAACTTCTCCCCTTTGTTCGTATTGAAAATCGTAGATGTAAGGTTTTTGATGCTATTTTGGAATAGAAATAATCATCAAGTAAACGTTTACTTTCCTATTATTCGACTAATTCAAGGAAATTTCAAATAATATGACTGTGATTATAGGAGAAAAGCATGTATAAGAGAAAGATGAAATAAGGGAATATTATTGTGAACATAGAAAAAATAGTTATTCTTACAGTTTAATCTACCAAAATAATCCTTTAGTATTATATTATAGTTGAAAAATTAGTATATAGAATCTTCTCTGTGAGGAAAAAATAAGGAGGATAAAATAATGGGAATTGCAGTTATTGGATCGAATATGGTCGATCTTATCTCATATATTGATCGAATGCCAAAAGAGGGAGAAACCCTGGAGGCTCCGGATTTTGAAATGGGTTGTGGAGGGAAAGGTGCCAATCAGGCTGTAGCGGCAGCAAAACTGGGCTCAAAGGTAATGATGGTAACAAAAGTAGGAGATGACATCTTTGCAGATAATACCATTCAAAATTTGGAGCGGTACGGCATTGATACAGAGTTTACCAATAAGGTTCAGGGAACCTCCAGCGGGGTTGCACCAATCTTTGTTGATCCGGATTCCAAAAATCGTATTTTAATTATAAAAGGGGCTAATCAATATCTTTTACCAGAGGATGTGGATAAAGCAAAAGAAAAGCTGAAGACATGTTCTTTGATTGTTCTTCAATTGGAAATTTCGCTCGAGACTGTTTATCGTGCTATAGAAATTGGGAACGAGCTTGGGATTCCTGTTATCCTGAACCCAGCACCAGCTACAAAAAAATTGGACTATAGCTATGTATGTAAATGTGACTTTTTCGTTCCGAATGAAAGTGAACTCGAGATTTTAACAGGTCTGCCTGTTTCAACGATTGAACAAATAGAAGCTGCTGCAGCCAGCCTGGTAGAGGAAGGGGTTAAAAACGTCATTGTAACGATGGGGAGCCGTGGTGTGATGTGGGTCACCGATAATGGGGCACATATTGTGGATTCATATAGGGTTGATGCAATTGACACTACGGGAGCTGGAGACGCGTTTATCGGCTGTTTTGCCCACTATTATGAACAGAATGGCAATGTTGTTCAAGCGATTAATATGGCCACCGCCTTTGCAGCATTAAGTGTCACAAAACGCGGTACTCAGAACTCTTATCCAAGTATTGATGAAGTTAATCTGTTTTTGAGTAAAAGGAAGGAATCATAAGCAGGATTCTAACTGTAAGTTCATATGGCTGCGAGCCGATTGTGCAGAGGTCATTCTTATCGCTAGTCATAGAGTAAGCTATTTAAAAGCATAAAATTGGAGAGCTATTATTTAACTTAAAAAAATCAAATTAGAAATATACGATTATTTTAAAAAGGACCGATAAAACCGGAACTCTGATTATGAAACTCAGGAAGTTAGAGCTAAAAGTCTAACTTCTTGAGTTTGTTTATTTAAGTTCAGAACTTGTGATACTCATATTTCATATTTTCTAACTTTATCTGATAGTTCGAAATGTATTTATATAATAATCTGATTATATAAAATTATTAAATATGTATTGCTTTTGCGAATAAACACAATTACAATAAGTATGTGAAACATTGAGCAATCTAATATACATACGGAGGAATGATTGGAATGAAAGCAGCTGTAGTGAGTGCAAAGAATCCTGGTAAAGTGGAAATTGTTGAAAAGGAATTACCTAAATTACAACCCGGTCAAGCTTTAGTTGATGTAGAATATTGCGGAGTATGTCATACAGATTTGCATGTAGCAAAAGGTGATTTTGGTGAAGTTCCGGGAAGAATTCCTGGGCATGAAGGAATCGGTATTGTAAAAGAAATTGCAGACGATGTGACAAGTTTAAAAGTAGGAGATCGTGTCAGCATTGCCTGGTTCTATAAAGGATGCGGAACTTGCGAATACTGTGTGACAGGAAATGAAACTTTCTGCCGCAGCGTACAAAATGCTGGCTTCACAGTTGATGGAGCGATGGCTGAACAATGTATCGTCGATGCGGACTATGCGGTTAAAGTACCTGAAGGGTTAGATCCGGCACAAGCAAGCAGTATTACTTGCGCAGGTGTAACTTGCTACAAAGCGATCAAAGTTTCTGATATTAAACCAGGTCAATGGATTGCTATCTATGGCTGTGGTGGCTTAGGTAACCTTGCTATCCAATATGCAAAAAATGTATTCAATGCAAAAGTAATTGCGGTGGATATTAATGATGATAAATTGGCATTATCTAAAGAAGTGGGAGCAGACCTTGTATGTAACCCATTAACTGATGGTGATGCAGGTGAGTGGATCCAAGAAAAAGTTGGCGGAGCTCATGCTGCTGTCGTAACAGCTGTTTCCAAAGTTGCTTTTAACCAAGCTGTAAACTCTGTACGTGCCACTGCTAAAGTTGTTGCAGTAGGATTACCTCCTGAAACAATGGATTTGGCTATTGTGAAAACCGTATTGGATGGTATTCAAATCGTTGGATCCTTAGTAGGTACACGTAAAGATTTAGAAGAAGCTTTCCAATTTGGAGCAGAGGGCAAAGTAGTGCCAATCGTAGAAACAAGATGCCTGCATGAAGTAAATGATATTTTTGAAGAAATGGAAGCAGGTAAGATCCAAGGCCGTATGGTCATCGATATGCACAAACACGAATAATTCCAATCAATATCCTTTTATACAATAAAATTTTGGCAGCCTTACATTCCATTCATTCGGATGTAAGGCTGCTTTTTTTATACTTTTTATTGGATTTAAGAGGGCTTAGTACATAGAAAACGTATTTAACATCCTGGTTTGATTTTAAGTGAAAAAGTTGTATATGAAGGGGATATCGATCAAAAAATCATGCCATTCTGGAATTTAATTTTAATTTATTTTTAGATACAGTGGATCTCGATCCTTTCACAGCGATTATACCGCAGAATAAGGAGCAACTAGAGAATGATAAATAAAGGAAATAGATCTTTAAACTATTTTAACTGAGTTTGGTATCGTGCCGGGCTCAATTTTCATTAAGTCACTGACTGCTGGTCGTTCATACAGTGTATATGATAAAAAATGCACTCTAATTGTTTGATCATACTTAACAATTAGAGTGCATTATTATTAATGAGCTATTATCTTGATCTCTTCTTTTTCTGAAAGTTATATAAAGCAATCAATAAGATAAACCATAATGGTGTCAACAACATGGATAAACGTGTTTCTGCAGCAAAGAGCATCACGATTAATATGAAAGCAAACATACCCAGTATCACGTAATTTATAACTGGTGTTAATGGAGCTTTAAATGTAGTTGAAGCTCTTAAATCAGGCCTTGTTTTGACATATCTAATATGGGAAATCAAAATAATGCTCCATACCCAAATAAAACAGATAGCGCTGATTGTTGTAACGATTGTAAAAGCCTGCTCTGGTATCAGCTTACTAAGCAGTGCACCTATTGAAACTACAATTGTAGAAGTAAATAATGCATGACTAGGTACATGATGTTTATTTAATTTAGAAAAATTTTCAGGCGCTTCTTTGTTATTGCTTAAATTGTAAAGAATACGGCTGGTTGAGAATAGTCCGCTGTTTGAAGCAGAGGCTGCAGAAGTTAAGACAACAAAGTTAATGATACCCGCTGCCATTGGAATACCGATTAAGGCAAATACCCCCACAAATGGACTGCTTGTTGCACTTAATTGATCCCAAGGGTTTATGCATAAAATTACAAATAAAGCACCTACATAAAACAGCAAGATCCGAACGGGTATTTTGTTGATAGCAGATGGAATGTTCTTTCGCGGATTAGCTGTTTCAGCAGCTGATACACCAATAAGTTCAACTCCTACAAAGGAGAAGACAACCATTTGCAGAGATAGTAAGAACCCCGATATTCCATTCGGGAACATGCCGCCATGATTCCAAAGATTAGAAATAGAAACAGTTCCGCTATCCGTTTCAAAACCAATCACAAGGAGTACGATTCCTATGATAATAAGTGCAACAATAGTGACGACCTTTATAATGGCAAACCAGAATTCTAACTCACCAAAGAGTTTGACGGTCAAAAGATTTAATCCTAAAAGAATCACTAAACAGATGATGGCAGGTACCCATTGCGGGATATCAAACCAGTATTGTGTATATAACCCAACAGCGATAATATCAGCCATGGCCGTCATAATCCAGCAGAACCAATACGTCCAGCCAGTTACAAATCCAGCCCAGGGGCCAAGATATTCAGCAGCAAAATCAATGAAGGACGTATAGCCTGAATTGGATAAAAGTAATTCTCCTAAGGCTCTCATCACAAAAAATAAAGCAATCCCTATAATCAAATAAGAAAAAATAATGGAAGGACCGGCTAAATGTATCGATTTTCCGGAACCTAAAAATAAGCCGGTACCAATAGTACCCCCTATTGCAATCAGTTGTACATGACGATTTTTCAAGTCTCTTTTTAACTCTTGTTTAGCCAAGTTGCATGCCCCCGTTTATTCTTAGATGTCTAAAACAGGCACCTAGTAAAATAGATAATTGTCATACTTTCTCTTTATTTAGATGCAATGTCCCACCTCACGATTGATGATTGGACAATAAAAAAAGAGATTGGTAGTCTCCAATCTCTAAAAGGGCTAAAATAACAAAAATCGTTACCTTTCTGTCCTTTTGCCTGAGATTGTGAATCCTTCGGCGCTGTAAATATACAGTCTCTCCAGAAGCTGCTCCCGCTATAGTTTTATCCACAGCGATCAATGCATGCTATATTAAATTTTTAATAAAATTTCAGAAAAATGATATGACAAAAATGCTATCACTAAATTAATATGTTGTCAAACGTATTGCAGGTAGTTGTTTAATCTGATGAAACCGTGATTATAGAGGATGTTGTAAAGTAAACTTCAAAGGCCATTCCAAAATAAAAACTATGTAAAAATAAAATATAGGTAAATTGCATTTAAAGCTTTATATAAGGAAAAAAGAAGGGGATGGATTGTGTCTATTAAATAGAATGAGACTTTTGGATTACCAAAGGATGAAACGAATTAATTAGATACAAAACAAGGGATTTGAAATCAAAAGAGAATACTACCAGATTCATAGGAAGAGCGGTTGAATACTTTTCTTTTTATGGTTAAGGGAAGGAGGGCATAACAAAAAGACCAAATCAATGAAGATTTGGTCCTTGATATGCTCGTACAAGAACGGAATTACATACTTTTTTAAATCTACAATTCATCCGCAATTCCAAGCAGGATAATACCGAAAATGACAAATGCGATGATCATGTATTGTTTTTTTGTCAGCTTCTCTTTTAGGAAGATTCGTGACAGGATGACTGAAAAGATACTGTAAGATGCAATTAAAGGTGCCGCGATAATGGCATTTCCTGATGACAAGGCAAAAACATAGAAGAATTGCCCAACCGTTTCCAAAATAGCTGCGATACCTTTATCCCGTTCTTTAAATACATGGAAGGATTCCTTCTTGATAAAACGCAGATAGATAAAGGATACAGCTGCGCAGATGAAAAAGGTATATTCATAAGCTAATAACGCTGAATTTTCGCTGATTAATTTTAATTCATCCAGATAGATGGCATCCGCAAAGGTACCAAGCCCATCAATAATACAATATAAAATCGGGAAGATGATGGCCAAAAAACCGATTTGATATTTTTTATCGATATGCTCAGAATTCAGTAGACGTGCTTCATCTTCTGCTCTTTTTTCCAGAACGGCAATTCCGACAATCCCTAGAGTGATGATGATAATCCCGAGTACTTCCAGGATACTCAGCTCATGAGTGAAAAAGATGAAAAGCAGAATACTTGTTACGGCACCTGATGAATTCTGTATCGGTGAAGCGATGGACAATTCAATATAGCGCAAACCAATATATCCAAATGCCATGGATAGGATGTATAAAGCAGATACAGGCAAATATTTAATCATATCCATTGGATTAAACTGTATATCTTTTATAATCATATAGGCAGTTGCATGAATTCCCATTACAAGACCAACCATGATTATAATTTTTATATGGCTGTACTTGTCATTGCTATCTGTTCCTTTTTTGTAAAATAGGTCAGCACCGCCCCAGGCTAATGCTGTTAGAAGTGAAAAAATAAACCACATAATGATTCTCCTTGTTGAAGATTTTCTATATTAGAACTGTTGATGTTTAATAGGCTTGCAGAACTCCGAGTAAGTGACAACCAGGAAAGGTTTGGTTTTCTGAAAGAAACTTGACTGATGTCGCTAAAGGGAGAGGAGTGCTAAGTATTCTTGAACATTAACAGAGTCATAGAGTCAAGAATATAATTTCATACTAAAGCATGTCAAGGCTTTTAAAGATAAAATCGTACCCAATGAATTTGCCTCATTAAGAAAGGGCTTTCTTTTTATTTTTCTCAAATTTTACAATATAATGAAAATGTTAGCAGACGATTTATTAGAGGATGGAAAGATTGAATACATGGGAGGGTGGCATTGGTTAGAATTAGTCTCAATTAATAGATACATAAAAAGAGGAGGGAATAGTAAAATGAATGCAATTACTATAGTGATTGGTTCTATCTGCATCCTTTTAATCGCCTACCGTCTGTATGGGACGTTTATGGCAAACAAAGTTTTGAAGTTATCTGATGATACGCCAACACCAGCAGAAAAATTTGAGGATGGGCAGGACTATGTGCCGACCAATAAATGGGTTGTATTTGGACATCATTTTGCAGCCATTGCTGCTGCCGGACCATTGGTTGGTCCAATTCTGGCAGCTCAGTTTGGTTATTTACCTGGATTGATTTGGTTACTTGTTGGAGCGGTAATCGGAGGAGCTGTTCATGATACAGTTGTTCTTTTTGCCTCTATGCGCCGGGATGGTAAATCATTATCTGAGGTAGCAAAAGAAGAACTTGGACCTGTAGCGGGATTTTGTACGGGCTTGGCCATGCTATTCATTATTACGATTACGATGGCAGGTTTGTCATTGGTTGTACTTGGAGCACTGGAAAGAAACCCATGGGGGACATTTGCAGTAGGGATTACAATACCGATTGCGATGTTAGTGGGAATCTATCATAAGAAAACAGGAAACTTAAAAATTCCTACGACAGTTGGTTTTATCTTAATTATGGCTGCTATTTTCTTTGGACCTCAAATTCAGGGGACGTGGTTGGGCGATTTCTTAACACTTGAAAAAAGCACTCTTGCTATTATTTTACCAGTCTATGCATTTTTCGCCGCAGCTCTTCCTGTTTGGCTATTGCTTGCACCACGTGATTATTTAAGTACATTTATGAAAATTGGCGTTTTCGCCGCACTCATCATTGGCGTATTTATTGTTAACCCTTCTGTTGAGTTCCCGGCCATTATTCCTGACTTCATAAATGGGGGCGGTCCAATTGTGGCCGGTCCGGTTTGGCCGTTTATTTCGATTACGATAGCTTGTGGAGCGATCTCGGGATTCCATGCTTTTGTTGGGTCAGGAACCACACCTAAAATGGTTAGCCGTTGGAGGGATATCAAAGGTATAGCTTTTGGTGCAATGTTAGTAGAATGTTTGGTAGCCATTATGGCATTAATTGCAGCTGTTGCTCTTCAGCCTGGCGATTATTTTGCAATTAATTCTACTCCTGAAGTCTATTCTACATTAGGAATGGAAACAGTCCATTTAAATAGATTGGAAGAAGCAGTAGATATGGACTTGGAAGGAAGAACAGGTGGTGCAGTAACCCTTGCTGTCGGTATGACAGAAATCTTTACCAGTGTACCATTCTTCCAAAACCTGGCTTCCTACTTCTATCAATTTGTAATCCTGTTCGAAGCGGTATTTATTTTAACGGCGATTGATTCAGGTACCAGGGTTGCCCGTTATCTCATCCAGGATTTCTTTGGAGACTTTATCAAACCGCTTAAGCGAACAGATTCTGTCGGAGCTAATATTTTTGCTAGTGCACTGGCCTGCTTTATTTGGGGATATCTATTATTCTCTGGAGATATCAGTTCCGTCTGGGCTCTGTTTGGGGTTTCCAACCAATTGATGGCCTCCATAGGATTGATAGTAGGAGCCACCGTTGTTTTGAAAATCGCAGAGAAACGCTGGTATATGCTAACTTGTTTAATTCCATTGGCCTATCTATATGTAACGGTTAATGTCGGGGGATACTGGATGATTAAGAATGTATATTTAAATCCAGATGCCGGTGGATATAATGTCTTAAATGGTATTCTATCTATTATCATGCTTGGATTGGGTCTCGTCATTATGGTGGCTTCCATCATTAAATGGATTAATCTATCCAAAATTCCACAAGCAAAGTTGATCAAGCAATCAGAGAAGGAACTGCATCATCATATGTAAAATTAGAACAGGTAGAGGAACAAATAGTTTTCTCTACCTGTTTTTTTATATGTTTTAAAAGAAATAAATCATTAAAGTGTGGGGGATTTCTGGCAATGCTACATGCTTCTGTATACCAGGAGCACAGCTGATCTTTACATCCAATGGCTTAAGGGTTACTTACACCTCATGATTCATAATCTACTTCAATAATCATTTTTAAGATTACTTCAAGTGATGTATATGCATTACTATATGTATGATATTTTCGTTTCCTATTAAAATACTTTATAATAAGCCTGTTAATCTATTTAAGTGATTGTTCTAAAGAATATAAGGAATAGGATTGGTGAAGCCAATTTATATCTATACGTATGGATGCAGTTCAGAGGATGAACCTCTATGTAAAATGGAATTCAGGGCACTGTTTAATTCGAATCCTGAAAATCTCGTATTTAAAAGTCCAAAAAAAATCAATCCAAGCAGAAGCCCCTTTATCAGGGAAAGAATAGAGATTCTCATTGAAGGGGACAGTTTGGAGACGATTTATCAGAAGGCAGGCGAGTTATCCTTCCCTGATCAGACATTTAAAACGATATTTGTGAAAACGAATGATTTAGAAGATAAAGTAAGCTTCATTCGTCGAAGAGAGATTGAACGTGAAATAGGATTGCAAATCCAGGCTGAAGCTAATTTGGAAAAGCCGGATATTGTTCTCGGCATCATTACTTGCGGTGGTAAATGGTATGTAGGGATTTATGAAAAAAATGAAGCGGTTTGGTTGCATCATCAAAAGAAACCACGTGAGTATTCGACAGCTCTCAGTACTAGAATGGCAAGGGCAGTTGTTAATATTGCGATTCCCAATCCAGATGGTATCAAAGCGATTGACCCATGCTGTGGCATTGGAAATGTATTGGTAGAGGCCCTATCAATGGGAATTACGATTTGTGGACGTGATATCAAGCCCTTGCCAGCTATCGGAGCCAGGGAAAATGTAGCTCATTTTGGATATAGCTGTGATATTAAAATAGGTGCAATTGAGGAAATTACGGAGCACTATGATGCAGCTATCGTTGATTTACCCTATAATTTATGCCATACAGCGACTTCTGAAGAACAATTATCGATTTTAAAGCATGCAAATCGCATCGCAGACAGGGTAGTAGTTGTGACAGGGGAACGGATCGATAGCATGATGAAGGAAGCTGGATTAAGCATACAGGACCGATGTGAAGCGAAAAAGACAGGATTTACGAGAGAGATTTTATTATGTTTTTAGATTTATAAAATAAGAGGATGGCAAATGCCATCCTCTTATTTTATTCACTTTTAAACATCCACGCGTTTGATGAAGAAGGATACTACCAATCCAATAATGGAGGCAATAAACGCAAATAGAAAGGCGTTTTGCACACCTGCTGTCATAGCTTCAGAGACAGCAAGTGGATTAGTAGGATCTGCAGTAGCCATATAGCTTGCCTGGCCAGCTGACATGATGCTGACAGCAACGGCAGTTCCAATCGCTCCTGCAATTTGCTGAAGGGTATTCATGACGGCAGCTCCATCAGGATAAAACTGTCTTGGCAATTGGTTTAACCCGTTTGTTTGCGAAGGCATCATAATCATGGCAACTCCGATAAACATGCATGTGTGCATGATGATGACCGTTAATTGTGTAGTTTCGGTTGATATATTTGTAAATAAGTAAGTAATTATTGTTGTTAAGATAAAACCGGGAATAACTAAGTATTTCGGTCCAAACGTATCAAATAATTTACCCGTAATTGGAGACATGATTCCATTCACAATTCCACCGGGCAATAAGACAAGGCCGGCTGCTAGAGCTGGCAATAACAGTCCGCCCTTTAGGTACATAGGCAATAAAATCGCTGAGGATAAAATGATCATCATTCCCAGGAATACCATTAAAAGTCCAATGGAGAACATAGGGAACTTAAATACGCGTAAATTAAGCATTGGCTGTTCCATTTTAAACTGGCGGAAAGAAAATAGGATAAGGCTGAGTGCCCCAACAATGATCGGTAAAAGAACAGCTGGGTCGCTCCATGAGCCAGCACCCTCTCCGGCACTGCTAAATCCAAAGACGATTCCTCCAAAACCAATGGATGACAGAATAATGGAGAGAATATCTATTTTTGGTTTCGTGATTGTTGATACGTTCTGCATATAAATGAGACCAAATATGAACGTAAAGATAAGTAAAGGTAAGCAAATCCAGAAAATCGCTTGCCAGCTCAGGCTATCTACGATCAATCCTGAAAGAGTGGGACCGACAGCGGGTGCACACATAATGACAAGCCCCATCATCCCCATAATTGTTCCTCGTCTATGAGGCGGGTATATAACCATAATAACGTTTGTCATTAACGGTAGTAAGAGACCTGTTCCTATAGCCTGAATGACACGGGCTAATAGAAGAATGGCAAAGTTAGGTGCCATAGCTCCTACTAATGTTCCTGCGATTGAAAAAATGAGGGATGCGCTAAATAGTTGCTTAGTAGTAAACCATTGGAGCAATAATGCTGTTACAGGCACAAGAATCCCCAGTACAAGTAAATATCCGGTTGTTAACCATTGAACAACATGGGGACCAATGTGAAAGTCATCCATAATGTTTGTAAAAGCCATATTTAAGGCCGTTTCACTAAAGAGTCCAATAAAGGCACCAATCATAATAGCAATCACAATTGGAAGTGGCTTAATTTGTTTGTTTTCTAAATTTGCAGCTTGATAATTACTCAAATAATATTCCCCTTTCATTATGTATCATTACTAGACCAGTCTATATAATAAGCAGATTAAGGATTATGCATTTTTATTTGCTTATTTCTTTATTATATCGGGCAGACATTCAGAAACATTTAGTAAAGGCTGGCCATTTTTATTGGTTAACGAGCGAGTGATGGCTCCTTCTATCATGGAGTTTACTAGCATACTTAAACGGAACGCTTTTTCTGGTTCAAAGCCATCTTGAATCATTTTGTCATAATAAAGTGATTCCCAGCATTCGAATGCAGATTTACACGCTTTGCGTAAAGGTTCGCTCATTAAGGATGTTTCTGCTGCCAATAGTCCAATTGGTAAACCTTCAAAAAGGTCATTCTCATTGAAATGTTTAGCGATTTTATCAATATGATATTGTAAGGCCTCTAAAACATGATCATACTGATTCATTGCGAGTTTAATATCATCTTCAATTTGAACGGACATTCTGTTGACTGCTTCCACGGCCAGTTGCTCTTTACCATCCGGAAAATGATAATATAAAGATCCTTTAGGTGCACCGCTTTCCTTCAGAATTTGGTTTAAGCCTGTCGCATGATATCCCTGTATGTTAAAAAGGCGAGTAGCTGCCTCTAAAATTTTTTGACGCGAGTCCATTTTTGCACTCACATGGAATCCCTCTTTTCAAATATAATGACTGGTCTATATAAATGAGCAGCTGTTTTATTCTATAAGGTGGCAATATTTTTGTCAATCACTCGTTGTAGATTTATTTTTTTTGTGAGATTAGATGGATAGGAAGAGTGGTTGAGGTGATCAATAGGTTTTTCCAATGAAAATAGAGGAATGGGTGAAATGTTAAAGAAATGGTCCCTTAAGCCAAATACAAAACTTTGAGCTAATTGGGACCATCATAACTTTAAGCGGCTAACAGCTGTTTTTTTATCAATATTTCCCGATCTGTAGCATATACAGGGCGGTAGCCGTTTGTAAGTAGATTTTTTATATAGATTTTATTATAGATAAAGGCAAATATAGCGCTTGTTAGCAGTGCGCCTAATCCAAATGCAAAAAGATTAATCGTGATGGATATTAAAAGCATAATCGTAGCCCATTTATAATCCTTGCGCAGCAATGCAGGGAAAATTCCAAAAAATAGAGTGGTCCAGCTGAAGCCAAGCTTCGTCTCTTTTATGATGCCTTCTTTATTTATTAGAGATATTTTCATACAATCACTCCTGTGTCATATAGTTCCATCATAAAAGAATTTTTTAAATGAATACATGGTAGTTTATAGAAGCATGCTTGGTGTTGGAAGATAATTTGGAAAACGAAGATTATTTCTACTGATTCATTATCATTTATTTATGATAAAGAAAACCAACAAGGAAGACGGGGAAGGAATGGGTTCTCTGACTAAAGCAAACTCGTAAATAGAAAAACGGACAGAGAGAATAAACTCACTGTCCGTTTCATTTAGGTTTTGTATTTCACCAATCCCAAAGCAAGACGAACATGGAACCGAAGATGGTAACTGCGGCTACAAATAATGCATAAAGGATATTGGTATAAAGTGTCCTTCTTTCCTTGGATTCATTGATATGCATGAATAGGAAAAGTTGTAAACTTGCTTGAAGGCAAGCAGTGATAAGCAAAATAGCCATTTTAATTCCGAATGATACATCCAGGAAAAGAACTAATAATGCTGCCACTGTCAGAGCGATGGATGATAAAAATCCAATGATATGCTCTTTAGGGAATAACTTAGCCATTTTACATCAGTCCTTTCAGGTAGACGAAGCTGAAGATGAAAATCCAGACAACGTCCAGGAAGTGCCAGTACAGAGAAAAAATAAATGCTTTGTTAGCTGTAAGGTGATTGATCCCGCGTCTGCTTACTTGAATCAGAATTGCAATTCCCCACAGAATCCCACCAGTTACGTGAGCCCCGTGTGTTCCAAGCAATGTAAGCAATGCTGACGTAAAGCCACTTGTTTGGATGGATGCTCCTTCGTGTACATAATGGAAGAACTCGTAAATCTCAATACCCAGGAAAGCTAATCCAAGGACAAGCGTAATCGAGAACATAACCATCATTGCTTTTTTCATGCCCATACGCATAGCGTGAATAGCAATTCCAATCGTAAAGCTACTTGCCAAAAGAATAAACGTTTCAGCTAAAACTCCCCCAAGAGCGAAGATATCGCTCCCGGCAGGTCCGTCTCCCGTACGATTTTCAAGTACTAAGTAGACAGTAAACAGTGTAGCAAATAAGACAATCTCGGCTCCAAGGAAAATCCAGAAGCCTAATATTTTAAGCTGATTTTGTTCAGTGCTATATTCCAGTGGTTGAGAGGCATCTATTTTCATTTTGTCTCACCTCGCAATTTTCTTTCTTCTTCTTCAATTTCTCCAACAGATATATGGAATCCATGATCATCGTTGAAGGAACGTGCAAACATTAAATAAATAATTGGAAGTGCCGTGATAATCGCCGGAATCCACATACTGAATACCATGAAGAATCCCCAGAAGAAGAAGCATACAGCCATGAGAAACGGCTTAAAGTCACTATTTGGCATGTGTATTTCTTCAATTTTCCGTGTAAACAGATTATGTGTACCTTTTTTATGATCCCACCAGGAATCTACAGAGTCTACTTCCGGTGTGATGGCAAAGTTATATGCCGGAACAGGAGTTTTTGTTGCCCATTCCAGTGTACGGCCACCCCATGGATCTGCGTCTCCTGCTAATCTTGGAGCATAACGGAAGCTCCAGTAGAAGCTATAAACAAGAACGATGAAACCAATTGCTAAACCAGCAGCACCTATTGATGCGATAAGGTTCAAAGGTCCATATCCAGTTTCTTCAGAGTACGTATACATTCTACGGTTCATTCCTTTAAGTCCCAATGCGAATAGAGGGAGGAATGTAACGTTGAATGAAATAGAGATAATCCAGAATGCTATTTTTCCTAATTTCTCGTCTAATTTGAAACCAAATATTTTAGGGAACCAGAAGTACATGCCCGCCAGTACGCCAAACACGGTACCTGGTATTAAAACATAGTGGAAATGGGCTACAAGGAACATCGTATTATGGTATTGATAATCCGCACTTGCCATTGCCAGCATAACACCTGTCACTCCACCAAAGGTGAAGATTGGTATAAAAGCAAGGGCGTAAAGCATTGGTGTGGTGATTTCAATTTTCCCTTTATACATCGTAAGAAGCCAGTTAAATATCTTAACCCCTGTCGGTACAGCAATTAACATCGTTGTAATCGAGAAGAAGCTATTTGCCATTGCTCCCTGACCCATTGTATAGAAATGGTGAACCCATACAGTAAAGGATAGGGCAGAGATGGCAAGCATACTGAATACCATCGATTTATAGCCATACAGATTTTTCCTTGAAAATGTTGAAATAACTTCACTGAATATACCAAAAGCAGGAAGAATAACGATATATACTTCTGGATGGCCCCAAACCCAGAATAGGTTGGCCCATAGCATATCCATTCCGCCATCTTGCATAGTGAAAAATTGTGTGAAAAACAAACGGTCAAACATCATCAACGCTAGAGCTACTGTTAGAACAGGGAACGCAAAAACGATAATGATGCTAGTGATTAAAATAGACCAAGTGAACATTGGCATTTTCCACATTGTCATACCAGGTGCTCTCATTTTTAAAATCGTAACGATAAAGTTAACACCAGTCAGCAGTGTTCCAATACCGGCAATCTGAATCGCAATACTGTAATAGTTATTCCCAACAGTTGGGCTGAATTCAATACCTGCAAGCGGGAAATAGGCTGACCAGCCGGCATCCGGTGATCCACCAATAACGAAAGAGATATTAAAGAGCATTGCTCCGGCAAAGAATAACCAGAAGCTGATTGCGTTTAAATAAGGAAAAGCAACGTCACGTGCCCCAATTTGAAGAGGCACAACAATATTCATTAAACCGATAATAAAAGGCATAGCCATAAACAAAATCATAACAACACCATGCGTTGTAAAGATTTCGTTATAATGCTGTGCATCAAGCAAGCCATTTTCAGGCTTGGCCAACTGCCCACGCATTAATAAGCCATCGACACCGCCACGGAATAACATAACTAAAGCACAGAGAATATACATAACCCCAATACGTTTATGATCAACAGTGGTAAGCCATTCATCCTTAAGCCAGCGCCATTTCTTAAAATAAGTCAAGCCGATAACGATAGCGAGGGACACAGCGACAATACTGACCATTGCGCCATAGATTAACGGGCCACCGTGTACTAAAAATTTATCCAAATCCAAGGTTGCAACTCCTTTCTTGTAGAAAGCTTTATTTTAATGATTTGAATGATCTTCGTGTTCTGAATTTCCTTTTTCTGTATCTTCATCAAAGGTATTGTCTGCTTCATTACTCTCATTTGATGGAGATGGTTCAGAACCAGAACCATGATGATGTCCTTCAGGTGGAGGACTGAAATCCAAGTGAGTGGAAGAATAAGATTCTCTGCCGACGTGTGCAGTATCGAGCAGTTTTTCAAATTTTTCTTCTGTTAACTTATCTTCGTTTGTTTTTACATCGTTAACCCATTCTTCGAAATCTTCCTGAGTCATAGATAATGCTTCAAAATCCATATGGGCATATCCTTCTCCACTGAAGTTTGCATTTCTACCCATCATGGAAGCTGGTGTTTCAGCTACGAAATTTAATTTTGTTACCATGTCACTCATGGCATATTTCTGCCCGCCAAGCTGCGGAATCCAGAAACTTGTAATTGGTCCGTATGAATATAGACGAAATTCTACGACTCTATCAACTGGGATATTTACATAATTAACCGTCTCAATGTCTTGTTCCGGATAACTGAAATGCCATTTCCAGTTTGAAGAAGAAGCGTAGATGACAAGTGGTTTTTGATCTTCATAGCCTTTTGGTTTACTTTCCACTTCAAATGTAGTTTTAACTGTAACTACTGCTAAAATGGCTACAATGATAATCGGTATTACGGTCCATGTTATTTCGAGCGCTTTGCTGCCTTCCATATGAGGAGGCTCGTAATCTTTTGGAGTTTTGGATGCACGGTATTTATATAAAATAACGATAAAAAGTACATAGACTGTTATTACAACGGCGGCCATCATCGCCATTGAGAAAAGAATGGCATTGGATTGCGTTTTCGCTACAGGACCGTTTGTGTCAAATACAACCCAGTCACATCCGGCTAGCATTAGAATAGACGCCATCATGGAACTCAAAAGTGCCCATTTTTTATTCATATTTTTCCCCTTCCTAATGTAGTAAGTAAGTTTAAGCTATGTAAGGGAAATTCATGTAAATTTGCACACTGGAATAGTTATTATTTCCCTTGCGTGTAGCTATTTAGGTATAATTCTTACATTTTCCATACCCCTGATTTTCAATATAATAACTGGGTTTCAAAATTACAAATATATGAAACTAAAAGAAGACATGGAAATCTTCAATTTTGACAAAGTTGTGAACAAATTAACATTTAATTATATTGTTAGAATAAATTGTAAAAATATATACTTAAAAGTGGAGATTTAGGCGAATACTGGGTTATTAAATTTGAAGATGTCTATTATATAGAAAAAGACTTTCGAACAGTATCGAAAAGGCTTAAACTAATGGATTAAGGTAGACAAGAAAAATGGGAGTTAGATAATGAAAGAAAAAGAATACGATGATTTATTACATATAAATACGGTCGGTAATCAAGCTGGTTTTTATCGTTCCTTTCATTACCATAGATATGAACCAACGCCGTATTGGATTTTGGAAAGATTATTGGATGAGTATGACATTAAATACGACGATCATGTCGTAGATTTTGGATGCGGAAAAGGGAGGCTGAACTTCTTAATCCACCACAAAACGGGGGCCTATGTAAGTGGGATAGAAATGAATGAGCAATTTATTAGTGAAGCTGAGGAAAATCTCAAGAACTATCCTTACAAAGGGAAAGAGCGTATTAAGTTTTACTGTTGTCTGGCTGAGGAGTATGAAGTTAAGCCAACCGATAATAAATTCTATTTTTTTAATCCTTTTACGATTCAAATTTTCCGGCAGGTTCTTAATCGTATTCTATTATCCGTTGAAGAGACATACCGTGAAGTGAATTTGATATTGTATTATCCATCTGAAGATTATATCTACTTTTTAGATAATCAAACGGCATTTGAATTGTATAAAGAGATTGTACTAACAGAAGAGAATCCGTTTGAAAGAATTCTAATCTACCGGCTTGCTTATTAATTGGAGTAAAGGTATTTCAAGTGGAGAAGCCTTTATATACATTTAGTTCGGATAATATAAGAAAAGTATGTGAAGCGGTATCCTCGAAGGAGATTGGAGAATAAGTAAGGTGTAATAAAGTTATATCTCAGCTGGAAAAGAGTCAGGGCTATATCAGAACTTGGAGAGCCCCGGCTCTTTTTCAGGATAAAGTAGTGAAGTGTTTTGATCAGGTGATATCTGGAATATTAATCGTCATGTGATACTATAGATCTAAAGTAAAAACAGACATAAAATACGACATCCTTAGATAAACCAATTATTGGGGGTTAGACGTATGAATCCATATATGAAAGCTGCTGTAGAAGAAGCATACGAAGGAATCAAGCAAGGGCATGGCGGACCGTTTGGAGCTGTCATAGTCAAGGATGGAACGATTATTGGTAAGGGCCATAACAGGGTGATTAAGGAGCTTGACCCAACCATGCATGGAGAAATTGTTGCCATTAAAGATGCATGCCGTCAGATAAATCACTTTGATTTATCTGGAGCAGAGCTTTATACAACGGCTGAACCTTGTCCAATGTGTTTAGGGGCCGTACTTTGGGCCGGCATAACGAAGGTTTATTATGGATGCGATCGATTAGATACGGATAAGATCGGTTTTAGAGATGATATTTTTTATAAAATGATTGATGGGAAGCTATCGTATGATTTGCTCCAAGTGGATCATAAAGAATGTGATGAACTATTCAAAGCATATCAAGTAATGGGGAATAGGGTGTCCTATTAAGCTATGTATAATTATGTGAAAAATCATCGATAATCATGGAAAGCGAAATTGCTGGAAATTACTTCTCCGACTGATTATGTAAAGATTGATACTTCGGCGGTGACAATTTGGTAGGGAGCAGGTAATAATCTGCTCCCTTTTATTGAATTAAAATGAATTATGATAAGGGTACTTTCTGCGATAGCCCACGTGTATTTGAGCAACTATCACCAAACCTGTTAATTATCCATCCAAGTGGTGCAACGTTCTTTCCTCGATATTCAATTCTTTAGCTAAGCGTGTGAGATTTATCCCCCTTCTACCAGTGGTCTAGCAATCTCCATTCAATACTCTTGATCATAGTGTTTCTGTTCCATATGAACACGTAATTTAGTTATTTAAAAATAACTGCAATGCTTGTAACAAGCTTGTAGTATTAGTAAAGAATTCACTGTTTTTTACATGCTGTCAATAGTTATTTTATAGGATGAAAGTGGCAATTTTACAAAAAGAGGGACTTGATTATCATAATTTGGTAAAAATAGTATGATAAGTGGGTTTATTGATATATCAATATATTAAGATAGGTATCTCCTATTTGAGAAGGATATCTATTATCCTATCTTTACTTGTCTGGTAGTTTATGGTTCAAATATTACAAAAAACTCATGTTACGATATGGTTGTCGATTGAACAAACATCATGACAGGAGGAGATTTATCGATGAAACGTAAGCTTATCGTTACAGTTGCTGCAGCAGCGGCACTATCTTTTACAGCTATGACAGGTGCGGAGGCTGCCTGTGTATCTTCTAAACCGAATACAACCACTTCATATAAAGTTATATACGGAGGAATGATTAAATTCCCGGGTGGATTTATTCAATGCCCGAATAGTAATAACACAGAACAGAATTCTAATTCCGGCGCAACTGGTTCGGTAGAAGAAAATAACCAAAATACAAATACTCCAACAGTTGAAGAAAATAATTCTGATTCTAATCAAACTGAATCAAGCGATTATGAAGTAAGTGCGTATGAGCAGGAAGTTCTTGAGCTTACCAATGCGGAGCGTGCCAAGCAAGGCTTGGAACCATTAACTTTGGATACAGAGTTAAGCCAAGTGGCACGTGTAAAATCTGAGGATATGCAAAAGAATAATTATTTCAGCCATACCAGTCCAACTTACGGATCTCCATTTGATATGATGGAGCAGTTCGGAATTTCATATAGAGCAGCAGCGGAAAATATCGCTATGGGACAACGTACACCGGAAGAAGTGGTAAATGCATGGATGAATAGCGATGGCCATAGAAAAAATATTTTAAGTTCAAGCTATACTCATATTGGAATTGGTTTTGTAGAGAATGGAAACTACTGGACACAAATGTTCATTGGTAAATAAGAGAATGAAATTATAATAGATTCCGAATAAGGCTGTCCCAAAAGGAAGTGAAAACTTACCTTTAGGGGCAGTTTTTTATGATCTCAGAAATTATATTACTTTTTGTATAAAATGTAAAAGAAGGTGAATTGTGGGTAATATATAAGTATAATGCACATAAAATACATATTAGAGGTGGAGATATGGAGAAGCTATGGTGGAAGGAAAGTGTCGTTTACCAAGTTTATTGGAGGAGCTTTTATGATAGTAATGGAGATGGATATGGAGATTTACGTGGTGTAATAAAGAAACTCGATTATATAAAAAAGTTAGGGGCAGATGTCATCTGGCTCAATCCTTTTTATCTTTCCCCTGATCAAGATAACGGATATGATATCTCTGATTATTATTCCATTATGCCTAAAGCGGGCAGTATGGAGGATTTTGAGGAATTAATTAGTGAAGCAAACAAAAGAGATCTGAAAATTATACTGGATTTAGTCGTAAACCATACATCAAATGAGCATGAGTGGTTTAAAGAGTCTAAATCCAGCAAAGATAGTCCAAAAAGAGATTGGTATATTTGGAGAGATGGCGTTCAGGAGAATCCGCCGAATAATTGGCGTTCCTATTTTTCCCCGTCTGCATGGGAAAATGATGAACAAACTAAACAGTACTACTTTCATTCATTTGCAGCTGAACAGCCGGATTTAAATTGGGAGAACGAAGAGGTACGCAATGAGATATATCGAGTCATGCATTTTTGGCTGAAGAAAGGAATTAAGGGTTTCAGGCTTGATGCCATCGCTCTGCTTGCGAAGCCGGAGGGGTTTCTAGATGCGGAGGATCCTTATGATATTCGTTATCTGGCCAATCATCCGAAAGTACATGATTATTTACGGGAGATGAATGAACAGGTATTGCGTCATTATGATATGTTAACTGTCGGAGAGGTCGCTTTTGTGTCACCGGAGCAGGGTTTATTATATATAGATAAGGACCGTCATGAATTGAATACCTTGTTTCACTTTGAAGTATGTGATGAAATGCCGACTTGGGACTTGAAAAAATTTAAAGAGATTCAGAAAAGATGGTATGAAGAGTTAAAGGGGAAGGGCTGGAACTCACAATTTCTAAATAATCATGATCATACAAGAGTGGTTACCAGATATGGTGATGATAATGAGCACCGTGTTCAATCAGCTAAGCTATTTGCGGCTATGATTCATTCTTTGCCGGGGATTCCCTATATTTATCAAGGAGAAGAAATAGGTATGACAGGGATTCGTCTCTCTTCGATTGATGAATATAATGATATTGCGATGAAAAATCAGTACGCTGAATTAGTTTCTAAGGGAGCGGACCCACAAGAGGTACTTTGTAATTTACAGCCACTGAGCAGAGATAATAGCCGTACACCCATGCAATGGACCAGTGGGAAACAGGCGGGATTCACAACAGGCGAGCCGTGGATTGGGGTTAATCCGAACTATCAAACAATTAATGTGGATAACGAATTACTCCATTCAAATTCCATCTTTTATTTCTATCAAAAACTAATTGAGTTAAGAAAAAAGCATAAGGTCTTCGTATATGGAGACTATCAGGAAATTTTCAAAGGGCATCCTCATCTTTACGGTTATATAAGAAGCTATGCGAATGAGACGATATACTTTGTCTCGAATCATCAGCCGAAATCGATTGAGATTAATCTGGAAAATGAAATGGACTTGAGCAAATCATCTTTACTAATTACCAACTATAATGAAGCACCAACTTATAAATTGAATGCCTATGAAGCGCGTATTTATTTAGTCTCAAGAGGACAAGAAGGCTCCGGGAATACGTTAGGATTAGAAAAGAGTATAACGGATAAACGGGACAAACAGAAAACGGAAAGTTGACATGGATTCCATCGGCAGTGATATAGGATTTAATCAAAGGCTCTTTTCATAAACACTGTTGCTAATAGTTAAAAAAGGGAGACGGTGAAAAGCCGTCTTCTTGTTCCGCTAAAGTCCCTATTAATGTAAGTCATTTTTTCACAATGTATTAAAAACAACTCCTTAATCTAGCATAAGTTCGAGACTGGAGTTATTAAATAGAATATTTACTTTCTGCTCAATATCCCTTCATTGTTTTATTAATACGGACAAGTCACCCTCAAAAACTTTTTCTTCTTTATCATTGAAAGTAGTTAACAGTACTGTAAGAATTCCCGTTTCATTTTTCTTAGCTTCCTTATCAATAACCTCAACAATGGTATGTAATTCATCATTAGGATACACGGGCTTAATAAATTTTATATTATTCATCCGTGTTCCAGCAATGACATCATCACCATAGATGCCTTGTTCAATCCACAGCTTAAATGAAATGGCTAATGTATGTATACCAGAAGCGATGATTCCATTAAACCTTCCTTGATTTGCTTTTTCCTCATCCAGATGCATATATTGAGGGTCAAACTCAGTTGCAAATCTCATAATATCCTCTTTAGATAATTTGAATGATTTAGTTTCGAACACCTGTCCAACAGTAAACTCACCTAACTTCATTAATACACCTCTATTTATTAATTTATCTACTCGTTTATATTAGCATCATATATTCAGCAAGATAAAATAATAGTCCAAGTCTTCTTTCACTAACCCACCCCTTTAGTAGCTTAAAGAAGAACCACCTATTTTACAGCTTGTATTATTTAGATACTGTTAAGAATCGAATTCTCTCAGGAATCTTTTCATCTGTTAAAGGACCCAAAATAATCATTTAAAAGTATATTTATCTGCCCAATCAAAGATAATATAACTAGATTCCGAATAATTCGGAGGGTGGTTCTGAACGAGAGAATGCTGTTCCGAACGATTCGGAAGGGGGCTCCGAGCAGAACTTTGAAGAAAAACTGGTACAATTATGGATTCACGTGATGGAGCAATAAAGGATACCTAATAGAGCATCACTTTATCCCGATTGTCCATTCGATTCCACAAGAGTAAACAGCATGAGAATAAGGCAAGAGAGAAAACAGAATGAATCTGACTCTCTTCTTTTTGATGAATAGAATGAAGAGGAATCGCCTGTACATACTAATACTATTTAGTACTTGGACTACTTGGTACTGGCTTTAGTAAAGCGTTAGTTCAGCGGGGGATAAAGTTGATGAAAATAATGAAAATAATCCTGATTCTTATTCTGGCAAGCGGATGGCTGTATGTTGGAGCGGGAGTCAGTAGAGCAACAACCACTAAGGATGAGTTAACATTGGCTTTGACACCAGAGGCAATTAAAGGCGTTGACCCTTTAGTATTTTCCTCAGCCAATGCTACTGCAATCATTCAAAGTACTTTATTATCGTTTGATAAGGATATGGAACTTACGTATGATCTAGCTGATGAGTATCAGATTAGTGATGATAAATTGACCTGGGAATTTAAAGTTAGAGATGATGCTTATTTTTCGAACGGTGAACAAGTTAAAGCAGATGATGTAGCTTTTACATTTAATACAGCTAAGCATAATGGATGGTTGGATTTATCTTTATTAAAAGAAGCCGTGGTGGTAGATGATTACACGGTCCATTTTCGATTGAAGAAACCTCTATCTACCTTTAGTTATACAACTGCTCAACTGGGAATCGTTCCTGAAAATCATTACGACGATTTTTACGCACTAGATCCCATTGGTTCGGGACCTTTTATCTTAAAGGAATGGAAGGAAGGTAAACAAGCAGTTTTCATTAGAAATGAACGGTATTATGGAAATAAACCTTTTTTTAAAAAGATTACGATGCTTTTTATGGATGAGGAAGAGGCCTATGCTGCGGCACAAAAGGGATTGGTGGATGTAGCTCAAACATCCCCTGCTTATGCAAATGTCGGTGTGGATGGAATGGAGATCAATAGCTTTAAAGGCATTGATCAATATGGGATTGCCTTTGTTACCGCTCCATCAGGAGCAGAAATTGAAGGGAAGCAGGCAGGAAATGATGTAACGAGTGAATGGTCAATCAGACAGGCCATTAATTTAACGGTTAATCGTGAATACATTATAGATGAAGTTTTATATGGGTACGGGGAAGAAGCATACAATAATGCTGATCAGCTTCCATGGGGCTACAAAGATATAGAGCCAGAATATCATAATATACAAAAGGCTGAGGAAATTCTAGAAATAGCGGGTTGGACAGATAGGGATGAAGATGGTGTTCTTGAAAAACAGGGACTCAAAGCAAGATTTAATCTACAGTTTTTGGAATCTGATTGTACAGCACATGCAATGGCGAAAATCTTCAAGCAACAATTGAGAGAGCTGGGTATTGAGGTGGAATTGGTTGGTCAAACATGGGAGGAAATCAGTTCAAATAAGTTTAAAGATCCGATTATAATGCGCGCAGGTAATCATAATCCCTTTGATGTATATCGCAGGTATCATACGAATAGTATTGGAACCGGATTTTATAATACGAATTTATATTCTTCTGAGGAAGTGGATCAATTGATGGAGGGGGCACTAGCCAACGGTGATTTTAAGCTGTGGCAAATGATTCAGAAGCAGATTGCAGAGGATGTGCCATGGATGTGGTTGGTTAATCCCGACCATTTATTCTTTGCAAAGAAAGAGCTAAAAATAGGCGAGCAGACGTTTCAATCAAATGAGCAACCTTTATTTGTTTTAAATAATATCGAGGAATGGAAATGGGAAGAATAATATAAAAAACCTCTCCTTAATGGGAGAGGTTTTGAGTTTCTTGTGATTCAATTTGTTCATCAGCTCTCTTTGGACGTTTAACAAAGAAGGCAAGGAAAAGAGCCAGTGCAGCGATAAAGGTAGCTACATAGAAGGCATCGTTAATTCCATTAACCGTGGCTTGAGCACCTATTTCCGCCTTCATTTGAGCAATAGCTTCAGGACTTGGTTGGCCTGTCAGTTTGCTCATTGCTTTTTCAGCTAATTCTTCCGCATGTATTTTCGTACGGGATGTCATGACCGAAACAAGCAAGGCAGAACCAATTGCCCCGGACACTTGATTAAGTGTACTATTCATGGCTGTACCGTGTGGATTTAATCGGGCAGGCAATGAATTCATCCCGTTAGTCATAATCGGCATCATGACCATTGACATCCCGAACATACGAATAGAATACATCACAATTAATGTTCCGTAAGTAGTATCCGTTGTTAATTGACTGAAGAAATAAGTTGTAGCGACTGTGATGGCTAAACCGATTACGGCAAGAACACGACCGCCAAATTTATCAAATAATTTACCTGTAATAGGTGACATAATTCCCATAATGATTGCACCTGGAAGCATTAATAAACCAGAGTCTAATGGGGATATACCACGTATATTTTGCAGGTAAATTGGCATTAAAATCATGGCTGAAAACATCGCCATATTCAAAACAATTGATATAGCTGAAGATAATGAGAACATTGGATATTTATAGACACGGAAATCAAGCATCGGCTTTTCCAATTTGAATTGGCGAACAATCAACAAAATCAAACCGATTACACCGGCAATCAGTGTACCGAATACTTCAACATCTCCCCAGCCTTTACTGCCGGCTGAGCTGAATCCATATAACAATCCTCCAAATCCGATGCTTGAAAAAATAACGGATAAGACGTCTAATGTAGTGTTATTTCTTTCTTTCGTATCTTTTAATTTAAAGATTGAAAGCAGTAAAACAATAACGGCGAAAGGAATGATCATATAGAACAGATATCTCCATTCATAATGTTCAATAATCCAGCCTGATAATGTAGGACCAATAGCAGGTGCAAAAATCATAACAAGTCCTAAGATCCCCATCGCACCACCGCGTTTTTCAATTGGGAAGCTCGTTAAAAGAACATTCATTAAGAGCGGCATCATAATAGCAGAACCTGCTGCCTGAATCATTCTTCCAACTAATAACAATGCGAAACTTGGTGCAAAACCAGAAAAAACTGTTCCGATTGTAAAGAGTATCATGGCGGTTATAAATAAGTTTCTAACCGAGTATTTTTGAATTAAGTAGGCTGTCGTAGGAATGATAATGCCATTTATCAGCATATAACCTGTTGCTAGCCACTGAATCGTTGTTGCCTCAACTTTAAAATCTGCCATCATGGACGGTAAAGCAACATTCAATAATGTTGAGTTCAATATAGATACAAATGCACCGGCTAAAAGAATAGCTATGATTCCATAATTAGGACGCACTTGTTGTCTTTCAATTGCTGTCATGTACTTCTCTCCCTTTTTTATACTATGTGTTTAATTTTTAGACTCTAAATCCATGTTGAATATATTACTCCCATTCCCCTCATTTGGCAATTAAAAAAATTCAGTATATATAAATTTGTATTTACCCAAGATTTGAGCTAATATACACTCAAATAACTGAAGTCATTAGGAATGGATTGAGTTGTCATGAACGTAAGAAAAAAGCAAGTCATTAACCATGCGAAAAAGCTTTTCATTGAAAAAGGCTATAGAAATACATCTATTCAAGAAATTTTAGAAGATAGCGGTATTTCCAGAGGAACTTTTTATAATTACTTCCCGTCTAAAAGTGAACTATTCAAAGCTGTATACGATTCGTTCCTGGAAGAGTATCACCAACAGCGGGATGAAATGATTATTGGAAAAAATCTAAGTGATATAGACATTTTTATAGAACAACTTCATATACAAAGAAAATCACATTCCCATAATCAATTATTTGTTCTTATAGAGGATGTAATGGTTTCGAACGATGTCGAATTAAAAGAGTATTTGAAACAAACGCGATGGTTATATTTAAATTGGATTCATAACCGTCTGGTCGATATATTTGGGGTGGAGAAGAAACGATATTTATTAGATTGTGCGATTCTTCTTTCCTCCATGATCCAACACCACTTGCACTTTTATAGTATAGCAAAGGGAAATAACGATACGGAAAGAGCCATTCGGTATTATTTAGATTGCATTAAGGCGATTGTTGATGATGTGAGTAAAAATGATGTTGTTTTACTCGAACCGGAAGTATTAAATCGATTTATTCCAGATGGTCCTAAGGGAAATAGGGATTTTTGCTACGATTTAATCCAATCCGTTAACAAACTGAAAACTTACCTTGAACAAGAGGTTTTTGAAGCTGAGTATCGCGCGGAAAAGTTGCAAATAATTGAATTTCTGCAAGATGAACTATTGCATAATAAAGCCCCGCGACATTATTTGGTTAAAAATATGATTGCTTCATTAAACGAGGATCCTGCCTTAATGAGCACTGCCTGTTATGGGAAGTTTCAAGAGATCATCATGGAATGGTTGGATAAGTAATCAAAAAAGCCGTGCTATGCAAGTTGTTTACTAGAGTATGGTGTTTTAGATAAAAATTTCGAATAAATGCAAAAAATCCTTGTAAACGTTTTGCATATATTTATTATTAATGGTAATAAAAAGATATATTTTAAACTAGTAAAGAGAGAGTCTGTCCTATTTAGGCAGACTCTCTTTGTGTTCTCATTATGATATTAATTTTAAGCCAATCGCTGAAATTAAAATGAGCGATATGAAAAAAACACGCTTTAAACTTCTAGCTTCTCCAAATAAAAACATACCAATTAATGCGCCGCCAGAAGCGCCAATTCCTGTCCACACTGCATAGGCTGTTCCCATGGGAAGTGTCTTCATTGCGAATGATAGGCAGAAAAAACTGCCGGAGAATCCGATAATTAAAAGAAGAAGAGATAAGAAATCTCTATTTTTATTCAGTCTATTAATCATGCCTACACCGAAAATTTCTAAAAATCCAGCGACGATTAGAGCAAACCAAGCCATTAGAGGTTAGCCTCCTTCTTGGAACTGTCCTCATCGGTCACCATTTTCAATCCGATGACACCTATTAATAAGAGGAGGATTAACATCATTTTCTCTATCATTAATGGTTCTCCAAAAAAAATGATTTCTGCAACAACAGTACCGACCGTACCCAATCCAACAAATACAGCGTATACCGTACCAACTGGTAGATGGCGGCTTGCATCAATCATCATATAGAAGCTGATACAAATAGCTGCAAGTGTAATCAGCCACATCCCAATAGTATCTGCATTTTTAAGGCCGCTTACCCAGATGACTTCAAAGAAAGCTCCTATAAAAACCTTTATCCAATGTTTATTCATTATGACACTCCCTTGGTGAAAAACAATATAATAGATACTTATACTGTTATTTTGTTAATTTTAACAATTTTTCGGATCGTTTGCGAGTAGAGGAGCTGTCAGGGAGTTTGGTAAACTAGTTATATAAGAAGGGTACGGAGGTGCTGTTGATATGGATATGCCAATTGTTTCAACTAAGGAATTAATAAAAAAGATTCGTTATATAGGGGATACCTACCCAAAAGATGAGCTGGATCAGTTATTGAATCGTGAGGATGCTATTTCCGAACTAATGGATATTTTAAAACTTGTTAGTCAGGAACCAGAATTATTTTTAAATGAACCGGATCGATTTGACCATATTTATGCCTCTATTATATTAGGGCAGTTAGGTGCCAAGGAAGCATTTTATCCATTTTTAGAAATATTAAAATTAACGAATGATCTTGCATTGGATTTATTTGATGACTATATGGTTACAACGGTAGGTCGAATTCTTGCTGATACATATACGGGAGAAATAGTCATGGACGAGGATAGCCCCATAATACCGGAACTGGATGCCTTATTTGAATTAATTGATGATCTATCGCTGGATGAGAGTATTCGTGCTACTGGTATTCAGGCCATTACATCACTTGTATTGCAAAAACGTATATCAATAGAAATGATAGAGTATTACTACCATGATCTTCTGCAGGGTGGGCTGGAAGATGAATCGGGATATATATATACCATTTTAATTGATTCCTGTATGGTACTGAATTTTCGAAATCTATATGATGATATAGCAGAAATTTTTGCTCAAAAGAAAGTAGATGCCTTTCATATGTCACTCGATGATGTGGAGGCACAATTTAGAGAATATGATCCAATGTATGCCAATGATTATCGACCCATCACAAACATTCATGAAGAACTTGCTTGGTGGGCTGGCCAACATCAACCTGATAATTCGAGCCAAACTGTGATCATAAAAGCAGGCAGAAATGATCCCTGTCCATGCGGAAGCGGAAAAAAGTATAAGAAATGCTGTGGAAAATCTTGAAAAGATAAAATAGTAGTCGGAGATTCATACAACATAATTGTATTCTAGGAAGCTGCCATTTTTGTGGGAGCTTTTTTATCGATAAGGAAGCTATCAAAGAATCCAATAGAGTCCCTAATTTTAAGTTAATGAAGATTTATAAATTGCTAAATTCAAAGGCAAAGATTATATAATTATTCTCAAATTTGGTATATATTGTACTATACTTTATCTAATACGAAGAGAATTGAGAAAGTGGTGAGTTGGATGGAGTTGCAAAAACCAAATCGATTGAGTAGTGGAGATCGTATAGCTACAGTCAGCCTTTCATGGGGTGGAGCGGGAGACCCTGATATTCGATGGCGTTATCAGGTGGGAAAGGAACGGTTGGAGGAATTCGGCTTAGAAGTTATGGAGTTGGCTCATACTTTAAAGGGTTCTGAATATGTGTATAAGCATCCGGAGGAGAGGGCACGCGATTTGATGAATGCATTTCAAGATCCGTCCATTACGGGAATATTTTCATGTATTGGCGGGGATGATAGTATTCGCATGCTGCCATACATCGATTATGAGGTAATCAAAAAGAACCCAAAGATTTTCCTCGGTTATTCTGATTCAACCGTCACTCATTTTATTTGTTATAAAGCTGGTGTGATGAGTTATTATGGTCCATCGATTCTGGCTGAATTTGCAGAAAATGTGGAGGCTTTTGATTATACAAATCATTGGGTAAAAAAGGTTTTGTTTTCAGGAGAACCGATTGGCGAAATTGGGCCGCCTTCTGAATGGACAAGTGAATATATCCCATGGGAGCAGCAGAATTGGACACGGAAAAGAAAGACAGTTCCTCATATTGGTTATGAAGTACTACAGGGTGAAGGGATACATAAGGGGCAATTGTTGGGTGGTTGCATGGAGGTACTTGAATTGCTTAAAGGGACTGTAGTGTGGCCTGCGCAAGCGGAATGGAAGGATAAACTTTTATTTTTTGAGACTTCAGAAGTGAAAGTCAGTCCAGAGCTGTTTATTGGATGGCTGCGCAATTATGGAGCGCAAGGAATTTTGCAAAATGCCAAAGGATTGTTATTTTCCAAGCCATACGATGATTGCTATTACGACGAATATAAGGAAGCTATCCTGATGGTGGTGCGAGATGAGTTAAAGTTACCCGATTTGCCAATTCTTTATAATATGAGTTTTGGACATACAGCTCCAATGAGCATTATTCCTCTTGGAGCCATGGGTGAATTAAATTGCGAACGAAAAACATTTAGCATATTGGAAGCTGGTGTAAGGTAAGGTTTAAATTTATTAATAGGATAAAAATGGCACTAGTTGAATGGTGAAATCAAGTTATAATACGCTTAAAAGAAGTTGAAATGGAGACTTAAGTGTATGATTCTGGTCATTGATAATTATGATTCGTTTACGTTTAATTTAGTCCAATATATTAAACAACTTGGACATGATGTTCATGTTGTTAGAAATGACAAATGCACCATTGAGGAAGTAGAAAAGATCATGCCGGAAGCGATTCTGCTTTCCCCGGGTCCTGGTAATCCTAATGAAGCTGGAATCAGTATGAAAGTGTTAGAGGTATTCCATCAACAAATTCCGATACTGGGTGTTTGTTTAGGTCACCAGGTCATAGGCCAATATTTTGGAGGGAACATTATTAAAGCAGGTCAGCCAAAGCATGGGAAGATTTCTAAAATTCAACATGATGGACAGACGATATTTCGTGGATTGCCAACTTCTTATTCAGTTGCCAGATACCATTCGCTGGTTGTGAATCGGGCCAATCTACCGGAAAGCCTAGAGGTAAGTGCTTTAAGTGAGGATGGAGAAATTATGGCAATGCGGCATAAGCACTATCCGATAGAGAGTGTTCAATTTCATCCAGAAGCGATATTAACTGAGTATGGGTTGAAGCTCTTGGAAAACTTTTTTGGGGAGGCGGTTTAATGCTGGCCTTTCAGTTTGCCAATCCAGATGGTCAAGTCACCAAGAAAATATATCAGAAACCAGTGGAGATTATTAAAACACATACACTTGATGAAGTGGTTTCTTGTTTAGAAAAGATACAACATGCAGTAGATAAAGGATACTATGCAGCAGGATACCTTTCCTATGAAGCAGCACCAGCATTCGATTCTTCATTTAAAATCACTAACGGTTCCAAAATGCCCTTGCTCTGGTTTGGAATTTATAATGAGGCGAGTGAAAAGGAAATTGATGCGAATGGGGAATATGCCTTAACAAATTGGCAGCCTTCAGTAAGCAGGGAGGAATATGATCAGGCTATAAAGACTATACGGGAAAGAATTGAACAAGGTGATACCTATCAGGTGAATTATACTATTCGAATGAATTCGCAATTTACCGGGGATAGCAGGAGTTTTTTCAAAAAACTCGCAAAGGCGCAGTCCTCCAACTATTCTGCTTATCTGGATATTGGGGACTATGCGATTGTTTCTGCTTCACCAGAATTATTTTTTCAAATTAAGGATCGAAAAATAACCACCAAGCCGATGAAAGGCACGATTAAGCGTGGAAGGACGTTAGAAGAGGATCAGGTGCATGTTGAACGGCTGGTCTCCTCTGAGAAAAATCGCGCTGAAAATGTCATGATTGTAGATTTGTTAAGAAATGATCTTGGAAGAATTGCCAAGACGGGAACTGTTAAGGTGCCGAAACTATTTGAAATTGAAAAATATCCGACTGTTCATCAGATGACATCCACTGTGACTGCCGAAATGGAAGCTGATACAAAGCTTGTGGATATCTTTCGTGCTCTTTTTCCATGTGGATCCATTACGGGAGCCCCGAAAGTGAAAACAATGGAAGTAATTGCTGAGCTTGAGAACAGTCCCCGGGAGGTTTATTGTGGTGCCATTGGCTATTTGAATCCTGGTGGAGAAGCGGTTTTTAATGTACCAATTCGCACAGCGATTATTCATCATCCAACAGGTGATGCTCAATATGGTGTTGGCGGTGGAATCACTTGGGATTCGACAGCTGAGGATGAATATGAAGAAGTCCTTACTAAAGCTAAAGTGTTGGAGACAAAACAGACTGTATTTGAGTTGCTAGAATCAATTCGGTTGATTGATGGCGTCTATTTTTTACTTGACGAGCATTTAAATCGCATGGAGCGTTCAGCTGAGTATTTTGGATATAAGTTTACGAAAGATAAAGTCAGGGACACTCTTTTGAAAGAATCCGAAAACTATCCAGAAGGTGAATATAAAGTTAGAGTGCTGGCGGATCGGTTATGCAATCTTACAATTGAGTTTCATAAAATGGAACGAATACCATTATCAGCAGAGGTCATATTGGCTAAAAAACCAATTTTAAAGGACGATATTTTTCTGTATCATAAAACAACGAACCGAGCTGTTTATAAAGAGATGAAGGAGGTATATCCGGAGTATTTTGATGTTCTCCTTTGGAATGAAAATGGTGAAATCACCGAATTTACAAATGGTAATATTGTGGTGGAAATGGGTGGACAGCTATATACACCTAGTACGGATTGTGGATTATTAGAAGGAACTTTTCGAGAATATTTATTAAAAAGAGAAGTAATTACGGAAAAAGACATTACCATTCAAGAACTGGAAAAGTCCTCAAATATATGGTTTATCAATAGTGTCCGTGAATGGGTAAAAGTAAAGCTGAAAATGTAATATTTAAAGGTTGGAGGATATCTTAAAAGTCGTTTAGGTTTATGGATACCTTAATTTTGTTAAATATAATAGTCGAGGTATCATTGTGAAGTATTATAATCTAGCAAGAACAAAACTCTTTTCCATATAGAAAAAGAGTTTTGTTCTTGCTATTTTATCTTTACTTACCTACTTGTTTTGCTCCTGCACAGTGTTTCTTCCAATAATCAAGATTCATTTCTCGGGTTCTAACCCTTTTTGATGAAGCACCAATAAATTTTGTTTTCTATAAAACTAAATCGCCGGGTTTATACTGATCAGCACTGGAACACGGCATTTTTTTGCCGCGCTTTTTAAAATACATATTGTGTGAAGCCGGAGGTATCGAACCCCTTTGGTGTTGTTCTGCCCTATTTATATAGACTGCTTGTTAATTTTATTGAATAGGCGTTGTTTCTTGACTTTCCGATTGTGCTCCACCAATATGTACTGGACCAAAGAAGGCTGAGAAAAGTAGAAGTACGGCCATCACAATACCTATTAGAATAGAGGGTTTTTTTATCTTAGAAGCCAACATATACATCCCTGCTTTCGAAGATTTTTTTGATACAAGAATATCTTATTATCGAGGAGGCCAATTTATGATAATAATGTTGCTTCTGAAATGAGTTTCTTAATGTTTACAAAAATATCCCCATCTGTTTGAAAGATGAGGAAATTTCTGTCATACACCTATAAATTTATCGATATGAATCATGATTCGGATGAAATAGGTCTTCAACCGCATCTCTCACAATTGAAAAATGTTCAACATTGTAATGCCCATGAAGAGTTTCATTATGGTGTTGGATGATTTGTTCCGGGTTTAAAACCGTATTGCCGGCTGTAGAATGACCATCCCCAACTAATGTAATATCGAATCCATTGATAGTGGCTGTTCTCACTGCACTATCAATACAGTGTTGTGTCTCGCAGCCCATTATAACAATATGTTCTATTCCTTTAGAGTGTAAATGATTTAAAAGTCCAGTCCCATGAAAGGTGTTTGTTGCCGTCTTATCGAAGAATTTTGCATCCACAGGTACCCGAATTTCTTCATGAATTTGAAATCCTTTACCTTTACCCCCAGCAACATCTAGATCCCTTACAAAAATAATCGGAATATTTAATTCTCTTGCTTTATCAATTACTAAATTAATGTTCCTGATAAGTCTGTTTTTCATAAAAACAGCACTAACTTCTTGATTCCCATCTATTAACTCTTGTTGTGCATCAATAATTAACAAAGATTGATTCAACCGAATTTCCCCTTTCAAATGTGGAGAAACGCTCTTTTATTTAGCAGTATTCCCCTCGTTATAGTTCACTTTACGGTATTTTTTATTCTTCATATAATCTACCTCCCAGGGAATAAACTTTCCAAAATAAATGTAATTTTCGGATAATTATACCTTAACATAGTCTAATTTAATAAGATACGTAGTTCTACAAATAAAAAGCCACCGACATTGTCGGTGGCCATTCATGTTGGTGATTTTAAATTAAATGCTTTTATTTCGGTCAAATAGATAACTTTCTCCCTTTTCATATAAAGCAATTGAGTGTCTAATCCATTTCTGTTTAGGAACGAATTTATGGACGAGTATAGCAGAAACAAATCCAAGAATAGCTCCTGCTAAAATATCAACAGGATAATGGACTCCTACATAGATTCGGGAAATAGAAAGAAGAAGTGCAAGTGCTGCCCATAAATACCAGAATCGTTTGCGGAAGAGGGCAATAGATATACAAACTGAGAAGAACACGATCGTATGGTCACTAGGAAACGAGTTTCCGACCTCTTTTTCTATTAACTTGTTTACATTGGACCAAACGGCAAATGGTTGATGATGTGAATAGACCAATCCAATTAATTTACCAGTTACTTCAGCGATAAAAAAAGAAATAACGGCACTTACGACCATTATTTTGTTTTCTGTTTTACGAGTTAACCAGTAAAACAACAGAACTAGCATCAAGCAATAAACCGTATATTCAGCGAAGAAAATAAAAAGTGGATTTATATCCGGATATTCTTTTCCTATGTCATTAACTGCACGAAATAATGTAATATTTGCTTCTGAATTAGTCATCTTTTCTTTTCCTCCCAAGTTATTCTATTATGGATAATTTACTCGGATATTTCAAGTTATTCTATAACTCAATTGGTCCTATCTTTCTTGATAGTTTAGTTGTAAGAGGGGATTATGATAAAATTTAACAAAACCATAGCTCCGCTGCGTTGTTTTTCATGCCAATGAATTGAATAGTGTACTGGAGTGGTCAGATTTTACGGACGAAAGGAAAGCATATCGAAACACACATGGATATCCGCCTAATCGCCCTGAAAAAACAGGGTCAAAAAATCCATCACGTATGACATCTCAGAATGATCGAAGTAAAAAAAGGAGGCTAATATGAGAACAGTATTTCGTTTGTTACTGCCTTATTTAATCATCATGGTCGTACTCGGTTGTTCAAAAGAGGAGGAGAATGATACCGTTGTCAGGCAGACAGATACAAATGAAAAACAACCATATGATATTGAAGTGGTTGCTGAAGGCCTGAATGTTCCATGGGAAATGGTTATTGCTGAAGATGGGAGAATGTTTTTTACAGAAAGACCCGGACAAATTAGGGAAATTCGTGATGGAAAAGTAGTGGAAAAGCCGCTTCTGTCTTTACCGGCACCTTTCTTTAGTGAAGGAGAGGGAGGATTACTTGGATTGGCGCTAGATCCTGATTTCCAAACGAATCACTTTATGTATACGTACCACACCTATGAAGATAATGGGAAAATCAAAAACCGCGTTCTTCGTCTTATAGTCGATGACAATCAAGCTAGTATTGATAAAGTGATTCTGGATGGGATTGTTGGTGATACGAATCATAATGGAGGGAGAATGAAGATTGGTCCTGACGGAATGCTTTATATTACAGCAGGAGATCGATATGAACCTGACTTAGCTCAGGATAAGACAAGTATGGGCGGGAAAATTTTCAGAATCCATACAGATGGTTCCATACCGAATGATAATCCAATCGAGGAATCGCCTGTTTACAGTTACGGACATCGTAATCCACAGGGACTAGCCTGGCATCCTGTAACAGGAGACTTATTCAGTTCGGAACACGGCCAATCGGCACATGATGAGATCAATTTAATTGAGGCAGGAAAAAATTATGGCTGGCCGATTATTCAGGGGGATGAAGCAAAAGAGGGGATGCAACCCCCTATAGCCCAAAGTGCAACTGAAACATGGGCACCTTCAGGAATGACATTTGTCTCGAAGGGTGAATGGAAAAATCAATTACTGGTTGCCAATTTACGAGGCATGCAGGTGCTTAAGATAGAACTTGATGAATCTGGCAAACAGGTAAAAAAAATCGAATCTCTCTTTAAAGAAAAGTACGGGAGAATCAGAAATATCATTGAAGCACCGGATGGGTCCTTGTATATGATGACAAATAATCGGGATGGCAGAGGCAATCCATCTGACAAAGACGATAGAATCATCCGTTTGAATCCTATAAAAACTAATAGCTAAGTATGGTACGGATGTTGCATGATCCGTTAAAATTACTCTTACATTTAAAGAGTTTGTTTCAGGATGTTGAGTACGTATATTCGTCTGCTTCTTGCTCTTTTGCTGGCATTTGTTTCTTTTGGAGCTTTAGCTGGGGGTGGTGCCATGATGCTTGGTGCTGTGTATCCTGAAATGGATATGATGCAGATGTCATTATTGGATCCTATTCTTTTTATTACTAGCTGGTTAATACCTGGTCTATTATTATTCCTTTTGAATGGAATAGGCAATGGCTGGGCAGCCGATCTTCAGAATTAATGGAATGGTGAAAATCATGATAGCCATTTTCTGTTGAAAATAGAAAAAGCACTCAACCATTAATTCTGGCTTTGTGCTTCGATATTTGTAAGTTTGAGTTCCACTTGATTTCTTCCATTTGCTTTAGCCTTATACAGGGCTTCATCTGCTTTATGAATAAAAGAAGTATAGGTGTCCCCTTTTTCAAAGGTGGTTACACCAAAGCTTGCTCTGATTTTATACGTACCAAGGGGCTCCATTTCTATCGCTTTTCGTAAGCGCTCAGCGACATTCAATGCACACGGATATTTGGTTTTAGGCAAAATGAGAATAAATTCCTCACCACCAAAACGGGCAAGTACATCAAAGGTTTTTACATTCTTCTCGAGAACAGATGCAATATGCTTTAATACCCGATCTCCCTCTAAATGTCCGTATTTATCGTTAAAATTCTTGAAATGATCGATATCTATTAATATAATACTTAAATCATTTTCCATTGGGGCCTTTTCTATAAATTTCGTTAAGTAGTAATCTGCCGTTCTTCTGTTATTGATACCTGTTAATCCATCCTTATAGGCAATAGATTCAAGTGTGAAAAACTTTTCTCTCAGTTCAGTACGCATGTGCTCGATACCGATGATTAAACGGCCCAATTCATCATCTTTATGATATTCTGGGACTTTAACTGTAAAATCCTTATTGGAATAGGATGTAACACTTTGCTCTAATTCAACAATTGGCTGAACCAAATTGGTTAAATGCCAAATGATATAGAAAACAGCAAGTACTAGCATGAGCAGAATTCCAAAACAAAAAACGGTTAGAATAATCATTACCCTGTTTTGTGAGCGCTCTTCCATTTTTGATTTTAACAGTCTGATTTCATTCGTTACCTCTTTATAATGGATCCGTATGTTATCAAATGCCATTTTACTATTATCAAGTACTTCATTTGGAATCAATTTATTATCTTCTATGATCTTAATTTGAACATTCCCATACTCACTATTCCATTTTTCTCCGCTAGTCATCAAAGCAGTAACAGATTTACTTACGCTTGGAAAAATGGTTATATCTTCTTTGAGTTTTTCAGAAGTTTGTTGAAATGTCTCAGTTCCTGCATAAAATGGCTCAAGAAAGGCATCATTTTTAGATAAACTATATCCTCGCTGCCCGGTCTCTTGATCGATTAAAGATTGATAGAGAACTAATACATGTTCGTTCATGGCTTCTAGTTGTTCCATTGTTTCGTTTGAAGAAACAAATTCACTCTTTACATAAAAAAGGGATGCTAAGTTTAAACAGATCCATATTAATCCAATAGTTAATAAACTCCAGAAGAATCGGTGACCAATTTGCCATTTGAATATTTTTTTATGCAGAATAACCCACTCTTTCTGTTGGTATTAAAAGTTAATTCTACAATATTTTACAAAGTTTTAACAAGTTTTTCTATTTAAAAGTATTTGGTTTGTTTTTTGAGATTGATTAGATATGGAAAGAGAGTTACAGATTTAGAGAGATAAAATCTCCCAAAAGCACAAATTAAAAGATTGCTTTTGGAACAATTATCATACATCGTATTATAGGTCATAATTGGAATTGATTGTATGTAGATTTCAATTTCTGAGGTCAGTATAATGATAAGGTTGCAATTATTATCATATTACTTACGGAAAGAAGAATCGGCATGTTTAAACAATATATTCTCGATTTGCATAATGAATTTGCCGGATATAATTCGGCGAAGCTTCGTAAAGATATTATGGCAGGTATTACAGTTACCGCTGTTGCGCTGCCTTTATCCCTCGCGTTCGGGGTTAGCAGTGGAGCAGATGCAGCTGCTGGATTAATTACAGCGATTTTAGCAGGCTTAATTATCAGTATGCTATCAGGTGCATCCTATCAAATATCAGGACCTACAGGAGCGATGTCTGCTATATTGATAGCAGTTGTTGCCCAGTATGGTCTGGATGGAGTATTTATTGCCTGTTTGTTGGCTGGTATCTTATTGGTGATTGCTGGTCTACTGAAATTTGGCCGTGTTGTTTCTATTATACCGATGCCAGTTATCACGGGTTTTACATCAGGGATTGCCATTATAATCGCAATGGGACAAGTAGATAACTTTTTTGGGGTTGAATCGAGCGGAGAGAATCCAATTGGTCAAATCATTTCTTACATAGAGAATGGTTTCCATCCTGATTTTGCCACGGTATTGATTGGAATGATTACCGTTGTCACGATGATCTTCTGGCCGAAAAAATGGAATGCGTTTATTCCATCTTCCTTAGCAGCCTTATTGCTTGTTCTAATTATCAATACCTTTTTAAAATTACCGGTTGCGGTAGTAGGAGATATACCAAAAACTTTTTTACCGGAAAACCGACTCATGTTTGGAGATTTATCACTCACTAAAATAGAGCCATTAATTTGGCCGGCAATCAGTATTGCGGCTTTAGGAATGATTGAAAGTTTATTATGCGGAGCATCTGCCGGTCGTATGGTTGGAGAAAAAATGAATGGAGATCGGGAACTGGTTGCACAGGGAATCGGGAACATGATTATCCCATTCTTTGGCGGCGTTCCGGCTACTGCTGCGATTGCCCGTACGAGTGTGGCGATTAAAGCTGGCATGCAAACAAGATTGACAGGAATTTTCCACGCAATTGGCCTGCTTTTGTCGATGTTTCTCCTTAGCCCGATTATGTCAAGCATACCGATGTCCGCATTAGCGGGTATTTTGATTGTAACAGCATGGCGTATGAATGAATGGGAGAGTATTCACTATATCTTCTCTCACAAATTCAAAGGGGCCATCTTTAAATTCATGTTAACCTTACTTGCTACTGTAGTGTTTGACTTAACGGTTGCTATTGTTGCGGGAATTGCTCTTTCTGCCATATTATTTGTTATTAACAGTGCAGACGTAGAGATGAATATCAGTAAAGTGGATATAGAAAAATTAGAAGACAAGGGAATAAAATTAGATCAGGCATATGATGATATACGGGTTGTTTATCTTACTGGGCCTATTTTCTTTGCAACGGTAAGCTCGTTGACAGAGCGACTGGAAGACATCAATCAAGGGGTTATGATTCTTTCCATGCGCGGTGTTTCCTCCGTTGACGGTTCAGGAGTACAAGCAATGATGGAATTCTGCGAATTAAAGAAACAAGAGGGTGTAACCATCATCTTTAGTGGTGTACAGCGCAGAGTTCTCAGCCGATTTGAAAGAGGCGGTATTCTGGATGTGATTGGAGAAGACAATGTCTTCTGGAGTACAGACCAGGCACTTGCTAAAATCAATCAAATACAAAGATAAAATAAAAGATAGAAGGAGAGTGCCAGCTTGGCGCTCTCCTTTTTTAGATCTAGTCTAAGATAGCTTTTTACCGAGTATCAGATATCGCTCTTTCATTTACTCATTTGGAAAGAAGGAACCATCGATGATACTCCATCCTATTGTATGATAAAGTCTGTGCCGTCAGATTGGGTTGCTGAGCTATTAATGCGGCTGTTTTTTGGTGTCTTATTCGAATATTGAACTGATTTGTTGGATTTCCTCAGAAGATAATGTAACATTCAGTGTTTTAAGATTATTAATCACTTGTTCCGGCTGTTTTGCTCCAGGAATGACTACATCAATTGAATCCTGTGCCAAATACCATTGAAGGACAAGATGAGCAATTTGAACATCTTTATTATTCGCGATTTTACGAAGCTGCTCCACCTTTGCCAGGTTTTGATTAAACAGTTCTCCCTGGAATAATGGGTTACGGGAACGTCCGTCAGCAATAGTAGAATGCTTTGTGTATTTCCCGGTTAATAAGCCAGAGGCAAGCGGGAAGTATGGAACAAAGGAAATATTGTGTTGTGCGGTATAAGGAAGAAGCTCTTTTTCAGCATCTCTTTTAAATAGATTGTATTCAGATTGAATCACATCCACGTATCCATCTTTATTGGCTACTTTTAATTGTTCTAATGAAAAATTAGATACACCGATGGCACGGATTTTACCGGCATCTTTCAGTTCTTTTAAGGCGCCGACTGCTTCATCCTTTGGAGTATCTTGGTCTGGGAAATGAATGTAGAAGAGGTCAATGTAATCTGTTCGCAAACGAATCAGACTATCTTCCACAGTTTTTTTTAGAAATTCAGGGGAGTTATCAAAAATAACTTCATTTTCTACAAATTTATGAGCTCCTTTTGTTGCAATAACCAGGTTTTCTCGATTGCCTTTTTCTCTAATGATTTCTCCAATTAATTCTTCTGATCGTTCCGGACCATAAATATAGGCAGTATCAATAAAGTTCACACCATGGTCGATGGCAGTCCGTACGATTTCCCGTCCTGTTTCCTCATCGAGATTTGGGTAGATATTATGTCCTCCAACTGCATTTGTTCCAAGACCAATTGGATTTACAAGTAAGTCTGTTTTACCTAGCTGAACTTTTTTATTCATACAAAAACCCCCTTAACATGTAATGATTCAATCATAACAAAGGGCGAGAAACATATGGAAATGATAGGGTTTAGAAAAAGATAAATGGCTAAAGGTCTCAAGGATTATCTCCTCGAGACCTTTATGCAAAGAGGGGGGGATTTATTTCTGTTCTATGGCATTTATGATGTGTTCTACTATTAGTATAATTCAAATGATAACGATTATCAATATCATTTAGGTGAAAAAGATGTAAAATTTATTACAAATACATAACTAAATTTTCAGGATTAAATTTTGGTTGAATAATCATGAGCAGTTTGAATGCCTTTTTTATAGGGATTATAAAAAGGAGGGCATTATGGAACTTGTGACTCAATCATAAATGTAATCATCGTTCTAAATTTTTGTTTAAACAAACCTGCAATCTTCATTGTACCGGTTCGGTTTGGAGAATTCTGTTGTTTATCACGGCGATCAGTTCGGTGATATCTGTCAGCAAGGATGACAGCACTGCTGAAGCCAACAAGTCAGCAACGAGCTTCTTTCATGAGAGTCTGTTACAAATCATAACCTACTTACGAATGAGCATTTTGTTTGCTACCTTTTTCACAACTAACTAGAATAAGGTTCATATAAAGGAGGAATAGATTCCAATGAATGAAAAATATAGATCTCTTTTCGAAAGCTTAACACTGCCAAATGGCGTTACGTTGAAAAATCGGTTCGTACTTGCTCCAATGACACATTACTCTTCTAATCCTGATGGTACGATTTCCGATCAGGAGCTTGCATATATTGCGCAGCGTTCCAAGGAGATCGGCTTAGTCATCACTGCTGCAACCAATGTCTCCGATAGTGGCAAGGCGTTCCCGGGACAGCCATCCATTGTACGCGATACAGATATAGCAGGTCTGAAGAAACAAGCAGATACAATAAAGGCTGAGGGAGCTAAAGCAATCATCCAGCTTCACCATGGCGGACGAGAAGCATTAACTAATCTTGTACCGAATGGGGATGTTGTTGCTCCAAGCGCTGTAGAAAAAGAAGGTGCAACTACACCACGCGCATTGGAGACTGCAGAAGTACAGCAAATCGTTGACGATTTCGGCGAAGCAACTCGCCGTGCTATTGAAGCTGGCTTTGATGGCGTCGAAATTCACGGTGCAAACGGCTATATTATCCAGCAGTTCTACTCTCCATTCTCCAATCGCCGCGAAGATGAATGGGGCGAGCGCTTACGCTTCCCACTGGCTGTTGTTGACGCAGTCAGAAATGCTGTTGAAAAACATGGCTCCAAAGATTTCATCGTTGGGTACCGTTTCTCTCCTGAGGAACCGGAAACTCCTGGATTAACGATGAAAGAAACACTTGAGCTGATTGATGCTCTAGTGGAAAAACCTTTGGATTACCTGCATGTTTCTTTAATGGACTTCCATTCTACAGCACGCCGCGGTGCGGATACGAACGTTAAACGTATTGATCTAATCAAGGAACGCATCAATGACAGACTACCTTTGATTGGTGTCGGATCCTTGTACTCTGCCGAAGACGTGGCTGAGGCCAAAGCTACAGGAGTTCCATTGATTGCTATGGGACGTGAGTTATTGATTGATCCGGAATTCGTTACAAAGATCAAAGAAGGACGCGATGACGAAATCATCCGCCTGATCGACCCTGCCCGCGAAGATCAACACGGTCTTCCAGATCCGCTTTGGAACATCATCCTGCAGACAAAAGGCTGGGTTCCGACAAAAGCAGAGTAATAGTCGAAGCGCATTGCAATTATGCTTTAATTGAATGAATAGAAAAAACCTCTCATATGAGAGGTTTTTTTATGCAAGCTGGCGGCCTTGTCCATATAAAGGAATTGCCATTCCATACTGGACTTTTTATTTTTCCTTCTCACTTTTACTTTGTCTCATTCGATTATAATACTGAAAAAAGACCGATATGCTATGGTATATTTGGTATATTGTAGCTAAACGAAGAAAAGGATGTTCGATATGCATATAACAATAATCGGATCAGGTATAGCAGGATCGGTTACCGCATATAAGCTTGCGAAGCGGGGCTTAAAAGTAACAGTGATCGATCGCTTTGATAAAGGGCAAGCGACAGATGCTGCAGCAGGGATCGTTTGTCCATGGCTGTCCCAGCGGCGAAATAAAGATTGGTACCAGCTGGCGAAAGGCGGTGCTCGCTATTATCCGGAAATAATTGAAGAACTCCGTCAAGATGGAGAAACTGAGACGGGTTATGAACGTGTAGGTGCGTTGAGCCTGCATGAGGATCTCAAAAAACTGGATGCAATGCAGCAACGTGCTGAAAAGCGCAGAGCGGATGCACCGGAGATGGGTAAGATAACCCGTTTTAACGAAAACGAAGCACGCCAGTTATTTCCTTTACTTGCGGAGGGATATGGAGCTGTGCATGTCAGCGGTGCTGCTCGCGTCGATGGCCGGGCTTTACGAAATGCCTTGCAACGAGCAGCCAGAAAATACGGCGCCCGTTTCGTATCAGCTGAAGCACAGCTTTCTTTGGAAGCAGGGCAAATCGTTGTGACAGCCGGCAATGAAGAATGGATACCGGAAAAAGTCGTAGTTACTGCAGGCGCTTGGGCTGGACAATTGCTAGAACCACTCGGCTATCGAATGGAAGTCAGCTTCCAAAAAGCACAGATTTGTCATTTGCAGGTTCATACTGCCAAAACACATGATTGGCCAGTAATCATTCCTCCGAATGATCAATATTTGCTTGCTTTTCCAGATGGAAGAATAATAGTTGGTGCTACGCATGAAAACGATGAAAAAATGGATATCAGAATAACGGCAGGAGGCGTCCAAGAAGTGCTGAGTAAAGCCATTCAGCTTGCTCCCGATCTTGCGGATGCAAGCTTGACTGAAACAAGGGTCGGCTTCAGACCTTTTACGCCAGGTTTCCTTCCTGTATTTGGCCGCATGCCAAATCACCATAATCTTTATGTCATAAATGGCTTGGGTGCCTCAGGTTTGACGATGGGTCCATTTATCGCTTCTCAGCTCGCAAAACTGATCGTTGGAGAGGAAACGGATATCGATATATCCGCCTATAATCCAGAGGGTGCTCTGGCATAATCTACGAGTCCATGATAATCATGGACTTTTTGTCATAACCAAATTTATACCAAATTTATTTAAAGAAGTGGTTGCGGTTAACCTGGGAACTTAATATATGTTAAATGTCTCAATATAGCTTGTGAACATTTATATTATATTAGGCGCCGTACAGGTGAATGTTCATACCAAATTAATCTAGTAGTAATGTAGTCTGAATATATTATTTGTTATAAAATGGTGATTAGGGGAGCGTGGATCAATTTGGAGAGGAAGGTTTAAGTATGGAAGCTCTTTATAGTCATGAGGATTTGCTGATGATGATGGATCAATTATTAAAAGAACAAACCGGGTTTGACTGGGATCAATTTTACTTGGATCGTAACCGGAATGTCCCTTTTTTTTCTAATCGGCCTGATGAAAACTTATTGGAGTATTTCAAAAAGGGCTTATTTGTTTCGGAGAGCAAAGTGCTCGAATTGGGATGTGGTCCTGGTCGAAATGCAGTATTTTTTGCAGAAAAAGGTTGTCATGTTGATGCCGTTGATTCATCAGAAGAAAGTCTGAAGTGGGGAAGAGAACGAGCGAAAGAGAGTGGTTTGGCAATCAACTTTATACATAATAATATATTTGATTTAGCTATTGATGAAGGAAGCTATGATATCGTGTTTGATTCAGGATGCTTTCATCATATAGCACCTCATCGCAGGATTAGTTATATCAATTTAATAAAAAGAGCTCTAAAAACAGATGGTTTGTTAGGTATTACCTGTTTTCTTGAAAATGGGAAGTATGGCGGATCAGATATAACCGATTGGGATGTGTATAGATTATGGAGCCTAAAAGGAGGTTTGGGGTTTACGGAGCAAAAATTAAGGGACATCTTTAAAGATTTTAAGGAAATTGAAATAAGAAACATGAGACAAATGGATTCATCGAATGATGTATTTGCTGAGGAAGGTTTTTTGACAGCTATATTTAAAAAGTCTTTATAATTATAAACAACAATAGATTTAAAAGAGTGTGGCATCCTTTAAAGAACTTTGCCACACTCTTACTGCTTCTCTATTGATTCGCTTTTAACCACATCATTGCCGTATGGGCATGTATGGCTGCACCGGTTGGTAGGATTTCTTCATTAAAAATTACCTGTGGATGATGCATCGGAAGTCCATAATGAGGGTCTTCATCTTTTGTGCCCGCTCCCAGTAAAAAATAAACGGTAGGGACTTGATAACAATATGAAGCGAAATCTTCGGAACCCATCCCTCCGCCCTCAAAAGAAATGACAGATTGTTTACCGACAACATCACTCACATAAGAGGACAATTGATTGGCTAAGTTCTTATCGTTCGTTAATGGAGGAACGGATGCAACGACCTCTATATTAGCTTCACCCCTGAACATTTCACCTGTTGAAGTGACTATTTTCTCTAACCTTTTGTAAATAAAATCTCCTAAATCTACATTTAAGTAACGAATGGTCCCCTCCAGTATAGCCTGGTCAGGAATCACATTATGAGTACTTCCGGCTTGGAATTTTCCGATGGTGATAACTACGGATTCGGTTGCTGCGATTTCCCTTGCTATGATTTCATGGATAGAGGTATAGATGTGCGCTGCAATATTAATCGGATCAACACCTGTTTCCGGCATAGCTCCATGACATCCAACACCTTTTACAGTAATTCTAAAGATTGTACAACCTGCGATTGCGGTTCCAAGCCCATATAATATCGTATTAGTTGGTGTGCCGGAATGTACATGTAAGGCCATTGCTGCATCGACTTTTGGGTTCTCTAAAACTCCCGACTTCAACATTAATTTAGCACCCTTGAAGCCTTCTTCATTTGGCTGGAATACGAGCTTAACAGATCCTTCCAGTTCATTCTCATATTGTTTTAATAATTTGGCAGCCCCTAGTAGCATAGTTGTGTGCATATCATGCCCACAGGCGTGCATATTTCCGTTTGTTGATTTAAACGGGTAATCTGTCTGTTCTTTAATTGGAAGAGCGTCCATATCGGCCCGTAATAAAAATGTTTTCTTTGCATCAGGTTTCCCCGCCAGTGCTACAATCCCACTTTCACAGATTTCTTTTGGTTCATAGCCGAATTCCTTTAACTTATCCATCACGTATTTCGTGGTTTGAGGAAGATGATCGCCTACTTCCGGATTTTGATGAATTTCTCTTCTATATTGGATTAACTCATCTTGCATGGCCCTTGCACTTTCTAAGAGTTGGTTCATATGTACCTCCTGTGTAGTCTCTATAGTTTTTGTTCTTCATATTTTGTACATTTCAGGCATTTTATATTAGCCATTTTTCATTTGGATTTTTATGAACATCGATTGTAGGACTGCTATTAATGCTAATGACATTGATTTTTGAAGGATTAATGGTCTTTTTGTTGAAAACTGTATGGGAAAGTGAACTTTCAAAGGATCTTATAGATAATAAAATGAGGGGATGGAAAGATGATTGACATACTAAAAGCGAATGCAAGCCATGCCGAGGGGATTTCGAAAGTATGCAGTGATGGATATTGGGCTACGTATAATGGTTTAAGGTCTGAAGAATATATTAAGAGAGTGATAAAAGAGTTTTATAATCATGAAAGAATTTTGAAGGAAGTAAATGATACAGGCAGGGACTGGGGAGGGTATTTCGTGGCTATAGAAGATAATGAAGTCATTGGGGCAATTGGGGGCGGAATGATTGGTGAGACTTCTGGGGAGGTATTTGTTTTATACCTAAATCCTGAAAGACGTAATGAGGGAATTGGGACAAGGTTATTAAATGTTCTTACAAAGCAGCAAAAAGAAGTATATCAGGCAAATGAACAATGGGTTTCTGTGGCTAAGGGGAATCAAAAAGGAATACCATTCTATGAAGCAAGAGGGTTTGTTTTCAAAAATGAGCAGAATGGACATGGAAATATTGAGGAAGAAAACTATATGACACTGAGATATGTTCGAAAGATTTAATGGTCATCATTTTATTCTATTTCTCATTGAATTGGGGGATTTAGATGAATGGAAGTTAGAGAAACAATAGCAGCTGATAGTGTAGTGTTAACAAATTTAATGGGAGTCTTGGATACCCTGCGGCGATTGAAAATATGGTTCAGCAATATTACAAAACATCCGGATTATTAATAGATTCCTATGATGCGCTATCGTTGGAATAATAGGACTTTCAGTATGGTAATTTGATAGCAGTTTCTTTTGTTTTGACAGAGAAACGTAGTTAGATAAAGAAGGGTGTATACATATGAAGAATAAGATTGTGTTTATATTATTGATTATCAGCTTAGGTATAAATCTATATATAGCAGGGAAGTGGGTTCTGGTTAATCAATGGTATGAACGTGATTCAGAAGAGGATATTATTCTTAGTGAGATGGTTCAAAATACAGTCGAAAGTACAGACTATCAAAAATTAGCTACTAAAGAAAACATTATGGCAATCAATGCAGATATGAATAAATTTGATGGCGGAGTATTCCCTTACTATTTTGGGGTATTTGTTCGTACTGACAAGCAGACTTATCAGTTTGCATGCAATAATGAAAAATGCTCAGAAATGGAAAATGTAGGATCTGGGTATTCTATCTATCAAGATGAGAATCCAAGATTGCCATTTGAAAAATAGTAAGAGAATCCACCTGAAATTCGGACTGTCCAAAAAAGAAAGCACAAGTGCTCATGCACTTGTGCTTTCATAATTTTATTGCGGAGCGTTTATATATAACAATCCTTCCGCTCTTTCAATCGTTTTATTACCATAGTCATCTTCTGCGGTTACTTGTACTGCTGCACCGTTTGCTTTGATGTTTTTGGTGGCAGTATAGTATCCGACATAGTGTCCCTCAGATGTTTCACGCATTGGAAGCTCAAGTGCATTTGATACGCCAACGTTTGTGACTGGAGCTAGGATTGAGAAGGTAGCGTCTAGTCCAGGTTCACTGTCAAATTCGATTTTGACAGAATCACCGCTTTCCAATAGTTTGTCCTCAGCAGGGAGTAGGTTGGAAAGTTCAGGTGCCGTATAATTGGCATCAAGTGTGATAATTTTCTTAATACTGTTTCCTGCTTTGTCCTTAGCTTGGACAGTAATTTCATTGATACCTTCATCAAGAAGGATACGCTTGCTGAATTTCCCGTCGCTTACAGTTGCCGTTTGACCATTTACTTTCACCCAATCCAGATTGACATCAGTGATAGTCCCTGTAACTGTAACGGTTTCTTTATTTGTTTTAGAACCGTCTGTCGGTGAAGTAATAGTCAGTTCAGGTTTATCCTGATCAAGTGTAATCGTAACTGGTTCAGATGGGTCTGTTGAACCGACATCTGTTTTTGCTTTCGCAGTCAGTGTATTTACACCATTATTCAATTCAACAGCAACAGAGAAGTCGCCGCTTGCGTTTGATTTTGTGGTAGCAGTTTTTTCACCGTCATTGAATAAATCAATCGTTGTTTCAGGAGAAGATTTACCCTCAACTGTAACAGACTTTTTATTCGTAAACGATCCATCTTTAGGTGAAGTGATGGATGGTACTTGTAATTCATAGTTGACGGTCGCACGGATCATGTAGTTTCCTTCAGCCTCCGGTGATTGAGACCATGCTCCGCTTACACTTTGCCAGCTGCGTTTGGCATTTGGCCCATCTTCGTCAGTTGCCAAGCCAGGTGCATTTGGATTTGCATTTGGTTGAGTATAGACAATGAAGAAGTCACCTTCTACCATGATGTTATGTTCGGAAAGGTCAACATGTGTCCAGGTACCATCACGTAAAGCTGTTTTGTTGAAAGGTCCGGCTAACTTATTGCCTGGGCTGCCATTGGCACCACTGGTGTCATAAACGGATACTTGGAAATCAGTTCCGCCTGGGGTTGGAAATGTAGTATCCCAGAAGCGAAGGAGTGCACCAGTTACAAGAGCTTGATCTTCACTTTCACTTAATGACATTTTAACAGCCCAGCTATTGCCTGAAGCATTCCAGGCTCTGGCGTTTTCAGCCGTACCGTCATCATATTTAATCTCTCCGGCATAGCCAATGAATGGGCGTAACTCTATATCTTTAACTACTGGTTCTCCTTCATCAATTGTAACGGTTGTTTCAGAGCTGTAGTAAGATGGTGCAACAAATTTAAGTGTGTAGGTACCTTCATATGCAGTAATCGAATATTCTCCATCACCATTCGTTGTCACTGGAACGACTGCAGCATCTTCCACGAGATAAACTGTGGCGCCAGCAACTGGATTGCCTGTAACTTTATTGGTAAGCGTACCGCTGACTGTCCCTTTAGGGATTTCCTGTAATGTAAAGTTAGCAGTAGCTATTCCCTCATCTACAACACTTACTCTTTGTGTTTGGGATTGGAATCCATAGGTTTCCGCTTTTACAGTGTAGTCTCCGGTTGCATGGGTTAACTCATAGGAACCATCCTGTGGATTTGTGTAAACAGAACGTCCCGTTTCAAGGACGGTTACATGAGCTTGGATTGGCAATAGCATTGGTGCTGGTCGTTCATTATCAGGTTTATCAGCTTTTGGGCTTTCTTTTTCAGTTGCTGGTTTGATTTTTGCTGGATCTACTTTTTCTTTTGCTGCTTTTTTGCTGGAATCTGTTTCTTTTGTCACACCAAGTTTAGCTTTTTTAGCCGGTTGGATTGGCACTGCTGATAATTTGATATCATCCAAATACCATCCAGCTTTTGGGATAGAACTATCACTTGTGACGTTAAAGGAAATGTAGATACGTTGTCCTGCGTATTCGCTTAAATCTACTTCCCCATCAATCCAACCTCCGGATGTATTATTGAAACGCGCTGCCTGTGTCCAGTTGGTACCATCCGTTGATATAAATACATGCCCAAAATCGTAGTTTCTTTCCAATTCATACCAATGTTTGAATTGCAAGTAGCTGGCTCCCTCAGAAAGATCGATTGGCGGCATTTCTAAGCTCATATTAGAGCTATTTGCATAATTTCCTGTCAGGTTGGTTGCATATAATTTTTCACCTGAGAATGCAGCTCCAGGGCCAGTTGTTGGTACTCCCCATTCCCAAGAATTATTTGTGCCATACGATGTCCATCCTACCGGATTATGTTCAAAATCCGTTTCATATCCAACTGTAATACCCGGAAGTAACGTAACTGTATGAGCACCCGTCTCTTTTGAATTACCTCCAAAATCATATGCGATAAATTTGTATTCTGTTGAATCTCCGGTTAAATCAGCACCAGGAATTGTTGCTTCGTATTCACCGGATTTATGATCTCCAGTGACACGTTCACCGTTTACTTCTGCCCAGCTTCCATCAGCTTTTTTATATTTTAAAATAACCGATGTCACTGAAATATCATCTTCAGCGGTTGCGTTAAGAGTAAGATCCATTTCTTTATAAGAAGTGGTAACAGGTTCAGTCTCAATTTCAGGTGCCTCTGTGTCGTCACCTTCTTTAGAGACAGTTCCTTTAATTTTTCCTAAACCACTTACAACTGAAGAGACAGCATCGAAAGCATTTACCAAACCATGACCATATCCAAAATTAGGTGACTCTGGATAAGCGCTGTCAGTTAATGGTGTTGCTGTTAAGTTCATAATCTCTTCCATTTGATCAACAGTTAAGCTCGAATCAGCTTGTCTAAGCAGGGCAACTACTGCGGACACATGAGGTCCGGCCATTGATGTGCCATTCCAGGAATCATACCCGTTTCCAGGTACCGCAGAACGAATATTTACACCTGGTGCTGCTATATTTGGTTTCATTTCTCCACCATATGGAGAAGGTCCCCTTGAAGAAAAGCTTGCCAAAGCATTATTGATATCTGTTGCGGCAGTTGCGTAAGATTCAGGATAATTGGATGGAGCGGCTATAGTTCCTGCTCCTCCTCCGTCATTTCCGGCAGAAAATTCAGGGAAGATATCTGCATTTTTCCATGCCTGAACCATTGGTCGGAACCATTCATCTAAGCCTGGTCCGCCACCCCATGAATTGTTTACGACATCAGGTGCATATTCAGGGTGTGGAGTACCATTTGCATCTTTAGGAGCTAAAACCCACTCACCAGCTTCTAGTAAATCAACATTAGTGCCACCGCCAGATGCAGAAAGGGCTTTAACCGCAATGAATTTAGCGCCAGGAGCTACACCGATTTGGTTTGAACCATTAGGCTCTGAGCCAACCATTGTTCCGATTGTATGGGTACCATGGCCGTGATCATCAAATGCTTCGGGGTTGTTTGTCGAAGTAGCATCAAACCAGCTGAACTCATGATTAGGATTATCAGGATTAGCCGGGTTGTAGCCGCGATATTTTGTTTTTAAAGATGGGTGATCCCATTGTGCGCCTGTGTCAATGCTAGCTACGACTGTTCCAGCACCATCAATTCCCATCTCCCAAGTTTGTGGAGCACTAATTTTTTCGATATTCCACTCGATAGAGGAGGTTTCTGCCTTCGTTTTTACTTTGGAGGAAGTCTCCTTTTTATCGGATTCAATTAATGGTTTTTCCGCTTTTGACTGTTTAACTGGTTGTATAAGTTGAATTGTTTCATTCGGTAGTAGTTTATCAACTTCTGGAAATGTCGCAATTTGTTCCATCACTTCTTTTGTGGCCGTAACTGCCATACCGTTTACGATGTAAAAGGATTGGATATCCTTAACGTTACCGGCTTTCTCTTGTTTCTCTAAAAAGTTATTCAGCTCATGCTGAGTTTCTTCAGCTGTTGCCCGAAGATTTGTGACGATGGAAGATCGTTTAGACAGGGTCGTTTTAGCTGATGAGAGCTTTTGCTTCTTTGCAGCTGAAGTAGCTTCTTTAGCAACCTTGGCTGTATCTACCTGTTCTTTAAGTTTGATTAAAAAAGTAACTTTAACATCATCTTTAAATTTATTTTGAAGATCTTTGGAGATTTTGTTACTGCTATTTTGAACTATTGTAGATTTTGCTGAACTATGGATGGATTCTGAGGAAGCAGCAGAAGATGAGGTTGAAGAATTAAAACCTGTAGTAAGTAGCAATGATGGTATGAGAATAGATGTAAGAATGAGTGATGAAACTTTTTTTCTTTTCGTTTTCAACATGTTTCCCTCCCTATTCTATTTTACTAAATTGCCAATATACCAAGAATATTTGCACCTCCTTGTTAAGTAAGATCGAATTATAGGAATCATGCTGGTATTTCTACCATAACGAATAATAGCAGTCATATACTGTCACTAAATGTCGCCAGGATGCTCGGAGAAATGAAAATGAATCATTGTATACACTTTCTCCCGTCCTGCAGGTGTCATACTAATCAGGACCTGTTTAGAAAAAAATAATTCTTGTCTATTTCATATGGATATAGTCGGTGAAATGGAGAGGGTGGAAGAGTATGAATATGCTAGTATAATAAAAATAAGTCATCAGGCTTACCGAACTATTTAAATCATATCCTTTAGTCACTCTAACTATATAGAAAATGGGAAATAGGGAAGGAGTTTTGTTAATTTACCAATCTTTAAGGTGATATCCGCCCCCTCTTTTATCCCAGAGGTATATCAGTTAACAATAGATTTTCGTCTTATGACAACAATCTAATACGGGAATATGTCGAAATAGAGAAGGGACATTAGATAGATAATACTGACATAAATGTAGCTGCTGGGAGGTCGACAGGATGTAGGTCACAAAGACGTTGCCACAGGATGTGGTGTTCTTAGTCTTTGTTCCTTTACCAGATCCCCTACGTGCCTTTGTCTTATGCTCCTCGCTTCTGGGCAAGCCGTTTCAGCTCTTTTTGTAATCCAGCTTCAACGGCTAGAAGCTCAGGACATAAGCATGACCTCTACGGGAGGGAGGATCGCCTCCCTCCGAGCTCCTGTCTTATGCTCCTCGCTTCTGGTCAAGCCGTTTCAGCTCTTTTTTGTAATCCAGCTTCAACGGCTAGAAGCTCAGGACATAAGCATGACCTCTGCGGGAGGGAGGATCGCCTCCCTCCGAGCTCCTGTCTTATGCTCCTCGCTTCTGGTCAAGCCGTTTCAGCTTTTTTTACAATCCAGCTTCGACTCCTAGTCCCTCGAGTCATAAGCAAATCCTCTACGGGAGGAGAACGCCCTTCGAGTATTCGTCTTATGCTTGTCGGAGGCCTACAGGATGTAGGTCACAAAGACGTTGCCACACGACGTGGCGTTCTTAGTCTTTGTTCATTAATACGCCGTCTCAGCTCTTTTTGTTTGAATTGCTTGAAAAATGTTTGGAATATGATGATAATTAAAATACATAGGTATATTGGTTACGTGTGGAGTAATGAATTATGAGATTTATATATGTTTATATAAGGGAGAAATCATGATGTTGACAGTGACACCCAAATTACCTGGAGAAAATAATAAACATTATTCGTATAGAATTATTAAAAATGGAATTATGTCTCTTGAATTGAAACCAGGACAAGCAATTAGTGAAATTGAATTGGCCAATGAACTAAGAATTTCCCGTACACCGATTCGAGAGGTAATCGGAAAATTAAAAGAGGAACATTTGGTTGAAGTATGGCCGCAGGTCGGTTCATATATATCGAAAATTGATTATAAATTGGTTAAAGAGGCAGCATTTATGCGCTCTGTACTTGAAAAAGAAGTTCTTAAGTTAGCCTGCGAATCTATTACTGAAGAAACATTATTAGAGTTAAAGAGGGTTATCAGTTTACAGGAAAATTTCATAGGTAAAAAAGGCGTGGAAAGAACCTTTCATGAATTAGATCAGGAATTTCACTCCCTATTTTATAAAGCTCAGGAAAAAGAACATATATGGGATGCTATTAACCGTCTAAGCACACATTATAATCGAATCCGACTTTTATCGGAGATCAAATATGATTATACAGAAATCATTGAACAACATAAAAATATTATTGATATTATCGAAAATAAAAAAGTGGACCAAATTGATGAGGCTGTTAGCCAACATATATTAGGACCAGAAAAATACTGGAATAGTTTACTAAAGTCAGATAGCCAATATGCTGAATACTTTGTAGATTAATAGTAGGCTGCAAGTTATTGACTAGTCAGCAAATACAAAAGAAACCTTATTCTTTCTATGAAGAAGGTTTCTTTTGTATGTAAGAAGGTAAATTTAGAAGAAATATTAAATTGGATTTATGGAACCTTTAAAACTCACTTTCTGGGTGATAAAAATTACCTTTATATTAATTTTTAAGAATCTCTTGCATTTTTAGGGCACAGTTACTATAATCACTTGTAATATAGGGAATACTTTAGTGAATGTCAGCAGCACAGTGAAAAAGTGAAGCAAAAAGTCTGAATAATCTTAACATCTATGTTAAACTAGACAATGTTATATTAAAAATGTTTAGAATTATCAGAAAACTTAAAATGACCAACAAGATTTGAACGGGAGGTTTTTTATGTGGATAATAGAAAGAGTAGGTCTACAACACTAGCAATCGGTTTCATGCTCTTTGCCTTATTTTTTGGAGCTGGAAATTTAATTTTCCCTGTATTAATGGGACAAATGTCAGGAACGAATGTATGGCAATCTACACTGGGATTTATCGTAACCGGTGTGGGATTACCTCTGTTAGGTGTACTGGCAATTGGGTTTTCAGGTAAAAATGATCTATATTCGATGGCTAAAAATGTTCATCCTATATTTGCAATAATCTTTACAACGGTGCTTTACTTAGCAATCGGGCCATTGTTCGCGATGCCGAGGACAGGAACGGTTTCATTTGAAATTGGTGTGAAACCTTTAATCGGAAATATGAATAGCACAATGGCTATGGTGATATTTACTGTTATCTTTTTTGCAATTACATGTTTCTTTGCGTTAAGACCAGGAAGAATTATAGATATTGTCGGTAAATTGTTGACACCGATTTTATTAATATTTATAGCTTTATTAATTCTTGTAGCTTTGTTTAATCCGATGGGAAGCCTGACTGCTCCAGCTGAAAATTATACGGAATATGCATTTTTCAAAGGTTTTCAGGAAGGTTACCTGACGATGGATACATTGGCATCTTTTGTATTTGGAATCATTATTATTAATGCCGTTCGTTCTACTGGTATTTATAGTAAAAAAGAAATGATGACAAGTGTTATGAAGTCTGCTTTCATTGCAGCTGGTTTACTCGCTGTGATCTATGCAGGTCTTGCCTTTCTTGGAGCTTCCAGTGTGGAAGCGATTGGGGTATTTGATAACGGAGGTGCTATTTTAGCAGCAGTATCTCACTATTATTTTGGATCATATGGCAGTCTGGTGTTGGGGCTGGTCGTTCTTGTGGCTTGTTTAACAACGAGCATTGGCCTCGTAACTGCGTGTGCGGCTTACTTTAATACGTTGCTTCCAAAAGTTTCATATAAAACGTTTGTGATTGTTTTATCTGTTTTTAGTGCGATGGTTGCTAATGTAGGACTTGCCAATTTAGTAGCTATATCAGTTCCTGTATTAACTGCTATATATCCTTTGGCCATATGCTTGATTTTTCTTACATTCATGCATAATGCATTTAAAGGTTTGTCTGAAGTCTATATTTGCAGCTTGGGGTTAACCTTTATCGTAAGTTTGTTTGATGGGTTAAATGCAGCAGGCGTGCAGATTGAAGCAATCAATAGTTTATTTTCCTATTTGCCACTTTCTTCAGTGGGATTAGGATGGATTACTCCAGCCATTTTGGGAGCTATCATTGGTTATCCAATAGGAATGATGAAACAAACAGCACCAGTAATAATAGAAGTGCCAGATTTACAGAAAAAAATACAGTGATCAGATTTAAAGCCAGCAGTCTCCTGCTGGCTTGTTTTTATTAGAAGTGGATTTTTTCAGAAGCAATTTATTAAAAAACACCGGAGACATTCTATTAATATATCTTTAAAATGAAAAATGCATATGAATCTTGTTATCCGAGATAATATAAATGTGAGATTGCTGTATTTTATAGCAGTATATATGCCAAATGAATTTATACTCAAAGAATGTTATTCATGTCATCCCCCGACTTTTTGGTAGGATCGGGTTTATTCTTTATTCTATAGGTTTAACAAGTTCGTTGTATTCTATAGTGTTATCATGATTTTTAGATATTGGACCCCGTGTAATATAGTCTTCTGTTGGTTTTACATAATCGTCATAAAAGACGGCAAGTGAAGTCATGTAGTAAGGTGTGACGTAAATGGATATACCCATCATAGCGATGGATCCAATAATAATGCTGGCAGAACCTGCAAAAATTAAATTAGCATCAGCATTAAATCCAACTCCAATAGAAGCGATTCCAATTACCAATAAAATGATTGGAATGATAAGCCATGTGAAAAAGGATAAGGATAATAACAACAAATCTTTTTTCTTCCCATTCATCATTTTGCGGCTTTCTGAAATGGCTTGGAGAGCAGTCAGTTCAGGGTGATCCCGTAATATAAATACGGTCATTGAATAAGCAAGCCCTTTAATAATCCCAGGTATAATAAGTAAAAGTGACCAAAGAAAAAGGAATAGTGTCATTAAAAAGTAGGTTAAAGCATTTCTGATATAAGTCACAGTAAACCCACGGAATAGTCCTCTGACTGAAGGATCTTGTTTTCTTTTTATATCTAAATGAAACCACATGTATCCTATGAATAAAGGGCCAGATATAAAAAACATGGTAAGAAGTGAAAGGATGTAATAATCTTCAGAAATCCTTCCAATAATAGATGCTAAAATATAGTTTATAAATAATACACCGATTGCTATACCCCAGTTGCCAGATAATGATTGTTTTGCTGCTTCTTTAATAGAACGTATTCTCATAGCACATCTCCTTTTTTATATATACCATTATATAGTTTGAATCATAAAAAATTCGAATCAATTGCCAAATTAAAAAACAGAATTTTTAAAATTATCAGTAAAATAGTTGTATTTTATATCTTTTCTTGTATAATTGGTAACAATTAACAATACCTACTGGTCAGTATGTGAAAGGAGTGAGTATATGGACTTTTCCTATTCAAGTAAGGTTATTGACCTGGGGAGACAGTTAACTGCCTTTATGGAAGAGTATGTATTACCTAATGAAGCAGTCTATGAGGGTCAGTTAAATGAGCAAGAATCACGCTGGAGTCAAGTACCTCCTATTATGGAAGAATTAAAAAGTAAGGCTAAAAAGAAAGGATTATGGAATTTATTTTTGCCTGAGAGTGAATATGGAGCTGGTCTTACCAATTTGGAATATGCTCCTCTGTGTGAAATTATGGGCCGTTCATTAATCGGACCTGAAGTATTTAATTGCAGTGCACCCGACACCGGGAATATGGAAGTATTAGAGAGGTATGGAACAGCTGAACAAAAAGATAGATGGCTCAAGCCATTATTGACCGGAGAAATACGTTCCTGTTTTTCAATGACCGAACCGGATGTTGCTTCATCAGATGCAGCAAATATTGAAGCAAGCATTGAAAAAGATGGGGATAGCTATATCATCAATGGTCGCAAATGGTGGTCGTCCGGTGCAGGAGATCCTAGGTGTAAAATTGCGATCGTAATGGGAAAAACGGACAAAATGGCGAACCGGCATGAGCAACAATCTATGATTCTGGTTCCTCTTGATTCCAAAGGAGTAAAGATTGAGCGAATGCTACCTGTTTTCGGGTATGATCATGCTCCTCATGGACATGGTGAAATTACATATGAGAATGTTAGAGTTCCTGCAGAGAACATCATTTGGGGAGAGGGTAAGGGATTTGCCATCGCTCAGGGCAGGTTGGGTCCAGGGAGAATTCATCATTGTATGAGGCTAATCGGAGCAGCAGAACGTTCGCTTGAAATATTATGTAAGCGTATTCAAAAAAGAAATGCTTTTGGGAAGCCGCTTGCTAATCAAGGGGTCGTGCAGGAATGGATTGCGGACTCAAGAATTGAAATTGAGCAGGCAAGATTATTAACTCTGAAAGCAGCTTATATGATGGATACAGTCGGAAACAAAAAAGCAAAAGCGGAGATTGCTATGATTAAGGTGGTTGCTCCGAATATGGCACTGAAGGTGATTGATAGAGCGATACAAGGGCTTGGTGCTGCCGGTGTTTCAGGGGATTTTCCATTGGCTGCTCATTGGGCTAATGCGAGAACATTACGATTGGCCGACGGACCGGATGAGGTTCATCGTGCCCAAATTGCCAAGCTTGAGCTAAAAAAATATCGAGGGGAGGAACAAGCTAACCATGAACGTTTTACAAATGTTTGATTTATCCGGTAAGACAGCGATTATCACAGGCGGTGGACGCGGGCTTGGAGCCCAAATCGCGCATGGGTTGGCTGAGGCGGGAGCTAATATTGTTCTGTGCTCACGCAAGGTTGAGGCCTGCACAGAGGTAGCAAATCATCTGAAGAGAGAATATGGAATTCAAACCTTGGCCGTAAAATGTGATATCGCAAATCCGGAAGATATTCATAATGTCGTCTCAGAAACATTAAATAAATTTGAGACCATTGATATTCTGGTCAACAATAGCGGTGCCTCTTGGGGAGCACCGACCCTGGATATGCCCCTTGAAGCCTGGAACAAGGTCATCAATATAAATTTAACAGGCACATTCCTGATGTCTCAGGCGGTAGGAAAGGTGATGGTGGAACAGGGACGGGGAAAAATCATCAATATTGCTTCGGTAGCGGGGCTCGGCGGAACACATGCTGATATGATGGATACCGTTGGATACAATGCAAGCAAGGGTGCTGTCATTACTTTAACAAAGGATTTGGCAGTGAAATGGGGGAAACACAATATCCATGTCAATGCCATTGCACCAGGCTTTTTCCCGACCAAAATGTCCCAAGTCTTACTTGAACAGGGGAAAGATGCAATTGAATATATGACACCACTTGGGAGGCTTGGGAATGAGGAGGACCTGAAGGGAGTTGCTTTATTCCTGGCATCTGATGCGTCGAACTATATAACAGGTGAGGTATTGGTAGTTGATGGCGGAAAACACGCCATGGTTTAAATAAAAGATGAAGGAGATTTGACTATGGAAAAAAAAGCTTGGCTTACGCAATATCCGGAAGGTATAGCATCTGAGATTAACATTCCAAATAAATCACTCCCAGACATTCTTCATGAAACGACCATTCAATACCCTACAAATAATGCCCTCTCATTCTTTGGAAGAAAAATGACCTACCAAGAACTTTCAGGAACAGCGAATCGATTCGCAGCAGCGCTTCAGAATAATGGTGTGAAAAAAGGTGACAGAGTAGCAATTATGCTGCCAAACTGTCCTCAGTACGTGATTGCCTATTATGGGACTTTAATGGTGGGAGGGATTGTCACTCAAATTAACCCTATGTTAGTAGCCCGTGAACTGGAATATATATTGAACGATTCCGGTGCTGAAACGATTGTAGTCATGGATGCATTCTATCAAACCGTTAAATCAGTTCAATCCTCTACGAATCTCAAAAATATTATTGTAGTCAGTCTGCAGCCGTCCGTGGCAGATTTCGGAACAGATCGTACATTTGAGCAATTTATCTCTGAAACGGTAACTCCGGTAGATCCGGCGGCCATTGATCCGATCCATGATGTTGCCGTGCTGCAATATACAGGGGGAACGACGGGGCGTTCAAAAGGAGCTATGCTCACTCATCAAAATTTAGTGGCTAATATGTATCAAACAAAGGAATTTTTCAAACAAATTGTAGAGCGTGGTAAGGAGCGGTATTTGACTGTCATCCCATTATTCCACGTATTTGGCATGACAGCCTGTATGAATGGATGTATTTTAATGGCCAGCGAAAATATATTGCTGCCGCGTTTTGACCTTGAAGAGGTTCTTCAAACGATTAAACAGGAGAAGCCGACTATTTTCCCTGGCGTACCAACCATGTACGTGGCAATCAATGCTCATCCGAAAGCACAGGAATATGGAATTGACAGTATTAAAGTTTGCAATAGCGGAAGTGCCCCGATGCCATTGGAATTAATGAAAGAATATGAATCAAAAACAGGTGCTAAAATTTTGGAGGGATATGGCCTTTCGGAGGCATCACCGGTAACTCATTGCAATCCCTCATTCGGAATTCGTAAATCAGGGACAGTTGGAATTGCCTATCCATCCACCGATTGTAAAATTGTGGATGTTGCTACAGGAACAGAAGAAGTCCCGGTAGGCGAATTGGGAGAATTAATTGTCAAAGGTCCACAGGTTATGAAGGGATACTGGAATATGCCTGAAGAAACGGCTAATGCTCTGCGTGATGGATGGTTATTTACAGGGGACATTGCCAAGCTGGATGAAGATGGATACTTATCAATTGTTGACCGTAAAAAGGATCTTATTATTGCAGGAGGCTATAATATCTATCCGCGTGATGTAGAAGAGGTCCTTTATGAGCATCCTTCGATACAAGAGGCCGTTGTGATTGGTGTACCGGATGAATATCGAGGAGAAACAGTTAAGGCTATTATCGTTTTAAAAGCGAATGAGTCAGCTACAGAAAAAGAAATCATTGGATACTGCAAAAATAATATGGCAGCCTATCGAGTACCGACGATTGTAGAATTTCGTCATGAATTACCAAAGACTAATGTCGGAAAAATACTTCGCCGGGCACTGAGAGAAGAAATTCAAACAAAGTAGGACGCCATCAATACACAAGAAGTGGAGTCCTGAGGATGAAACAAAAATTAACGAACACCAGTATTTCTTTATTTGAAAGAAAGGGCTTTGCGGAAACATCCATACAGGATATTGTTGATTCTTTGGGTGTTACCAAGGGAACCTTTTATTACTATTTTGCAAGTAAAGAAGAATTATTGATGAATATTCATCTCGACTATATTAATGGATTAATTGAAAGACAGGAAGAAATAGTGAATGCTCCAATGAAAACGTGTCGGCAAAAAATACAGGATATCGCTTCATTATTAATCAGCGATATTAGAACTAATGGGTTAAGTGCAAAAGTGTTCTTTCGAGAAATGAAGATCCTGTCTGACGATAAGCTTGAGGAAATTATCCCGAAGCGTGACCAATTTCGATTTAATATTGAAAATTTAATGAAGCAGGGAATAGAGACGGGCGAATTACGTCCAACTCTAAACCCTTCCATCATTACATTTGGTATTCTTGGTATTTTGAACTGGAGTTATCAATGGTTTAATCCTGAAGGAGCTATTTCTGAAAACGATATAGCTGATATGTTCGTTGAAATGATTATGAAAGGAATTGAAATAGGGGAGTAGAAAGCAATACTCCTTTTTTTTATTGAAGTTCGGTTAAGCAGCTGGTAGGGGGAATCAAATTGAATTGTCATGGAGATATTTTTAAAGATGTTATGCAAGTAAGGGAAGGCGCTTGTTCTCAGAGTAGGTTTAGAACAATAGAATAGGAGGTCATCATGGAAACAACGGTTACAGTCCGTTTTTCAGAAACAGATGCATTGGGACATGTGAATAATACAAGCTATTTCATTTATTTGGAGGAAGCACGTCTGCATTTTTTAAAAGAAATAGAGATAGATATGAAAATGAAAAACTGGTCATTCATTCTGGCATCGACTAAGTGTGATTTTCTCTCTCAAGCCTATTTTGACCAAATACTAAAAATCACTACGACTGTATCAAGAGTGGGAACAAAGAGCTTCCAGCTTGAACATGATATTTCTTGTGCACAAACCGGTAGTCCGATTGCCAAAGGGAATGCAATCCTTGTTCAGTTTAATTTTGATAAACAGGAAAGTGAACCGATTCCTGAATTGCTTAAAGATAGACTGCTGAGTCTGATCAAAGCTGCATAATGAGTCCGATTTTTGAAAAGGTGGGATAGGCATGACCCAAAGAGTAAGTAAAGATACGATTCCCGTACGAAGTGGAGAAGAATTTAAGCTGTCTGTCCTTGAAACATTTCTGCGGAGTAAGATTAACGATTTGCCAGAAGGAAACCTGGAAATTGAACAATTCTCGGCAGGTCATTCAAACTTAACGTATCAATTGAAAATAGGAACTTGGGAAGCTGTTTTAAGGAAACCGCCGCTTGGACCTGTGGCTCCAAAAGCCCATGATATGCAAAGAGAATATAGCATCCTATCAGAAGTGCATCCTCTTTTTAATCCGGCCCCAAGAACAATCCTATATTCAGGTGATGAGCATGTTGTCGGAAGTCCATTTTTTATTATGGAACGAAAGCAAGGTTTTGTATTTGATACATCCATTCCTGAAAGTATTAAACCTTCCCATGAACTTTTTCAAAATTTATCACAGGAAATGGTAAGACGGCTTGTTCAGCTTCATAACATCCCCTATCAGGAGACAAAGTTTAAAGAAATCAGCAAGCCTGATGGTTTTATGGAAAGACAGACAAATGGATGGATAGTACGTTATGAACGAGCGAAAACACATGATATTCCAAATGTACAAGATTTGGAGAAGTGGTTAATTAATCACGTTCCAGCTTCAAGTGATGCTTCGATTATTCATTATGACTACAAATTAAATAACGCGATGTTTACGGACGATGGATCAGAAATGGTCGGTCTATTTGACTGGGAAATGACTACGGTCGGGGATCCGCTCGCAGATCTAGGAGTAGCTATGAGTTATTGGACAGAGGGAGATGAACCTGATTTATTGAAGAAAGGGTTAGGGAAGCCATCTGTTACGATTTGGGATGGATTTTATACAAGGGAGCAATTTATCTCCGAATATGCCAGACAAAGTGGCCGTGATATCACCAATATGAATTTTTATTTGACATTCGCTTATTTCAAATTAGCAGGGATATGTCAGCAAATCTACTATCGCTATCATAATGGTCAAACAAAGGATCCGAGATTTGCCGACTTTGATAAGTATGTAAAAACATTAATCGAGCATGCTTATTCACTTACAAGGGACCAGTAATATGCGGAAAGTACATGTCTTACTGACTAAGGAAGATATTTCACCTGAAAAACTGGCCTCAGGCAAAAAGATAGCTGTTGTATTAGATATTCTCCTGGCTACAACCACAATCGTAACAGCGTTACAGCATGGTGCAACGGAGGTTATTCCGGTTCTTAATCCGGAAGAAGCTATTAAAGTAAGCAGACAATTTGAGAACGGACAGGCGTTGATGGCCGGGGAATTACATGCCAAACCTATCGATGGCTTTATTTATCCAGGTCCCGTTCCAAACAATTCTTCTTTTCAGCTGAACCTATACCGGCAGAACGTTTATATGATCTTGGGGTCATTAATAAACTTGTACCTTTGGAAGCTTTACGTGATGAAGCGATTCAATATGCGACCATGCTATCCTACGGTCCAGGAAAAGCATATGGACAAATGAAAAAACTGGTTGATTATTCTTTTACAGCTACCCTCGAAGATGTCCTGGAGAGAGAACGCATCACTCAAACGATGATGATAGCCACAGAGGATCATCATGAAGGTGTAGCTGCCTTTAAAGAAAAAAGAAAACCGCAATTTACCGGCAAATAGGAGAAAGGATGTATGTTATATGAAAGCCATACAATTTACTGAATACGGAGGACCAGAAGTTTTAGAGATAGTCGAATTAGATCGACCGAAACCTGGTCCGCATGACGTATTAATTGAAATACATTTAGTTGGTGTGAATTATGCAGATACAGCCAGACGTGAGGGCCAATATGTTGTACCAACCAAGCTTCCTTTTGTGCCTGGGGCAGAAGTTGCCGGGGTTGTGGTCGAAACTGGTGCAGAAGTGACAAACGTAAATATTGGAGCAAGAGTGGTCACGCTAATTGAATCTGGGGGATATGCTGAATACGCTATTGCAGATGCTCGGTCCGTGATTATCCTGAAAGAAGAACAAGATTTGAAAGAAGCGGTTTCCCTGCCACTTCAGGGTTTGAGCGCCTACCATATTTTAAAAACAATGGGTCGTCTGCAAAAAGATGAAACTGTACTAGTTCATGCGGCTGCTGGAGGTGTTGGGACTATTGCTGTCCAATTGGCTAAATTAATGGGCGCTGGTAAGGTTATAGCTACAGCCAGCACGGACGATAAGTTGGAGCTTGCACGTTCTCTGGGAGCTGATGTGTGTATCAATTATACCAATGAGGGCTGGCATAAAGAAGTGCTTGAAGCGACAGATGGCCGCGGAGTCAATGTCGCGCTTGAAATGGCTGGGGGAAATATTTTTGAGGATACGCTTAAATGTTTAGCTACCTTTGGGAGATTGGTTATATACGGAGTGGCAAGTGGAGAACAGGCCATTATGCATCCATCATCTTTGATGGCACGAAATCAATCCGTCATTGGATTTTTCCTTCCGCAAATAATGAGGAAACCAGAACTATTGCTACCGAGTATGCATGAGCTTTTTTCTCTTTTAGAAGACGGAAATATAAAGATGATTATTGGTGAAGTCCATCCTATAGAGGAAGCTGCAAAAGTTCATGAGTTACTGCAAGCGCGAAAGACAACTGGTAAAGTGATATTGGAAGTTCGGCGTTAATCAAAAGGAAGAAATATGCGGCGAAAGTAAGCTAAGTTATACAATAAGTTTGCTACTTTGTTAAATTAAGAAAATGATAGATTATACATGAACCTAAATAAATGATATCCATATATATTTAAAGTGAGATCAAAATTCATTAAGGAGTATATAATTTGTATTTATGTGCCATTGTTTTTACAGGGTTATATTTTGTAAACTATTATAGTGAAATAAAATATAAGGACTGAAAAATAGTGGAATGGAAAAATATATATCGTGGCATGTTAATGGGAATCAGTGATTTAATACCTGGTGTAAGTGGAGGAACTATAGCGTTTATATTAGGTATATACGATCGCCTATTATTATCAATCAGTGGTTTTTTCAGCCGGGATTGGAGAAGTCATCTTGGATTTTTATTGCCACTGGCACTCGGTATGGGGTTTACTATATTGACGTTTAGTCGATTGATTGATTATTTGTTGGAACATCATCATGAACCGACACAATTCTTTTTTGTAGGATTAATTATCGGTGTATTGCCATTTATTGTGAAACAGGCAGAGGTGAAAAAACATTTTACCGGCAAGCATATATTGGTTGTCATTTTGGTCGCAATCATGATGGCAGCTCTCGGTTTTTTGAAGCCGAATGAATCCATTGTCATATCTGATGTAACACTATTATCTGCTCTGGGATTATTCCTTTCCGGCTGGCTTGCAAGTATGGCCATGCTTCTACCGGGTATTAGCGGCTCGTTTATTTTGCTATTGCTTGGTGTCTATTCAACTGTCATCTCGGCATTATCAAACTTAAACTTTACCATCATTATTATTGTAGGGGCTGGAGCAGCGGTTGGATTTATTGTGAGCAGTAAAGCGATTAGCTATTTACTGAGGGAATATCCGCATATGACATTTGCGGTGATAATGGGGTTAATTATTGGATCGATATTTGTCATCGTTCCTGGATTACCAACAGGATCAGTTACTATTCTGCTATGCTGTATAACTTTTTTGGCAGGTATTTTGGTAACTAAACTCTTTACTAAGTAATGAAAGTGAATAGGCTAGGAAGAAAAAGAGACTGGGACATAAGTATTTCATTCAATGATAAATCCGAACTAGTAGGTGATATTTTAATAAATATTTCGCCTATAGTTTGGATTTTTATTTGTTTTCAATAGATTGGTTCCTACTGTTTACCATTATTAAACTTAGTGGCCTGGAACGGAAGCCACCGACTCCTGCGGGAAGTAGAGGAAAGGCTGAGACTTGAGCAAGGCGTAGCCGAGGAGGCTAAAGCCTTCTTCCCCGCGGAAAGCGAGTGGAGTAAGTGCGCAATGGAACGAACTTTTCTTCCAACTTAACTCTTGAATAAGTAACTTAGCCGATAAATTAGATATCGTTCGTCTTTTCAGGATCGTTTATAAGTTATGTCCCATCCTCTTTTTTTATTTTACAAAATATGACTATAAAAGGTATATCTAGTCCTAATCAATGATTACGTACTTGTGTACGCAATTATAGGCATTAAGAACCCTATTCTTATCTGATATACGAGTATATTTCTAATTTACCATTATTAGAATATTAAATATTTTAGAGGTGTTTGTATAACAATTACTTTAAAATGGAAATATACATGTATTTATAGGGGGAATGAATGGTGAAGAATAGATTAAGGCTCATATATATGGCATGTTTAATTTTAATCATTACAGCATGTGAAAGCGGACAAGAAAAGTCAAAAGATGAAAATTTTAAAAAGAGTGCTACTAGGGAAGAAGTAAGTGTTAAGAATAAAGAAACAAAGGGAAGAGTAGCGGCTAAAGGAGAAGAAGGAACAAAAAAGGGTACATCTCAACCCAGTCTGTATCCAGATCGTTTGACTTCCGATAAGATGGCTGTGAAAAAAATACTCTACGAAAATTTAAAAATGAATAAAACTAAACAAATTGACAAGGTAAATATTACTTTAGAAGGCATACAGTTTACGGAAATAACGCCATCTGAGGCGACGAAATCAAAGTTTGAAAAATACAGTGAAACTGGCGTCGTGGCACTTACAATGAATTTAAAGCTCGAGAATAATTCTGATCAGCCATTGAATTTATCTTCAATAAGCTCATTTTTAAGGGGAAATGATAATCAATTTTCCTATATATCTCAGTCCAGTATGGAGACGGAACAACAAAGAGAGGTTATCGCTGCCGGAGCATCAGGAGAAATGCTTCATGTATTTTTAATGGATAAGGATATGTTTGCTATAACCAAAAAATTAAAAATGGAATTCGGTCCATTCCGGGATAGTGACGGGAAGGATCTATTTAAAGGTAAAAAAGCAGAATTTAATATCCCTGTCCCAGAATAAGATTAGGCAATAGAGACTAAAAGAACCGCAATCCTGTATAAATAGGATTGCGGTTCTTTATATAGCTTTTTAAAATTAAATTCAGTCAAATTTGGAGTCGCTGAGAATACGGCCTAATTCTTCCATATGACCTGTTTCATCTGTAATTAAATCTTCAAGTTTCACAACTAATTCAGTTAAACCTAATTCTTCCGCTTGTTTCTTACGAGTTTCATAACGGTCGATTGTATCTTTTTCAGCCTGATAGGCAGATTCAAGCATAACTTTTACATCAGTAGTTTGTTTGACTTTGGCTGGTGTGACAGTTGGAGTTCCACCTAATGTACTAATTTTTTCTGCAAGATATAAGGCATGGCCTTGTTCATCGGCTATTTCACTTTGAAAGAAAGGTTTTAAAGTTTGTCTGTACAAACCGGATACTAAAGCTGCGTAGTTTGAATACATAATAGATGCAGCATATTCATTAGCTAAATCTTCGTTTAACCCATCAATTAATTCTTTTAATTTTGCGTCCATTCCAAAATTCACTCCTTCTACTTGTCTATAATTCAAAGATACCCTACTTTTCTACATATTAAGCATCCTTTTCGTGACAAAATTTAGAAATGTTTAAGATTATTTGACATACTACATAAATTTACATATAAAAAAGCTTGATCCAAGAAGGATCAAGCTGATAAATAGTATGGTTAAATTAATTTCGAAAAATGAATACGCTTGTTTAATGAATACATGATTGGAGCGCCAATTGCCATAACTACAAATTCCCCAATAGCTGTTGTTGCCCACGTAATCCAGAATGGGAATTGAAAGGCAAGATTTAACTGAAAAGCAATTATGAACATCATAAAAGTAAACACAAGTGTGTTTATAATCATTCTTGCCCAAATGTTATGAATAAATCGGCAAATCAGAATTGTGATGGTTAATGATAGGATGGAGTGGCCTACACCAAATACTAAATCGTAGGCTAGTAATTGTGAGAAAAAGAGGTTGGATAAAAATACCCCTATCACAATTCCAAAGAAGTATTTTTTATTAAATACAATCAGATGGTTTAATATTTCTGGAACTCGAAACTGAAAGTTCGAAAATGCAATCGGCTGTACAATCATGGTAACAGCAATATAGAGTGCCGCTAATACACCGTTTACAGCAAGTGTTCTAATATTCATTTTTAAATCTCTCCCTTAGTTTTTTATCGTGGGATGGTTACGAACCACGTTCGGTATACCCGAAGATACCAAATAATCATAAGCAAAATAAGGTGTACAGTCAACAGGAAATTCCATGTGCCAGCATTCAACTGTGGATCGCTTGAATAGGATATTTTATATTAAAATTAATTGAGCTATTTCAGCTAAGTTCAATGTAATGAAATGGACCTTTTAGAAAAAAAAACGTCGAGAATTATCTCGGCGCCATGTATACTTAGTGTCTCCAATTAATGACTTGGAGTTAATTTTTTTGTGTTAACGGGCTTTACGTCATCCTTTTTAAAGATTGTTTTACGAATCCAAGGAAGAATGTAATAATCTCCGCCAAAGCGACCAGCATTTGCACCTGCTACCAAAATAATCATTCCAAGTAAAATGTATAGTGGGTTAGTAGATACCGTTCCGCCGAAAAGAAACATAAAGTTCATCAATAAGCCAAAGAAAGCGGCAGTGGTTGTTAAAACACCAAGCAATAATCCGAGTCCGACTAAAAATTCACCCCATGGAATTAAGATATTGATCAAACCGACATTCGGAATGGCAAATTTTTCGATGAAAGCACCGTAGATTGGATATAGTGCTCCTCCTTCTGGCCCCGCTACAGGATTGGCAACAATATTTCCAAGGAATCCAGAGGCATCAAATGCTCCGCCTTTAATTTTTTCGAATCCATGAATCATCCATTCATATCCAAGGTATAGTCTAATGAGTAATAATATTCCGGAAGCGTATTTATTCGTGCGTAACCAATTCATCATTTTTAATCACTCCTATATGGATTTAACTGGCTCTAATCCGCGGTTGTTAGTGCCAATAACTTTCTTCTCCTTATTTATATACCATTCAACACATCTTGTGGCACATTATCCCTGCATTTCATTATTTGTACAAAAACATGTGAATCTTTTGAGTTAATACTGAAAATAACTTTACAAATGTGATATTGTGCATTTCTTCACAAACTTTGCGGGGTAGACAATCTTATAAAGATGGTTACCAAGATTTATTCAGAGCCATATCGTTTGTTTATGGAACTTTAATAAAATTACCCCTTTTATAAATTTCTTATATAAGAGTAAAATATATTTAATATAAATGATTAGACTAAGTACTTTTAAGGAAAAGGAATAGTATAGGATTTTTAAGGAGGAATGGGAATGAGCTTACAATCAGTTATTATTGAAGCTTTACATGTTAAACCGCAAATAAACCCAAAAGAAGAAATTATAAACAGAGTTGGGTTCTTAAAAAATTACTTAAAGAAGAGCGGAGCAAAAGGATTTGTTCTTGGGATAAGTGGTGGGCAGGATTCTACTTTAGCAGGACGCCTTGTCCAATTAGCGGTGGAAGAACTGCGTGAAGAAGGATTTGCAGCCAAATTTGTTGCTGTTAGACTTCCATATGGAGTACAGCATGATGAAGATGATGCACAGCTTGCCCTTCAGTTTATTAAACCGGATGAAAGTGTAACTTTTAATGTAAAATCTACAGTCGATGCGATTACCGATCAATATAGAGAAGCAACAGATGAGGCATTAACTGACTTTAACAAAGGGAATGTAAAGGCAAGACTTCGTATGATTGCGCAATATGCGGTTGGTGGACAAAATGGCCTTCTCGTAGTGGGTACAGATCATGCTGCTGAGGCAGTAACTGGATTTTATACAAAATATGGAGATGGTGGGGCTGATATTCTTCCGTTATCCGGACTATCTAAACGTCAGGGCAGAGAATTACTTAAAGAATTAGGGGCAGAGGAAAGACTATATATGAAAGTGCCGACTGCTGATTTACTTGACAATAAACCGCAGCAAGCGGACGAAACAGAGCTCGGCTTAACGTATGAAACGATTGATGACTATTTGGAAGGTCGCAAAGTAGATCCTGAAGCTGCTCTGAAAATTGAAAAGCAATATTTAAAAACAGAACATAAACGCCAAATGCCAGCAAGTATACACGATAATTGGTGGAAATAAACAACCAAAGGTAAGCCTGTGATTTTTATAGTCATGGGCTTGTTTTTTCGTGAATAAATTGAATCATGCCATAAGGTAAAATATATTGATATAATAAATAAGAAACAATTAAGGGATGTAATAGTTTTAGTTATTTTATAATGGGTATAGGATATAATCTATAAGTATAGTATTTCAAATATGACAATTATTCCATAATACTTTCATAATGTATTGAAGATGAAATTTAACAGAAATCATTTTGCAATCAAATTTTATTACACTATATAAGTTATAAAGTATTATAGAAAATCCAATTTATATAAATGAACCAGGGAGGGGTCGTATGATGAATAATGAAAATAACTTGATAGAAAAGTCCTTATATAAGACCTTATTAATGAATGATAATGCGGCGAACCCGTTGCTTATAATAAGTGAAGAATTACTGGCAGAACAACAAAAAGAACTACCTGAGTTATCAATATTAAGATTTGCTCAGGGAGAGATTTATTTTCATCATAAAGATTACGAAGCTTCTATTTTTAAGTGGGAAAAAGTTAGTGATGATTTAAAACCATGGGCTAAAAAGAATATGGCGGATGCATATTTTGAATTGGCTATGTATTCTAATGCGGAAGAGCTTTATAAATCTATTGAAACAGAATCGATTATATTGAATACCGAGGTTGGATTACAGTTATTTGCACTTTACATAAAATTGAATAAAACAGAAATGGCTGACAGAACCATTAAAAAGGTTGTTAAATTAAATCCTGATGATTCTCAAGTGACAGAAATCGCACGTTCATTTTTTGAGAATCAACAAGATTGGTATAGCGCAGTTGAACTTGCAGTCAATGAATCTATCCGTACCGAGTCTTTAATTTGGTATGATGTCCTGAAGTCCTATATTAACCAGGGTGTAACGAAGAATATGGAACCCGGCTATTTTTATCAAGTTTTACACCAACTTTATTCCATTGACAGCACCCATTTCGAACAGCTAGCTGTATCTCTTTGGAACAGCTATAAGGGTGAGCCAGCTTATTTGTCCTGGGTTCAGGGATTCAATGATTTACTGCAGGATCTGGAATTTATTCATGCCGAACCATGGTCTGATTTATCCGCTTTATTTAAAGAGGGATATTTCGAATTAATTAATGGAGAAAAACCACTAAAATCTTTAAAAGGATTAGTGCCAAGTTTATTACGCAATTGGCTTCGTATTGCAGATAGGCACCATGCTCTTCTAGCTTCTTCTGCTGTATTGGCATGGAATGATAATTTCCCGGCTGCTATTGGACAAATGGATATTGATAAAGCTGAGAGAGTCTTAATGAAGGCTGAAAATAACCGGAATGGTCTGGAAGATAGTGTGCGTCTATTTGAAGAAATCGATCAATGGGCAGTTGAAAATAATCTTGCTGTGAGTGAAAGAGATAAATGGATAATTGATGAACTGTTAGATGTTCATGTACAGCATATTATGATTGCTGGAACAAGTGGAAGCGGTAAATCTGCTTTGATTCATTCTATTATAGGTGAGGAGCTATTTGACCAACCGACCTCTTCAGCTATCATGTATAAAAATGCAGAAGAAGAAAAGATTGTGGAAGTAACAAATTCTTCAATTAATCCACTTACACTGGAAGAATTAGAAGAAAAAGTGATGGATCGTAGCTTGATGAGCTCTGATTTAAGTATCATTGAGTATCAACTGCAGAGTAAATTTTTGAGTGATAACCAAATTGCAATTATTGATACTCCGGGATTCAGTATCGCGAATAATAAAATGCATGAGATACGTCGTTATTTGAATATGGCAGACAGTCTTTTGCTTGTATTGGATGTAAATGATCCGTTTACGAATAAAGAACGGGAAATCGTCATGAAGATTCATGAACAGGTACCTGATCTGCCAATTCACTTCTTATTGAATAAGATGGATCTTGTCCATAATGATCAGGAAGCCATTCGTATAGTAGATGAAGCATGGTCAAAAATTAACCCTTATTTGCCAAATGCAAAAATATTTGCCCATTCGGCCCATTACAGGGGCAATAGGCAGCTATCCGATTTTGCTGAGTTTATACAAATGAATTTGACAAGTAGGTTTACGGAAAACGTCCGAACGGCTAAACTGCTGCACTTTGTACGGGATACCATTTCTAACTTGTTGGATCAACGTTTGGAAAGGGAAGAAAGTTTAATAGAATCTATTCACTGGAATGAGGATCTTTTGGCTAAACTAAATGGTGCCAAAAATCAGATGGATGATTTGGAAAAAGAAAAGGCCGTATTGTTACGTAAATCATTTAAACAAAGAAAAGAAGTAATTCGTCTGGATGTGGAGGCAGCCGTGCCGAAAATTCTGCGTGCCAGCAAAGATTTACTTACGGAGGATAGTGATTTCCGTACAATTCATGTTGAATTAAATGAAAAAATGAATCTACGGATTCAAGAATATATAGATACAACTATTTTGCCTAAGTATTTTTACTCTCTAAAGGAATGGATTACAGAGGCTGAAGTAGAATTGAAGGAAAGCCAGGCTTATTTAACCGAGATGGCGGAAAGCTTTAATGCCATTTATCGTGAAGACCGTATGAGATTAGAGTGTGATTTTAGAGTATTGGATGATTGGCGCAGAGACGCAAACAGAATGACAAGCGGAGTACAAATGGAAACCATTAATATTCTACTTCGCCATACCCCACAGCAATTATTGTTGAAGGGTGCAGGAATGTTGTTTGGTTCGATTGCGAATAAAAGTGTTCTGTACAATAAGTATACAACTTTAATTGAAACACAGGATTACACAGAGGTCGCTCAATTGATTGCAGATAAATTCTTGTTGCAATTTGATATGTTTGAAAAATCGATTACTCGGGATGTAGCCATGTTCTTTGCAGATCCAAAAGAAGTGATGATTGGAGCCATTACTAATACGAATGAGCAAATTGCGGAGCACAACATTGTGCTTGAGAAAATGCGTTCTCAACCGGAATTATATCGCGATCCATTAAAGTTATACGAATTGCGCTTACGTCAGTACGAATGGATCTTGATTGGCCAAAAAGAAGTTCAAGCCATAACTAGATAAAAAAAAGGTGACTCAATGGTCTTAAGAAAAAGCCTTGAGTCACCTTTTTTTAAAATTCAGCTACTTTAAGTAGTACGCAGTTTATAAAATTTTATGAAATTCTTTACTATGACCTTCACAACAGAATAAGTAGGTATGGCAATAAGAATGCCAATAAATCCATATAGGGAACCTGCTACAAGGAGCAATAATATAACCGTTAAGGGATGAATATCCAGGCGCTTGCCCATAACTTGTGGTGTAACGAGATGCCCCTCAAGTTGTTGGACAATCCCAAAGACGATTAGGACTTTTAAGGCGGTAAACGGACTAATTAATAACCCTGATATTATCGCAGGGATGGTTCCGAGAAATGGACCAAGGAAAGGTACTACAGTCAGTAAGGTTGCAAAAACAGCCAGAATTAACGCATTATCAAGTCCAATGATAAGATAGCCAATATACATCAGGAAACCATCGACAATGGCGATAATAAATTGACCAACAATATAGGTGGATAAGGTTTTATCGACATCCATTAAGATACGATTGCCTTCTTCTTCTACATTAGAAGGAATACGTTTTAATAAAAAGGGTCTAAGTTTATGTCCATCCTTAAGAAAGTAAAATACAATAAAAGGAACAATCAAGAGAACAGTGATAATGCTGCTGACAGTTGAAAAAATAGTTATAGCATGATCGGATAATAGCTTTGGAAAAGAGTCTAAGTATTCTTTTGCATAGTGGAGAATTTTATCCACTGATACGTAGTTTGAGGTATTCTCACTTAACATATCCTTTGATTCTTCTACTTTTTCAGGTATTTTATGGATGAGCTCTTCACTCTGAGAAGCAATCTTCGGCCCTAGAAATTGGACCGCACTATAACCTATCCCGCCTATTACCAGATAGAGGAGAAGAATGCTGAGCGTGATGGGCATATATTTACTTAAAAATTGAACGACAGGTCTCAAGATATAATAGAGAAGCCCGGCTATCAGAATAGGAAAAAAGATTGTTATAATCAGTTTTTGAAAGGGCCACATAAAATAATCAATTTTTCCAAATAAGTAGATAATAATCAATATCAAAATTGTAGCAGTGGCATATTTATAAAAAGGTTTATTAATCCACATAAGAATCCCCCGAATCTATAATTTCGTTTGCTAGAACTATACCCATAAATGCGAAGAATATACTCTCAGGCAAGAAAAATAGATGGTAAGCAACCTTATAAAAAAACAGCGACTACACCAATTCAGGAATACAAGTCGCTGTTTGATATGGATATATATAATGGATGTGACATGTGGTGTGGCGAGAAAGATAAAATTACATATCTTCAATGATGAGCCCTAATTTAGTAAAAGCCTGATTAACACTGCTTTCTGTTTGAATACTTGAAAAATCAATTCCAAGCTGTACACTTGTTTGGGCAACCTCTGCCCGAATTCCTGTCATAATTACCTTTACACCGATGAGTTTAAGTGCTTTTATCATTTGAAAAAGGCGCTGGGCGACCATAGTATCAACGATATACACTCCAGATAAATCGATAATTAATGTTGAAATTTGAGTATCGGCACTTTGCTGAAGGGTACTTTCGTTAATAACCTGAGCTCTGGCTGAATCGATATTACCTACAATAGGCAACAAGCCGATGTTTTTGGTTAATTTAATCACAGGAGAACTTAATTCATTAATAAGATTAGATTGTGAGAGAATACGCTTTAGTAAAATGTTTATATAATGTTCTGTGTAGCTGTGAGTTAGCTGATCAATGGTCGAGTTAAGCCTCTCTTCCCAGTAAAAAATATCTTCAAAGCTAATTTTTATACTGGTATTTTCGATAAATTTTTTTACATATCCCCATACCACTCTTCTTAATAAACCAGCAGCATTAATAGAATCGCTTAAAGGAGTACAAGAATCAAGTCGTACATGTGCAACAGAGAGCGTGCGTTCTTTTACTATAAAATCCCGTTCTTCTTCTGATTGAAACAGGCTATCTGCAACTATATGTAAGTATTCTTTAAATTGTTTCTTTAATGCTGTGACTGTATGGATCGGCGCTTTAAGAGAATAATCAGCTTCATTAGATTTTGGCAATCGTGAATACCAGTCTTCAATTATTTTATCTGAATGAGTAATCAAATAATCATACAAAGCTTTCGATTTGTTTTCCATACTGACCTCTTTCCTTTACTGTCTATATTAAATATTTTGCTTGTAATAAAAGAAAAACACAATTGATTATTTCTCAATTATCAAAGTAAAATATGGATTATTTTTAATAAATAGATACTTTTTCCTTTTAAAGTTTAAATATACAAAAAATTCAAAATTAAATTGCGTATTTTCGCAGCCAACCTTATAATGTTATTCATAGACTTTTCTGAATAATTAAATAAAGGGGGCGTCATTTTGAAAAAGAGATTTTTTTTAACCATAATCATGTTATCTATTATGGCTGTCATTGCAGCTTGCGGAACGAAGGAAGAAAACGTGAGCGGCGAAGGTGACGCAAAGAAAACGTTAAGAGTAGTGACTGACGCGGCCTATTCACCATTTGAATTTCAAAAAAAAGGTGAAGTCGTTGGGTTTGATGTAGATATTGTTAATGCGATAGCGAAGGAAGCGGGTTTTATAGTAAAAATCGAGCATGTTGGCTGGGATCCGTTATTTGTCGAGATTAAAAGCAAGAGGGCGGCCTTTGGGATGTCAGCGATATCAATTAATGACGAACGGAAAAAAACATATGACTTCTCTTTGCCATATTTTTTATCCACTAATAAAATTCTTGTCCCCGAAGGAAGTGATATTAAATCTGCAGAGGATTTGAAAGGCAAGGAAATTGCCGTTCAAACTGGTACTACAGGTCAATTTGCAGTTGAAAAAGTAGTGGGCAAGAACCATAAAGATATTAAAAAATTTGAAACAACCGTATTGGCAATTATGGATATGAAAAAAGGCGGTGCGCAAGCCGTAGTAGCTGATAATGGTGTTGTCGAGGAATACGCTAAAAATAATCCTAAGGATGAGTTTGTTGTAGTGAAGGATGAACAAGCATTTGACAATGAGTACTATGGTTTAATGTTTCCAAAGGATAGTAAAGATAGAGCTTCCGTAGATAAAGCGTTAAAAGAAATTATCGAAAATGGAACATATACAACAATTTATAAAAAATGGTTTGGAATTGAACCGGATCTTGAGACGTTAAAAGCTCAGCAATCAAAATAAAGAAACCGTGAGAGGATTGCGTATCGCAGGGAAACTGTGCTACGCAATCTTTGTCTAGAGGGGGAACAGGTGTGGATTTTAGGTGGGATATTATTCAAATTTATGCTCCATTGTTAATGAAAGGAACGCTTTATACAATTGGGCTTTCAATAGCCGGAATTTTAATTGGATCAATTCTTGGTTTACTTATCGGTCTTGGCAGATTGACCAAAAGAAAATGGTTATCTATCCCCCTAAATTGTTATATAGCATTTTTTCGTGGAACACCCATATTTGTTCAACTCCTGTTAGTACACTTTGGAGTGGTACCAGCATTGACCGGCGAAACAAATGCCATATTTGCAACCATTCTCGCCTTGTCCCTAAATGCAGCTGCTTATATAGCTGAGATTTTCCGAGGGGGTATTCAATCGATTGATGCAGGACAAATGGAAGGAGCCAGGTCACTTGGAATGTCTCAGAGTCAGGCGATGAGATATGTTATTTTGCCGCAAGCGTTCAAACGCATTATTCCTCCTCTGGGGAACGAGTTTATTGTATTAATAAAGGAGTCTTCAATAGCCGCTGTTATCGCGGCACCGGAACTAACGTATTGGGGCAGAGCCATGGCGACTGAGTATTATCGGGTGTGGGAACCTTATTTAACATCTGCCTTTATTTATCTCATCCTTACGCTTTCTTTGAGCTTGCTATTAAATCGATTGGAAAGAAGGCTGGAGACAACATGATAGATGTGAGGAATTTGAAAAAAAGCTTTGGAAATCATGAGGTATTAAAAGACATATCGTTAAAGATTAAACCCCAGGAAGTCGTGGTAGTGATTGGTCCTTCAGGTTCGGGCAAATCTACCTTTCTTCGATGTTTAAATTTATTGGAGATCATATCGGATGGGCATGTCATCATCAATGGGAAGGATCTTGCCGATAAAAAAATAGATATTAATATGGTTCGAACCAAAACGGGGATGGTTTTTCAACATTTCAATTTGTTTCCCCATAAGACGGTCTTGGAAAATTTAATGCTGGCTCCTACCAAAGTAAAGAAGATTCCCGTTGAAGAAGTGCGTAAGCATTGTTTGGAGCTTCTCGAAAAGGTAGGGCTTTCAGATAAAGAAAATGCCTATCCGGATTCATTATCCGGTGGACAAAAACAAAGGGTAGCGATCGCACGTGCTTTGGCAATGGAGCCAGAAATTATGTTGTTTGATGAACCAACTTCAGCACTTGATCCTGAAATGGTTGGAGAGGTCCTGGAAGTCATGAAAGAACTGGCACGTGACGGAATGACAATGGTAGTTGTCACGCACGAAATGGGGTTTGCACGTGAAGTTGGAGATCGGGTTATTTTTATGGATGATGGATATATCGTTGAACAAAATGACCCAGCAAGCTTATTTGAAAATCCGCAACACAATCGGACAAAGCTATTTTTGAGTAAAGTTTTATAATGACAAAGGGACTGCAATTGCAGTCCCTGAATCGTTATACACCGGTCCGTTTACGTTGATTGTTTGGTTTTTTTGTCAATTGGCTTTGCAATTCTTTCGTTTTTTTGACAGGTCCGTTTACATGGCTGTTGGCTTGAGTTGATTGTTGCTTGGAAGCAAGTTTTTGTTTGATTGCCTCTTGAAGACTTAATTTTTTAGACATATTATAATAAACTCCTTAAATGGATTTCCTTAATAATATCCCCTATAAGCCGTAACATCAAGATTAGAACTCATCTGATTTTCTGCCTCTGGTTAATTTCTCGAATCCTTTTATCGATTCTGGGGTCTCCTTTTTATCACTGACATGATAAGGGTTTTGGCTTTGGTTAAACCCGGGCTGCAGGCTGCCATTAACCACACCCATTTGATTGCCCATTGGATCATTTATTATCGATTCCTGTTTCCCATCTGGATTTGGTTCGGGATTAACATGGACATTATCTCTGTTTCTCGGCAATTGACTCATTCCTTTTCTACTCAAGAATTATTTACTCTTAAGTTGCCTGAAATCTTTCTTTCTATACTTGGAGAATGATAAGAAGCGTTGCCATGAGCTTTTGTTTTAAAGCGTCATATAGTGAATATTACGTTCATTAATTGGTATAATATAGGAGATTAACAAAGTGTAAAAGGCAACCTCTTGAATTTGGTTGCCTTTTTGTTATCAATATAGTTCTGTATGTTTTTTTATTCTTTATCGTTATAATATTTATAGAAGTAAAGACAATGTTTCAGTTGGAGAGGTAGATAAATGGATATAATTAATAATTTTATGTGGCAATTGTTAATAATAATCAATCTTATATTTGCTATAACGATAACCTTTTTAGAAAGGCGTAATGTCAGTGCTTCGTGGGCTTGGTTAATGGTTCTAAGCTTTATTCCAATTGGAGGCTTTATTCTGTATATTGTATTGGGGCAGAATTTAAGTAAAAGGAAAATATTCACATGGGATAAACGTGGCTATGATTATTTGGAGAAACGGATCGCCAAACAAAAAGAAAACTTAAAAAATATGGAAGAGCCTTTTAATACTTCTATACCTCAGAGATATAAAGATTTGATTTTAATGAATATGAAAACGGATAATTCCGTGTACACCAATGATAATAATATTGAAATTTTTACGGATGGAAAAGATAAATTTAACGCACTATTTGATGATATTGCGAATGCCAAGTATCATATTCATGTACTATATTACATTATTCAAAACGATACATATGGTAACAGGCTGCTCGATGCTTTGATTGAAAAGGCTAAAGAAGGAGTAGAAATACGGCTGATTTATGATGATGCCGGTTCCAGGAGGATCTCAAAAAAACGAATTAAGAAATTAGAAGAAGCTGGTGGTCATGCAGAAGCATTCTTTCCTGGGAAATTACCACTTATCAATCTCAGAATTAACTTCCGAAACCATCGGAAGCTCGTCATCATTGACCGTAAAGTTGGATATCTTGGCGGATTCAATGTCGGTGAAGAATATCTGGGACTTAACCCGAAGTTTGGTTATTGGAGAGACACCCATTTACGAATTTGGGGTGATGCAGTAAATGATTTGCAGTCGCGCTTTCTACTGGATTGGGCGCAGGCTTCTGGAGATAAAATGGAATGGACAGAAGATTACTTCAGATACAGTCTCAAACATAATGAAAAGGGCGTTGGACTTCAAATTGTTACATCCGGACCTGATTCTGAGTGGGAACAAATTAAAACCAGTTATATTCGTATGATACTGGATGCAAAAGAGTATATTTATCTGCAGACACCATATTTCATACCAGATGACAGTGTGTTAGATGCAGTCAGAATCGCATCTATGTCCGGTGTCGATGTCAGAGTAATGATACCAAATAAGCCGGATCATTTATTTGTTTATTGGGCCACCTATTCTTATGTAGGAGAACTACTAAAGGCCGGTGCAAAAGTTTTTTTATATGAAAATGGATTCTTGCATGCTAAAACGATGGTGATAGATGATCGATTAGCGACGGTTGGAACAGCTAATATTGATGTGCGAAGTTTCCGGTTGAATTTTGAAGTAAACGCCATTATTTATCATGCAGAGACAGCGGTACGTTTAAAGGATACATTTGATGCTGATTTAAAGCACTGCCATGAATTGACATTAGAAATTTATAATAATCGATCGCTTTTCATTCGATTTAAAGAGTCATTATCCAGATTATTATCCCCTGTTTTATAAATAAGAGTAAATAAGTACTATTTTTAAAGACACTAGGACGAGTTAGTGTCTTTTTATTATGGTAATACAGTATAATATTGGTGTGTTCTTTAAATATTTCTAATAATAGTCCTGTAAATAGATAGTAGACATTGGGAACAGGGAAGAGGTACATGAATGACATTTAAGCAAAAAAATTTAGTTGGCTTTGGCACAATATTAGTAATCATTATTGCATTGATGGTTATAATTGACGCAAGATTGAGCAGCTCGAGAGAAGATTTACTTGAAATAGTGGATGATCGATATCAAAAGGTTAGTTATATTAATGATATTCAAAGAAATTTTGCAGAGTCGGAACGTACTCTTAATTTACTGGGGCAGGATTCCAGTACTCCGAGTAAAGAAGAGTTAAGCGAGGCCTCAGAAACAATCGATCAAAATCATATCTATATTGAGGACCGTTATAGAAAACTGGAAAGCATCGCGAATACGAAAAAAGGTGAAGCCTTATTGGCGGAGTTCCGTGCATCATATGAGAACTATACAAAGCTGGAAATTCAATTAATGACTGATATGCAAAAAGGGGTCACTAGCTATGAAGTGCTAAGGGCAGAGAAAGACAGAGCAAGTGATAATGTGCTTGGTGTAATTGCCGATTTTGTTGACTTCCAAGAAGATCTTATGGATGACGCACTGGTGCGTGCCGATGAAAAATATGAACAAATGCAGACGATTATTGTCAGTTCTTTAATCATTACAATTGTTCTGACGTTACTTTTGGCTTATTGGGTAATCATGAGTTCTACACGTGAATTAAACAGAATTACAAAAGTGATTACTAATGTAGATCTAAGTGATACGACCACTATGCCAAGAATTGAAGTAAAAGTAGAGGATGAAATTGGTCGAATCGCATCTGCTTTTAATAGGATGTCAGCATCACTAGAGACATTTAGTAGAAACGAAAAAGAATATACTCAGGAAATCATGAATCAAAGCTGGGTGCAAACACAAGTTGCCGAAGTTGCGGAAATGTATCAGGGAATCTTTAAGGTTGGGCAGCTTGCCGATGAATTTATAAATAAAATCACGCCAATCATGGGAGCGGAATTGGGAGCCTTTTATTTAAGAAATGAAAATGAAGATCACCAATTCTATAAAGTTGCCTCTTATGGTGATGGAGGGCGTGATGGATTTAGTCTTGGTGAAGGCGTAATCGGCCAGTCGGTCGCTAATAAAGAAGTTGTATTACTTGATGATGTCCCAGGAGATTACAAACTGATTAAAACTGGGCTGGGAGAAATAAAACCGAAGTCGATTGTGATTGCTCCGGTTTTATATGAACATAAGGTAATAGCTGTACTGGAGTTTGCGAGTATTAAAGGTTTTACTGATCTTGAGTTAAAAACAATTAACCATATGCTTGATAATCTAGGTATGGCTATAAACAGTGTACTTGGTCGGATGGAAGTAGAAAGACTGCTAAATGAATCACAGGCTATGACTGAAGAATTGCAGGTTCAGGCAGAAGAATTACAAACCCAATCTGAAGAACTTCAGATGCAATCAGAAGAATTGCGCATGATTAATGAACAATTGGAAGAACGTAATCTGGAAGCCGAGCAGAAATCAAGAGAACTTGAGATTTCTAAAGAGGAACTGGAGGTTAAAAATGAACAACTCCTTCAAAGTTCAAATTACAAATCTGAGTTTCTTGCGAATATGTCTCATGAATTAAGAACTCCTCTGAATAGTATTTTAATTTTATCTGAAATGCTTGCAGAAAAAGAGCCGGGTGAATATACAGAGGATGAAAAAGAATTTGCAAAAGTGATCCATACGTCTGGTAATGATTTAATGACACTTATTAATGATATTTTAGATTTATCTAAAATTGAGGCTGGGAAACTGGAAGTCTTCTTTAATGAGACCAATGTATATGAGATTATTGAAAGTTTAGAAAGGGTCTTTTCTCCTCAGGCAGAACAAAAAGGCCTGGAATTGGTTATTGAAAAAGAAAATGACCTGCCATCCATCTTCTATACGGATGAACAGAGAATGCAGCAGATCTTAAAGAATTTATTATCCAACGCTGTGAAGTTTACGGACAAAGGTTCAGTTACGGTCAAGCTGGAAAAAGTGAAAAACACTCGAGAGAAAGAACTGCTTGATGGTATTACGGAAACGGATTTCTGGATGAAAATTGTTGTAACCGATACTGGTCCTGGTATTGCAGTTGCTAAACAGCAAATTATTTTTGAGGCCTTCCGGCAAGCAGATGGAGCAACAGCCCGTAAATATGGGGGAACTGGATTAGGATTATCGATATGCCGCGAATTTACAAAATTACTAGGCGGATACGTGACCTTAGAAAGTGAAGAGGGCGTTGGAAGTGCGTTTACTGTGTACTTGCCGAATCTACCGAATGGAATGACTAATAGAAACAGTAAAGAGAATGCTGAAATTATTCATATGCCAATTGCAAATGATGTAATGGAGCAAATTGCTGTTCAAAAAGAAGTAGTGGATCCTCGGGAAGAAGAAATGGAAATACTGGATGTCTTTAAAGGGAAAAAGGTATTAATTACGGATGATGATCATCGTAATATATTTGCTCTCCAAAGAGCACTTGAAAGTAAAGGTGTTCAAATCATAGTTGCCGAGAATGGAAGAGAATGTCTTGATATCATTAAGGAACAAGGTGATTTGGACATGATTCTTATGGATATTATGATGCCTGAGCTTGATGGATATGATACGATGAGACATATACGTGCAAATCCTGAATTTACATCTATCCCTATCATTGCATTAACAGCTAAAGCAATGAAGGGAGATCGAGAAAAATGTTTGGAAGCTGGTGCAACAGACTACATCAGCAAACCAATTAATTTAGAACAGCTATATTCGGTAATGTCTGTTTGGTTAACGAAGTAAGGAGAAAGGAGCTGCTTATTGTTGGTGTATCCCTCATCTTTGGAGGAACGCGAGAATTTAGAAATTGACTTATTGCTAGAGGCAATCTACCGGATGACAGGGTACGATTTCCGTGAATATATGCGTTCTTCAATTGCTCGCCGCATAAAAAATCGACTTAATAAGGATCACCTGACTACTATTTCCGACCTTCTAGTAAGAGTGATTCATGAAGAAGGGTATGTAAATAATCTTCTGAGTGACTTTTCAATTAATGTTACTGACATGTTTAGAGATCCAGACTTCTTTTATGCTTTTCGTAAGAAGATTGTTCCCAGATTGAAGGATCTGCCAGAAATACGCATATGGCATGCGGGTTGTTCAACCGGTGAGGAAGTATATTCAATGGCGATCCTCTTGGAAGAAGAAGGACTGGCTCACAAAACAAAAATTTATGCGACTGATATGAATGAAAAAGTCATTGAAAAAGCCCGCCAAGGTGCATTTCCCCTAAAAAGAATGCAATCTTACACGAAAAATTATTTGCAGGCTGGTGGGGTGGATGCTTTTTCTAAATATTATAAGACGGACATGCAATATGCATATTTCCGACCTTCCTTATCGAGGAATATTGTTTTTGCACAGCATAACTTAGTGACGGATGGATCATTTAATGAATTCCATGTGATAATTTGCAGAAACGTCATTATTTATTTCACATTGGAGTTGCAGGCGAAAGTATTCCAGCTATTTGATGAGAGCTTAAGCCCTGGTGGCTTTTTGGGACTTGGTAACAAAGAATCCCTTAAGATTATGGAAATGGCTGATACGTATATGGAATTAGATATTAATCAGCGTCTTTATCGAAAAAAATTACATTCATAATAGGGTTTGAAAAATGAAAAGGAGACTCCAGTTCTGGACTGTGTCCCGAAAGTTGGTTTTATCATCTAACTTTTGGAATCAGCTCAGTTGGGTCTCCTTTTTATTTTACCCGGATAGGATGAATATTAGGGAGTAAGGAAAAAAGTAATCAGCTCACTAATAGCAACTAATAATTTTATGCTCAATGTTTGTCCGTAATCTAATTTTTAATCGACTACTTCCTCCATCAAAAAAGACAAAGACACAGATTCATATACGGAACCTGTGTCTTTGTCTTTTTATGATAAACATTTAGACAGCTATATTAACCTCTAACGAGAATCACGCACATATCATCGTGTTGATTGGCTTGTTTCTCTTCAGGAAGGATAATATTTAATGGAGCCATTGCTTCATGTTCTGTCCATGGATGCTTGGCGATCTTTTTCAAATGTGCCAACGCAATATTTTCATTGTCATCAATAGCTTCTGCAACACCATCAGTAAATAGTAACGCCTGAAAACTATCTGTATAAGGAACAGTTATTTTGTTTATATGCATATCGACAAAGAAGCCTACAGCAGTGTTTCGTTGACCCATTTCGATTACATCTTTCCCATCGATATAAAGATAGCCTGGTGGATGGCCGGCATTTACATATTGAATCGTTTTGGATTTGGTATCTACTAATATATAAATACCTGTTAAGTAATAAGATGTTAACTTTGTTTTTTCCTCAAGTAAAGTCATGCATCGATTTAATTCAAGAATAACTTTCTCAGGATCCACCAGGTTACGTACCGCTTCACGAAGAATAGAGGAGATATACATACATACCAATGATGCGGGTATTCCATGCCCCATCATGTCAAACATAAATATAGCATAGCGGTCCTGATCAATTTGTTGCCAATAATACATATCACCCGCCAGATTAAAAGATGGCTTATAAGACCTGGTAATTTTAATTTGCTCATTAATTATAGGCTCACTTAACAAACTCCTCTGCACTTTAGTGGCAAGATCGAGTTCGTAGCTTATTTTTTCATCCTGATTTTTATGCCAATCCTTCTCTTCTTTTAATCGAAGTGCAGCACGTATACGAGCCAAAAGCTCTATCTTATTAATAGGCTTCATTAGATAATCCGATCCGCCGGCATCCAATGCCTCTGCCAGCTTATGTGTATCGCCTAATGCGGTCACAAATATAACCGGTATATCTTTATATTCCACCGTTGCAGTAATTCTCCTGCAGGCTTCTATTCCATCTATTTCAGGCATCATGATATCTAATAGAATCAAATTATAGGAACTTCTCCCATGATTTTTACTTAAATCTTCTTCTAAAATATGAATCATCTCGTTTGCAGATTTTGCCAGTGCTATTTCTTTATAGCCTGCCTGCTTTAAGATGGTCTCTATAACAAACAAATTTACTTTATTGTCATCAACGACAAGTATTGACATTCTTTCACCCATCTTCTACAGTACTAAATCTTATATTAATTATGGTATGTCACTTTTACTTAAAATACAAATAGTTGAAACTATGATAACTATTATTAACTTTTTATTAAATTAAAAAAATGGGCTGAAGGTAGGAATGAAAAAGAAGCAAAAAAGATCAAGAGTTATTTGCATGTCTTTTAGATTATATATCTTTTATTAAATGAAAAATATAGTCTCTAAGGGAGGCTTAACCTCTATGAAAAATGTTCGTAATAAATTGGCTACTTCACTCATAGCCTGAAAGGAATATGAATTTTAAAAAGGATGGTGCAACCATGACTGAACAAGATCGACCTGAGAAATCTTATATGAAATCTTACACACCCTTTCACAGTCGATTTGATCCATGCAGACCAATTGGCAAGAAGTACTATTCTACTCCACCTAATTTATTTCTTGGGTTTCAACCTCCCAACTTGCCGCAATATTCTCCGAAAGAAGCGCTTTTCAAGGGAACCCTTTGGCCTGTTTTTTATGACTATTATGAAAACCCATATGAACATAAAAGGGAGGAGCCTTAATGAAACCGCAACTACCGGATGAATATTATCAATTATTAGAGGAAATTCAGGCAATCGACTTTGCCTTGGTAGAGCTAACTTTATATTTAGACACGCACCCTAAAGACGTGGATACCATGCAGCAATTTAATGAGTATTCTCATCAAAGCAGAAAGCTTAAACAGCAATTCGAAAAGAAATTCGGACCGCTTCAACAATTTGGGAACAGTTATACAGATGCCACTTGGGGATGGGGAACCAACCCGTGGCCTTGGCAAATATAATAGATGAGGTGATATCAGCATGTGGTTCTATGAAAAGAAATTACAATATCCAGTCAGAGTCAGCACATGTAATCCGACATTAGCCAAGTATCTAATCGAACAATACGGAGGAGCAGATGGAGAATTGGCGGCAGCCCTTAGATACCTGAATCAACGATATACCATTCCTGATAAGGTGGTGGGGTTGTTAAACGATATTGGCACGGAGGAGTTCGCCCATTTAGAAATGATAGCCACCATGATTTATAAACTCACAAAAGACGCTACTCCAGAGCAGATGCGAGATGCCGGTTTGGCAGACCACTATGTTGATCATGATTCTGCTCTTTTTTATCATAATGCTGCTGGTGTTCCATTTACGGCCGCATATATTCAGGCAAAGGGAGATCCAATTGCAGATTTATATGAGGATATTGCGGCTGAGGAAAAAGCAAGAGCTACCTACCAATGGATTATTAATATGTCAGATGATCCTGATTTAAATGATAGTTTACGATTTTTAAGAGAAAGAGAAATCGTTCATTCTCAACGGTTCCGTGAGGCTGTACAAATTATTACAGATGATAGAGAACGAAAAAAAGTATTTTAAGCGAGGCATATAGCTAATGAAAATCCTGTGTTTGAACACACAGGATTTTTTGATAGAGGCCAACAGAATGTTGGTCACAAAGACATTGCCACACGATGTGGCGTCCTTAGTCTTTGTTCATTAATACAGTCGCATCAGCTTTTTAGTCAATCCAGCTTCGACGTCTAGAAGCTCAGGACATAAGCATAGTCTCTACGCGGGATGGAACTCCTCTCCGAGTCTCTGTCTTATGCTCCTCGCTTCTGAGCAAGCCGTCTCAGCTTTTTAGTTAATCCAGCTTCGGCTCCTAGCTCCTCGAGACATAAGTGTAGCCACTGCGGGAGGGGGAAACACCTCCCTACGTGACTCCTCTTATGCTTGTCGGAGCTGGACAGTCGCATCAGCTTTTTAGTTAATCCAGCTTCAGGGCCTAGCCGCTCGAGGCATAAGTGTAGCTGCTGCAGGAGAGAAAGAACGCTCGCCTTACGCAACTTCTCTTATGCTTGTCGCGGCTGAGCAAAGCCCTGAAGCTTTTTCTGTAATCCAGCTTCGACGGCTAGAAGCTCAGGACATAAGCATAGTCTCTACGCGGGATGAAACTCCCCTCCGAGTCTCTGTCTTATGCTCCTCGCTTCTGGGCGAGCCGTCTCAGCTTTTTAATTAATCCAGCTTCGGCTCCTAGTCCCTCGAGTCATAAGCAAATACTCTGCGGGAGAAGAACCCTCCCTTCGAGTATTCGTCTTATGCTTTTCGGGCCTGACCAGTCACATCAGCTTTTTAGTGTGAATGGCCCCAGATCATGGTTAGGATGGTTCCAAAGATAATAGCGTGTGCAACGAATATCGCATATATTAGATTGAGATAGAGTATTTTCTTATCTTTCGATTCATTTACATGCATGAACATGAAGAGTTGTACAGCTGTTTGGATAATGGCGGTTATGGACAGGATTACCATTCCGGCCGTAAAGGATATGTCATAAAAGGCTACAGATAGCGCAATGATTGTTAGAATTAAAGATATAACATATCCTAAAACATGTTTAACTGGAAATAGTTGTTTGATCATCCTATATCATCTCCTTCAAATAAACGAAGCTAAAGATGAGAATCCAAATCACATCAAGGAAATGCCAATATAGAGAAAAGATAAATGATTTATTAGCTGTATCTGCAGTAAATCCTTCTCGTATGACTTGAATCAGAATACATAGTCCCCAGAATAGCCCGAACGTTACGTGGGCTCCATGTGTGCCGAGCAACATGAATAAGCTGGATAGAAAACCGCTTGTTTGCATGGTTGCGCCTTCTTCAATATAGGTCATAAATTCAAAGATCTCTACACCAAGGAAGACAAGACCGAGCAGCATGGTAATAATAAAGAATGTAATCATCGGTTTTTTCAAATTAAGTCTCATACTATGAATAGCGAGACCACAAGTAAAGCTGCTTGTTAAAAGGACAATGGTTTCAATAATTACGCCTTTAATTTCAAAAATTTCTTTTGCTGTAGGGCCATCACCTGTACCATTAAAGAGCGTATAATAGGTTGCAAATAACATGGAAAATAAGGCAATCTCAGCACCAAGGAATAACCAGAATCCAAAGATTCTTAATTGATTTTGTTCTGTGCTATATTCCAATGGAAGAGAAGAGTCTATCTTCATAGTTTTTCACCTCTCAATACTTTTTCCGTTCCTTCTATTTCCTCAACAGAAACATAATAGCCAGGATCTCGTTCAAAGGATTTAGCAGCCATCGTGACGAATACACCAATCCCAAATATAATAGCTGGAATCCACCAGCTAAATACTAAGCAAAAACCAGAGAGGAAGAAGAAAATGCTCATAATGACTGGTTTTCCTGTATTGCTTGGCATATGGATAGGTTGTATTTCATCTTCATAAAGCGGTTCATTATGGGTTTTGGAATACCATAAAGGATCCACGTGTTTAACGTTTGGCATAACAGCGAAATTATAAAAAGGTGCCGGACTAGGAATAGACCATTCTAATGTACGTGCATCCCATGGGTCTGCCTGTCTGTCACGCGGACTCTTGAATGCACTATAGATAATATTATAGATAACCAGTGCAAAGCCGATTGCTAAACCTACCGCTCCAATACTTGCTACTAAATTCAGTGGTCCGTAGCCTGTTGCTTCGGAGTAGGTATACATCCGACGTGCCATACCGTCCAAGCCTAAATAGAATAGCGGAAGGAATGTCACATTAAAGAATATTGCAATCATCCAAAAACTAATTTTTCCGATTTTTTCATTTAAACGGAAGCCGAAAACTTTTGGGAACCAATAATACGTTCCTGCAATCAATCCAAATACAGTACCTGGAATTAATACATAATGGAAATGAGCCACCAGGAACATGGTATTATGGTACTGATAATCTGCACTGGACATCGCCAGCATAACCCCTGTTACACCGCCGATTGTAAAAATCGGTATAAAGGCTAGTGAGAATAGCATGGCTGTAGGGAATACAATTTTTCCTTTTCTCAGAGTAAACAGCCAGTTGAAAATTTTAATACCTGTTGGTACAGAAATAGCCATTGTAGCAATTGCGAATACACTATTTACTGTTGCGTTGTGTCCCATTGTATAGAAGTGATGGGTCCATACAAGGAATGATAGTAACGAGATGGCAATCATACTGAATACCATTGATTTATATCCATAAAGGTTTTTACGTGCGAAAGTAGAGATGACATCACTGAAAATACCGAAAGCAGGCAAGATAACGATGTATACCTCAGGATGTCCCCAGAACCAAAAGTTGTTTGCCCAAAGCATGTCCATACCACCGTTTGTGGTAGAGAAAAATTGTGTCCCAAATAATCGGTCAAACATCATTTGGGCGAGTGACACGGTGAAGGTAGGGAAAGCGAACAAAATAATAATACATGTAATCAAAGCTGACCAAGTAAATGCCGGCATTTTCCACATGGACATACCTGGTGCTCTCATTTTAATAATAGTTACGATAAAGTTAATCCCCGTCATCAGTGTACCGAGACCGGATAACTGGATGGCGATTGAATAATAATTGTGTCCAACAGTTGGACTGAATTCATTGCTTGCCAAAGGGAAGTAGGCGCTCCAGCCTGCATCTGGAGATCCACCAATGATAAACGATAAATTATAAAGCATAGCTCCTACAAAGAATAACCAAAAGCTTAAGGCGTTCAGCGCCGGAAAAGCAACGTCACGGGCTCCAATTTGTAAAGGAACTATAATATTCATCATTCCCAGTACAAATGGCATAGCCATAAAAAGAATCATAATGACTCCATGAGTAGAAAATACCTCATTGTAGTGTTGTGAATGAAGAAACTCCATATTTGGTGTCGCTTGCTGTAAACGCATCATTAAAGCATCAACACCACCGCGAAATAACATAAGGAACGCAGAAAGTATATACATGATACCAATGCGTTTATGATCTACCGTTGTTAACCATTCACTCCACAGCCAACCATATCTTTTGGTATAGGTTAGAAAGATGATGATTGCCAGCATGACTACTACTATACTGACCATTGCTCCATATATGAGTGGATCGCCAGTTACAAAAAATTCATCCCATTTCATGGTCAAATCTCCTTTCCTGATTTATTCATGATTGTGTTCATCCGTTTCTGTATCTGTGCCATCTATTGCATCATCATTGTTTTCATGGAATGGCCATACAGGAGCCGGACTGAAATCAAGGTGTGTGGAAGTGTAAGTAGCTCTGCCCATTACTTCCATATCAAGCAGCTTGTTAAATTCCTTCTCAGTTAAAGGATCAGCTGTTTCCTGAACCTCTTTTGTCCACTCATCAAATTCTTCTGGTGACTGGGCTAATACTTCGAATTCCATCTGTGCAAAGCCTTCACCACTAAAGTTTGCATTTCGCCCAAAATAAGAACCTGGTTCGTCTGCTGCGATTCTTAAGGTCGTAACCATATCACTCATTGCGTATTTTTGACCTGATAGCTGTGGAACCCAAAAGCTAGTGATTGGTCCAAAGGAATATAGACGAAATTCAATTTCACGATTGGTTGGAATGTTTACATAATTGACCGTTTCAATTCCTTCTTCTGGATAGCTGAAATGCCATTTCCAGTTGGAAGAAGATGCATAAATCACCAAAGGTTCTTCGTCTTCATATCCAGCTGGTGTACTTTCCACTTGGAAGGTGGTTATGACAGTAACTACTGATAGGACTATTACAATAAGGATAGGAATGGCAGTCCAAATAACTTCCAACCATATATTTCCTTTTTCGTATGGCGGGACATAATCAATAGGTTGTTTAGATGCTCGATATTTCACAATCATATAAATGAAAAGGGTATAAACAACCACTAAGATAATAGCCATCACAATCATTGAAAAAATAATTGTGTCGGAAAGAATCTTTGATTGTGGCCCTTTGGGGTTCAATACCATTAAAGAGTCACAACCTGCCAGTGCCAATAAAGTTGCCAAAGACATAGTGAATAAAGTCCATTTTTTCTTCATGATAGTCTCCTTTCTTGAATGATTTTTATTATATTGATAAAGTATTTATACTATTATGATAAGATTTAAAATATCCAAAATTCAAATGATAACCCTTATATTTAACAAGGTTTTATTTGGGAATTTTGAGAAAGGGTAAAGATGATATCAGGGGGATTTTACTTTTTTAGATAACAATTTGATAATAGGTTGAAAGTACTCCTGAGGTGTTTGAATCTTACAAAATAGGGGAGAAATAAAAGTGTAATATAAGAAGATCAATTGAAAATAAATAAAGCTACCGATTAGAATCGATAGCTTAAAATTATAAAAAGAAACACTTATTTAGCTACTGGTGTCCATTGCTTACGGACTTGCTCATAGGCTACCTGTTTAATTTCTGATTCATCAGTATCTCGCGGTGCAAGGACATTTGTTTGATAGCATTTTCCCATGAAATCTATTAAGACTGTAACATTTACCATATAATTCTACTCCTTTTATTCTTTTAAAATGTTTAATAGACGCATCTAAGTGCATCTTTTGGTGGATCTAAAATATTGGTGTTTTTCCAAGGTTTTAGAGTATAAGTGAAGAGAAGTTTTTCTTTAATGGACGGTTTGTCAGTCAAGAGGATATATTACTATTCCCTTTTTTGAATAAAAATAAACTTAGTAATTGGCCGATGGAATAAATTGAGAGGTTAAAGGAATTATATAACAATTTTTAGGATAACTCCATATATTTCTTCCTATTATTTCAATAAAAGTTCGGAGGGATTATTTTGTCTATATTATTATTCGATCTAGATGGTACGTTGGTGGAGACAACGAGATTGAGTATACCTATAATTCAAGCTAAAATCAAGAAATATCCGCATTTGAAAGTGCCTGAGCCAAAAAAGATACAATCGGCATTTGGGTTGCCGCGTAAGGAGTTTTGGGAACTTTTGGCTCCTGATGCAACAGAGCAAGAGGCAATCTCGATTCAGAGTGATTCTGAGGAAAAATTACTGCAAACATTGAAAAATGAGAATGTACTGCTTCCCTTTGCCAAAGAAGTATTAACTGAACTGAAAAGAAGAGGGCATATTTTATCAACAGCAAGTAATTGTTCAACGGCTTATCTAAATGAAATACTGAACTCGCAGCAAATGAGCGATTTATTTCATAAACCATTGTGTATTGAAGGGGTAGGCGGCCGAAAGAAAGGGGATATTCTAACGGCACACTTTCAGCATTTAAATAAATCTGATGTTTTTATGATTGGAGACCGGTCGTCTGATATTGATGCTGCAAAAGAGCATGGTATACCGGCAGTGGCCTGCCATTTTGGATATGCGGGTGCTGGTGAACTAGATGATGCTGATTACCATATCTATTCCTTGAAAGATTTATTGGAAATTTTCAAATAAAATACGATGAGAGAAATAAAGAATCGAAGACACAAAGTACGATAAAAAGAGCTTAGGAAAATTCCTGAGCCTTTATTTTTCCCTTAAACACAGGGTGTGGTATTAAATAACTTGTATCATTTCCACTCTGTTTCCGAAGGGGTCTCTAAATTCAAAACGGTCTAATCCTGGTATGGGTACCCCTTTCACCATCTGAATATGTTGTTTCTCCAAAACCTTTTCCCAGTAGGATAAATCATCTACTTGATATGCTAAATGAGCTTTAGTTTTTAATCGATCAACCTCATCTTCTGTACCTATATGTATATCTCTATCTCCTGCTGTGACCCAGAATCCTCCGCGTCCCTTTAGTGAATCAGGTTTTTCTATTTCTACAAGACCGAGAACTTCACAATAAAATTGTTTCCCTCCTTCTTTAGCGCCTTTTGGAATTGTGATCTGAGCCTGGTGTAAACCCAATATCATATAATAGGCCTTCCTTAACAAATGGTTATTGAATAATTTTGGAAAAATATCTCATTATCTATTCTCGTTTATTATATATTTATAAATACAAACATAAGAATATAGATTATTTATCGTAGCTGATAAGCATTACTCAAGATTTTATTTAGATATTTTGCGGTATTTTAGTTCTTCTGATGACTCTGATGAAATAATTAAAACGCATTTGAATTCATAGGTGAATTCAAATGCGTTTTAATGGTTTCCTAATCTAAATAAACCTTCACGGAGTAAAGTAATGCATTTATCATTTATTAGAGATTAATTTAGCTACAGGCGTACTCTTCCATAATCTTTTTGCAGAAGGGACAATCCCTTTTGCTTGGTTGATCGGATAGGTAATGGCGCTTTTTTTATATTCAACATCGCTCATAATAGTTTGCTGCTGTTTTGATAAGAGATCTGTTTCATATTTAATACCATCCGTTTGTTGTTGTATTCGTGTAACGGTTGCCTGTATCTCATTAATGGTTGGTTTAGCTTCCTTAAAGGTTCGAAAAGCATTTATACCAAGATATACGATTGATCCAACGATAACTCCTATACTAATCCAAACGATTATCATGCCCAAACCTCCTTTGAAAAAAATTCCTACTTTAACTATATCTTACCCATATTTATACGGTAAGTAACATATGATTTAATCTAATATATGATTAATAAAAGCTCAGGTGGGTATTAAAACCATATATTAACTTTTTAGAGAAAGGATGATTAGAATGGATAAAGATGTTATTGGTGTTTATGATACCGGACAGGATGCTGTGCGAGCAGTTGAACATTTACAAAAGCAGGGCTATAAAAAAGAAGATATTTCCGTAGTGGTTAAGGATGAGAAAAAGGCTGAACATATTACAACTAAAACGGATACAAATGTAGATACTGGATTGGCAGCGGGTGCAACTACTGGCGGAATTTTGGGAGGACTAACAGGATTACTTGCTGGTGTAGGTGCATTAGCGATTCCAGGAATTGGGCCGATTGTTGCAGCAGGGCCGATTGCCACGACATTGGGAGGCATTGCAGCTGGTGCAGGTGCAGGTGGCTTGACGGGTGCACTGGTTGGTTTGGGAATCCCTAAAGAAACGGCAGCAGAATATGCTACAGAAGTGGAAAAAGGAAAAATTCTTATTTTAGTTGATCCGGCAGCAAGAAAGAAATACACGGGTCATGACAGATACGACAAATCGGTTGATTCATTAGTGGAAGCACAACGCGAAGTAAAAGTCGTGATCAATCCGGTTAACGATGAGGATCTTAATAAGAAAAGATAAGTATACTAAATCACTTATTTTGAAGAAAAACGAGGCTGTGACAGAATTAAAAATACACTTCTAAAGCCTAATAATTAGAAGGTATATAACAGCTGAAGAACAATAAAACCAAACTATTCAAACTCTGGTTGAGAGTTTTAGAAAATAGTGCGGTTTTTTTTTATTAGCTGAACCATATATTCCAGCCTCATTTATTCATAATTAAAAAACGAACCAAGCAATAGCCTGATTCGTTTCGATTTAATTAGATAATTTTGAAATGAAGTAACAACCTGTCATTTATTGGTGTCTATTTATGTGTATGATGTAAATTGCCGCGGTTATCTATTCCACTTGGACGTTTTTACTTAAACGATATAAGCCCTACCTCTCTTATATCCTTACGGCTCCGAAGCCGATCCAGCGTGAATAAGTGTTCCTAAAAACATAAATTGTAGAATGCCATATCTATTTACATATCTATGTGCAAGTCACTACTTTAAAATTATATCTTCTTATTGTATACTCAAAGAATTTATTTGTCAAATGTATGTTTCTTATATTGGAACTACGTCCCGTAGATAACCACGAGTATATTTTATCCGTTACCTCTCTTATATACCCGGATTTAAATAACAAAAACCTGAAAATATAATGGTAATAATTTCCTGACTAGAAGGAAAATAAGTGGCGGTTTGCATAAAATAGATTATATAAAAAGAAGGTGTGAGGAATATGAAACCGAGACCCAAACCAATAAATAATTTAGTAAAACAGACCCAATTGGCTATAAACGGGGAGTACAGTGCTATTAAGTGTTATGAAAAATTAGCTAAGCTAGCACCAACAGATGAAGAGCAAGAGCAAATAATGAAAATCAGAAATGATGAGATTAACCATTTAAAAGAGCTGGTAGTTCTCTATACTGGCATATCAGGGATTGATCCGAAGCCAAAGCAGATAGAACCTTGCGAGGATGATTATCTACGAGGTCTTGAAACAGCATTAAGAGATGAAAAATATACTGTGGATTTCTACCTTTCAGTAGCAGAAGGAACTATTAATAAAGCGGCTAGAGAATTGTTTACACGTGCAGCTAAGGACGAGCAAAAGCACGCAGTTTTGTTCTTTTACTTTTATATGAAGAATAAATAAGGAGCAATGGGGCAAATAATTTAATATTTTCTGCATAAGCGACCTCCCATTTGGGAATAAGGAAACTAACAATAATTTACTAAATGGGAGGATGGAACATGAAAGCTGTAACGTATCAAGGATCCAAAAAAATTGAAGTAAAAGAAGTAGAAGATCCAAAGCTTGAAAAAAACGATGATATAATCGTCAAAATCACCTCCACGGCCATTTGTGGATCGGATCTTCATATTTACCAAGGGAATATGCCGGTAAGGGAAGGATATATTATCGGGCATGAACCGATGGGAATCGTAGAAGAAGTCGGTCCTGAGGTCACCAAAGTAAAAAAAGGCGACCGGGTAGTTATTCCTTTCAATGTATCCTGCGGTCAATGTTATTATTGCCAGCATGAAATGGAAAGCCAATGCGACCATACTGAGTCCAATCCACACCAAGATACTGGCGGTTATTTTGGATATACAGAGCGATATGGGAATCATCCCGGAGGCCAGGCAGAATATTTAAAAGTTCCGTTTGCAAACTATATGCCATTTGTAATACCAGAATCCTGTGAATTAGAGGATGAGTCTTTGTTATTTATGTCTGATGTGCTGCCTACAGCCCTTTGGAGTGTAGAGCATGCTGGAGTAAAACCTGATGATACAGTCGTAGTGCTTGGTTGTGGACCAATCGGATTAATGACACAGAAATTTGCATTCATGGCAGGTGCTAAACGGGTTATAGCCGTTGATCATTTGGATTATCGCTTAAAACAAGCCGAGAAAATGAATAAAGTTGAAACGGTTAATCTCAATAATTATCAGGATACAGGAAGCTATATAAAAGAAATTACACAGGGCGGCGCAGATGTCGTCATTGATTGTGTTGGTATGGACGGGAAAAAATCAACAATTGAAAAAGTAGAGCAAAAGTTAAAATTGCAGGGTGGGACGTTAAGTGCTATCCAAATTGCAACAAAGGCGATAAGGAAATTTGGTACGTTGCAACTTACCGGTGTTTATGGATCCGTTTATAATATGTTCCCGTTGGAGAAATTTTTCTCCCGTAATATTACGATGAAGATGGGACAAGCTCCTGTTGTGCACTACATGCCTCGATTATACAAAATGATTGAAGAAGGAAAACTTGATCCTACAGAAATTGTTACACATAAAATACCACTGTTAGACGCAGCCAAAGGGTATTCCCTTTTTAATGAACATGAAGATGATTGTACGAAGGTTGTTTTAAAACCATAAAAACAAGAGGAAAGCCAAGCTTCACTCCTTTAATGGGGATGCTTGGTTTTTTTATTAAATGCGTTCAATTGCAAATAGGTTATAATATTGCGTAAAAAAGAAAAGGGGATATCTGATGTGAAAATTGGAGTGATAGCTGATATTCATGGGAATTCACCTGCTTTAAAAGCAGTTCTTAATGAACTCGATAAGAGACGGGCCATTGACCATATTTATTGTTTAGGAGATATGATTGCAATTGGTCCGGATACAAATGAAGTTTTAGAAATGTTGTTTATCAGGAATGATGTATCCATGATTACGGGAAATCATGATGAAGCGGTTTTAGCCCTTCTTAAAGGAGAAGAATACCCGTTAAGTCATGCCGACGCCAAGGAACATCATCAATGGATAGCGAATAAAATGGACAAGGATTTCATCTCCAAATTAGAGCAACTGCCCCGGACAATCAATCTAACAGTCGAAGGAAAGTCGATATTTTTTACCCATTATCATATTGAGCCAACGAAATTAAATGATCCTATCAGCCAAGACCCTTTTAGTCGGATTGTTGAGCCGGACCTCCATCAAATCAGCCTTTTATTTCAAGAGAAGGAAGAATATTTAATCTGTTTTGGCCATCATCATCCACGACATTTTTTCGAAAGTGACCATACTATCTTTTTGAATCCAGGTTCATTAGGGTGCAACTCAAAACCAAGCGCTCGCTATTCAATTATAGATATAAAGGAGGGGAGGATAGATATTCAATTAGAAGAGGTTGCTTATGATAATATTGAGTTTTTAGCGTCTTATGAAAAATTGCAGGTTCCGGATCGAGAATTTCTCCTGGAGGTTTTTCATGGCAATCAATTAAAACAATAACTTTTTAATGATTGCTCCTGGTGTATTTATTTATTAAATGATCCTCTGATTCCTCTGCAGAAATACTACATTGGGAGTATCTTTTACCTATTTTATACCTGTCTTTCTATGGCAGGGTAAAGACTTCAAGGCAAAATAAAAACCCGTTAACAAGGATTTGATGAGAATCCGAGGTTAACGGGCTGTGAGTTGTTAGTAGGATGAAATTAAAATACTTTAGTCGTCCAGGATTCGCAATTCCAAACATCAGTGGCTATGTCCTGATAGAAATCAGGTTCATGGCTGATTAACAGAATGCTTCCTTTGAAGGCTTTTAAAGCGCGCTTTAATTCTTCTTTTGCATCTACATCAAGATGGTTGGTCGGTTCATCTAGAACAAGTAAGTTGTGTTCACGATTAATCAGTTTGCACAGACGAACTTTTGCTTTTTCTCCACCGCTGAGTACTTCAACTTTACTCTCGATATGCTTGGTGGTTAGTCCGCATTTTGCTAAAGCAGCACGGATTTCTGCCTGATTATAGGAAGGGAACTCCTGCCAGATTTCTTCAATACAGGTATTATTAGAGGTTTGTTTGACCTCTTGTTCAAAATAGCCCATATACAAGTGTTCGCCAAGTTCAACCTGGCCGGAAATCGGCTTAATTTCACCAAGAATACTTCTGAGCAATGTTGTTTTTCCAATTCCATTGGCACCGACAAAAGCAATCTTTTGTCCACGCTCCATTCGTAAATTTAATGGTCTGGAGAGTGGCTCATTATACCCGATTACAAGGTCTTTTGTTTCAAATATGAGCTTTCCTGATGTGCGTGCTTCACGGAAACGGAATTCCGGTTTCGGCTTTTCTTTCGCCAGTTCAATGATATCCATTTTTTCAAGCTTTTTCTGACGAGACATGGCCATGTTTCGAGTCGATACACGTGCTTTATTACGTGCGACGAAATCCTTGAGGCCTGCAATCTCTTGTTGCTGTCTTTTATAGGCTGCTTCAAGCTGTTGCTTTTTCACCTCATACACTTTCATAAAATCATCATAATTGCCGACATAACGGGTCAATTCCTGGTTTTCCATATGATAAACCAGATTGATTACACTGTTTAAGAATGGAATATCATGTGAAATTAAAATAAAGGCATTTTCATAATTTTGAAGATAACGCTTGAGCCACTCGATATGCTGTTCATCAAGATAGTTGGTCGGCTCATCTAAAAGTAATATATCAGGCTTTTCAAGTAATAATTTTGCGAGCAGCACTTTTGTGCGCTGGCCGCCGCTTAAGTCCTGTACATCGCGTTCAAGTCCAATTTCATCGAGTCCCAACCCTCTTGCAATCTCCTCGACTTTTGCATCAATAACATAAAAGTCATTATTTGTAAGGACGTCCTGAAGCAAACCAGATTCTTCAAGTAAGGTTTCCAATTCTTCAGGAGAAGCCTCACCCATCTTGGCAAAAATCTCATTCATTTCATTTTCCATATCATACAAATACTGAAATGCTGTTTTCAATACATCACGGATCGTCATGCCTTTTTCAAGAACAGCATGTTGATCAAGATATCCAGTACGTACTTTCTTTGACCATTCCACTTTTCCTTCATCAGGTTCAAGCTGTCCGGTTACAATGTTCATAAATGTAGACTTTCCTTCACCATTAGCTCCTACGAGACCGATGTGTTCGCCTTTAAGTAGGCGGAAAGAAACCTTATTAAAGATGGCTCTGTCTCCAAAACCATGGCTTAAATCTTTTACGGATAATATCATTTATCTGTGCTCCTGACTCTTAATTGTCTAATTAATGGGTCTATACGCATTTAATAGTACAATATTTCTTGATAAAAGCATAGATAATAAGCAATTACAGGTATTGTAAAATATGGTGTTTACGAATACTTCTGAAAGTTGTATCATATTAACTGCAACAGTTAGAATAGTGTGAATATAGAGAAAAGAGGGTAAAAGGTATGAAAAAGGGTTTATGGTTATGCAGCATTATGGCTTTATTGCTTGTCTTAGTCGTGGGTTGTTCGTCAAAAGAGGAAACCAAAGAGGAAGCAAACAGTGAAAAATCGGACGTAAAAAGTGAGTTATTGGATTTTTACCTTTCCATTGCTAATACCATTAATGGAAGTGACAGAGACTTAAATACATATGAGGGAGCAGAGGATCCGTCCCTTTTAACAGAGGAAGATAAACGAAAAGCGGCTGCTTCAGCAAATTCTGTCGTGGATGCATTAAAAGATGTAGAGGTTCCCGATAGTTTAGATAAATATAGTAAAGACTTTGATGAAGCTATAAAGTTCATTTCTGATTCTTATAAAGAAAAAGGAATTCAATTATCTGGTACTGGCGATGTCAATATGGATAAAGCAAATGAATTATTTAATAATGGAAATGAAAAAATTGGTAAAATTTATAAATCAGAAGATTTAATCGCTCCGAATTTAGCTGCTGAAGTAAATGGTTAATGGGTTCGTTCCATTCGATTCTTAGGATCGGATGGTTTTTTTGAATTCGCTTGGGATTACAAAGTCCCAAGCGAATTCGTTTTATTTCCTTGCTTTAGCACGGGCATCAGCAGCGTTGGACCTAGCTTGTGCAACTAGATCATCATGGTCAGCCAGTGCCTCGGAGAATTCTACATCTAGTCCGTCAGATTTTAAGGATGGCTCCATGTTTCTAGTTGCCATCCTATCCCTGCCGTGAAGTAAGTTATGGTTATATCTGCCCATTTTAGATTACCTCCTAATGAAGAATATCTTCTTATTTAGAGTGCAACAAAGGTCAAGTGATTAATCTGGTAAATAAAAGCGGTTTATGGACGAGTACCTTTAGCTCCGGTATATCCTGCTGCACGGTCTGCTGCTTTGAATTTTTTTTGATAACGGACTTCCTGAGTTGATGTCAGGCGATTTTTCATTTGGTCACGTTGCTTCTTATCCATGTACATGCTCCTTTTCACAATAGTTTCATCCCTATAATTTCCATAAATGAATGTTTTAATCCATTTTCTAAAATCAATGAAAAGACTAAGATAAGGATATATGTTTTAATTAAAAGAGGAGGCGAGCAAGCAATGCCACTTATCTCAAAAATCGAACAACAAAAAAAGAATAAAAATCGTTTCAATATATATTTAAAAGAGGAAGGACAGGCAGAAAAATATGGATTCAGTGTCGACGATGACTTGCTTGTCCGCATGCAACTTTCAAAGGGCATGGAAGTCGATGAATTATCCATCATGGAAATTCAATATCGTGACCATATTCAAAAAGCTTTTCAGTCTGCCATCAATTATCTTTCTTATAGGATACGTTCAGAATATGAGGTTGTTTCTTATTTAACAGAGAAGGAATGGGAACAGGCCGTAATTGATGAAGTGATGCATAAGCTGAGGGATTATAAATATGTCAATGATGAAGAATATGCAAAAGCTTATGTGCGAACACAAATAAATGTCAGTAAAAAAGGTCCTAATGTGATTCAGACTGAATTGATTAATAAAGGGATCTCAGAAAAAGATCAACAGACTGCTTTAAGTCAATATACAGATGACCTGCAGCGAAAAAATGCTGAAGAATGGGCCAGCAAGACATTAAATAAAAGTAAGGGTTCAAATAAAGAAGCGAAGCAGAAATCGATTCAATTTATTGTACGGAAAGGCTTCTCGATGAACCTTGCGAAATCGGCGACTGAAAAAATCGCTGTGGACGACAAGGATGCGGAGTGGGAGAGTCTTATAAAAATTGGCTCCAAATTCCACAGAAAATATGCTCAGCAGGAAGAACTGACCTATAATCAAAAAATGAGAATGGCCCTTTTTCGAAAGGGTTTTGATATGGATTTAATTAATCATTTCTTGAATTTGGGCAAAGAGAGAATTGACAACGGAGATTTTGAGTTAGATTGAGAGGGGAAAGGGTATGCAGGAGAAAAAATTCAGTGAGATGACAGAATATGAACTTCGACAAACTATCGCAGATTTAAATGAGAAAGCAAGAAAAGCTGAACAGTTAGGGATGGTTAATGAATTTGCCGTACATAAAAGGAGAGCTGTTATGGCAAAGGCTTATACGTTAAACTCTGCAGATTTTCCAATAGGTGAAATATACGGCATAGATGGAGCTCCGGGAGAATACTTTAAGGTTGATTATCTAAAAGGTGTGTTTGCTTGGGGGTATCGTCTTCACCAAAGTGAAGAAGAAGGACTGCCTATTTCTTTACTTTTGAAATTAAATTAAAGAGGTAAAAAGAGCTTTCTGAAATTTCCAGAAAGCTCTTTTGTGTTTATTCGGAATCTCGCTCTCCAGATGCATTCATTCGCTCCTGGGGATGAGTATTGGTACTTCCATCTGCTCTTTTTGAAGCATACTCAGACTTAGCACGTGGTTCACCATTAAATTTATTATCATGTTCATAAGGAAAGCCTTTTGCTTTGTTTCTCAAAGGATCTCACCTCTCATTTTGGAATGGGTGCTTTATTAGTATTCATAAATCGTTTCCGCCCATTCATGTAAAAGCATTCCTGATTAACCAGTGATCATATTTAATTTCTTTTGAAGTTTTTCTTCCGTAAAAACCCACCCGGTAAATGAGTTGATAATGTTTAAATTCTCATCTAAATGGACAATCGCTACAAACGGATAGCGTCCTTTGCTGCGGTAGCGTAAATCTATGAATCGAACGATATGCATCTGATCCTGATAATCCATTTCCCATCGGTATACGGGTGAAAAAGAGACAAAGGCCGCTAAGTTAACATCTTTTAATGCAGCATCTAATATAGGGCTTTCTGGCAAAGGCATCCGTTCAAAAGTATCGTAAAATTGAATTTCACGATTTTCAGCGACCCCCACATAATACTTATCAGGTGTAGTAACAGCTATTTTCCAACGATGATAACGCATAGTTGGTGAGAGTGTGATGCGTCGTGAGTTAGGTAGCTGCAAGCGTATACGAGCTTTTAAGCTTCTGGATTCAAAAATACGGGCTATATAATAGCCAACAATAATAATATAAATTATTACGAATGTCGGACCCGGATCAAAGCCGAAAGACCATAAAATAAGTCCAGCGATATGAATGCCGAATATGAAAGGATCAAATGTATTAATAATCCCGAGTGCGACCCATCTGGAAGAGATAGGACTGATGGCTTGTGTTCCGTAAGCGTTAAATATATCTACAAACACATGAAGAAATACCGCTAAAAAAGTCCATATCCATAGATGCAAAGTATTTGCCTCTGGAATAAAGATGGAAATAAGTGCTGTAATTAAAATAGGCCATAGAATCACAAATGGGATGGAGTGTGTTCTCCCGCGGTGATTGCGTATATATACTGCATTATTTCTCATTTTAAGGACTGTATCAATATCAGGTGCCTGGGAGCCAAGGATCGTACCAATCATTACAGCAGTTGCTGTTGAAGTATGGAGGGCAACTTGTGGATCCAATGTGGCTAATCCGCCAAGTGCTATACCCATTACCAGATGTGTACCGGTATCCATATTGCATCCTCCTTTTTCGACTGACTTTAAAGAGATAACTAAAGGTTTTTATCCAAATATTAATTACTTTTCATACCAATCATGTTGTTTTAAAATGAAGGGAATCTGTAATACCCCTTTAGTAATTACTTAATTTATTCCCTATTCCATTAATTTTTAACATAAACAGGAGGAAACGTGAAGACACTTGTTAGTTGTAATATAGAAAAATTCAGGAAAGATCTTATAGATTGGTTTATTGAGGAACAAAGACAGCTCCCATGGAGATTAAATAAAGATCCATATCGTATCTGGGTTTCAGAAATCATGCTCCAGCAAACTCGTGTGGATACCGTCATCCCTTATTTCGAACGCTTTATGGAATGGTTTCCGACACTGGAAGATTTTGCGGAGGCTGATGAAGAAAGGTACCTTAAAGCATGGGAAGGCCTTGGCTACTATTCCCGGGTTCGTAATTTGCACAGTGCCGTTAAAGAGGTAAAGGAGAATTATGGTGGAATCGTACCAAACACACCTGAAGAGATAAAAAAACTTAAAGGTGTCGGCCCATATACAGCGGGTGCCATTTTAAGTATAGCTTATGGTGTTCCGGAACCTGCAGTGGATGGAAATGTCATGAGAGTGATTTCCAGGGTATTAGAAATATATGATGATATCGCAAAGCCTGCCACCCGTAAAATATTTGAAACTGCCGTTCGTGAATTAATCGACCCGGAGCATACATCGGAATTTAACCAGGCACTGATGGAACTGGGTGCGCTTATTTGTGTTCCTGGTAAGCCTGCCTGTTTGTTATGTCCGGTTAGAGAGCATTGCCAGGCATTTGATAAAGGAATTCAACAGGAGCTTCCAGTGAAAACGAAAGCGAAAAAAACAAAAGTCATCCATTTATCTGCACTTGTTATAACCGACGGAACTGGGAGAATTTTAATTAGAAAACGCCCTGAATCGGGTCTTTTAGCAGGGTTATGGGAATTCCCCAGCTATGAATCAACGGGGGATATAAAAGAGCTGAAAGAAATGGTTGCGAAACAAAATCTGGTTGAATTAGAACATTTAACTCCAATAGGCCATATCAATCATGTGTTTTCACATCTTGTTTGGGAAATTGATATATATACAGCCACTGTAAACAATCTAGAGAATTTTAAAAGCGACACACATAAAGTGGCGTATATAAAGGATGAGGATTTACAACGGTATGCTTTACCTGTATCTCACCAAAAAATTTATGAAACATATGTCTTCAATGGATAAATTGAAAAATAACCCGGACACTTGTGTGAATTAATCTCAAAATATCTTTTGAGATTAAGCACAGTGCCGGGTTAATTTTTAATCATAGGAAATTCGCGTTCCCTGTGTCCAGGTAGCCTCTTGTCTCTTCAGACCTCCCCTTTTTTCAATTTCTTCAATAATTTCTTTTTGTATCGTATGTCCTTCTACGTTTAAATAGGGCATAATTTGCTGGAATGAATGATGGTAATATTCCAGTTCATCATCCTTCCATTCCCGCTTAGGGATCATGGATAACTCTGACATATCTCTGCCTATAAACATTTCATTTCGCCTCATTTCTTAGGTCAAATATCTATATAGGTTGCCGTGCAATTGAGAAAGGCACTCCAAGAAAAAAATGGTAAAACTCTTTTGTATATGAAAACCACTGTTGGATACATTAATAGGTGTGGAGGTGATATTAATGGCTAACAACAGTTCAAAAACAAATGCAAACAAAGTGAGACAACAAAACGCTCAATCTGCAGGTCAAAGCCAAGGTCAATTTGGTTCTGAATTTGCTAGTGAAACTGATGTACAATCCGTGAAACAAGCAAACGCTAAAGCGGAGCAAAACAAAGCTAAAAACTCCGGTAACTACGGACAACAATAATGTAAAAACCCAAAAGGGGAAAAGCACTTGCCATTAGTAGGCAAGTGCTTTTTAACCTGCTCGACAAAACTTCTTAGAAGGCTACAGAATAAGTCAAAGGTATTTGGGGCTTATTATAGAAATGTATTCTTATACTTATTTTGGGTGGTGTAGGGTATGAAGAGTTTTGAAGAGTTGGTTAATGAACAGATGGAAATTATGGATAAGCTATTACATATGCAAATGGAACTTGACCGTTATATGGACTTAGAGGAGGAACTGAGGATTCGAAAGAACAACGCTGATTTACTTTCTGTCCAAGATGATATAAGCGAAATGAAAAGAGAATTAGATTCAATTCAAACCATTTTTATGCAATTAACGGAAAAAGTGATTGAAAGCTACCAGTCTAAGTCGGTCTCGGAACTATAAATAGACATGAAATATAGAAAACATTTAGGGCATCTGCAAGGGTGTTCTTTTATTTTTATTCCTCCTTATATCTCTTCAATCAAAAACTCATGTTTGTAAACGACTATTCCCGGTTATAAGATTATTATTTCATATAAAAAAATGACCAAAATAGCGGATTAGGTACCATATGTTCAACTATTTACGGCTTATCTCTCTTTTCATGATGGCTCTTTGTTTTAAAATTGCAGTTGAATCGTTATAATAATAGAAGAATACGGAAAAAGGCATCTTAATTTAACGGTTAATATATTGTCATTACGAACACAGAGACGGTATATAAGTCCCTGCCCTATAGGGAGAGAAAGTAGGTAATACAACGTGCGAGTACCGAAAGAAGGAGAAGAAATTCAAATACACAGTTACAAACATAATGGGCACATACACAGGGTTTGGCAAGAGACAACCATTTTAAAGGGTACCCAATTTATCGTAATTGGTTGCAATGACCGAACTCTTGTTACCGAATCTGATGGTAGGACATGGCTGACAAGAGAGCCGGCTATTACCTACTTTCACTCACAGTACTGGTTTAATATCATCGGCATGCTGCGTGAGGATGGAATTTACTATTACTGTAATTTAAGTTCTCCATTTGTGTTCGATGGGGAAGCGGTTAAATATATCGATTACGATCTTGATATTAAGGTATACCCTGATATGACTTATAATCTTTTGGACGAAGATGAATACGAGGATCATAAATTGCAAATGGGCTATCCTAATGTCATTGACCATATTCTCAGGAGAAATGTGGAAAAGCTGATCAGTATGATTCGAGCGAAAAAGGGACCGTTTTCTCAGGAGTTCGTTCATAATTGGTATAAACGTTATTTAACAATTAAAAAATGAAAAAGAGGCCTGTCTTATTTAGGGACAGGTTTTTATGCTTGATGGGAGAGACTACTCGATGAATAGTATAAAGAGATATATGTTGTTTGTGCGGCCTTATAAGTGGCAAATCATCGGTACGATTTTAATTGGTATTGTAAAATTTGCGATTCCATTGCTGACACCCGCCTTATTGGCCTATGTAATTGATGATATTATTGGTGCCAATGCTCTGCAAAAAGAAGAGCAGTTGAGGAAGCTCTATATGATAATGGCACTCATGTTTTTCATTTTTTTGGTAGTACGACCTCCGGTAGAATATTATCGCCAATATTTTGCCCAATGGACATCAAGTAAAATCTTATTTGATATCCGCGATAAAATGTTCAGTCATATACAAAAATTAAGCTTTAAGTATTACTCCAATGCGAAAGCGGGGGAAATTATCTCCAGAGTAATTAATGACGTTGAAGAAACAAAGAATTTTGTTATTACTGGCCTGATGAATGTTTGGCTTGATTTAGTAACAATTTTAATTGCCATTGGGATTATGCTTACATTTGATGTTAAATTGACCCTTGTGTCATTGCTTCTATTGCCGCTCTATGCATTTTCGATTAAATATTTCTTTGGAAAACTGAGAGAATTGACACGAGATCGATCGCAGGCGCTTGCTCAGGTACAGGGATATCTCCATGAGCGTGTGCAAGGAATGGCGGTTATTAAGAGTTTTGTGATTGAAGACCATGAGCAAAAGCAATTTAATAAAGTGAATGGGAATTTTCTAAAAAAAGCATTAACACATACTAACTGGAACGCCAAATCATTTGCAGCTGTTAATACGATTACGGATATTGCTCCTTTAATTGTTATTCTTTTTGCAGGATATCAAGTCATCAATGGGAATATGACATTAGGTACAATGGTTGCTTTTGTCGGCTATATTGACTTATTGTATGGACCTTTGCGAAGATTGATGAACTCATCCACTACACTGACCCAGTCACTTGCCTCCATGGACCGTGTGTTTGAATTTTTGGATGTTCCATATGATATTGAAGACAAACCAGAAGCACGTCCATGTAAAGATGTTCAGGGGACTATTACATTCGATCATGTATCGTTCTCCTATGGTGAGGATGAAAACATGGCACTGACTGATATTAATCTCGAAGTGAGACGAGGAGAAACGATAGCACTTGTCGGTATGAGCGGAGGAGGGAAATCATCTCTGGTTAGTTTGATTCCAAGATTTTATGATGTGACGGACGGACGAATTTTATTGGATGGAGTGGATATTCGAGATGTCCAGGTTCGTTCACTGCGGGATAACATTGGAATGGTGATGCAGGACAGTATATTGTTTAGTGAATCGATTCGTGAAAATATATTACTTGGAAAGCCTGAAGCGACAGAATTAGAAGTATATGAGGCTGCAAAGGCGGCAAATGCTCATGATTTTATTTGCAATTTACCGAGTGGATACGAAACCAAGGTAGGCGAGAGGGGCGTCAAGTTATCTGGAGGACAAAAGCAGCGTATATCGATTGCGCGTGTATTTCTAAAAAATCCTTCTATAATTGTTTTAGATGAGGCGACTTCTGCACTTGATTTGGAAAGTGAACACCTGATTCAGGAGGCACTTGAAAAACTCTCTCGTGATCGGACTACTTTTATCGTTGCGCACAGATTATCGACCATTACACACGCAGATCGCATCGTCATGATTGAACATGGCCGAATCGTCGAAATAGGAACACATCAGGAATTGATAGCTAAAGAAGGGGCTTATTATAATCTGTTTCAGGTTCAACAGCTTGATGCGTAGCTGCTTAACTGAATACAGAGGATGTGGCACTTAATCATCACTGGAAAGTCATATAAAAAGGATCAGGATATAGATTTTCAAAGGAGGTTTTCTTCAACATATGAGGAAAACCTCCTTTTAAATTGCAGATAAAGCGCAGTTATGTGGAGTACAAAAACGGATGGATCTATTATAGAAGAATAGGAGATTTATAGGAAGCGGCGTCCAGGTCGTACCTTTTTGAGTAAATTTCATAGGGATGAGGGAGTACTCAGGAAAGTATGGGTGAATGATGATGAATAAGACAAGCTGAGATTTACAAAAGGACACCCTAAATGCCTTTTTTACTGGCATTAGGATGTCCTTTAATGACTAATTATAATCGATCATCATCAGTGAGCTGAACCGATTTATTCTCTGATTTATGATAACAGTGAAAGCTGTTTACAAGCATTTCGAGGTGTTCCAAATAATCACCATATTCAAGTATAGAAGAGATGAGTGTAACCATATGATAGTATACGGGTGATTCTTCGTCTGTATTTAATCGGAATCCCTTCACAATATCAATCAGCAATTGTTTATTATATCTGTCAGCAGCTTCTTCAAGCATTTGTCCGGGTTTTACTTTTTCTAAAAGTGTGAGATGAATATGTTCATGTTTTCTCAACAACAAATCTAATTGATGATGGACCTGTATTTGAAAATCTTCCGGCATTTGATGGAATTCATTTTCAAAACGATGCAATCTTTTCAATATATCAAGTGCACGTTTGTTTGTTGCAATCATATACCGGTAGATGACGAGTTTCCTAGATTTAGCAACTGTATTTTTCCAGAAAGATTCACGTTCTTCTTTATACAGGGAGTACAAAGTATCAGCTTTGGCTACATTCTCTTTAATGCGTTTAATATCTTTTTTCATTCGATAATGTTCGGTTGAACTTCGAGACCCAATTCTTATCCATTGTAAGATATCATCTGTCGTAGTGCTGATCCGTTTGTACAACTTTGTTTCATACTTTGGAGGAATGAAGACAAGGTTTACGGTAAATGCGGAAAGTATCCCAATTAAAATGGCAGCGACTCTCCAAAATGCGAATTCAGTAAAATTGCCGTCCTGTTGCTCCATAATTAAGATTAATGTTACAAGTGAAATAGTCAGTTGGTTTTCATTTTTAAGTTGTAAGTTGATAACAATTGTTATAATGGCAGCCAAACCTATTAATAAAGGCTCATTCCCAAATAATAATACAAATGAAATCGCAATTAGAAATCCAATTATATTTGCTTGGATTTGATCGATTAAAGTTCGGTACGAACGATAAATGGTAGGCTGAACAGCAAATACGGCTGAAATACCGGCTAATACGGGGGCTGGTACATTAAATGCTGTCGCCACATAAATGGCAATCACAATGGCTATCCCCGTTTTAAAGACTCGGGCACCAACCTTCATAAAAACTACCTCTTCCTTTATTCATAGTTGTTTACGGTCATTTTTTACTTATATCTAAAGCATGACTGTACTATACAGGGTTTTGCCTAGATGTTCAAGATATAAAGGTAAAATACTACTTTGGTCTACTTTTCCCTTTATTCGGAAAGGCATGCATCTGACCCATGGTTTCCCTTTTCTTCCCTTATCACGACTACCCATTAGAAGTAAATAAATTAGGACACTTCCAAGAAAGTGTAAAAATGAAAAGAGACCGCCCACCGTGTAGTGGAACGGACTCTTTACTTGGTTGAAGGGTAGCCACTAGGGAGGATGCACTCCCTGCGTGCCTCTCCCTTATGCTTGTCGGAGGCCAACAGGATGTTGGTCACAAAGACGTTGCCACAGGACGTGGCGCATTTAGTCTTTGATCCTCGTTACAGTCGTTTCAGCTTTTTATTCAATCTAGCTTCAGGGCCTAGACGCTCGAGACATAAGTGTAGCTGCTGCGGGAGAGAAAGATCGCTCTCCCTGCGCACCTCCTCTTATGCTTGTCGCGTCTGGTCAAGGCCCTTCAGCTTTTTATTTAATCCAGCTTCAGGGCCTAGGAGCTCGGGACATAAGCAAAGCCACTGCGGGGGAGAAACGTCCCCTACGTGCCTTTGTCTTATGCTCCTCGCGCCTGACCAAGGCCCTTCAACTTTTTATTTAATCTAGCTTCAACGGCTAGAAGCTCAGGACATAAGCATGACCTCTTCGGGAGGGGAGAACACCTCCCTACGAGTTCCTGTCTTATGCTCCTCGCTTCTGGGCAAGCCGTTTCAGCTTTTTATTCAATCTAGCTTCAACTCCTAGTCCCTCGAGTCATAAGGGATAGCCACTGTGGGAGAGAAGCACTCCCTACGCGCCTCTTCCTTATGCTTGTCAGAGGCCAACAGGATGTTGGTCACAAAGACGTTACCACAGGACGTGGTGCATTTAATCTTTGATCCTTGTTACAGTCGTTTCAGCTTTTTATTCAGTAGATACTGATGGGTCGGCTTGGGTTTTGACTGGGACGATTTGGAGGAAGTGCTGGCTTGGGTTGTTGAGCAATTGGGCCAGTTCTTCTGCCTCCGTGTTTTGGCCATTTTCTTTCAGAATGGCTGTATAGCTCGTGAGTAGTTCAGTTATATTATTTATACCTGTTTCATTTAATTTTTCAACAGAGACGAGGGCTCCTTTTGCAATTCTGCGTTGGATCGCGTCTTTGTTTAAGCCACGTTCAGGTAAGTAACGCTGATAAATAACGCCACCTGTCATTCCTGCACAAATCCAAGGACCTGGATCTCCAAGGACAAGTCCACGACCATTTGTCATATATTCAAAGGCAAAGCCTTTAATGTTTGAATATACACCAATGTTCCCGTGTTCTTGCTCAGGTATATCCTGTTTTAAAGAACCGCCGATAATCATGTCAGCACCGGACAGGCGGATGCCTGCACGTGCATCAGCATCACCCTGGGCAATCAATAAACCTTTTTGGGCTCCGTATCCAAAGCCTTTACCAACAGAACCATTATAGTATTTTCCATCCTTACCCAATCCTTTAAGAATCGCAATTGTTCCTCCAAATGAGGTTTTACCTGTACCATCCTGGGAGCCGCCTTCGACAGTAATCGTGATTCCTTCTGTATTGTAAGCTCCCAGACCGTTTCCTGGTATAGAACCTTCATAAGTTAGATTAATAGGTTCCATTTTTGTGTAGGAACCGTCCAATCTGCCTCTTACTCGGTGGCAGGAGACGCGGCTTCCAAGAACACGCTGAATGGAATTGATATTATTATATTGTCTGGATTGTAGTAATTCATTTACGCTGGCATCGAGATATTCAGCTCCAACAGCAGCCATTTGGATGATTAATTCATCATTTGAAGCAGCAGCTTCCAGATGTGTTACCTGGCCAAGTTCAATTGGTTTAAGTAAGTAGGTTAAATCCAACATTTCTTTTCCTTTTATTTGAACTAATAAATCAGACCGACCAACTGCTTCCTGGAGATTAGTGATTCCAAGTCCAGCAGCAAGTGTTTTTAATTCATTGCCAAAGGCTGTGAATAGATTTATGATTCCCTGTACCGCTAAATCCAATTGTCTTGGAACAAATCTTCGTAAGCCATGTTCCTTCGCTTCAGCCTCAGAATCAATTTGAGTCGCAATTCCTACATGGCATGTGTCAAGGTGACAGCCCCGGCATGTCGTACATCCGATTGCTATCATCGATAACGTTCCAAAACCTACACGGTTTGCTCCTAGAAGCATAACCTTGAGCACATCTTTTGCACTTTTAAGGCCACCATCAGCCCAAAGCTCGACATTTTGTCTGAGACCGGCCTCCAGCAAGGCATTATGTGCCGCTTTAACACCAATTTCAACTGGCAAACCAACGTTTTGCAGAGCATGGATGCGAGCGGCTCCAGTACCGCCGTCAAATCCGCTAAGCGTGATGATATCGGCCCCAGCTTTTGCAATTCCTACTGCAATTGTACCTATGTTTGGAACGACAGGTACTTTAACAGCTACTTTTGCTTGGTCATTGGCTGTTTTTAACTCATGGATCATTTGGGCTAAATCTTCAATTGAATAGATATCATGATTGTTTGATGGGGAAATCAAATCTGATCCAATCGTTGCATTACGTGCTTCAGCAATTTTTGACGTTACTTTAGAACCCGGCAAGTGACCGCCTTCACCAGGTTTAGCTCCCTGGCCGATTTTGATTTCAAGTAAATTGGAGGAATTCAGTAATTCCGCATTTACACCAAAACGACCTGAGGCGATTTGCTGACCGCGCGTGCGAGGGTATTTGCCAAGCATATCTTTAATTTCTCCGCCTTCACCATTCATACTAATCATATTAAGGCGATCAGCACCCTCAGCATATGCGCGAAAAGCTGTTTCGTTTTGTGAGCCGAAAGACATCGAGGCAATCACGAATGGCAGACTGTGATCGCCAACTCCGATATCCACAGTTCCCGGATCGACTGTATGATCGGCTTCCTTGAAATCTGTTAAATGACGGATAGTTGTTGGATTTTGTTCTTCTTGTTCGGAAATCTTTTCACCGTAGGCCTGGTAATCTCCTGTTGAAGCCACCTCACCAATTGCTTTCCAGATTCGGGGAAACAGATGGAAGGTCTTGCCGACACGTTCTTTATCATTGGAATAGTCATATGCACGCTGTTTTGCATCTTCCTTTAATTGATTGAATTGATAGATTAACTGGTCGGACCCAAAAAAGTTGACAATTTTGAGTGTTTCTGCAATTTCTTCATGCAATCCGATAGAGGAGAATAAACGTCCATATCCACGAAGTTCATGAATGCCAAGGGTAGAGATTACTTTTTCTAATCCTTTAGATAAAGAGTGATATAGGTTGATAACTGGTCTAGACTGCTCATCAGAAACGGTACGGAACATATAATATGGGTTAATTAAGTTGGCTCCCAAACCGTAAATAATCACAATATCATGCAGGTTACGAATCGCTGCAGACCGTATTAATATGGAGCACTCTCTGCGTTTTTCGGCTTCTACTAAAACTTTATCGACTGCTGCCACAACAAGTGCAGGATCGAGCCATAAATGTCCTTCTTTATGAGCCAATTCATCATCCAGGCAAAGAAGTGCGCAACCTTCTGAAACAACACTGAGAGCCTGTTGACTGATTCGATCCAGAGCTTCCCTAATCGTCTCATCCTCTGTAAAGGTCATGGAAATTGTTTGTAATTCCTGAGTATCCGTAAATAATTGGTGTATTTGTTCATAAGAAGGTTGTTCTACAAATTGTGCACAAATCTGTCCAGCTTTTCCTTCAGCTAAAAGAGGTGTCAATAACTCAATCACTGTGCTTACGGTTGGTTTATCTGTAAACAGCGAAGGGCGTTTGCCGATAACAGTACGGGTAGAAAAGTGTTCCATTTCCCGGTCGCGGTCAATGGCTGGGTTTGTAACAACCGCTACACTTTCTTTAATAAAGTCTGCAATATTTTTACGATCTGGATTGAGCGCTGCCAGCGGAGCATCGTGTCCAAGTGAACGGATTGGCTCAGCCCCTTTTTCAGCCATTTGTTCAATGAGCTGAATATGGTCACGTTCCCATCCGAATGCCTTATATTGTCCGTTTTGGATTTTAGCATCATCCTGTGCAATGATTCCTTCTTTTATATCAGGCGGTGTTAAGCGTATACGAGTTTCCTTAAAGTTAAGTCTATTGCTAAATCGTTTATAAACTTCTTCCTGGTAAGCAGTATATTCATATAATTCTATCGAATCACCATTCCACTTCAATCCAACCTTTTCTCCCGGTCCAATTGGTTTGGGGTCGGCTACATATTCTGTTGTTGAAATGACACCTGGTTCAGAGCCAAACAGATAAGACGTTGAGGTCTCCATCATCCATAATGGACGCAGTCCAAGTGAATCTACAGAGAAAGCAGCTTCATCACCATGGCGGGAAATAATACCTGCCGGACCTTGTGCAAAATGACCCCAGCTTTCACGTAAATATGTATACAAATCCTGAAGGTGATACGGATATTCCTTTATTTCATTAATGATGGGAGGGAAGATGATATCAAGCGCTTCAAATAAAGAATATCCTTCCCGATAAATGAATGTTTCTATTGTGCGGCTTAAATCCTGTGAATCACTGCCGCCATTTATTAATGGTACACCAACCATGGATGCTTCATCGCGCAATTTGGCGATTGTATTGATTTCACCATTATGACCAAGGACACTGAACGGTTGAACGCGAAAGAAACTGGATAGTGTGTTTGTACAGTAGCGATTATGGCCAAGTGTCATTGTAGAAGCGACTAATGGACTTGCAAGATCTGGATAATATTTTGGTAAAATATCTCCAGCGCCCATCACTTTATAGATTGTATGGTATTGACTGAGCGAAGATACATGGATGTGGATGTTTTTCTCGATAGTTATCGTCAATTTAAATAACAAAGCTGATAATGCAGGTTGGCTTAAACCTTCATTTGCTATAAAGGCAATTTGCAGAAAAACAGGGTTCTCCTGTAAAGCTATTGGACCCAATGCATCAGTAGAATAAGCATCATCCGATACATAGATTGCTTTTAAATCTTTTTCATTTGCCAGGTTGATTATTTCCTCAATCGTTTGTTGTTTCTCAGCCTCGCGTTTAATAAAAAAGTGGCCCACTACAAAATGAGTATGATCTGCCAAAGCAGCATCCGCACCTGAGTTTCTTAGCTTTTCTTTCCATAAAAGACGGGGGATATCTATGTGAATACCAACACCATCACCTTCACCGTTTATAAAACCGGCCCGATGGTTCATGGTAACCAGGGCATCGATACATGCAAAAATATTATCTCGGGTAGGTATTCTTTTCTTTTCAATACATGCGATTATTCCGCAAGCATCATGTTCAGATTCACGGTAATTCATAAAGGTGCTAGGATTCCATTTTGGGTTCATATATTAGGCAACTATAAGCTTGCGCCTATTCGATGCCGGTTCACCTCCTGCTTTAACTTGTAGTTTTTTTTAGATTACTTTGGAAAACAATACGGGGAAGGAAATGCGTTTTTTGAGGGTAATAAATAATCAGACTAGTATGATTTATATTATCATTAGAATTTTCAGAAATCAATGAAATATACATTTTAGTTTCACATAAAAATAAACAGTATTTGGTTATTAAAATTGAATTATTATAATGTAAACGTTTTTAATACATACAAATAATCAATCCTGCCATTAATAGCAGAATTGATTATTTGTATAAAAATTCAAAAGAATGTATTTATAATAGTTTAAATGCGTGATTTACTGCCTTGATCGTAGTTTCTATATCAGCTTCTGTATGAGCAGTTGTTAAGAACCAGGCTTCATATTTTGAGGGGGCCAAATTGATTCCTTGTTTAAGCATTAGCTTAAAGAATCGGCCGAATATTTCACCATTTGTAGCTTCAGCCTGAGCATAGTTAATGATCTCATCAGTGGAATCAGTAAAATAAACCGTCAATGCACCTTTCAATCGATTTACTTTAATAGAGACATTATGTTCATTAGCTGCATGAAGGATTCCTTGCTCCAGTATCGCACCAAGATGGTCAAGCTGTTCATATACACCATCTTCTTTTAATACTTCAAGGCATGCCATTCCAGCTATCATAGATGCCGGATTACCAGCCATAGTACCTGCTTGATAGGCTGGTCCAAGGGGAGCGACTGTTTCCATAATTTCTTTTTTACCGCCATAAGCGCCAATCGGCAACCCACCGCCGATAATTTTTCCAAGGGCAGTCATATCAGGTTCTACACCCAGAAGGTTTTGTGCACCGCCGTACATAAAACGGAAAGCGGTAATCACCTCATCATATATAACAAGTGCTCCTGCTGCATGAGTAATGTCATTAACAGCTTCTAGAAAACCAGGTTTTGGCTCAACAATCCCAAAGTTACCGACAATTGGTTCAACCAAAACAGCAGCAATCTCATTTCCCCACTTATCGATTGCTTCCTTATAAGCATCTATATCATTGAAAGGAACAGTAATAACTTCCCGTGCGATACTTTGTGGTACACCGGCGGAATCAGGGATTCCAAGTGTAGAAGGGCCAGATCCGGCGGCAACTAAAACGAGATCGGAATGTCCGTGATAACAGCCTGCGAATTTAATAATTTTATCCCGTCCTGTATAGGCTCTTGCTACGCGAATCGTTGTCATAACTGATTCAGTTCCTGAATTTGTAAATCGAACCTTATCCATTGAAGGGATAGCCTCTTTAAGTATCTTTGCAAATTTAACTTCAAAAGGAGTGGGCGTCCCATAAAGGACGCCATTTTCAGCTGCCTTTGTAATAGCTTCGGTGATATGTGGATGAGCATGTCCAGTAATAATAGGTCCATAAGCAGCAAGATAATCAATATATTGATTGCCGTCTACATCCCAAAAATACGCTCCTTTTGCTCTTTCCATGGCTACTGGTGATCCGCCTCCCACAGCCTTATAAGATCTGGATGGTGAGTTGACACCGCCAACGATGTGTTGCAAAGCTTCACTATGTAATTTTTCGGAATGAGCGTGATTCATCTGTTTATCCCCCTTTATATATAACCATTTTATTGTAGCACTGGATTTCTTTGCTTGTACATCATGATCCCTCTGATCCAATTGATCCACATACAAGCAATCATAGGTATGCCTATACAAGCGTATATATTACAGATGTTGTTCATGATAAAAAGGGGTGTTACCGTTGTTTTATATCATTTTTTCTGCAGTCATAATCACGTTACTGATGAGCTTAAAAGGATTATTGATGCCATCCGATCCAACGAGGGCCGAACGAATTTCGCTTGATTATCTTTATTGGATTATTACGGTGTATTTCACTTTTTTAATAGGATTTGGACTATTGTATGTTCTGCTGGAAATGAAATTTGGAACGGTTATTCATTTGAACGGTTTACCTATTGTGGGAGGGTTCTTTACGAAACTTGCTTCTTCTTTCTATTTCAGCACGATGACACTCCTCTCTGTTGGGTACGGAGATATGGTACCTGTAGGGTTTGGCAGATGGATCGCATCCATGGAAGCTTTAATTGGATATGCTTTGCCAGCTGCCTTTGTCTTAAGAACCGCTATAGATTTAGATCATGCAAAAAAAGACCGAAATTAGGTATAGTTATAATAGAACGATTGGTTTCTAAATTTTTAACAAACTGGGGAGTGAACTTTATGAGTAATTTAGTTGGTAACAAGTCACCGGAATTTAAGCTGCAGGGAAGTAATGGGCAAGAGGTTACATTGGCTGATTTTAAGGGGAAAAATGTGGTCTTATATTTTTATCCCAAAGATATGACACCGGGCTGCACGACTGAAGCCTGTGATTTCAGAGAAAGTCATGCTTCATTTGCAGAATTGGATACGATTATCGTTGGAGTTAGTCCAGATCCGGTGGACAAGCATGAGAAATTTAAAACGAAGCATAACCTTCCATTTTTATTGTTATCAGATACTGATCATACATTATCTAAAGCATATGGGGTATGGGTATTGAAAAAGAATTTTGGAAACGAATATATGGGAACAGAACGGTCTACATTCGTCATCGATAAAGAGGGTAAAGTGGTAAAAGAGTGGCGTAAGGTAAAGGTGAAAGGGCACGTGGAAGAGGCCTTAACCTTTATTAAGAATGAATTATCATAACTAAACGTACGTGCAGGCATTTATATGCCTGTTTTTTAAAACTAAAAGTTAATAAAGGAGTAAATGTATATATATTAATAGGTATTAATAAATTGAGGCAGGGGAGGTCAAGTATGAGAGATCCGCGAATGAAAAAATTAGCAAGACAACTTCTTACTCATTCAGTTCGATTGGAGAAAGGTGAAAAAGTATTGATAGAAGGCCACTATATTACCAAACCGCTGTTAATAGAATTAGTCAATCAAGCTTACGAACTCGGAGCCTTTCCATTTGTTGAAATGATGGATGATGAAATCCATAAACATGTGGCGAAAGGATATAGTCGAGATCAGCTCGAAATCATGGCTAATTGGGACTTGAAGAAATTTGAAGACATGGATGCTGTCATCATTGCAATCGGAGAAGAGAATGATGCGGAATTTACTGAGATTCCATCAGAAAAGTTTCAGCTTAGTGGAGAAGTAATGAAGCCAGTCGTGGATTATTATATTAATAATTGTCGTTGGGTATTATTGAACTATCCGACTAAATCACTTGCTCAAAAAGCGGGGATGAGTACAAGTCAATTCGAAGATTTTCTGCTCAATGTTTGTACAATAGATTATGCGAAAATGCAGAAGGCAATGAAACCATTAAAGCTTTTAATGGAACAAACGGATGAAGTACGGATTGTTTCACCAGGAACAGATCTTTCTTTTTCTATCAAAGGAATTCCTGCAGTGATGTGTTTTGGGGAAAGAAATATACCGGATGGAGAAGTATATACAGCGCCTGTTAAACATAGTGTGAATGGAATCATTACCTATAATACGCCTTGCCCGTATCAAGGGACTACATTCAGGGATGTCCGTTTGACGTTTAAAAATGGAAAAATAATCGAAGCCAGAGCGGACCAAGAGGAAAAACTCAATAAAATATTTGATATCGACGAGGGTGCCCGTTATATTGGTGAATTTGCACTGGGGGTCAACCCGTTAATAAAAAAACCGATGGGAGATATTTTGTTTGATGAGAAAATTTGCGGAAGCCTGCACTTCACCCCTGGTTTAGCCTATAAAACTGCCGACAACGGGAATGTATCTTCTATCCATTGGGATATGGTGCTTATCCAACGACCAGAATTTGGTGGAGGAGAAATCTATTTCGATGGTCAATTAATCAGGAAGGATGGAGTATTTGTACACCCTGATTTAAAAGGGTTAAATCCTGATTCACTTTTAGAACAATAACTGTCTATTTTTATAAATTATGAAAAAAGACCAAGCACAACAAGCTATAATGAATAAGATAGAATCAAGTAATACCTCCTCATGCAACAATTGAAGGATAGCCGGATGAACTGGCTGTCCATTTTTTTGTAGGTTACAAAACAGCGTTCTCCCTATGCACTTCCTCTTATGCTTGTCGCGGGCCAACAGGATGTTGGTCATGAAGAAGTTGCCACACGATGTGGCGTATTTAGTCTTCGTTCCTTAATACAGTCGTCTCAGCTTTTTCTGTAATCCAGCTTCAGGGCCTAGTCCCTCGAGACATAAGTGTAGATGCTACGGGAGAAAAAGGGCATTCTCCCTACGCACCTCCTCTTATGCTTGTCGCGCCTGAACAAGGCCCTTCAGCTTTTTCTATAATCCAGCTTCAACGGCTAGAAGTTCAGGACATAAGCATGGTCTCTGCAGGAGGAAAGAACACCTCCTTCCAAGCCCCTGCCTTATGCTCCTCACTTCTGGGCAAGCCGTTTCAGCTTTTTATACTGGGAAAAGATGTTATTATGTTAGATAGATAAAGGGGGTTTTTTGGGTGAAGATTGTTTCTACAATTTATCCTCCGGTGGAGATTCGGGAGCGTTTGATTGAATCATACAAGGGATATGAATTTCATTTTTGTAAAGGTATGAAGAATGCAGGCTCTTTTATTGATGAAATGGATGTTCTCATTACATATGGAGAAGATCTTGATGAAGAATTAATAAATCAGGCCTCGAGTTTGAAATGGATCAGCGTTATGTCAGCTGGGGTAGATAAATTGCCTTCTGATACAATTATGGAAAAGAATATACTGGTTACAAATGCAAGAGGGATTCATACAATTCCGATGGCAGAGTATGTTATAGGGATGATGCTTTCTTATATAAAGCAATTACCGACAATGGCAATAAATAAAAATAAAAGTACATGGGATAAGAAGCTTCCTTTTGGTGAGCTATATGAGAAAAATCTGCTCGTATTGGGCACTGGTGCAATTGGGAGTGAAATAGCTAGATTAGGAAAATCATTCCGAATGAATACTATTGGAATGAATCGTAGTGGTAGTTCGCCCAGTTCGTATTTTGATGATATTGTGACAATGGCTCAAATCGAGAATACCCTCCCGGATGTGGATTTCATTGTATCTGTCCTACCGAGTACATCAGAAACTACGGACCTTTTAGAATACAAACATTTTGAATTGATGAAAAACGAGGCCATGTTTATCAATATAGGTCGTGGAGATTTAATGAAAGAAGAGACGATTCATGAGGTGTTAAAAAATCAGGTTATCGGCCATATGGTACTTGATGTTTTTCCTGATGAGCCCTTGAATGAAAATAGTAAGCTGTGGTCATATTCAAATCTTACTATTACACCACATATTTCTAGTATTTCGAGTAAATACTTACCTCGCGCATTTGCTATATTTGAGGAGAACTTTCAGCGGTTTATTACTCATAAGGAAGATGGTTATGTGAATAAAATTGATATAAGGAAGGGGTATTAGGATGAAAATTTATACGAAAACAGGAGACAAGGGCCAGACATCTCTGGTTTATGGAACGCGGGTATCCAAAACCGATCAACGAGTAGAAGCGTATGGAACCTGTGATGAAGGGAATTCTATGATTGGACTGGGAATCAGCTATTTAAATGAGGTGGATTTCTCGGGCAAAGAAAAACTGTTAGAAGAGTTTCATAAGATCCAAACTGATCTATTTCATGTTGGGGCAGAATTAGCCACTCCGTACGGAAAAAAAGTTGGTTGGGTTCTAAAGGCAGAGTCGATTGATGAAATGGAAGCCTATATTGATGAATTGAATGAGGAATTACCTCCATTCACAAATTTTATACTCCCAGGTGGCCATCCAGCTGGAGCGGCATTCCATGTAGCGAGAACAGTGATACGCAGAGCGGAAAGAAATACAGTTGGTCTTGGAGAGGAGGTAAATCCTTTAGTTTTAAAATATTTGAATAGGTTATCCGATCTTTTGTTTATCATTGCCAGATACGTAAACTATAAATTAGGGAAAATTGAACCAACTTTACATAATTCTTAAGTTAAAGGGTTTCCAACACCTTGATATAATATATTTGTGTGAAATGCTGGAAATATTGACAACTCAACAGATCATAAAGTAAACTTATTATAACAATTATAAAGTGAGAATAGATAAAAAAGGAGTGCATGACGGTGTCTCAACCACAACTTAAAGAAGCGTTAGATACTTTGAAACAAACTGGTGTCCGCATGACTCCGCAACGTCATGCCATACTCGAGTATATAATAACTGCTCATGCGCATCCAACAGCTGATGATATATACAAAGCGTTGGAAGGCAAATTCCCTAATATGAGCGTAGCTACAGTGTATAATAATTTGCGTGTATTTAAAGAGGTTGGCTTAGTGAAAGAGTTGACGTACGGAGACTCATCCAGTCGATTTGATTTTGTATCATCAGATCACTATCATATTATATGTGAAAAGTGTGGAAAAATAGTTGATTTTCATTATCCGGGTCTTGATGAAGTAGAACATCTTGCGTCGCATGTTGCAGGTTTCAAAGTAACGCATCACCGTATGGAGATTTATGGTGATTGTCCAGACTGTTCTGCTAAAGAAGTTCATTGAAACAGACAAAATAAACTATTGATAATGGATAAATAAAAGAAAAAGCTGGCTCATAACCAGCTTTTTCTTTTATTTATTATTTAACTTTCTCTTATTGTAATCTTCGTTGAATTCTTTTCCTTCCAAGTCTTTATCAAGTGTTAATGGTTCTTTACAGTACATGCACATATCCACTCTGCCCAATATTTTCGTATATTTATTGCAATTTGGACAAACAACCTGTACAGCTTTTGTCGACAGCATTCCTATCCAGAAATATACAACCATACTAGCAATAATAGAAAATAGACCGAGTACCATAAAAATAGTCATTACAAGCGGTGAGCTTCTAAAGAAAATCCCCGCGTACATTATAATAAAACCTATAAAGATCAAGCTTAATGCAAATGTTCGTATTTTATTAATTTTACTTGAGTATTTTGCCACCGTGTATCCCCCTTTTATCTTCTATAATATACCATATTATCCAGTGGATTTAATAACAATAGATATCAAAATAGTGGCAGGAGTCTGTCGAATATTGTTGAATAGATAATGAGAGTGAATAAATTGTGGAGGAATAGACAATGGAAGATATTCTAAGACCCATTTATCAAGAAAGAGCCAGCAATCCTGATACAAAAGGAGTGTTGTTAATTGAGAAAAACTCACCGGAAAGTCCAATTACAGATACATTTGATTTCATTCTGTTAATCATTACAGATAATAAGGATAAGCAGCCGGTCTATATTAAACATTATGCATATGAAGATAGAAAAGCGGCACTCCACCTCGTAACAGAGGAAAAGTTAAATGAGTGTAGGCTATTGGGGAACAATAAAAAAATTATCGATTGGATATATAATGGAAAGATCCTGTTTGATCGAAATGATTATCTGATATCATTAAAAAGAGAATTAAATGAATTTCCGTTCTACGGAAGAAAGATAAAAAAGGGGATAGAATTTGCAAAACTGATAAGAAGTTATATGGATGGGAAAGAACTGTTTGATCAAGGCAATTCTTTAGATGCGTATAATCAAATTATCCATGCACTACACCACCTTGCAAGATTAGAAATCATTGAAAAAGGATTTCATCCTGAAGTAACCGTATGGAATCAGGTTAAACAATTAGGTCCCGATATTTATAAATTATATGAAGAGTTGGTTTATAGTGAAGAAAGTCTTAAACAAAGACTGGAGCTTCTTTTCCTGGTCAGTGATTTTTTAATTCATACAAGAACAGAATCTGGGTCTGGGCATATATTAGAAATTATAGGTGAAAGAGAAGAACAGTATTGGTCATTCGATGAGTTGTATTCTCATAAAGAATTGCGTTATTACGGAGAAGATTTGAGGATATTAATTGAGTACTTGATTGATCGGGGCTATATTGATGTTGTATTGGAAAACACTAAGGGAGCCAAGCTTTATCACAGGTATTATAAAATTTCTAAAGAAATTTAAAAAATTATATTGACCAAATGATTGAGGGGTGATATATTAATAAACGTCGCCGCTGCGGTAAATATTTCGAAGCGAGACGGCAGTGAAAAACTTCACAAAAAATGTTGACTTACTAGTTCAACAGTGGTATGATAAGAAAGTCGCTCTTTTGCGAATAACTTTTATAATGTTAGTGAATTACATTAAAAGAAATGCTTGACAACAAAAAGTTATCTTGATATAATGTAAAAGTCGCTAACACGACCGATTGTTCTTTGAAAACTAAACAAAACGAAACGCCAAGCAAGTCTAAAAACAAGAGATTTTTTAAATCTCGTCAATTTGCTTTAAAAATTTAGCTAGATCAAACATCTTTCGGAGAGTTTGATCCTGGCTCAGGACGAACGCTGGCGGCGTGCCTAATACATGCAAGTCGAGCGAATCAAAGGGAGCTTGCTCCCGATGATTAGCGGCGGACGGGTGAGTAACACGTGGGCAACCTGCCCGTAAGATTGGGATAACTCCGGGAAACCGGTGCTAATACCGAATAGGTTCTCTTCTCACATGAGGAGAGAAGGAAAGTTGGCTTCGGCTAACACTTACGGATGGGCCCGCGGCGCATTAGCTAGTTGGTGAGGTAACGGCTCACCAAGGCAACGATGCGTAGCCGACCTGAGAGGGTGATCG
>NZ_JBZFQN010000005.1:0-75867 GCF_058313615.1 Bacillus sp. z33
ATCAAATAGTCCGGTAACGATGGCGAAGAGGCCACACCCGTTCCCATTCCGAACACGGAAGTTAAGCTCTTCAGCGCCGATGGTAGTTGGGACGCGAGTCCCTGTGAGAGTAGGACGTTGCCGGGCATTTATATTGTTCCGCAGTAGCTCAGTGGTAGAGCACTCGGCTGTTAACCGAGCGGTCGTAGGTTCGAATCCTACCTGCGGAGCCATTTTTTTGTCCTGTTTAATGTGCTTCCATAGCTCAGCAGGTAGAGCACTTCCATGGTAAGGAAGAGGTCAGCGGTTCGAGCCCGCTTGGAAGCTCTCGAAAGTAGTTATGAATAGACATCTTATGAATGGCCCCTTGGTCAAGCGGTTAAGACACCGCCCTTTCACGGCGGTAACACGGGTTCGAATCCCGTAGGGGTCACCATTACAAGCTGGAGGATTAGCTCAGCTGGGAGAGCATCTGCCTTACAAGCAGAGGGTCGGCGGTTCGATCCCGTCATCCTCCACCATTTCAAACTAAAAACATTACCAAAAAATACATGGTGAAATTATAAATCATATCGGATATACTAATTAAGTATTCAAAAGAATGGTTTAAAAATGTTATGCCGGTGTAGCTCAATTGGTAGAGCAACTGACTTGTAATCAGTAGGTTGGGGGTTCAAGTCCTCTTGCCGGCACTCTTAATTTCGGAGGGGTAGCGAAGTGGCTAAACGCGGCGGACTGTAAATCCGCTCCTTCGGGTTCGGCAGTTCGAATCTGCCCCCCTCCACCATTATTTTAATAAGCTTTGAGTAATGGACAAGATATTGTCCCTTTTTTTCTTTTTGGGCTATAGCCAAGCGGTAAGGCAACGGACTTTGACTCCGTCACGCGTAGGTTCGAATCCTGCTAGCCCAGCCATTTAGAGCCATTAGCTCAGTCGGTAGAGCATCTGACTTTTAATCAGAGGGTCGAAGGTTCGAGTCCTTCATGGCTCATTATGCGGAAGTAGTTCAGTGGTAGAACATCACCTTGCCAAGGTGGGGGTCGCGGGTTCGAATCCCGTCTTCCGCTTCATAATAAAATATAATAAAAAAAACCTTAAATGCTATGCTATTTAAGGTTTTTTTTATTATAAAGACTTATCTTAAACTCAAAAAGATAGAAGCACTTAAAAATATGAAAAAAGGGTTTATGTCATTTAGGTGAAAAGAGTTCAATAGTAATTACACTCTTCTGGCAGTCAGCTTTCGTTTATTAAAACAAGTATTTAAAGTTGTTCTGGAGGGCTTTGGAGACTGAGGCAGAAAATTGAGGTATGATAGAAACATTGAAGGGTTTCAGAAAAACAGAGAATGACTTGTGATTCAGGTGAAGGGTAAATAGGTGGATGCATAAGGAACAAAGGTAAAATGTTTTGGAGAGGAAAGATATGGAGGATAATTGAAACCAACGAGGGCGAAGAAAGTTATCTTATAGATAAGATGAATCCTCTGAATATTCTCCGATCATAGTAAGTTGCGGTAAGGCAATCTATGTTGTAGGAGAGGGGACATAGTCTGGTTTAAACTGTGTATGAATTGATAACAAGCTTTTATAAAGAAAAGCAGCATCCCTACCTACTGGATTACTGCTTTTTATATACGTATCTAGTTTGAGTTTGATAGAGATTAATTAGCGAATCCAGTTCAGTACTTGCTTTTATGACATCAGAGTCAAGCATCGAGGTCGATGAGGCAAGTAGAATCATTCGTTGGCGACATCGTTCTATATCTTTCATAAGTATATGTAGTTCCAAGTCTTCACTCCTATCTGCAAGTGGTTTATTTTACCTTTATTACCCATTTTTATACATATTAAACAAGTGTTGGTTCTAAAAACAAATATTAAATATAATGAAACTTTTCTCAAGGCCAATGCGTATAAATGCTGAGGGCCTCAAATGCGGAGGATGGACAATTTGGAAGGACTTATTAAAGAAAGAATCCAGCAAGTGCTGGGAGGTAAACAACAAGCATATGAGGATATTGTTGAATTTTATAAGGACAGGGTATTTCAATTATGCTATCGCATGCTGGGTGACCGCCATGAAGCAGAGGATGTGGCACAAGAAGCTTTTTTGCGTGCTTATTTGAATATCCAAACATTCCAGATGAACAGAAAGTTCTCCACGTGGTTATACCGAATTGCTACAAATCTATGTATCGATCGAATACGTAAAAAGAAACCGGATTATTATCTCGATGCAGAAGTAGCAGGTACGGAAGGGCTTGATATGTACTCTCAGATTCCTTCAGATACTAAGCTGCCTGAAGAAGAACTGGAGAGCTTAGAGCTTAAGCAAAAAATCCATAATGAGATTCAAAATTTACCTGAAAAATATCGTTCGCCTATAGTATTAAAATATGTAGATGAACTTTCTTTAAAAGAGATAAGTGAAATTCTTAATTTACCTGTAGGAACTGTGAAAACACGAATTCATAGGGGAAGAAATGCACTGAGAAAATCGATGCGATCTATATAAATGAGGTGGATTAAAATGAAACAATGCCCTGAAAACATCGAAGATTATATGCATGATTATCTCGACGATGACATTATTGAAGAGCATGCGAATGTGCTTCTTGGACATATAGCAGAATGTGATGAGTGTATGAACACATTTCATGAGCTCAATAAGACAGTTGCATTCCTGAAAAGCACTCCTATTACTGCACCGAGCGGATTTACTGCGAATGTAATGGGTAATTTGCCGAAGCAATCAAAAGGAGTCATAGTTACAAAATGGCTGCAGAGAAATCCTGTATTAATAGCTGCATCTCTTTTCATCCTTCTGATGGGCAATACCTTATTTTCCTATTGGGGAGAAGATGAAAAGCAATTTTCTGTCTCAAAAGACCCTAATCTGATTGTTGAAGGACAAACTGTGATAGTCCCTGAAGGAAAGATAGTTAAAGGGGATCTAGTAGTTAAGAATGGGGATATAAAAGTAGAAGGAAAAGTTAATGGGGATGTAACTGTTATCAATGGAGATAATTATTTGGCTGGAGCGGGTGAGGTTAATGGAAATATAGAAGAAATTGATCAACTCTTCGAATGGATTTGGTACCATATGAAGAGTACCGTATCAGACGTATTTTAATTTATTGGAATAGACTCAAGCTAGGCTATCTGTTAGGATGGCCTTTTTTTCTATGCAGGAATTCGTACTGAATTCTTAGAGTTTATGGAACAGTATGATATAATAAAGGGGTTATACTAACATAACGGTATATAACCGTTCATGGGAAAGGACATGACTGGAGGAAATGACATGCCGTTTCTAAACAACTTTTCTTTATTGGATTATATTATCAGCATAACCGACATATTTCTTGTTTGGTTTGTTTTTTATAAATTATTACAAATTATTCAAGGTACAAAAGCTGTACAGCTATTACGTGGAATCATCCTGATTGTGTTTGTTCGTTTTGCCAGTGAGATCATTGGATTAAATACATTAAGTTATATAATGGCAAACGTAATGAATTGGGGAGTATTAGCGATTATCATTATCTTTCAGCCTGAATTACGAAGAGCGCTCGAACAATTGGGCAGAGGTCGTTTATTTACCAGGACAAATTTTCAGGAAGAGAATGTACAGGAACGAATGATTGAAGCCATTATTAAATCAACTACTTATATGGCCAAGCGCCGGATTGGTGCCTTGCTTTCTATAGAAAGAGACACAGGCCTAAATGATTATATTGAGACAGGTATACATTTGGATGCCAAAGTATCATCTGAGTTATTAATTAATATTTTTATACCGAATACCCCGTTGCATGATGGGGCTGTTATCATACAAAATGGGACAGTTGCAGCAGCAGCGTGTTATCTGCCATTATCTGAAAGTCCGTTCGTTTCAAAAGAATTGGGAACAAGGCACAGAGCGGCGCTTGGGATAAGCGAAGTCACAGATAGCTTCACTATTGTTGTTTCGGAAGAGACGGGGAGTATATCTTTAACTAAAAACGGAGAGCTTTATCGGAATCTTTCGATAGATGAACTGCAAAATATGCTTGAAAATGAATTGTCTATAAATAATAAAACGACCTCTTCGAATATTTGGAATTGGAGGTCGAGAAAAGATGGATAAACTCACTTCTAATAGTTGGTTTATGAAAATTGGAGCTTTTATTGTCGCCATATTCCTGTTTTTCTCTGTCAATAGAGATCCAGTCAATAATTCTAATAATCCTTTTGATACACCTTCAAGTACAGAAACAGCCACAATTAAAAATGTACCTGTGGAGGTTTACTATGATACGGACAATTTAATTGTCAGTGGGATACCAGAAACTTTGGATATTACGATAGAAGGGCCTAAGAGCCTTGTCATATCAGCTAAAAATAAAATGGATTTTGAAATATATGTAGATTTATCTGATCCTAAAATTGGTTCTCAAAAGGTACCAATCAAGGTGAAGAATTTATCTGATAAAATTAACTATACACTGACTCAGGCCAATGCAACAGCAGTAGTGGAAGAGAAAGTGGTCGAGGAATTTAAAGTGGAAGCTGAATTTGATAAAACACTTTTGGCGGAAGGATACACCGCAGACCCACCGTATGTGAATCCATCAACAGTTAATATAACTGGAGCCAAGAGCCAAATTGATAAAATTGCTATTGTAAAATCAACTGTGAAAGCAGACTCGCATATAACAGATGATATTACAACGGAAGCAACGGTGCAGGCTCTTGACAATAATATGAACTTGTTAGAAGTAAATATTGAACCAAGTACAGTTGATATATCAATTAATGTAAACAGCCCTTCAAAAAAGGTGAGCCTATCTGCTGAAGCTACTGGCTCACCACCTGAAGGCGTTACGATTGAAAGTATAAAGATAGACACAGAAACGGCTACCATCTATGGTGGGGAATCCATTCTTAAGGATATTAAGGAAATAAAGGTACCCGTCGATATAAGCAATATTGATGATGATACTGTGATTGATATACCTGTCAGTTTACCTGATGGAGTAGTTGGGTCTTCTGTCGACACTGTAAAAGTAACGATCAAGATAAAGAAGGAAAATGCTCGAACTATCTCGAATATACCTATTGTAATAAGAGGGTTAGACGAGGAGAAATATAGAGCTGAAATTCTCGATCCTTCAAATGGTATGATAGACTTGGCCATTGAAGGAGATGAATCTAAGATAAAATCCCTGAAATCCAGTGATTTCGATACATTCATTGATATAAAAGAACTGACTGAGGGAAGTCATAATGTAACCTTAGAGGTGAATGCACCGGATAAGGTACATTGGGAACTTCCCAACAACAGTAAGACAGTTAAAGTAGAATTAACAGAAAAAGATTCAGAAGGATAATTAACCTACACTCTTCCGATAGATAATAGGGAAATATAGGCATTAAACAGGAAGAGAATTAGCAGAAGGAGAGATTTTTAATGGGTAAATATTTCGGTACAGATGGTGTGAGGGGTGTAGCTAACAGCGAATTGACACCAGAGCTTGCTTTTAAGCTAGGCCGATTTGGTGGATATGTTTTAACGAGGCATAATGAAAATCGTCCTAAGGTAATAATTGGCCGCGATACGAGAATATCCGGATTTATGCTGGAAAGTGCTTTAGTTGCTGGGCTTCTTTCAATTGGAGCGGAAGTTATGCGTTTGGGCATCATTTCAACACCTGGTGTTGCTTATTTAACAAAAGCTTTAGGCGCAGAAGCGGGTGTTATGATTTCAGCCTCCCACAACCCTGTAGCGGATAATGGCATTAAATTCTTCGGCTCTGATGGGTTTAAGCTATCGGATGATCAGGAAGAAGAAATTGAAGCATTATTGGATATGGAAGAAGATAGACTGCCAAGACCAGTTGGCGAATACATTGGAAGAATTAATGACTACCTTGAAGGTGGGCAGAAATATATTCAATATTTAAAACAAACAGCGGATGAAGATTTTACAAATATTCACGTTGCCCTAGATTGTGCACACGGAGCTACCTCTTCCTTAGCAACACATTTGTTTGCAGACTTGGATGCTGATGTTTCGACAATGGGTGCTTCTCCAAATGGATTGAATATAAATGAAGGTGTCGGTTCGACACATCCGGAAAAGCTGGCTGAATTTGTATTAGAAAAAGGTGCAGATGTAGGTCTGGCATTTGATGGAGATGGAGACCGTTTGATAGCGATTGATGAAAAAGGCAAGATTGTTGATGGAGATCAAATTATGTTCATTTGTGCCAAATACATGAAAGAGCATAACCGCCTTAAGCATAATACGGTTGTTTCAACAGTCATGAGTAATATGGGATTCTATAAAGAATTAGATGTAAATAAAATCTTGAGTGCACAGACTGGTGTTGGAGATCGGTATGTTGTTGAAGAAATGAAAAAAGGTGGATATAACCTAGGCGGTGAGCAATCAGGCCATATTATTTTCCTTGATTACAATACAACAGGAGATGGATTGCTGACAGGAGTTCAGCTCATTAATATAATGAAGTTGACGGGCAAGCCACTTTCCGAACTTGCAGGTGAAATGCAAGTTTACCCACAGAAACTTGTTAATATTCGTGTAACAGATAAGCATCATGTAACAGATAATGAAAAAGTCAAAGAAATTATCGGAAAAGTGGAAGAGGAAATGAGCGGCAATGGACGTATTCTTGTGAGACCTTCGGGTACAGAGCCACTTGTTCGTGTAATGGCCGAGGCACCTACACAGGAGCAATGCGATCAATATGTTGAGCGAATTGCCGATGTTGTAAGGGCAGAAATGGGATTTTGATTAATAATGAATTTATTTATGCATAAGGGGAACGATTCTTCCTCTTGTGCATATTTTATATATGTATAACTGGATATTCGAGATTATATGTATAATTATGTAAATGTTGACGGAATAAGAGTATATGGTGTATGCTGAAAATTGAGTTTGAAATAGCAGGGAGGGTAGATGTTATATTGTTAGTAAAGCGCCAGGACTGGAATGAACCAGTTGACGAGGTGGAGGTTATCGATTTTTCGGCGGATGCCTTCCGGTTGCATGCACAACTGAACCTCTTTTTACTAAATCAGTTTGGTGACAAATTGGACAGAATAAAAAGAGATGCATATATCAACTAAAAATTATTCAGAGATAAGGGGGCAAGAGTGCCCCCGGGCGTTCTTGTTCCCTTCATCTTTTTATAGGAGGATAAACAAGTATGTGTGGAATCGTAGGATATATTGGACATCAAGATGCTAAAGAAATTTTACTAAAAGGCTTAGAAAAGCTTGAATATAGAGGATATGATTCAGCTGGTATTGCTGTTATGAATGAGAACGGTGTACATGTGTTCAAAGAAAAAGGAAGAATAGCGGATCTCCGTGAAGCCGTAGATCCAACTGTACTATCCTCAAAAGGAATTGGGCATACTCGCTGGGCAACTCATGGTGTACCAAGCATAAGAAATGCTCACCCTCACCAAAGTTCGAATGCACGTTTTACAATTGTTCATAACGGTGTAATTGAGAACTATGAGTTATTAAAGAGGGAGTACCTTCAAGATACAGATTTAGTGAGTGATACGGATACTGAGGTAATCGTACAGCTTATCAGCAAATTTGTTGAAGAAGGACTTAATGTAGAGGCAGCTTTTGCTAAAACTTTGAGTCTATTGCATGGTTCTTATGCAATTGGCTTACTGGATGCACAAGATGAAGACATCATTTATGTAGCTAAAAATAAAAGCCCGCTTTTAGTAGGTGTAGGTACTGATTTTAATGTAATCGCAAGTGATGCGATGGCTATGCTGCAAGTTACTGACCAATTTGTTGAACTAATGGATAAAGAGATTGTACTTGTTACGAAAGATCAAATTACCATTAAGCAATTAGACGGTACAGTGATTACGCGTGAACCTTATACAGCAGAGCTGGATGCAAGCGATATTGAAAAAGGAACATACCCACACTATATGCTAAAAGAGATAGATGAGCAGCCTTTAGTGACACGTAAAATCATTCAAGCATACCAGAATGAAGCTGGAGTGCTAGAAATAGACGAATCCATTATTGAAGCAATTAATGAAGCGGATCGTTTGTATATTGTTGCATGCGGAACAAGCTATCATGCCGGCCTTGTTGGAAAACAAATGTTTGAAAAAATGGCTAAAGTACCAGTAGAAGTACATGTAGCTTCTGAATTCGTCTACAATATGCCACTTCTATCTGAAAAACCATTATTCATTTTCATTTCCCAAAGTGGCGAAACAGCAGATAGCCGTGCCGTACTTGTTGAAGTGAAAGAAATGGGCTATAAAGCTTTAACGATTACTAATGTACCTGGCTCCACTTTATCCCGTGAAGCTGACTTCACGTTGTTGTTACATGCAGGTCCTGAAATTGCTGTTGCATCTACTAAAGCTTACACAGCACAAATGGCTGTATTAACAATCCTGGCGGCTGTTGTAGCGAAAGCAAAAAATCAATTAGCAGATTTTGATGTTGTAAAAGAACTGGGAATCGTAGCGAATGCAATGGAAGCTCTATGTGATGACAAAGATAAATTCGAAATGATTGCACGTGAATATCTTGCTGTTACACGTAATTGTTTCTTTATCGGACGTTCTGTCGATTATTTCGTTGGCCTTGAGGGTGCGTTGAAGCTGAAAGAAATTTCCTATATTCAAGCGGAAGGCTTTGCCGGTGGTGAACTTAAACACGGTACAATTGCCTTGATTGAAGAAGGAACACCTGTTATTGCTTTGGCAACACAGGAAGCTGTAAACCTAAGCATCCGCGGTAACGTAAAAGAAGTCGTAGCACGTGGCGCTAACCCATGCATCATCTCCATGAAAGGACTTAACCAAGAAGGAGACGCATACGTACTTCCAGAAGTTAACCCAATGTTAACACCTCTTATCTCTGTAATACCTTTACAACTTATTGCTTACTATGCATCCCTTCACCGTGGCTGTGATGTGGATAAACCTCGTAATCTAGCAAAATCGGTTACGGTTGAGTAAGGGATAATCCCTAATCTAATAAAAAAACCTATTGCGGATAAGTTACTCCGCAATAGGTTTTTTTTATTTTTATTTTAATTCACACCAAGATATTTACTTTTTATTTTTAAAGCGCATTCATTTACATGCTATAATAATAATAGTAATTGTACATAATCTCAGAGACAGATCATATAAATTTTGTTTTTAATACTAAAATACAGGTGTGTGAAGGTATGGGAATGAAACTTTCGGATATACCAAAGAAGAAGAAACCTTTGTATATGGCAGTATATGATAAACTTTTTAAACGAATAATGGATGGCACGTTTTCGACTGAAAGTAAATTGCCCACTGAACCTGAATTAGCCAGAATGCTGGGTGTAAGCAGAATGACATTGAGACAGGCGTTAGCGTTGTTACAGGATGATGGTTTAGTCAGCACTGTTCATGGAAAAGGAAACTTTATTACAAAGGGTTCCAATATAAAGAATAGAGGTCTAGAAAAAATCGGAAATCCTATATATAAATGTCATACCGAAACAATTGACGAAGTAGAATTGTATTTTAGTTTAGATTTAGAAAGTGAATATACTCAGCAGGTATTAAAAAGAAAAGTTGCAGCGGTTGTTGCTTTTGATCGCTGGTATAAACGAAAGGGAGAAGTAGTTGCTTATTCTTTTACATTTATGGCAATCGATGTGGTTTCTGAATTGAATTTGGATCTGAAGAATGAACAGCAATTGTTAGAAATGCTAGAAAGAAAAGTATATAAATTGGCAAATTCGGCTACAGTCGAAATTAGACATTCAAACTTTATGAATGTACCTTCATCTAAATACACACTGGATGGTGGAGAACAATGCGACTTATTACTAGAAAGTGTCTATATAAATGAGCAATATCCTATTGTTTATAACAAATACTATATTCCTAAAGAGTTTAGTTCAATAAATATAAACGCTACAAAATAATATATAAATATTAAACGAGAAGGATGAATCTATCACAAAGATTCATCCTTTTTATATGTGAATGATGTGCTAGTATGAAAGATTTGCAATAGATCGGCTATCTTCAAGTAGTATACGGATTATCAATAGTAAAAACACCTTTTTTAAAGAAGATTTATTGATATGAAATATATATAATATACATCTATCTAGACAACTATATAAAGTTGTTTGAAAAATAAGCAATTTAATCCTCTCCACTCATTGACAGAGCATTAATTAACGTGCTATGTTAAAAATATCCTGTGATACAACTTTTTGGACAACTATAAATAAGTTGTTTGTTAGATGGTTTCCTTAATACAAGAAAGCGATTGCAGGGTTGGTATTGATTTTTTATTTAGGAGCGAATGAGGGTGAGCACACAAATACATCAAGAAAAATCGTATATTAAACCAAACGGAGTAGAAACTACAGAAACATTGCTTTTGCCTGGAGTTCTTTGCGAGCATTAATATAAGCAATCTATTAATTTATCTATACTCGTGAAATGATTCACTTATAAACTTACTATTTTATTCTTCGCAACAACTGAATAAGAGAAATATTGCAATCAAGAGAGCATTAACAATTTAATGAAAGAAAGTGAACTGACAAATGGTTACAATTAATGAAAATTCGCCGGAAGCCAATTATAATCGTGTAAAAAAGGCTGTACCTGCTATTCTATTCTTCTTTGTTTTTGCGTTAATTATTGATAATTCTTTTAAATTAATTTCCGTTGAGATTGCAAACGATCTCGGTATTTCAGCATCAACTGTCAGTTGGCAAGCCACGCTTGCAGGACTGGTTATTGGAATAGGAGCGGTTGTTTACGCATCTTTAGCCGATTCTATCAATATAAGGACACTTATAATTGCGGGGATTATCCTAACATGCGTCGGTTCTATATTAGGTTTCGTTTTTCAAGATTCATTTATGATGATTTTAATTTCAAGAGTGATTCAAGCATCTGGTTTAGCAGCTGCTGAAACATTATATGTCATCTTCGTCATGAAGCATTTGCATAAAAAAGATCAGAAGCTATTTTTAGGTTTAAGTACAAGTAGCTATTCTTTATCCCTTGTCATTGGTTCAGTAACGGGTGGATATATATCTACCTATCTTGATTGGACCATTTTGTTTATCATTCCGTTGTTATCGCTTTTGATTCTCCCTTTTATTATGAAATATCTGCCGAAAGAAGAGTCAAAAAAGAGCTCCATTGATGTGATTGGATTAATACTGATTGCAGCAATTGCCACAAGCATCATGTTGTACATGTCTAACTTTAATTGGATCTTTATTATCCTCTTTATCATTGCGTTAGGGTTGTTCATAGCGTATATCCAAAGAAGCTCTAAGGCTTTAATAAGTATTTCGTTTTTCAAAAATAAGAGATTCGTAAATACACTCGGAATTGCATTTATTGTTTATTCCATTCAATTAGGATATATTTTTATGTTCCCATTCCTGATACAAGATTTATATGGATATGAACTGGATAAGGTTTCTCTATTGTTAATTCCCGGCTATATTATTGCTGTTATAGTTGGTGCTCTTTCTGGGAAAATTAGTACATTTTTATCAAGCAAAATGACTATTTCGATAGCTATCCTTTGCATTGCGCTTAGTCTAGTCCTACCAGGCTTATTTGTGGAAAGTTCCGTAATCATTTTCGTTATTTCCATGATTTTATTCTCTGGATCATTTGCATTGATGTATGCTCCATTACTAGATACATGTATTGGTACGATTGCAACTGAAAAAACAGGAACAGCAATTGGTTTTTATAATCTGATTATAAATGTATCTGCCTCTATTGGTGTTAGTTATACTGCAGCAATGATGGATTCACTATCATATAGTACGATCTTATTCGTTCTATCTATTCTCACATTATTTGCATTTGTAGCGTACTGGTTATTCGTAGAGCGTCTGGATAAAGCAGTGCATGCAGTTAAATTGGGAGAAACAGAATAATTATCATATTTATATAGATAAGTTAAGCGTACAAGATAAAGTGCCTTTTGTTTTAGGAAGTAAAAGTAAATAGTAAAATAGCAAAAGCGCTTCCTGCAGGAGGCGCTTTTACTAATCAGGCAGCAATTGTTAATGAAGCACATTGGGTAATTCCGGGAGGATAGAGAATCCGGTGATATGGCTGCTACTGCTGCTCAGCTGCCAGGATTATTGGAGAGACCGTCATTCAGGCTGTGGTAGATTATTTAGATGATAAAGAAATTAAAAAATTATATCAGAGCGCTCAAGTTTATAAAAGAATGATAGATATTGTGATTAGTGTTAACGCATCAAAGTTATGGTTCGGAATACTCAGGCTGTCGACAAGGTCGGCAGCTTTTTTGTATGTAAAGACAAAAAGAAGGTTCTACTAGAATGGTGTTGCCGTATGTTATAGCATATGGCAAAAGAAATATATATTAAAAAGACGGACTTTTATAGCTGTTTCTTTCATATAAATATAGCACACTAGACAAGATCGGAGGATTGATAATGAATTGGAATGAAGAGTATGACGTTATCGTAGTAGGCAGTGGCGCAGGAGGATTGGTAGCAGCGATTACATCTGCACATGGTGGTCTTCGTACAGCCATCATTGAGAAAGGGTCTGTATGGGGTGGTTCATCGGCTTTATCTGGCGGAGGGTTGTGGATTCCGAATAACCATGTTTCAAAAAATGCCGGCTTACAGGATAGTGAGGAAGAAGCACTTACTTATATGCAAGAAATAATAGAGGACACTGGTCCAGCATCTACGTATGAGCGAAAAGTAGCCTATGTAAAAAATGGCCACAGAATGGTAAAGTTTCTGGAGGATTTAGGGATGAAGTGGGTAGCGGGTTCTTTGTATCCAGATTATTATCCCGAAAAACCCGGTGGGAAAATAGGTCGCTCTATTGAGGCTGAAATTGTTGACGCTAGGCTTTTAGGCGAAAATGAAGCGACCTTGCGGGTTGGTGAACTTGAAGCTCCAATGCCCCTCTATTCCGGCAAAGTAGCCTCTTTACCCAAGGCTTTTACAAATGCAAAAGATTTTAACACGGTTGTCGGTATGTTCTTGAATGGATTTAAGCATAAGATCAAAGGTGAACATGCTATATCTATTGGAGGAGGATTGGTTAGTCGTCTACTAATGCTTACAAAGAATTATCATATTCCACTAATGTTATCAACGCCTTTAAAAGATTTAATTATGGAGGATGATAATATTATAGGAATTGAGGCTGAAAAAGAGGGACAGCCGTATTTCATTAAATGTCAGGCAGTGATATTGGCGGGGGGAGGATTTGAACGAAACTTGGAGTTGCGAAAAAAATATCATCACATAGGTACAGACTGGACAGCTGCAAGTCCGGATAACACAGGAGATATGCTGTTAATTGCAGAAAAGCATAATATAGATACTGCTTTATTGGATGATGCCTGGTGGGGACCAACGACGATTGACGCGAGCGGTGCCCGGAAATTCCTTGTTTATGAACGATCAATGCCCCACAGTATAATTGTGGACCAAACAGGAGAGCGTTATTTTAACGAGTCGCAATCCTATACGGATGCAGGTCATGCCATTTTGGAGAGGCAAGAAAAGAATGGTAAAGCCATACACTCATGGCTCATTATGGAGAGTCGGAATCGCAATAAGTATTTGTTTGGTGACATGCTTCCGAGAAGGACACCTAATAGCGCAATCGAAAGCGGTTTCTTAATAAAAGCGAATTCCATTGAAGAATTGGCGGAGAAATGCAAAATTGATATAGGTGGTTTAAAAAATACAGTTTCCAGGTTTAATCAATTTACAGATATAGGGTTGGATGAAGATTTTGGCCGCGGAAACTCTGCGTATGATAATTATTACGGTGATCCCACTTATAAAAATCCTAACTTGGGTGCAATTGAAAAACCTCCATTTTACGCCTGTAAAATTTATCCTGGTGACTTAGGCACAAAGGGAGGTATTGTAGCTAATGAATATGCTCAAGCCCTTCGCAATGGAGCGCCGATAGAAGGTTTGTATGCAACAGGTAATTGTTCAGCATCTGTAATGGGGCGTGTATACCCTGGTCCAGGTTCCACATTAGGTCCTACTACCGTATTTGGATATATATCAGCTAATCATATAAAAGAAAGACTTCTACAAACAACTGCAAAAACCTCAGACCTATTATAATAATCATAATCTTTTAAAAGATGAAATCTAAATGACAAATTCTGATGTTAATCATCTATTGTTCAATTTTATTCTATAGTCATCTACACTCCTAACTAAGACTTAACGGCATGTACAAAGTTATAAAGACCGTCCTTTACTGTATAGAGGATGGTCTTTTCTTATGCAGATATTTACTGTCTTCCAATATATTCATATAATTCCTATTCATCTAACTTATTGAAGCTTATAATAGAGTCATTCATATTAGTTTTTTGAAAGTGGGAATATCATTCATGAGTTCAAATGATGAAAAGCCGTTTCGAGAGATGGGAATTAAGGAAAAAGTTGCGAATATTGCTGGTATATTACTTATCATTTTCTTGCCCCTATCGTTTGTGTTGGGAGTTACTTACTTTGGATTCGCAGGTTTTTTCAGTCTATTTGGGGGAGAGTATGACTCTCGAACTGCACTCCTCATTTTTGTGGTGTTTCTATTTTTGCTTGGCTTGGTGCTAGACCCACTTTCAATGGTGCTTGTTAAATTATCAAAAAACTATATAACTGGTCCCTATCAATTATTTGCAGTAAAGTTTTTGTTTAACTGCATATTTAACTGGTTGACTATTTATACGGTAGATGAATTTATGGACAGTATTACCGTTCCTTTTACAGTTGAAATCATTGTGGTTTTATTTATGTTCTTTCTTGAAGAGGCTTTAGAGAAGAAGGGAACATAAGGTGAAAAAACAAGAATTTCCGTTGGTTCTCTGAGAGAAGACTCCGCCATTTTTGCATAGAAAAGGTTTAGAATCTTATAGACAACTTAGATGTATTGTTAGTCTGCTTAATTCTATGAATGAGGAGGAGAGAGCATGCTTCAGGTTAATCACAACGAGTTATCAGGATATAAAGTGAAGAGCATTCAATATTGTACCATCAGTACAAATGAAAAATCAGAATTCTGTTAAGGGAAACAAGGAGATATATATCATTTTTGTGAATAAAATGCATAGGAATCATGCCTTTTTTACATAATAAGAGAAATAACAACTCAACTCAGGAGGATTCTTTATGAGAAAAAGAAGTATGGCAGTATTACTGATATTCCTATGTACGTTTAGTTCGCAGGTTCATGCGGTAATGGGTGCTAAGGAGAAGACCTATTATGATAATTATAGAAGTATTTTGCAGGTGATGAAGGAAGGGATGTCAATGGCACCCCAAACAGGAGATCCAACGCTTGCTTTCTTATATGAAGCGATCCCCCACCATGAAGCTGCCGTTTCCATGTCAGAGAATTTATTAAAATATGATGGTACCAATGATGAGGTGAAGAAGTTGGCAGATTCCATTATTAAGGATCAATTAAATGGAATAAGCAAAATGGAAGAGTTGAAGAACAAACTGAAAGCCAATCCAATCGTTAATAAGCAGGCAGATGCCGCGTATTTGCAGGCTTACAATAAGATTTATAATGCGATGATCAAAAAGTTGGAGCGCGCCAAACTAACAGGAAATATCAATAGAGACTACCTAACTGAAATGCTCACGCATCATGAAGCTGGTATTCAAATGGGTGAAAACATCCTAAAATATACTCAAAATCCTGAATTAAGAACAATTGTACAAAATGAGATTGCTACACAACAACGACAAGTTACAGAAATGAATAATCTTTTAAAAACCATTAAATAAGCATGAAAAAGAAGGTGACGTGAATCAAATCACGTCACCTTCTTGAATTCTAAGCATAGCTATTAATTGTTATTCCGTGCTTCTCCGCCCTTTTTGCCTATTTCACGGTAGAATTCTTTATTGTGGTTAGCAGAAGTAGCTCATCCGCCTTTACGTCCTGCTTCTTCTCTAGACATTTTGTCTGCCATACTAAAACTCCTTTGTGTTTGAGTGATGTTTCTTGGTTATACTCTGTATATTTCCAGCGGGAGTGTAGAAAGGCCACTAAATCCAGGCTTTAATTTAACTGTAACTAGTTTGTAAAAGGAAGAATTACTACACTAATTAAGCGAGAATAAATCAGATTTAAGATTGACTTAATCATTTAAAATAAAGTTCAAAAAAATCTATTCATATATATTCTTTCACGTTTCAAACTTGAATTTTGGTTACAGTTCTTTTAAAAAGAGTTTAAAGATTGATTGTTTGTTAAGAGTGATTTTTATGCATAGTATGGCTATTTATTTTCCTGTATTATACAGAAAGTGCATTTAATTTATTGAGATATTGATATAATGGATAATTGAGAATAGAAAAGAGAGGAACAAGTAGGATGCTGGGGAAATTTTTTTCATATTATAAACCGCATAAGCGGCTATTTTTGATTGACTTTATTAGTGCCATCGTAGTTGCATTACTAGAATTGGCTTTCCCAATGGCAGTACAGTGGTTTATTGATGAATTGTTACCAACAGGAAATTGGAGCATGGTTGTTACGGTCAGTATTTTATTATTGGCGGTTTATGTATTGAGTACATTCCTGCAATTTATTGTGAACTATTTGGGTCATAAACTTGGTATAAATATTGAGACAGACATGAGACAAGAGCTCTTTAATCATGTCCAGCGACAATCATTTCGATTCTTTGATAACACGAAAACCGGCCATATTATGAGCCGTGTGACAAATGACTTATTTGATATTGGTGAATTTGCCCACCATGGACCCGAGGATTTCTTCATTGCGATTATGACCTTCTTCGGAGCCTTTGCCATCATGTTTAATATAAATCCAACCTTAGCGATTGTGGCTGTCATTATGATTCCGTTTTTAATATGGTTAGTGACCTTCAGTAATATGAAGATGAACATTGCTTGGAAAAATATGTACGGCCGTATTGCTGATGTCAATGCCCGAGTAGAAGACAGTGTAGCCGGGGTACGTGTTGTTCAATCTTTTACGAATGAAGCGTATGAAATGGCTCGTTTTGAGCTGAATAATGGGTTATTTCGATCTGCTAAGCTTGTGGCATACAAGGTGATGTCGTGGACACATTCTTCTATTTTTATGATGACAAGGATTCTAACCTTATTGGTTCTTATAGTGGGAGCCTGGCTCAGCTTTAATGGAACGCTGTCTTATGGAGAACTGGTTAGTTTTGTTCTATATACAAATGTTCTAATTAAGCCAATTGATAAAATCAGTGCATTACTAGAACTTTATCCAAAGGGAATGGCAGGCTTTAAACGTTTTCGGGAGCTTATTGAACAGGAACCAGATATACAGGATAAAGAAAATGCAATAGTGGTATCTGACTTGAAAGGAAATATATCCTTCAATCAGGTTGATTTTAGCTATGATGAATCAAAGCCGGTTTTAAAGGGTGTTTCTCTCCATTTAAAGGCAGGGGAGACAACAGCATTTGTCGGTCCATCCGGAGCCGGAAAAACCACGATTTGTTCACTCATTCCACGCTTTTATGATGTGGACGCTGGTTCCATTGAAATAGATGGAATAGATATTAGGGAGATGACAACCGAGTCACTTCGTAAACATATCGGGATCGTGCAACAAGATGTCTTTTTATTTACAGGGACCATACGTGAGAATATTGCTTATGGAAAGCTCGATGCTTCATTTGATGAAATCAAGGAAGCGGCTCGCAAAGCTCATTTGGAAAAAATGATTGAACAGCTGCCGGAGGGATATAATACACAGATCGGTGAGCGGGGATTGAAGCTATCAGGAGGGCAGAAGCAAAGACTTGCCATTGCCCGTATGTTTTTGAAAAATCCACCGATTCTCATTTTAGATGAGGCGACATCTGCCTTAGATACGGAAACAGAAAGTATCATTCAGCAATCGTTAAATGAACTGGCTGCAAACCGTACGACGTTAGTAATCGCTCATCGCTTAGCGACCATTCGTAATGCCGACCGCCTGATTGTGGTGACTGAAGAGGGCATAGCAGAGGATGGGTCTTACACAGAATTACTGAATCAAAATGGGATATTTGCAAACCTGCATCGAATACAATTTGGAAAAGAGACAGTTTAATATATCCTTAAATAAAACAGGTAGTGGAATGAACAGAATCTTCAATTGATGGATTTTTTCAATTGAATAAAGTTCAGACTGCTACCTGTTTTAGTTTTTTACTTATTTACTTCCTGCATTCAGGAGATTGCAGAGGTAGGGTACATTCGCAATCTTATGTAGGATCCAACTTCCTAATGTAGATGAGGCCGCTAATTGGGGAGTAAAAACTTCCATAGGTCTTTTATAAAAAAATAGTTTAAGCGTGCAAAAAAGCCTGGTTGACGTTAATCAATCCAGGCTTTTCCTGTGAATTCTAATTTTATTAGATTACATCCTGCTTTAGCTCAGAAGGAGGGTTAAATGCTTTTTCTGATTTAGAGATAACAACCGATGCGAGAGCATTACCCAGTACATTTACAACAGTTCTGCCCATATCGAGGATACGGTCGATACCAGCGATAAATGCTAACCCTTCAACTGGGATACCTACTGTGCCAAGTGTAGCTAATAAGACGACGAAGGAAACTCCCGGTACACCGGCTATTCCTTTAGATGTAATCATGAGAACAAGCATTAGAGTAATTTGATCCATTGCTGATAAATCGATGTTGTACATCTGGGCAATAAACAAAGCTGCCAAGGCTTGGTATAAGGTGGATCCATCTAGGTTAAAGGAATAACCCGTTGGTATGACGAAGGTGGAGATATGTTTTGGACAACCTTCTTTTTCCATTTTATCCATAATTCTTGGTAAAACTGCTTCAGAACTAGCGGTAGAGAAAGCAAGAATAAGTTCTGCTTTTAATACTTTGAACAAGCGGAAGATACTATATCCGACTGCTTTGGCAATCAATCCTAAAACGACAACGACAAAGAAAGCCATTGTTCCAAATACGGTAATAACTAACTTTCCTAATGGAATAAGAGATTCTAATCCAAATTTGGAAATCGTTACACCGATTAATCCAAATACACCAATCGGTGCAAATTTCATAATGAGGTTAGTTATATAAAACATAATTTGTGCAACGCCGTCAAAAAAGTTATAAACAGGCTTTGCTCTATCACCGACTGCTGCAACACCTAGTCCGAAAAGGACAGAGAAGAAGATAATAGCAAGCATATCAGTTGTCACAAATGCTTCGAATGGGTTGGCTGGAACAATATGAACGATCATATCAATAATAGATTGGTCTTCCTTGGCTTCAGCAGACCCAACATAGCTGGATATATCTGTTTTCTCCAAATTTTCCATGTTTACGCCTTTACCGGGTTGAAAAATATTAGCGGATAACAGACCTACTATAATGGCAATCATGGTTACACAGACAAAGTATAATAGCGATTTACCACCAAGTTTTCCGACTGCTTTTATGTCTCCAACGCCTGCTATAGCAACTATAATACTGGAGATGATGATAGGTACGACAATCATTTTAATTAAATTGAGGAATATATCTCCGAGAGGCTGCAAGTACGTTTGTGCAGTTATGTTCTGATAAAAAATAGCACCAACAATAATTCCTAATACTAATCCGATTAAAATTTGAGTAGCTAATGAAAATTTAAGTTTAGAAGTTTTCATATTCTAGCTCCCTTCTTTTGATGTTTTTTAGGATATAAACTGCTTCAGGTTAAATCTTGCTTTCTATCTATCTTCGAAGAGGAGAGTTAAGATAATGAATAGAAGTTGAGAGCAAGAAAAATAGGTAACTAGTTAAGAAGTCTAACTAAGTTTCTATAAACAGAATTAACAAAACAATAGAGGTACCGAGGAGAGGCAAAATTGGTATTTAAGGTTTTTATTGGTACGGTTGGTACAATAAACACATTTTAACACAAATGTTCAGAAAAAAGGAAATTTGAGCAACCGATCCATGCAACCAGATTAGTTAGAGTTGAAAGACGAAAAACGAATAGGTAAGACAATAGAGAAAATCATCTTTAGTCATGGGCTAAAAGAGTAAACATTTAGGAGCCCACTCAGGACTTAGGATTTAAATTTTTGAAAAATCGTTTAATATTTGAAAAATATGGTAAGAAGATACTAAAAGAGGAGGCTAATCTATGATTAAAAAGACTGGTGTTTTCATGTTAATGCTCATGATTATTTTATTGGTAGCCTGTAATAAAGAAGAGGCCGAGCAAACTAAAAATGATACAAAGAATAGCGGGTCGGATAAAGTACAGAGTAAAGTAATTGATATTTATAACAATAAGAAAGAGAAGATAGGAACGGCAGAGCTGAACGAGGTAGCAAAGGGGGTAGTGATTGAATTGGAAGCAAAAGGTCTGCCGCCGGGATTGCATGGTTTCCATTTCCATGAAAAGGGGATATGTGAGGCTCCTGATTTTGAGTCTGCTGGCGGACATTTTAATCCAACTGATGCAAAGCATGGGGCGGAGCATGAGGGAGGCCCGCATGTCGGAGATCTTCCAAATCTTGATGTAAATAAGGATGGAGTTGCTAAGGTTACAGTAAATGCAGAAGATGTGTCTTTATCTGATGGGGATGATGTATCTCTGGTCGATTCTGATGGAACTGCATTAGTCATTCATAAAAATCCTGATGATGGAAAAACACAGCCATCAGGTAATGCCGGTGACCGGATAGCTTGTGGAGCTGTTAAATAAGGATTAAACAGGAAGAAAATGTCACGATAAAAGAGAATAGCAGAAAGGCTGAATCATATGGGGTTCAGCTTTCTTTTTTTGCCTTTACTAATTCTATTTTATTCCTTTAAAGACAGCGAGATTGTGATTAGACAAGGATCCTTCCTTGAATTATAGTTATTAATGTACATAATAATTGCGTGTTGGAGGGATTCATTAATGACAGGACCTCTTTTTTTAAAGCCTGTTTTTCAAGAAAGAATTTGGGGTGGGACAGAGCTTAGAACTAAATTTGGATATGATATTCCATCTGAATATACAGGTGAATGCTGGGCGATTTCCGGTCATATAAATGGCCCATCGATTATCGAAAATGGACCTTATGCAGACAAGACTTTAATTGAATTATGGAATGAAGAACGGCATTTATTTGGGAATATGGAAGGGGAGGTATTCCCTCTCTTAACAAAAATTTTGGATGCCAATGCTGATTTATCCGTACAGGTCCACCCGAATGATGAATATGCGAATCTCCATGAAAACGGTGAACTGGGCAAAACAGAATGCTGGTACATTATTGATTGTAAGGAAGGTGCAGAAATGATATACGGGCATACTGCGCAATCCAAAGATGAGTTTACGTCCATGATTGAAAAGGGTGAATGGAATCGTTTATTGCGTCGTGTAGCAATTAAGCCTGGAGACTTCTTCTATGTTCCAAGTGGAACGGTCCATGCTTTGTGTGAGGGTACACTTGTGCTTGAAACACAACAAAGCTCTGATACAACATACCGTGTGTATGACTATGACCGTAAAGATCAAAAGGGGCAAAAACGAGAACTTCATATTGAAAAATCAATAGATGTGAGCAGGGTACCTCATAAAGATGCTGAGGTGCAGAGTACCCAAACGGTGATGCCTGGTGCAGAATTGACAACATTTGTGGAAACAGAGTTTTTCTCCATTTATAAATGGGATATCAGTGAAGTAACTTCCTTCCAACAGAATCAGCCTTTTATGCTTTTTAGTGTTATTAATGGAGAAGGGGTCCTTAAAACAACTATGGGGAAATATACGTTAGAAAAAGGCACTCATTTTATTCTTCCATCTGGTATAGGTGATTTTGAACTTGAGGGAAATCTTTCCCTAATCGTGTCACATCCATAAAATGAAAGCGTAAGGGGAAACTTCCTCTTACGCTTTCATTTTATCTGTGAATCGTTTTGTTATTTGATGAGGGCGTGTAATGGCACCACCAACCACGACAGAATGGGCACCAACTTCTAAACAGCGTTTGGCCATTTCTGGATTCAAAATATTCCCTTCTGCAATAACCGGGATTTTGACAGTTGAAACAAGATCCCGCAACAATTTGTAGTCATCATCATAAATAGATTTCCTGCTTGTATACGGTGTATAACCTACCAATGTTGTAGATATACAATCAAAACCAATTCGTTCTGCTTCAATGGCTTCACCAAGAGTAGATATATCGGCCATAAGTAATTGATTAGGGAAGTGAAGGCGGATGGATTGCACAAAGAATTCGAGTTCCACTTTCGATGGTCGAGGCCGATAAGTGGCATCCAGGGCAATCATATCTGCTCCGGCAGATACGATTTCACTTACCTCTCGAAGTGTGGGTGTAATATAGACAGGTGAATCAGGATAATCACGCTTCACGATTCCTATGACAGGTAATGGAACCTCCTCTTTGATAGCAACAATGTCATCATACGAATTAGCCCGAATGCCGGCTGCACCGCCTTCCATCGCAGCAAGCGCCATTTTACTCATAATCATTGAGCTATGGAGTGGCTCATCTTCAAGAGCTTGGCATGAAACAATTAAACGATCTTTGATAGCCTGTAGCATGTAGTCTTTACCTCCTGCAATAAATATACGAGTTTCTATTCAATACTATTTTACAGCAGTTAGGTCAATCATGTTTTGGATAATGAATCCAGTCCAGATTCTGTACGAAAATTTATAGGTGTAAACATGATAGATACGGTGATTATTTAATAGAAATATACCACTTTATATAAACGCTAAATTAGATAAAATTGTCTGCTCAGGTCAACGGTTAATTTTTATTCCATAAAAAATTTAAAATCATTGTAGCAGTTCTGAGGAAATTGCTCATGTTTAATAGTCCTAAGAACAGAATAGCAACATACAATCTCAATCTATGTGAGCGGACATGATCGCCATCATGACGGAAGCCTGGGAAAGTGAATCGTTTTTTTTTAAAAAGATAAGACACTGAAGTGACATCCTTTTATATGGGAAAAGGTGGAATAGTAATGATAAAATTAGATGATTGATATAAAGGAGGATACAGCATTGAATCAGGAATTTATATATATCATTTTTATTATTGCGCTTGGTTACCTTCTTAAAAGAGCTGGTATATTAAAAGAATCCGATGGAGCGGTTATTTCGAAAATCATTTTTAATATCACCTTGCCATCCTTGGTCATTGTATCCTTGCAAACTTCAACGATCACTCTGTCTTTAATAGGAATCACTCTTATTGTTGTCCTTTATGGAATATTCTCGACAGCAGTGGCTTATTTTGTGTTTAGAAAAGAGACACGAGAGATTAAAGGTACTTTTTTAATGCTTGCCTCAGGATATAATGTTGGACTTTTTGCGTTTCCTCTTGTTGAAGCCTTTTGGGGGGCAGAGGGATTATTGTATTTTGGGATGTTTGATGTTGGTAACTCATTCATTGTATTTGGGTTAGCCTATTTAGTAGGAAGTTATTTTTCTGAAGATGGTATGAGACTGGAGTGGCACTCCGTTCTGATGAAATTCGGAAAATCGATTCCTTTAATGACTTACCTCATTATGAGTACCCTGAATTTTGGGCATATCCAACTTCCGGCCGTTCTTTTGGATGTAGCAACCATTATATCTAAAGCCAATATGCCACTGGCCTTGTTATTACTCGGAATCTATTTGAAGTTTTCATTTGAAAGGCAATATATTCGTCCTATTATCAAATATTTAGTATTCCGCTATGGCTTGGGGTTACTAGTCGGCATTTCATTATATTTTATCCTGCCGGTTGATGATATGTTTAAATACACCGTTTTAATTGGTTTAGTCCTCCCAATTGGTCTTGCTGTCATTCCATATGCCCATGAATTTAAATATAGAACGACGATGATGATTGGCACTGTATCAAATATATGCATCTTTATTAGTATGATTTTATTGTATTTATTTTCCTATTTTATTTTATAACGCCCATAGAAAACCCCTTTTTCATGGTATACGGAAAAAGGGGTTTTCTTATCCTAAAAATTTATTTAATCGGATTAACCAATTCGAAGCCATTTTGATCCAACTTCACTTTCTGAGTATGTTCCTCTGTTTTTTTGATGTAGGAGCGGTCTGTCAGTACGTTTTGAATCCCTCTCAAAATTAGGTTCAGAGAGAATAAGCTTAAGACAAAACCAAGTGATGGACCGAGCACAATCCATTTATTGTACTGCAATTCTTGATAAGAAAGACCAATCATCCCTGACCATTCATGTGAAAGAGAAGTGGCAATATTAGAAGGATCGCCTGGTGGACCAAGGTCTATCAGTTCATAGCCGCCAATCACAAATAGGAAAGCACCAAGCTGAACAAGCAACACTAGAGATTGGGCAATTTGCTGAAGAAGAATAACAATCATTCTTGGTCTTAGATGATGCATAATATGGACTTTTATAATCCACCACTTCGATCCTCCCAGTAGACGGGATGCATGGATGAATTCGTTTTTTAAGTAATAAAGCAGCTCATTACCGATGACGGAGGTCAATGGAAGAAAGGTAATGATTGCTAGCATTAAGCACTGCTTAAAGAGTATACCCAATCCACTTTCAGATACAAAAAACATCATCGCAATTAATATGGTTGGAATAAAACGAAATGCGCGAGTTAAAGGTTCTATAGCCCAACTGAAGCGTTGACGATATAGTCCGTATAAAATGCCTGTACCTATTCCGAGAACCATTCGTAAAGTCCCAATTAAAGCAGCAATAAATAATGTATATTTAGCTCCTTCTATAACGTTCCAAAATGTATCCTGACCAATTCTGTCTACGCCCAATGGATACTTCAGGCTTGGAGGGTAGGGCGGTTTATCCACAAGGACACCCTCTTCATAGACAAGCTCAGGCGGTGGCTCAAGATGCGGCTTGATCCATGCTGGATAGAGCAGGCTCGTTACAATCAGGATAAATAAAAATAGAAAGCCGATGATAAAAGATGGGTTCTTAAGTAATTTTGTCATCATCATTGCCCACCGCCCATTACACGATTAACAATTGTTTTTCCCCATACATCCAGTAAATAGAAGGGAATAAATAAGAATGTCAATCCAATAACAATAAACTTGATATCCAGCCCTCTTATAAAAGAGAAAAGCCCATCCATATTAAATAAGCGCTCAAGAATGAGCAGGCTTGAGATAATAAACCAAAGTAGATATTGCAGATTTGAAAAAATAGTGATAGTCGTGTTGCGAAGAATATGTTTAAAAAAAACCTCGCTTTTGGAAAGTCCCTTTGCATAGGCATATTCCACATACATTTTTCCTTCTTCTTCACTGACTGATAAATCAATCATTTGGAACAGCATAAAAATTGGTAAAATAGACAGAGCCAGAATAGGCAGGATGTAAACATGGTCTTCATCTAAAGCGATAGGATCCAGAATGAGCATACCGGTCTTCTTAAAGATCCAAATTGAAAATAATTGAATCGCAAAAATCATGATGACATCTGGGATGGATTGAATAAAGAAGGCTATTTCACGGAAAATTTTCTGAAGGAATCGTGATGAAAAGTAATGGAATAATTCCAGTAATAGGGCTGCGATAAATGTTGCTAATAAAGTGCCCCCTAAAATAAGCAGTGTATAAATGAAAGGTTCTTTCAGACTGGTCCAAAACAACGAAAATTTTGGAACGAGCGGGTATGCGCTTGATTCAATCATAATTTGTATTTGATCGATAAAGAGGAATGCTTCGTAAATATCCCGGGCCTGGTTCGTGAATGCATTCCACAAGCTAATGGATGGGTCTGCTTGATTCCATTCCCATATGGAACTGAAGATTAGAATAATAAAGATGATAGCCAGTATAGTTAAAATAAAATCCAATAAAAAGGAAGATAATCTTTTTAAATAGTTCATATGTATATTCACCTACTCCAACATACTTTCTAAATTGGTAAAGTCTGATTCCAAGTACCATGACTGATGTTGGCCTTTGCCTTCTGTTTCTTCATCAAAGCTGTTAATGACTCCATACATGATGATTCCTTTCATTAATTCTTCGTTATATGTATAAGATCTATATCCCGGACTGTCGTCTCTTATATATTCTCCTGATGCACCATATACATTTTTAATGGATGCTGGTTGTTTATTGGGCTCAAATAAGACTTCAAGTTTATATTGTTGATTAATCTTAGGACGTTTAAACTCATACTTTATGAAGCCGCCATCTTTGACTGTTGTATATCCCTCCCATGCGATTTTATCATCGTCGATTTCTTTTAATGTAACATGGATAATGGAATGTTCTAGAAGAGTACTTGAGAGTGATAACATAACACTTCTATCACTATATTCATTAATTTCCCCCATAACCATAACATCCTGTCTTAAATGGCCTCGGCATCCTACTAAACTGCAAGTTAGAACCATCATAAGAATACCTATAACCATTTTTTTAAACATGCCAATTGACCGCCCCCTTTTTCTTATTGCATTAACACTATGATGTTAATTTTATACATTTAGTGATTAATATGTAAATAAAATATTTAGAAAATTCAATTAAAAAACAGCTACGGATTCATAATTGAAACCGTAGCTGTTTTTTTTATCTATCCATATCGCTTAATCCAGATGCATGCTCATTTGGCAGATCCGGTAAATGTGGAACAGGGAATCCTTGCGGTGGGGGAGTGACAGATAGTGTTCCGCCATTTCTGCTCGGTGTTTGTCCCTGGAAAACCTCAGCAATTCTCGTTGGGTCTAATCGGAAGTTAAACTGAGCATTATGGAAGCCCATATCCACAAATTTCTTACATTCAGGATATTTATTTATATCATAATTCGGAACTGGGAAGAGTTTACCCCAATCTACACCCAGAGTTTCAAGAGCCTTGGCAAAAGCATTTTGATGAGCATTATCCCTGACGATTAAAAATCCGAGAGTCTCCCGAAACGTTTGATTATTGCTCATTTCATAAATTCTTGTTTTTTGAAGAACGCCTGTTGATTCAAGCACGAGATTATTCAACAGATTGGCTATTAAATTCCCATGGTCATATACCCATGAACCATTCCATGGATTTCCGCCTGCATCAACTGGTAGAGATGCCTGTGCCCCCATTATATAATGATGAGGATTGGCATGTTTAATTGCTTCATCCAAAGGTGCGCCATCAACGCCTCCATCACCTGGTTGTGAAGAAAGACCAGAATCATTTAACAACTGATTAATGGTGTTTTGAACAAGCTCGACATGACTAATTTCTTCTAAAAATATGCCTCGGATTAGATCCCGATATTGAGTGGCCTTTCCTCTGAAATTATTGCTTTGGAAGAAAAATTGCATCATAGTTCGCATTTCCCCAAATTGTCCGCCCAAGGTTTCCTGTAATACTTTCGCAGCAGGAGGGTCTGGCTTATCAGGTTTAATGATATTAATTAGCTCTTCTTTGTAATAATACATGTATGTCTCTCTTCCTTCTTTTAGTATTTATTCAGTTGTAGTCAGAACATGAAGAGGAGGCGGGACTAACCAGCCTTTTTCTTTGTTTATTTTCAATAGCGCGGCACCATACTGTGCTTTTTTCATATGGAATTGTCCAAACATTAATCCGATATCTTCACGGATACATTGCGCCATAGCTTGAGCACATGCGACAAGTCCAGCTGCGATATCGGCTGTTACACGCGCTGAAACCTCTTGGTCTGTAAAACGAGCACCAGGAGGAATGTTTTCAATTTGGGATTCCGGTTTTTCAGGTGGTGCAGGCGGTAGAGCAATACCATTATGTTTTAATATCTCTTGAAGCTGTTTTACTTCTGATTTGGCATTGTCAATCATGTCATCTAATAATCCTTTTAAATCATGATCACCTGTATGATTTTTTAAGGTTTGGTAGCCTGGGATCATAGCTTGTGCACCCATCAAGTATGTCCATGTAGCAAATACTTCACCATAATGCAGTGGTTCTTTTTGTGGGTTTCCACTTAAAATGCCCATATTAATCAGTCAACTCCTTTAATAAAATTAATGAACTCAATTGTTAATATGAACCAAACAATGATTATTTATACAAAAAAGGCAACCGATTAATCGGTTGCCTTTGTACTTAATATATTAATGATTGTGTCCATGTCCGCTTTTCTGAGGGTTCGTAATTTCAAAACCTGGCTCAGGTAAATGGAAATATTTAATCCAAACTCCATCTAGAAAATCTTCACGTGTATCGAGTAAGACATCGATATCTTTATCTGTCTTAACTATTTCATCATGCTCGGACGGTGTGTCCAACTCAATATCATAGTGGGCATGATCGCCGTGCATATGCGAAATAACTACACGAATCATTTTCCCCTCAGCCTCTTCTGCGCTGAGCATTTTTTTTAATTCTTTGGCAGCGTTACGATTTATTTTACAGTTCAAACTATCTCCTCCAATGGAATATGTCTTTAAATAGTGTACCGCAATAACTTCCATTATTAAAACGATGAGGTATAATGAAACTATAAAACTAGATTTATAGTTATGTTGAAAGGAGAGAATAACGATGCCATGGGAACTGAAAACGGATCACAGAATGCGCTGTATATGTGAAGAAGGCAAACAACAGCTTCCAGTTGTTCATGATGAAGGATCATTACTGGGGCTGGCAGAAATGTTTAAAGCGCTTGGTGATCCGACTCGCCTGGAGATCCTATCATTATTATTAATTGAAGACTTATGTAAATGTGAAATTGTCACAGCTCTTTCTCTTCCGAACTCTACTGTCAGTCACCATCTGAAAATTATGGAAAAGGGAGGGGTCATTAAAGGAAGAAGAGAGGGGAAATATACGATTTATCGATTGTGCGAAGAAAGAATAGAGTCGATTATCACCTTTTTACGTAAACAGTGAACAAGATAGGAGGTAAGAAATTGAAGGGTGCTTATCATTTAACAGAAGATGCTATCTCTTCATCTCTTCTGAAGCTTTCCGTTCCTATCATTGCAACAAATTTTATCCAGACGACTTATGGTATGGTCGATATGATTTGGGTTGGCAAGCTTGGAAGCGGCCCGGTGGCTGCGATTGGGACGGCAAGTTTCTTTGTTAACTTGGCGCTGGCTCTAGCTACGATGGTCTCAATCGGAAGCGGGGTAAAAATTGCTCAATGCATAGGAGCTAATCAACAAGAAGAAGCGGCAGAATACATAAGAAATGGCTTTATCATGTCGCTTATTCTCGCTATTTTATATACGCTAATTGTTTTTATATATAAAGATTCGTTTATTGGTTTTTTTGAACTTGGCAATGACCAGGTGGAGAAGATGGCAGTGCAATTTTTAGTCATCTCTATGATTGGTGTTATATTTTCAATCGTAAATTTACTGTATAGCATGATTCTTAATAGTATGGGGAACAGTAAAACACCATTTCGGGTTTATATGATTGGTTTTATCATTAATATCATTCTCGATCCTTTTTTGATTTTTGGAGTCGGATTTATACCAGGAATGGGAGTTATTGGAGCGGCACTGGCCACTTTAACAGCAAACATGACGGTCACGCTTCTTTTCTGGTTCAACTCCAAGCGATACCTATATTTTGGACGCATTACAAATTTGAAAAGTGAAAAAATGGTGGAAGTCATTAAAATGGGAATCCCCATAACCATACAAAGGGTAACATTTATTGGGATATCCATCATTATTGCAAAAATTATTGTTCAATGGGGTGCAGAGGCAATTGCCGTTCAGAAAGTCGGTATACAAATTGAGTCCATTTCCTATATGACAATAGGTGGGCTGCAGGGTGCAATTGCCGCATTTGTCGGACAAAACTATGGCGCAAAGAAACTCGATCGAATCCATATAGGTTACAAAATTGCTTTGTGTATGACTATAGCTTTTGGTATTTTCACCTCGCTCATATTTATTTTATTGCCAGAGACGCTTTTTTCTATTTTTATTAGTGAGCCGGATAGCATAAAGCTGGGAGCAGACTATATGCGGATCATTGGATTTTCACAAGTTTTTATGTGTATGGAGCTTTTAACAGTCGGAGCATTTAACGGGTTGGGGAAAACCTATATTCCACCTATTTTTAGCATTACTTTTACGGTACTCAGAATCCCAATGGCCCTCTTTTTATCCGGACCATTTGGATTAAATGGAGTATGGATGAGTATTGCTATCAGCAGCCTGTTGAAGGGGATTGTTCTGGTGATTTGGTTTATGTTTACTTTACGAAAAATGAGAAATAAGACATCAAGAATACTCGCAGAGTAACGGTTGGTAAGGGAGATTGTAGATATGACACATATAGACCATAAACTTTTAAGAATTATGAAAGAAAAGAACGTATCCGAAAAATTGTTAAGGGGTAATTTTGGGCTTGAAAAGGAAAATACGAGGGTTAATAAAGATGGAAAACTGGCTTTGACACCACATCCGGCTGCATTTGGAAACAGAACAAATAACCCCTATATTACAACAGACTTTTCTGAGTCTCAAATAGAGATGATAACTCCTGTGTTCCCGACGATTGAGGAGGCGTTTGATTTTTTGGAGAATGTTCATGATATCGTGAGTATGGAACTTTCGAAACAAGGAGAATATTTGTGGACTGGCAGTAATCCACCTATTCTTCCCGATGAACCCATGATTCCAATAGCGAAGATGGAAAATGATCAAGCTAAAGAATACCGTAACGAGCTTGCTCGAAAATATGGACGTAAGAAGCAATTAATCAGCGGAATTCATTATAACTTTTCGTTTTCTGAAGAATTGCTAAGCGAATTGTTTCAAGCACAATCAGACCATCAATCCTATCAGGAATTCAAAAATGATACTTATTTAAAAATCAGTCGAAATTTTAACCGCTATCGAGATCTATTAGTTGAAGTGACCGGAGCCAGTCCTGTTTTTCATGATACATATATACCGGAATGTCTGCAAAGAGCAGAGAGATTAATGCAAGGAAGTTATTATCTTCCCGGAATCCCTTCATTCAGAAACAGTACTTGCGGCTATAAAAATAGAAAAGATTATAATGTTTCCTATCAATCAGTCGAAAAATATGTGAACGATATCCGAGTTTTGATACAGGAACATGAGTTGTTGAGTGCAAATGAATATTATCATACACTTCGCCTGAAGGCAGGCAGAACCGATGATCCCCTGCAAAGCCTATTAGATAATGGGATTAAATATATTGAGATTCGTCTGCTGGATTTAAACCCTTTGTTTAAGATTGGAACAAGTAAGGAGATTCTTTATTTTATTCACTTATTCATCTTATACATGCTGCTGCTGGACGAAGAGAATGAAAACAAATTGAGTTATCTTTCAATTATAGCGGGCATCAAAGATATGGTGAGGGAATTAAAACTGGAAGAGAAATACTTAAGGATTCTGGATACTATTGAAAATATACTTATTAATCCAGAACTTTCATATGCAGCGAAAATAAAGAATGGTATTAAGCAATCATCTTATGCAATGTTTCATATGGAACATTCCTTTAAGTATTTACACGAAAGTGAAAATACTTCTTTTACCGCAGTGGGTTATGAGGATATGGAGCTATCAACTCAGATTCTAATGAAAGATGCTATTAAAAGAGGAATAGGTGTTAAGATAGTTGACCGGGATGATAATTTCATTGCTTTAACGGATGGGAAGAAAACAGAGTATGTAAAGCAGGCGACCAAAACATCGCTCGATTCATACAGTACCGTTTTAGTTATGGAGAATAAGCTTGTTACGAAGGAAGTCCTTCGTAACGTCGATATAAGAGTGCCAGGTGGAGGAGCTTATCATTCGATAGAGGAAGCGTTTAAAGATTATCAGCAGTATCATGCCAAGAAAATTGTTATTAAACCTAAATCGACCAATTTTGGAATAGGCATTACGATTTTCACAGGTTCTTTTTCAAAGGACGATTATCAAAAAGCTTTAGAAATGGCTTTTTGCCATGATCGGACCGTTTTAGTTGAGGAATTCCTAAATGGTAAGGAATATCGATTTCTTGTGATGGGGGATGAAGTGACTGGAATTCTGCACCGTGTACCTGCCAATGTGATAGGTGATGGACAATCGAGCATTGCTGAACTGGTTATGGAGAAAAATAAAGATCCTTTGCGGGGGGAGGGCTATAAAACTCCTCTAGAGAAAATCCATTTGGGGGAAAGTGAAGCATTATTCCTGAAGGGGAAAAGTAAAGACTTTGCTTATATCCCTCAAAAAGGTGAAATTGTTTATTTGAGAGAGAACTCCAATATCAGTACGGGTGGAGATAGTATTGATTTTACGGATGAGATTCCAGAAAGCTATAAAGAATTGGCCATACAATCAGCTAAAGCTGCAGGAGCCATAATCTGTGGAGTTGATATGGTAATTGAGGATTATACTATTGAAGCAAATGAACAAAATTATGGAATTATTGAACTTAATTTTAACCCTGCCATTCACATTCATTGTTATCCATATAAGGGAGAGAATCGGATGGCTGGGGAACGAATTCTTCAATTACTTTTTGGGAAATAAAAAGGGCCGCAACAGGTTTACACATTACCTGTTGCGGCCTTTTGCTGAATATCAGAAAAATCACCTTGCTGATCTAGGCAGTCATGCTGAGACAAGCATTAGCACATTTGAAGCAAGCCTCGGCACATCTTTGACAATGGTCATGATCGTGCTTTTGACATTCCTCACCGCAAGCTTTACAAATTGCTGCACAAAGATTGCAGATTTCCTTCGTAAAAGGGCTGTTTGATTGCATGGACTTAACTGCAAACGTGCAAATATCTGCACATTCTCTATCCAGACGGATGCATTCTGCCATCATTAGCCCATGATCCTCTTTTAAACAGGCATCAAAACAAACATTACATACATCCATACATTCGATGCAGGCAACAAACAATCTTAATACAAATTTTTATTCATATAAGTACCTCCTGTTGGAATTTTCAAAGATGCATGTTTAATCTAAATCCCTCGATGGATTAGATTAAACAGAATCAGTCTAAGGGTTGATCGGTAGTCTGGTCATTTGGTCAATAAATCGGTTCTCCCTAGCTGACTTATGTTATCTTAATTTATTGACGATAATTAAATGTAACCAGAAAGAGGTACCTGAAAGAAGTAGATGCTTTTTTTTATAAAATTTAAAAATTTACTTTAATATGAGTTTCTGTTGATGTTTCCTATAAATGTTGTATAATAGTGTAAGTTTGGGAGTAAACATTAAGTTTGATAATAATAAACTTTCTCTAGTGAGAGTTTACTTATAATAAACGAAATTGAGGTCATACCATGTTAATGGAAATTGGAAGCAAAATTAAAAATTTAAGATTAAAAAAAGGTTTGACTCAAGAAGAACTTGGTGAAAGAACCGATTTAAGCAAGGGATACATCTCTCAGCTGGAACGAGGCCTCAGTTCGCCTTCCATCGAGACATTCTTTGATATACTCGAGGTTCTGGGCTGTACCCCAAAGCAATTTTTTGATGAGGAAGAGCGTGAACAAAAAGTAGTATACGCAGAAAACGATACGACAGATTTTATAGATGAAGATCGGGGTTATCAACTTCAATGGCTTGTTCCGGAATCAAATGAAAAGGAAATGGAACCGATTCTGTTGACATTGCAGCAAAAGGGAGAGTTCAAAAAGTTTGAGCCGTCACTTTCGGAGACATTTGGTTATGTATTAAAAGGGAGAATTATGATAACTCTCGGCAGAAAAACATACTTTGCCAAAGCTGGGGAAGCTATTTATTTTAATGCAACCGAGGAACATCAACTTATTAATGATTTCGACGGGATTTCTGAACTATTGCTTGTAGCGACGGATTCTTATCTATAATAATATCCACGAGAAGGAGTAATGAACATGAACGATCATACTATCATTCGTTTTGAGAACGTCACAAAGCAATATGATGACGATCCAGCAGTATTAAATGATGTCAGCTTTGAAATTGAAAGAGGAAAGTTCTATACACTCTTAGGGCCATCTGGTTGCGGAAAGACTACAATCCTCCGCTTGATTGCCGGATTTATGCAGCCATCTGAAGGCAAGATTTATTTTAACGGAAAATTGATTAATAATGTACCGGCAAACGAGCGTCAGGTAAATACGGTATTTCAGGATTATGCCCTTTTTCCACATCTGAACGTATTTGAAAATGTTGCATTTGGTTTACGTATTAAGAAAATGAAAAATGCAGACATTGCTAAGAAGGTGACAGAGGCACTGCGCTTTGTAAACTTGGCAGGTTATGAAAAACGTGAGATCAAAGAAATGTCTGGCGGACAGCGTCAACGTGTAGCTATTGCCCGTGCCATAGTAAATGAACCGGAAGTAATCTTACTTGATGAGCCATTGTCAGCGCTTGATTTAAAGCTTCGTACAGAAATGCAGTATGAATTGCGCGAATTACAGCGCCGCCTTGGGATTACCTTTATCTTTGTTACACATGACCAGGAAGAAGCATTGGCCATGAGCGATGAAATTTTTGTTTTGAACAAAGGAAGAATTCAGCAAAGCGGTACACCTACTGATATATATGACGAGCCGGTTAACCGATTTGTCGCAGATTTTATTGGAGAATCTAATATTGTCCCTGGTAAAATGATTGCCGACTTTTTAGTGGAATTTGCTGATAAACGTTTTGACTGTGTAGACGGAGGCTTCAGAGAGAATGAATCAGTAGAAGTCGTCATTCGTCCTGAAGATTTAGAAATCACTACACGTGAACAGGGGAAATTGCAGGTACGTGTGGATTCTCAATTATTCCGTGGTGTTCACTATGAAATTTGCTGTTTTGATGAAGCAGGTAATGAGTGGCTTGTTCACTCCACGAAAAAAGCAGTTGTTGGGGAAGAAATTGGGTTAAGTTTTGATGACGAAGCCATTCATATCATGCTGCCGGGAGAAACAGAAGAAGAATTCGATAAACGCTTAGAAGCGTATAATGAGGCCGGCCATGAAGAATAAAGCAAAAACTCTCTATTTGATCCCGTATTCCATTTGGATTGCTTTATTCGTTATATTCCCGATTATTCTGGTTGTCTATTATTCCTTTATCGGGCTGGACGGGCAATTCACCTTGGAGAATTATAGCAAATTCTTTACACCTGTCTATTTGAAAATGACATTAAGTTCGTTTTGGTATGCATTTTTAGTTACGGTGATTTCCTTATTAATTGCATACCCGACCGCTTTATTATTAACGAAAACCAAGCATAAGCAATTATGGCTTTTATTAATAATTTTACCAACCTGGATTAACCTGCTTTTAAAAGCATATGCCTTTATTGGGATTTTTGGTACGTACGGTGCTGCCAACGCCTTTTTGGAGGTGCTCGGCATAGGAACAAAGCAAATCCTATTTACTGATTTTAGTTTCATCTTTGTTTCTACCTATATTTTTATACCGTTTATGTTATTGCCCATATACAATGCGCTGGAGGAAATGAACCAATCCTATGTGGATGCGGCCAGTGATCTCGGAGCATCAAAATGGATGGCTTTCCGCCGTGTAATTTTCCCACTGACGCTCGACGGCGTTAAATCAGGTGCTCAGGCTGTCTTTATTCCTGCCCTGTCACTCTTTATGATCACGCGTTTGATTGCAGGTAACCGTGTCATTACATTGGGGACAGCAATTGAGCAGCATTTTCTCGTTACACAGGATTGGGGAATGGGTGCTACCATTGCGGTTTTCCTAATCATCGCGATGGCATTAATTATGATTCTGACAGGTAGAAGAAAGTGAGGGATGGATTATGAAAAAGAAATTTAAGCTATCAAATCTATATTTAATTCTTGTATTTGCCATCCTTTATGCCCCTATTTTCTACCTGATGTTCTATTCGTTCAATAGCGGCGGAAAAATGCATGGCTTTGATGGTTTTACGTTGAAATGGTATAAAGAAGTGTTTGCCGATACACGATTGCTTATTATTGTATTAAATACATTAGTCATCGCTCTATTATCGGCTACGATTTCTACCGTACTCGGTGTTTTTGGAGCTTTGGCGATCCATGAGGTACGAAAGAGAAGGACGAAAAACACATTGCTTTCCTTGAACAATGTATTGATTGTGAGCCCTGATGTCATTATTGGTGCTTCCTTCTTAATTATGTTCACCATCATAGGGATTAAATTGGGCTTTATGTCCGTCCTTTTATCCCATATCGCATTCAGCGTTCCGATTGTTGTAATCATGGTACTGCCTAAACTTCAGGAAATGAGTCCGACATTAATTGATGCAGCGCGTGATTTGGGAGCAAGTCAGTGGAATGTCTTAACAAAGGTCATTCTTCCTTTTATCACACCTGGTATCTTTGCTGGTTTCTTTATGGCATTAACCTATTCACTTGATGACTTTGCAGTAACCTTCTTCGTGACAGGTAATGGATTCTCAACTTTATCAGTAGAAATCTATTCCATGGCACGACAAGGGATTACGTTAACAATTAATGCCTTATCTACCTTACTATTCTTATTTACGATTTTATTGGTTATTGGATATTACTTTATTACACAAAGAAGCTCCAAACCGCGAATGGGGGTTAAAGAATGAGTAAGCTGACCCGTACCCTAATTCTGATTTTGGTCATTTCATTCGGCCTTCTGTATTTGATCAATCGGTTAAATGCATCGGAAGGATATGCCGGAGACAATACCTTAACGGTTTACAACTGGGGAGATTATATCGATACGGATTTGATTGATAAATTTGAAGAGGAAACGGGGATTAAAGTTATTTACCAAACCTTCGATTCCAACGAAGCAATGATGACTAAAATTGAGCAGGGCGGTACGTCCTATGATGTGGCAGTCCCTTCTGAATATGCAATCAGTAAAATGAAAGAAGAAGAATTACTGATTGAAATTGATCACGATAAAGTACCAAATATGAAATATATCGATTCTCGTTTCCTCGATCTTTCCTTTGATGAGGATAATAAATACTCAGTTCCATATTTCTGGGGAACCGTTGGAATTGCCTATAATACCAAGCTCCTTCCGGATAAAGAGTTCAAAAGCTGGAATGATCTATGGGATGAAGATTTAGAGAATAAAATTTTGCTTGTCGATGGTGCCCGTGAGGTTATTGGAATGGGCTTGAATAGCCTTCATTATTCATTAAATGACACGAATGAAGAGCATTTGCAGGAAGCGAAGTCTAAATTGGATACATTAACGCCAAATATTAAAGCTATTGTGGGCGATGAGATCAAAATGCTCCTTGCTCAGGAGGAGGCAGCAGTCGGGCTGGTTTGGTCTGGTGATGCAGCTGATATTATGTGGGATAACGAAGATATAGATTATGTCGTACCGGAAGAAGGATCGAATCTCTGGTTTGACAATATGGTTATTCCGAAAACATCCCAAAATGTGGACGGAGCACACCAATTTATCAATTTTATGCTGGATCCAGAAAATGCAGCCCAAAACGCAGACTATGTTGGCTATTCAACGCCAAATAGTGCTGCCCTTGAGATATTGGGAGAAGAGGTGTCCAGTGATACACGCTTCTATCCATCTGCTGAACTGACAGACCGACTTGAAGTATACGATAATCTTGGCAAAAAGATGCTGGCTCATTACAATGAGCTCTTCCTGGAATTTAAAATGCATAAAAAATGAGGCTTAAAAAAACCGATTTCACTTTAGAGTGGAGTCGGTTTTTATGTTAGAATACGGGAGATTTTATTTATGATAAAATTTTCACATTTTCAAAGGAATTAGATCGCCCTTGGACGAAATAGTAGTATATTAACTATAAAGGAGGTACTATAATTGCTCGATAATCAAAATTTGTTTGATGCATTACAAATTTACCACATCATTAATAGGGGGTTTAGAAAAGAGCCAATATTTTATAACATGCTTGATAAGCATAAATTCATGTTTATTCTTGCCGAAACACATAGCAAATTTAAATTTAAAATCCATGCGTATTGCCTTATGAACAATCACTTTCACCTTCTCATAGAACTCTCCGATCTATCTTCAAGTAAAATCATGCAAACCATTCAACAAAGGTATGCCATGTATTATAATCATACCTACCAATCTCAGGGTCATGTTTTCCAATCAAGGTACTATTCCAGAATAGTCGATAACCCAAACGATTTTTTAAATGTAAGTAAATATATTCATATGAACCCAGTTACAGCAGGCTTAGTTACAAAACCCCAGGATTATCAGTGGAGCAGCTACGCCACGTACTTTAATCACTCTCCTCGGGATCATCCACTGATCGATACAAATACTACTTACTCGTGTTACCCAAATAATTCAAGAGAATTATATAAGAAATTCGTTGAAAAACAATCATAACTAGTATGGTGGTAAAAGGTGCCGTCCACCAATCGGCACCTTTTTATTTTGGAAAGACAGCAAATAAGCTGTGTGCAGTTACGATAAGCGTGGTAAAAGTGAGTCAAAGGTGTAGGAAGTCTGTAGGAAAGCAGCAATGCAGCACTTATCACACAGCTATAACGGGGTTAAGGTGAGTCAAAGGTGTAGGAAGTCTGTAGGAAAGCGCCTATGCTGCACCTATGACACACCTATACTGGGGTAAAGGTGAGTGATAGGTGTGTGAAGACTGTAGGAAAGCATCTATGCTGCACCTATGCCACAGCTATACTGGGGTAAAGGTGGGTCGAAGGTGTAGGGAGTCTGTATGAAAGCATCTATGCAGCACCTATGCCACAGCTATACTGGGGTAAAGGTGGGTCGAAGGTGTAGGGAGTCTGTAGGAAAGCACCAATGTAGCACCTATGCCACAGCTATACTGGGGTAAAGGTGAGTCAAAGGTGTAGGAAGACTGTAGGAAAGTATCTACGCAGCACCTACCCCGCACCTATGCCAGTATAATCACAAAAAAAGAACCCTTCCCATCGATGGGGAGGGTTCATTACACCTTAACGTTTGGAAGGTGCGAATTTATAACTGGCTTCCAAAGAACTCTTTGGTGCGTTCTTCTGTAGGATTCTCGAATATTTGTGCAGGAGTGCCTTTTTCTAAAATATTTCCCTCATGCATGAAGAATATCCAGTCAGCTACTTCACGGGCAAAGCTCATTTCATGAGTGACGATGATCATGGTCATGCCCTCTTCGGCGAGTTCTTTCATGGTGGTTAAAACTTCACCAACCAGCTCCGGGTCAAGTGCAGAGGTTGGTTCGTCAAACAACATGATATCGGGCTTCATAGCCAAGGCGCGGGCAATGGCTACACGTTGTTTTTGTCCACCGGATAATTTGTTTGGGTAGACATCGGCCTTGTCATCCAAGCCAACCTTTTTTAGTAGCTCTAATGCTTCTTTTGTTGCGATATCTTTAGACAGTTTCTTCACCATAATAGGAGCTTCAATTATATTTTCCAACACAGTTTTATGAGGAAATAGGTTAAAATGTTGAAAGACCATCCCGATTTTTTGGCGTACTTCGTTGATATTATGAGTGGACGTTTCAATTTGTTCTCCTTCAACATAAATAGAGCCACTATCTTTTTTCTCCAGAAAATTTAAGCAACGGAGCAATGTACTTTTTCCGGAACCGCTTGATCCGAGTAAACAGACAACATCGCTTTCATAAACAGTCATATTGATGTCTTTAAGAACATGTAAATCCCCAAAGGATTTATTCAAATTTTCAATTCTAATCATTTCTCTTGATTCATACATTTTTTCATCCCCCTTTGACTAATCACTAATCGCCATTCTCTTTTCTAAAGTGCGAAGACCAATTGTTAAGACAGCAACCAATATTAGATAGTAAACTGCAACAATGAGCAAGTAGGTCATTTCGTCGAAATTATTGGAACCGAGCGTTGTCGCAACATTAAACAATTCATTTAATGAGATGAAAGCGGCTAGGGAAGAGTCCTTGAGCCCGATAATGAATTGATTTCCAAGCGGCGGCAGAGCCCTTCGGAAAGCCTGCGGAAAAATAATTCGGCGCATGGCGAGTCCACGCGTCATGCCAAGTGAGCGACCAGCCTCCATTTGGCCTTTATCAATCGATTGAATCGTGCCACGGAATATCTCAGCAATATAAGCTCCGTTATGGAAGGCGAGGGCTAAAGAGGCTGCCCAGAAATCTGGAATTAAAAAGATGCCGCTGAAACCAAAATAAAGAATAAAAATTTGAACAATTAATGGAGTTCCTCGAACAAGATAAATATAGGCATCAGAAATATATCCGAGTATCTTGATTTTCGAGATTTTTAGCAATGCTACAAAAAGTCCTATAATAATTCCGGTAATAATCGATACAACTGTTAATTCAAGAGTTAGAAGAAGTGCGTCGAAGAATACCCCGCGGGTATCAACCAATGTTTGAAAAAAGTGCGATAAACTTTGCAATCATAACAGCTCCCTTTCTTATTTTTCTGGTTTCTGAGTGATGTCTTCACCGAAATATTTCATACTGATTTTTGATAAAGTACCGTTTTTACGCAACTCCTCAAGCGCTTTATTAACTTCTGCAAGAAGCTTAGGGTTGTCCTTTGGAATGACTATCGCTTGTTCACTGCGTTCAATAAGCTGCTTTCCTACAATTTTGAAACCTTCTTTAGCAGCGGTTTTACCTGTAACAAAATCGGTAATGACGGCATCATGGCGGCCATTGCTTAATGCTTTGAGCGCAGTCACATCACTATCGTATGTTTTAATATTGGAAGTATATCTGTTAGCAGTGTCTGCATATGTAGATCCTTTTGCTGCCGCTACTTCCTTCCCTTTTAAATCTTCAGCTGTTTTAATGTCACTGTCTGGACGGGTAAAAATTTGTGGACCGGAATAGTAGTATGGAGTAGAAAAGAGGACGAACTTTGAACGTGCCTCATTAATGGTATGGCTGGCTACTGCAACATCTGCTCTACCTGTTTTTACACCCTCGACAATTCCTTTAAATTTCATTTGCTTTTGGACTGGTTCAAGTCCCAATTGTTTAGCGATTGCTTCCCCAACCTCAATATCAAAGCCAGTCATGGTCATATCATCTTTCATATAGCTGAAGGGCTTGAATTCTCCGGATGCGGTGAAAACGAATTGATCTTTATTAATTAGTTCTGCGCCGCTTGCCATTTGCTCCTTTTCTGCGCAGGCAGTCAGGGTGGTAAGCAGGATTAGCAGAAAAATAAAAGGAAGAGTATTTTTTTTCATTCCAGTAGAATCTCCTTTCTAATCGTGTAGAAATTGCTTCCTAATTAAATACCCTTTACTGTTATTAATTAACCAAAATACTAAAAAATAACTTTGTTGGAATAGTAAGTTTTGATGTGAGGCGGATAGGGTGCATGACTGCATAGAATCTGCTTGGGATATCAGGTATACTGATACTAATTAATGGGAGAGAAATGATGTAGTCTGATATATGTATGGTTTTTTTAAATATCGAATTCTGCAGGTGATACTGAATTGAGTAATTTAGGGAGCGATAACAATGGATTATAATGATAAAATCAAAAATCGTATAAAGCGAATGGAAGGGCAATTACGCGGGATATTGAAAATGATGGAAGATGGAAAAGAGTGCAAAGAAGTCGTGACTCAATTGTCTGCGGTACGTTCTGCAGTCGATAAAACAATTGGGGTCATTGTCAGTGATAACCTTATCGAGTGTGTGACAGGTGCGGAAGATGGGGAGAAGGAAAAATTGGTGAATGAAGCTGTAAATTTATTAGTCAAAAGTCGCTGAGAGCTTCGGTTGGCTTTTTTTATCAAAATTTGTTATACCTATAGGGGTAATATAGAAAAGTACTAAAGGAGGAAAAATCATTCTATGAAAACAATCGAACCACAAGAAGTAGAAGCAAAATTAACTGCCGGACAGTCCTTAAATATTATTGATGTTCGTGAAGTAGATGAAGTTCAAAGCGGGAAAATTCCAACAGCGGTTAATATTCCTTTAGGACTGCTTGAATTTCGCGTGAATGAGTTGGATAAATCCAAAGAATATATTGTAGTTTGCCATGCTGGGGGGAGAAGTGCCAGAGCTGTTCAGTTCCTCGAATCTCAAGGGTATGATGTAACCAATATGAAGGGCGGCATGCTCGAGTGGGATGGGAAAACTGAATAAAGATAGACAAGGACTATAAAAGCTCTCGAACGATTTACTAATAAAGATGTCTGATAGGGTTTGGGGTTGTAGTTATCAGTCTCCTATGTGAGAAACAGTAATCAATCCAATAAGCGATAGATATTACCTCCATTGAGTAACTCCTCGGATTTTGGATCCATACCTAGATGATCAGCGAGTGCTTTTAACGAGTATTTCTTTATGGGAAGCTAACAGAAAAAAGCATGCTACTTCACAGTGCGCATGCTTTTTTTTCGTCTGTTACTCTTATGCTTTCGGTGCCTTTTTTACTTCGATATATAATAAATGATGATCTTCCGCATCCTCTACGGTAAAGATGAAGCCATCTTCTTCTAAAGAATCTCCAATGGCAGCGTCGATTTTATGAGTTAAAAACCATCCGCCTAATGTATCGACATCCGGATAGTCCATTTGTATTCCAAGCAGGTCCTCAATCTCAGATAATAGCATTTTTGCATCCAGAATATAATGATAATCACCTATTTTACGAATCTCTGGAAGCTCGTCTGTATCGAATTCATCTCGGATTTCTCCAACAATTTCTTCGAGAATATCTTCAACAGTAACAATACCTGAAGTTCCGCCATATTCATCAAGCAGTACGGCTATGTGTATACGTTCCTTCTGCATTTTAACTAGTAAATCATGAATAGGAATTGTTTCAATTACTGTAATAATTGGTTTGATATAATCCCGAATGGGCATATCTGTTTTCAAGCCCCTTCTAAGACTGGCTGTTAACAATTCTTTTACATTTACAAACCCAATAATCGTATCTTTATCCCCATCCGTAACTGGATATCGCGTATATTGTTCATTATTTAAAGATCCAACAATATCTTCTAATATATTATCCTTTTGAAACGCATGGATCTCAGTGCGCGGAACCATAATTTCTCTGGCAATCCGGTCATCAAATTCAAAGATATTGTTCACATATTTAAATTCGGATTGATTGATTTCTCCCTTTTTATAACTGTCAGTAAGAATCATCCGCAATTCTTCTTCAGAATGGGCGATATCTCCTTCGGAAGCCGGTTTTATACCAAATAAACCAGTGATAAAACGAGCGGAATGGTTGAGTGCCCATATTACAGGAAACATCACTTTGTAGAACATAATAAGCGGGCGTGCAAAATTCATTGTAATTGTTTCTGCCTTTTGAATCGCAACAGATTTAGGCGCCAATTCTCCTACTACCACATGTAAAAACGTAATAATTGAAAATGCAATTATAAAAGAAATAACAGATGCCACTGATTCTTGAATGTGTAACTGTTTAAAAAGGGGATCAATGAGATGTTTTACAGTTGGCTCCCCAAGCCACCCAATACCTAATGAGGTAATGGTAATTCCAAGTTGAGTAGCTGATAAATATTCATCTAAATGTGTGACGACCCTCTTAGCTGCTAGTGCTTTCCGATTTCCTTCTGCAACAAGCTGATCTATTCTGGTCGCCCGGACCTTAACAATGGCAAATTCCGATGCAACGAAAAACATCGTACTTACCAATAAAAATAAAAGTAAAACTAGATTAACTATGTTCATCGTCTCCATTCAAGTTCTTTACCCGAACCATGAGTAAAGATTCACCTCCTGATAAAAAAATGGCTATGTGTTTCTCTTCACCGACAGATTAGGGTTTAAACTTTTTTATGATATATGGTTAAAAATTCACATATATACAGGATACTCCTCTAAGTGACTTTGCTCAATCTTTATGATACTCTTTAACTAGAAAAGAATCATGAATGGTGGGCATTCATGATTCTGCAAAAGCCACTCCTTATTGGAGACAGGTCATTAGTATCTTGGACCTCGCTATCTTTCAATAGATAGAGAGGTCTATTTTTTATTATTTATCGTGATTACTGTCAGGATCAAGGTAGCAAAACTGAATGTTACCATAAATGTCTCAAAGATGGACATGGGTCATCACTCCATTTCAGTTAGTTAATGTCTACTTAATGGAAATGACTTTTGCTAGTTTATTATAGCATAGATTTGGAAAAGATAAGAACGTGTGTTCGCTAATGGTACAAATAATGACTTTTGGCTCATCTAAAAAAGCTGGAATACAGTTATCCCAGCCTGGAATGCAAAGGTTTTTCTGAAATAATGACGCCATCATCATCTGCATACACATATTGTCCAGATACCCATTCCGTTCCTCCGAATGAAAGTTTTCCGCCTTTGGCACCTTCTCCTCTTTTTTCGCTCTTCAATGGGCAAGTCCCAATCGCTTTTATCCCGATATCTATACCGGCCAAATCCGCTGAATCGCGGACACACCCGTTAATAATGATTCCATTTATGTTTCTTTCAGCTGCAATAGCTGCTAATCTGTCACCTAAGAGTGCGCAATTCAGTGAGCCCCCTCCATCCACCACTAAAACAGTGCCAGCCTCAATTGTTTCCAAGCTTTCCTTTACCAATACATTATCTTCGTATACTTGAACTGTTCGGATCTCTCCATGGAATTCTTTTTTCTTTCCATAAGAATGAAATGGAGTTCTGCATAGTATAAAAAGATCAGGATACTCATCACATAAATCAGCGGTTTTCATTTTCTTTCATCCTTTCAAATATTTACTGTAAATTGATTATATTGAATTATCTGTAAATTATCCATTTATTAGAAGAGAAATGTTTTTGTATATAGACAATATGGGAATAGAAGAAGAATAAGTATTAGGAAGATGAGGAGAAGGAATATGTATAATAATGTACTATTTATTTACAATGGTGCTGCTGGTCAAACGGAGACGGATTTGGCGCTTGGTGCTGTACTTCCTGTCATCAGCACGGAGACGAAAGAACTAAAAGTAGTGCAGACAGAAGAGGCGGGAGAAACTAAAAGGATTTGCCATGAACTTGGGGAAAGGTATGACCTTGTTATTATTCTCGGTGGGGATGGAACGGTTCATGAAGCCATCAATGGTCTTGCTTCTCTGGATAAGAGACCCGTTTTAGCTATATTGCCGGGAGGAACATGCAATGATTTCAGCAGAATGCTCAATATCCCTCAAAATCTAAAAAAAGCGGCAGAGACTATTATGAATGGGTCGTCTATTCCTGTTGATATAGGGAAAGTTAATGACAGCTATTTTCTTAATTTCTGGGGGATTGGATTAATTGCCCATACATCGAATAATATAGATGAAAACCAAAAAAGATTAATGGGTAAAATGAGTTACATTATTAGCGCGTTACGGACTGTAAAAGAAGCAGAGTCTTTTCATTTTAAAATGACAACTGATCAGGGACAGTATCAAGATGAAGCAGTCATGATATTAGTACTGAACGGTAAATATATTGGGACCAGACAAATCCCACTGCCAAACATTCAAATGGATGATGGACTCTTTGATGTTTTAATAGTGAAAGAATCATCGTTTGGTGCATTTCTAGATATATTTTCTTTGGATCCTCCTGGTGAGAGTCCAATGGATTTTGAAGCGAGAATAATACATTTGCAGACTGCATCTTTGTCGATTGAAACGGATGAAGTGTTGGCTGCGGATACAGATGGTGAGATTTATATGGAAACTCCGGCAACCATGGAAATTTTGAAACATCATATACACATGATAACAGGGGAAATATAGAGTTAGGTTACAAAACTTCCTTTTCCATTTAAAATGATAGAAAAGAAGAATTGGAAGTGAGTCTATGTCTAAGTTGATTGAGAATACCCCATTTCCCCGTACGCGTGAGCTACTCCGTACAGATATGCGCAATTTAGGATTAAAGCGAGGTATGACAGTCCTTGTTCATTCCTCGCTTTCGTCAGTTGGTTGGATTAATGGTGGGCCAGTATCCATTATTCAGGCATTAATGGATACAGTTACAGCTGAAGGGACCCTTATCATGCCGGCTCAATCAGCTGATTTATCGGACCCGGCGGAATGGTTAAACCCACCAATCCCCTGGGAATGGTGGGAAACAGTGAGAAATACAATGCCAGCTTATGAGCCTGAGATTACGCCAACTTATGGAATGGGGAAAATAGCTGAATTGTTTCGCACCTATCCGGGTGTGTTAAGGAGTGATCATCCAAATGTTTCGTTCACAGGATGGGGGAAACAGAGCAAGGATATCCTGGCCAAGCACACTATAGAAAATGGCCTTGGGGAAGGGTCTCCATTAAGAAAACTGTATGATTCAGATGCCCATGTCCTATTTATCGGAACCAGCTACGAAACGAATACTTGCTTTCATTTAGCTGAATATCGTTCCGGTACACGAGAAGTAATCCAAAAAGGTGCACCTATCCTTGTAGAAGGAGAGCGGAAATGGGTGGAGTACACAGATATTGATTATGATGATACTGAATTTGAAACAATAGGGATTGCATTCGAACAGCAGTGCTCCGTTAAGAAAGGTAAAATTGGCAGTGCTGATTCCAAGTTGTTTTCTTTGCGTGAGGCAGTGGATTATGCGGAAGAATTTTTTAAGAATGAAGAGAAGTTTTAATTCTGTAGTTGGGTCATTCTAGAAAAGTCTCTCTGCCTTAAGGGGATTTGGTTGATAAGTTTTTCCCTGTATCTTTTGTATCATATAGATTACGGGACAATACATAAAAGAGAGATAAACAAATTAAAGGCTTACCTCCAATTAATTGAAGGAAAGCCTTTAAGCTTATTTATACTTCTACATGCTGCATGTCATTTTCGTATAGGAGTTCCATTTCCCCTTCACGAATTTCGATCTTCGTTAAACTTGTGTTACCTGGAGGAGTCGCTTTAAAGACATCTGATAATGGAGTATCTTTAATATACGTAAGCAGAACTCGCAGGAAGATGGAATGAGTCACAATCAGAATCGTACCGGAAGGATTATCAGTTATAATCCGTTCAAATACGGCTACGGCTCTTTTTTTGAGCTGCTCGAATGTTTCGCCTGTCTCCGTTTCAAATAAATGCGGGGTTTCCCAAAAGATTTTAAATTCCTCTGGATATTCCGCCTCTATTTCATCCCTGATACGACCATCCCAATCACCAAAATGCATCTCCCGTAAATCATCTTCCTGAATAAGGCTGATCTCACGTTCTCCAATAATATATTGAGCTGTTTCGTAAGCACGTTTGGAAGTGCTGCTGTACACTTTATCAAGCTTTACATCTGCAAGCCTACTCCCTAGGGCCTTTGCATCATTTATGCCTTTTTCGGTCAGTTCGCCATTTCCCCAGCCTTGCATGATGCGATTTACATTCCATTCTGTAAGTCCATGTCTAGTTAAATAGATTGTAAGCAACGTACATGTCTCCTTTGTCATTAGTGAATAATCATAAGTATAACGCAAGGAAGGCTGGATGTGAAAATACCGGGTTCTCAGTCAGGTTTTATATCCTTTTTTAGAAGAATGAAATGTTGAGGAAGATACGATAGGGGGGTATAGTATAATTAACAGTGTGAGCAGAAGGGAGGTCATTATGAACGATAGAGAGTTAATTGAAGATATGAGCAGCCATTGCCACACCGATCACGAACGAAAAAGCCATCATTCTGAAAAAGTGAAGAGAAATTTAATCACTCGTTTAAATCGGGTGGAGGGGCAAATCAGAGGAATTAAAGCAATGATTGAAAAAGATATATATTGTGATGATATTATTACTCAAATCGCCGCTACACAATCAGCGTTGAATGCTGTTGGGAAGCTGATGCTCGAAGGCCATTTGAAATCATGTGTAGCAGAACGGATTCAGCAAGGTGATATGGAAGTCCTAGATGAGGTATTGATTACCATACAAAAATTAATGAAAAAATAGGAGGAATTAAAATGGAAACAACAATCTTAGATGTAAAAGGGATGTCATGCGGACATTGTGTTAAAGCAGTGGAAGGCAGTGTTGGTGATTTAAGTGGAGTTACATCCGTAACCGTTACATTGGAGACGGGGAAGGTTGAAGTCCAATATGATCCAGCCATGATTAGTCTGGAGACTATTAAGGAAACCATTGATGACCAAGGATATGAAGTCGATTAAGATTATTGATGTTTTAGACTAAGCTGTTCATCATTTGGGGTTTATCAGGGGGCAGCTAACAAGAAGGTGGTGAAATCATGAAGCAAATTCAATTTCAGATTACTGGAATGAGCTGTGCAGCCTGTTCAGCGAGGATTGAAAAGGTGCTGGGAAAAATGGAAGGTGTTCAAGAGGCAAATGTGAACTTAGCCACCGAAACGTCAATCATCAACTATGATCCTGCTCTTGTATCAGCGAAGGATTTGAAAGAAAAAATAGAAAAGATTGGATATGGCGTTGTGACGAAAAAATCTGAATTGGTGATTACCGGAATGACCTGTGCGGCCTGCTCAGCCAGGATAGAAAAGGTGCTGAATAAGACGGAGGGTGTCCTTGACGCTACTATAAATCTTGCTGTGGAATCAGGAACAATCGTATATAGCGTGGGAGATCTATCCGAAAGAGAGCTAATCGCCAAAATAGAAAAGCTTGGATATGGAGCTACGCCGAAGAACCAACAGTCAAAAGAAGGTGACGATTCAAGAAAGTCGGCTATTAAGAGACAGCAGTTTAAGTTTATAGCGGCTGCAGTTCTTTCTTTGCCATTATTGTGGACGATGGTAGCTCATTTTTCCTTTACCTCCTGGATGTATGTGCCAGATATATTACTGAATCCTTGGGTACAGCTGGCTTTGGCAACACCAGTCCAATTTATTATTGGCTGGCAATTTTATAAAGGTGCCTATAAAGCCTTGCGAAATGGCAGTGCCAACATGGATGTATTAGTGGTGCTTGGTACGTCGTCAGCTTATTTTTATAGTCTATATGAATCGATTGTAAAGAGTGGAAGCCATCATGGGGAGATGCCACATCTTTATTTTGAAACAAGTGCCATTTTAATTACGTTAATTTTGCTGGGTAAATTATTTGAAGCCAAGGCAAAAGGCCGCTCTTCAGATGCGATTAAAAAGCTGATGGGCTTGCAGCCTAAGACAGCGACCGTAATACGGAATCAAAAAGAAATAAAGATCCCTCTTTCTGATGTGGTAAAAGGGGACATAATCTATGTGAAACCAGGGGAACGGATTCCTGTAGACGGGCAAGTAATAGAAGGAAGGTCTGCTGTAGATGAATCGATGTTAACTGGCGAAAGTGTCCCTAAAGATAAAAATAGGGACGATAACGTATTCGGAGCCACTATTAATAAAAATGGTGCATTAAAGATAGAGGCCCTTAAAGTCGGCAAAGATACAGCTCTCTCCCAAATTATTAAAGTGGTTGAACAGGCGCAGGGCTCAAAGGCGCCGATTCAGCGATTGGCTGATAAAATATCAGGTGTCTTTGTCCCAATTGTCGTAGGCATCGCCATTTTAACATTTTTGGCATGGTATTTTATCGTGGACTACGGAAATTTCACAAGGGCATTGGAAAATATGATTTCTGTCCTCGTTATAGCCTGTCCCTGTGCATTAGGCTTGGCTACCCCAACATCTATCATGGCCGGGTCTGGGCGGGCGGCTGAGTACGGTATTCTATTTAAAGGCGGGGAGCACTTAGAGACTGCTCACCAGATTGATACCGTTATATTGGATAAGACCGGTACGATTACAAATGGTAAGCCAGTTTTAACAGATATTGAATCAATTGGTGAATGGGACCGAGAACAACTGTTAAAACTAGTTGCGGCAGCAGAGAAACCTTCTGAACATCCACTTGCCCAGGCAATTGTGGAAGCGGCTGCTGAAAGAGATTATGAACTTGCGGAAGCAACCGATTTCAAGAGCAATCCGGGTTTTGGAATATATGCATCTGTTGGGGAAAATCAAGTCTTGGTTGGAACAAGAAAATGGATGATGAACAATCAACTGGATATTACTCCTATTACAACAATCATGGAGGAACTTGAGGAAAAAGGGAAAACGGCGATGATTGTTGCTGTTGATGGGACTATCGCTGGAATCATTGCTGTAGCGGATACCATTAAAGAGTCTTCTCGGCAAGCCGTCCAACGCCTCAAAGATATGGACATTGATGTTTGGATGATCACAGGCGATAATCAGAAAACCGCACAGGCTATCGCAAAGCAGGCCGGTATAAAAAATGTGATTGCTGAAGTCCTTCCTGAAGGCAAGGCAAATGAGGTTAAAAGGATTCAATCTGAAGGAAGAAAAGTGGCTATGGTTGGCGACGGCATTAATGACGCTCCTGCTCTTGCGTTGGCTGATACAGGTATTGCCATCGGAACTGGTACAGATATTGCGATGGAAGCTGCAGATATTACCCTGATGAAGGGTGATTTAAATGGGATTGCTGATGCACTTTATGTAAGCAAACAGACGATGCGTAATATTAAACAAAATCTATTTTGGGCTTTTGGCTATAATACTCTGGGAATCCCAGTTGCGTTTATGGGGCTTCTCGCACCTTGGCTCGCAGGTGGTGCCATGGCATTCAGTTCAGTGAGTGTCGTATTAAATGCCTTGCGTCTTCAACGAATTAAACTGAAGTAAATATCATAAGTAAGCTGACATATATATGTCGGCTTTTTTGATTTTTATCGAAGGATAGAAGGGCCTGTGATGGTCAAAAAGAAATAAAGGAAACTCTCAACTTTTATAGAATGTAAGGTGTATGGGGGTGGGATATAATGGAAATTGAGGTGCCGAGAAAACCGATGTCAAAAGGAAAGAAAATTAGTTTATGGGTGATTGCAATACTTGCTGCCATCCTTATGGTTGGATCGATTGGAGTAGTATATTTTGTGAAACGTCCTTTGCCGCAAATAGAGGGAGAGGTTGGGGTGCAAGGATTACAAAATAAAGTGGACGTTTTGCGTGATCAAGAAGGAGTCCCTCATATAAAGGCCAGTAATACACAGGATTTATTTTTCGCTCAAGGGTATGTCCAAGCGCAGGATAGGTTGTTTCAAATGGATTTGTCTAGAAGGCAGGCGTCCGGTCAGTTAAGTGAAGTGATTGGAGAGTCAACACTTGAGAATGATAAATATTTTCGTACATTGGGCCTGAGGAGAGCTGCTGAAGTTTCTTATCCGGCTTATTCAGAGGAGGCTAAAGAAATACTGCAATCATTCGCCGATGGTGTAAACGCCTACATGAATGAAAGGAAGGGGAATGGAAAATGGCCCGTCGAATTTACCTTTCTTGGATATGAACCGGAGAAATGGACACCTATTGATTCGCTGACAATCGGAAAGTATATGGCTTTTGATTTAGGAGGCAATTGGAACAGTCAGGCTTTTCGCCACTATTTGCTGCAAAATTTCCCGAAAGAAAAGGCGTATGAATTATTCCCTGATTATCCTGTAGGAGCTCCGGTAAATATATCAAAGGATGAACTCGACATAGAGGGCAGTTTATCTGCTTCAGTGGTCCCAAATGAGTTTAATGGAAGCAATAATTGGGTTGTATCAGGAGAGAAAACCAAAACCGGCGCGCCTTTATTGGCCAATGACCCTCATTTATCGCTGGCTACTCCTTCTGTTTGGTATCAAACCCATTTGGAAGGTCCCGGCTATAACGTAAGCGGGGTCATCTTTGCGGGCATTCCGGGTATTATCCTTGGTCATAACCAAGATATTGCATGGGGAGTTACAAATGTAGGTCCAGATGTACAAGATTTGTATATTGAGAAAAGAAATCCTGGACAGGAAGACGAATTTCTCTATAAGGAAAAATGGGAAAAGGCAGATGTTATTCATGAGGATATAAAAATTAAAGGACAGAAGACGGAGGATTATAAAATTACCATTACCCGCCATGGTCCTATTATCTCAGAGTTTCTGAAAAATACCGGCAAGGAACATGTCTTGTCTTTAAAGTGGACCGCCTTGCAGCCTTCAAACGAGTTAGAAGCAGTGCTTAATATGGGAAAATCAAAAAATTGGACCGAATTTGAAAAGGCACTGGAGGATTTTGAAACGCCGGCACAAAATTTTGTGTTTGCTTCAAAGGATGGAACCATTGCTTATAAGGCTAATGGGAAGATACCTATACGTAAAGAAGGACAGGATGCACTTTTGCCCAAAGAAGGCTGGACGGGGGAAAATGAATGGATTGGATATATTCCGTTTACTGAATTACCACGTACCATTAATCCTGAAAAAGGGTATATATCAACGGCAAACAATAAGGTAACGAATGATAGTTATCCTTATCATATAAGTCATGATTGGGCACAGCCCTATCGCCAAATGAGGATTAATGATGTTCTTTCAAGTGAACATGATTTAACAAGTGAAGGTATGAAAGATTTGCAAATGGATCAACTGAACCTGCAGGCAGAAGAATTTTTACCGAAATTTTTAGAAGAGATATCAGAGTCTGGCGAAAATGAGGCTATTGAGATCCTGCAGGAGTGGAATTATATCGATGACAAAGACATGGCTGCTCCATTGATATTTCAATTGTGGATGACGGAAATTTCAAATACCCTGTTTGATGAGGAAATATCTGAAGAAATGCTCCCCCTTTTTAGAGGAAGGAAGCAGGCGGTTGATCAGCTTCTTCGGAAAGCGCTGAAGGGTGAACAAAGTATATGGGTGGATGAAAAGGGCGGAATAAAAAAGGTACTGGAAAGCAGTTTAGCAAAAGCCGTGGTAACTGGAAAGGAACTCCAAGGTGGGATTCTTTCTATATGGACTTGGGGAGATTACCATCAAATTCAATTTAAGCATCCCTTATCCAGCGTTAGCCCCCTTCAATATATATTTAATTATGAAAAGGCTAGGGGGAGCGGGGGGAGCTCGGTTACTGTCCGGGCAGCCGGGTATAATAATCTTGGTGAAATTAATCATGGCGGATCCTGGAGATTCGTTGCAGAACTCTCTGATTTATCAAAGGCAGATCATTTAGTTGGACCCGGACAGTCCGGCCATTTAAGCAGCAAGTGGTATCAAAACCAAATGGAAGATTGGGTTACTGGAACTTATCATACGACGAAATTAAATGAACAGGTCGGTTCCCTCCTGAAGTTAACCCCGAAGAGGAAATGATTTGTATCTCCTCGGAAAGGGAAAAGAATAAAAAATAGTCAAGGCGAAAATTTAGTATTGTAGTACTAAAAGTCATATAATTTAGTATGCAAAGCTTATCGAATTATTTGAATTTTTAAAGCTAAAGTCTTATATAAAATTCTACTTCAATTTAAACAACAATATATAAATAAGATTGGGGCATACTTATCTTTTTCTATTTGACAGATTGAAGGATTACCAATGTTACAACAACTTTACAATATAATTTTTTTACGTTTTTTTGAATCTTTTTTGATAATACATCGTCTAGAATAAGAGAGAAACAGTTCGCACCTATAGTTTAAAAATGGAATGGGTAATAAGATAGAGGGTTGACTCAGGAAAAGTAGTCTAATCGCAACCAAACATCTTATTGATGAACACATGCCGGAGGGGTTTGTATTGAAACAGGGTAAAAGAGACTTTATATATCTTCATAAACAGGAAACTGAGCATTTTGTAGCTTCATTTGGCATAGACTTTTTCAGCTTTATGCAATCTTTGAAAGAGCCGCCGCAAAATGTTTTATTATTGGACCATCCGTTTATGGATGTTGAATACGATATGCATACACAGTTTAATTATGTTTCTTTCCCCTTTTACAAAAAATATTATAAAGAAAATGGAAAGGAATACGGACATATAAACTGGATTGATTTTGAGGATATTGAGGGACTGGAAGAATTGGCTCCATGGGAAATAGCTGAAATATTGTTTATCAGACATACATTTAACCATCTAAGATCCCCATTTTATCAAAAATTAAATAATCGGTTTGTGTATTTAACATTGGAAGATGGTTTTTATAATAAAATTTATTACCGGTATTGGAATGACTTTTACCAGTTGATTGCTAAACTGATTCCTGAGCATGTGGAAACAAATAGACCGGACAGACTATGGCTTGGCGGCAAGAAAAGACCCGAAAATCCAGTTATTCCATTAGATATTCTTAAACAGTTATCCCCTTTGTTTAATGAGGGAGCGCTTATCAGCTTTCATAAATCTATTCAAACAAGACAGAGTATTGAGATTCCGATCTGGGCTGTCGGTGATTATCGCCATGAAGATGAATTAAAAGATGAATTAAGGTTGATTTATCAAAAGAGGCAAACAGTCAATTTGGTTTATCAGAAGAAAATGAAGGAATGGGTTATAGAAGAAAAATAAACCTCCTGTAAGATTAAGGGAGGTTTTCCTGTTTATTAAACAGATATAACAGTTCACAAATTGTATCCAAAAATGCATATAATAAGATGAATGTTTGATTTGCCTATTAAGGTAAATTAGATCGCATATTAATTTAATGTTCTGAAAAGGAAATGATACAATAAGGTATGTATCAACTAACGGAGGGTAAATAACATGAAAATCAAACTGGGATTATTATATGGCGGTAAATCTGCTGAACATAAAGTATCCATGCAAACTGCTTTAGCGGTAATCAAGGCGTTGGATTCTTCTAAATATGATATACATCCGATTTACATAAATGAAGAAGGTGAATGGATTAAAGGACCGCAATTACAGGGACCGATTGAATCTGTTGAGCAATTGGAATTTGATGGAAGTAATCAGGAGGCTCAGACAACAGGTTTTGCTAGTATTATTGCTAATGGATCCGAGCAGGCATTCGATGTTGTCTTCCCATTATTACATGGTCCAAACGGCGAAGATGGAACGGTACAGGGGCTATTGGAGCTGCTTAACATTCCATACGTAGGAAATGGCGTCCTTGCGTCATCTGCAGGTATGGATAAAGTCATTATGAAAAATATCTTTGCGCAGGCTGGCTTGGAGCAGGTTGGCTATGTTTCCTATTTACGCTCAGAATGGAGCGGTAACGAAGAAAAAGTATGCCAGGAAGTAGAAAATGCAGTGGGATATCCATGTTTTGTTAAACCGGCCAATTTAGGTTCCAGTGTTGGAATTAGCAAATGTGATAATGCTGGGGAACTTCATAAAGCATTTGAAGAGGCATTCCAATTTGACCGTAAAGTAATTGTGGAAGAAGGAGTTACGGCAAGAGAAGTGGAAATTGGCGTAATGGGCAACGATTATCCTGAATGCTCGGTGGCCGGTGAAATTATACCGAAAAAAGACTTCTATGATTATAAAGCGAAATATGAAGACGGAGATACAGCATTAGTGATACCTGCTGAAATATCTAAAGAAGAATATCAAATGCTGCATGACATGGCAATCAAGGCCTATAAAGCATTGGATTGCTCCGGACTTGTAAGAGCAGATTTCTTCTTTACGCATGATGGAAAAGCATATATCAATGAGGTAAATACGATGCCTGGATTTACACCTTTCAGTATGTTCCCATTACTTTGGAACCACACGGGTGTTGAATACCCACAATTAATTGAAAAACTAATCAATCTAGCTATCGAAAGGCATGCTGAAAAGCAAAAAATCAAATATACTATTTAACGCTAATCAATCTATACGGTACGTAATTTGGTTAAACAGGGCACCACACATATCCTTGGGAGAGGCAGCAGCCGGACATCGTTCAGGCCTAACCATATGATATGGTTAGGCCTGGTATATTGCCTTGTAAAGAGGAAACGACAAGGGAGTAACATATCGCCGATTTGTCAGAGTAGTTGTTTCTATTTCAGGGATGATAAAGGGTAATGGAGGATTAATATGATCAAACGCACACTGGCTGAAATTGCAGCTATGGTAGACGGCACTATAAATGAAAGATTTCAAGAAATTCTTGTTTCAGGAGTGACAAATGACACAAGAAAAATCGAAGATGGTAACCTATTTGTCCCTCTTCAAGGTGAACATAGCAATGGACATCATCACGTTGAGGCAGCATTTGAGCAGGGAGCAGCTGCATCATTTTGGGAAACAAATGCACCTAACCCTCCTGAAAACACGGCATTGATATACGTTAAGGATAGTTTAAAAGCATTGCAACAGTTAGCTAAAGCGTATTTGCAAGAGCTGGATACGAAAGTTATCGGGATTACGGGCAGTAATGGTAAAACGACTACTAAAGATATGACTGCGTCCATTATGAAAACAAAATACCGGGTTCATAAAACGAGCGGGAATTACAATAACCATATTGGATTACCTCTTACCATTCTGTCTGCCCCAGAAGATACAGAGATACTGATTCTTGAAATGGGAATGAGCAGTCGCGGAGAAATTTCCCTGCTTTCAAGTATAGGACAACCAGATGCTGCGATTATTACCAACATCGGAGAATCACATCTACTTGACCTTGGTTCCCGTGAAGGAATTGCAGATGCCAAAATGGAGATTGTTGAGGGCTTAAAGAAGAATGGTACACTCATTTACAATGGGGATGAACCACTTCTGGTTAGCAGGGTATCGAAGGATGATTATAAACATATTACATTCGGCAGCAGCATGACAAATGACTATCATCCTATTCAAAGTGAATCAGGTGAGAATGAAATGAGATTTACGATTGATGTAGAGGGTATTCATTCATTTGTATTGCCACTATTAGGCAATCATAATGTACTGAATGCTTTGTCCGCTATAGCAGCTGGTAAAACGATGGGATTGTCATGGGATCAAATTGCAAAAGGGCTTGCCGAAGTGAAGCTTTCAAATATGAGGATGGAAGTGTCAGTGGGAGCGCGAGGCGAAAAAATCATCAATGATGCTTATAATGCCAGTCCGACTTCTGTAAAAGCTGCCATTGAATTGGTGAAAGGCATGACAGGAGCCGACCGGAAGATCCTTGTACTCGGAGATATGCTTGAACTGGGACCGGAAGAAGAGAAATATCACTCAAAAATGGGCGAATTAATCACTGAGGAAATTGATTATGTCTTTACGTATGGAAAATTAGCAGAAAAGATTGCTGAAAGCGCTGCGGGGAACATAGGTAAAGAGCGTGTTTACCACTTCAATGATAAAGATCAATTATCCGCAAAATTAAAAGAGGTTATTGATCAGCATTCCATTGTGTTGGTTAAAGCTTCCAGGGGAATGAAACTAGAGGAAATAGTTCGCAACCTCCAAAATTAGTTTTCCTAATTAGTTTACCGCCTCTCATATATATGGTAGATGTCCTTCATTCTTGCATTGTAGTGAAGAATGAAGGACATCATCTAAATAATCCGACATTGCCTGCATATTTTATCTACAGTTGGGTATATATAAACTATATGTGAATAGAGGTTGAGTGAATAGTTAGAATTTTTCACCTGAAAGGCTGCAGTGATAAGATATTTGCTGTAGCAAGGGATTAGCCGGCCTTTCTTTAACTAATCAATCGATTGATTAATACTGTTGGGATCATTTGACTGTCTACTGCTATAAGATCTGATGAAAAAAAGCAATCAACGTAAGACACCCAGACTTTTAAAAAATTAATTCACAGACGTGCGATACAAAAAGATTTATACTTAAACCTCTATCTGAAATACTCATCAATTCCACTTTATCGCACAAAAAATTACTGTGTTGCGTGTGTCTTTCATACACAGGATCTATATAGATCCTATCTTCGTAATAGAGGGAGGCGGTGTATGAACGCGGATATTTATCTCCTGTTTTAGAAAGATAAAAGGCTTGTTCAATAAGTAAAATAGCTTGAAGAAATTAAAATCAATCCATAGCATAATAGAATATTGCAATCTTGTTCATTTGCAATCTGGCTCAGTATTTGTTAACATAAGTTAAATACATGCGTTTCATGAAAATTTTCCAAATGAATTGGACTTATGAACTCATGCTGCCGGGATACTGACGGCCGCTTTTTTTTATGAGATCGAAACCCTGTGCGACAGGCACGATTAAATGACCCGTAATCCTGTTTTACAGGAATGAAAAATATATTGAAGCAATTGTTAAAAAAACACCGATTTTTGTGAAAAAGGGGTAGAAAAATTAATGACATTATTTAGTGAATTAGGAATTAGCAGCGACACATTAAGAGCAGTAGAGAAAATGGGGTTTGAAGAAGCAACTCCAATCCAATCAGAAACGATTCCATTTGCATTGCAAGGTGGAGATTTAATTGGACAAGCTCAAACTGGTACAGGTAAAACTGCTGCTTTTGGAATTCCGATGATCGAAAAAATCGATATAAACAAAGATGAAATCCAAGGTTTGATTATTGCGCCGACACGTGAACTTGCAATTCAGGTTTCTGAAGAATTGTACAAAATTGGAGCGGGTAATCGTTCTCGAGTTCTTGCAGTATATGGTGGACAGGATATTTCTCGTCAAATCCGTGCATTAAAAAAACGTCCGCATATCATTGTAGGTACACCAGGCAGACTGTTGGATCACATTAACAGAAAAACAATTCGTTTAAACAATGTTCATACAGTCGTACTGGACGAAGCAGATGAAATGTTGAACATGGGATTCATTGAAGATATTGAGTCTATTCTGTCTTCTGTTCCAGACAATCATCAAACATTGTTATTCTCTGCAACAATGCCAGATCCAATCCGTCGCATTGCTGAAAGATTTATGCATGAACCGAAAACGGTACGTGTAAAAGCGAGAGAAATGACAGTTCCAGCCATCAGCCAATATTATGTTCGCGTTCCGGAAAGAGAAAAATTTGAGACATTAACTCGTCTGCTTGATATTCATACGCCGGAATTAGCTATTATATTTGGTCGTACTAAACGTCGGGTTGATGAATTAGCAGAAGCATTAACAGTGCGTGGTTATACAGCTGAAGGTATCCACGGTGACTTGACACAAGCCCGTCGTATGTCAGTCTTACGCAAGTTTAAAGAGGGAACAGTCGATATATTGGTAGCTACTGATGTGGCGGCACGTGGCCTTGATATTTCTGGTGTTACACACGTTTATAACTTCGATATTCCTCAAGATCCTGAGAGTTATGTCCACCGTATTGGACGTACAGGAAGAGCGGGTAAAGAAGGAATGGCTATTACATTCGTAACGCCTCGTGAAATGTCCTATCTTGAAGTGGTAGAACGTACGACTAAAAGAAAAATGGACCGTATGAAAGCTCCGACTGTTACAGATGCTTTGGAAGTACAACAAAAAACAGTTAGAGAAAAATTGTACAATGTTGTTTCTTCGGAAGACATATCAGCGTATCTTCCATTGGCTAAAGAAATGTTGGAAGACCAAAGTGCAGAAGAACTAATTGCTGCCGCTTTGAAATTGTTCATTAGAGATCCTGATGAAAAACCTGTAAATATTTCAGAAGAGAGACCATTGCCGTTCCGTAAAGAAGGTTCTTCTTATAAAGGCGGAAAAGGTGGCGCCAAACGTCCATACAATAGAGGTGGAGACAGAGACAGCCGCGGCGGTGGAGACAGAAAACGCAGCAGCAATCCAAATGGACGCAAAAAGTCCTATTCAAACTCCAAGCCAAAAAACACAAGTAAATAATAAATAATGATAGGGCCAATCCTCACTTAGCGAGGATTGGCCTTTTTTTATTTTACGTGCTTCCTTTGTACATAATAAGAAAAAGGAGGCGAATCGAATTCATGACGTTCGTTCGTTTGGGTTACGTAGCTATGAGTATGGAATTGAAAAATGCATCACCATCAAAAACGATGACCTATTCACAATTCAGCAAGTTGGCAGACAGGGATGCAGCTATAAGAAGATTAGAGGCAATTGCAAAAGCCAACCTGAAAAATTGCCTTCGTTTGCTGATTCATAATGAAGCAAATGGCATCAAATTCTTCCGGTTTTCCTCAAAATTAATACCGCTGGCTAATCATCCGGAGTTAAGAGATTGGAATTATATGCGAAGTATTATAGATGAAACCCGAGCTATTAAAGAATATCTGGAAAAACACCGTGATATGAGAATTGATTTTCACCCGGATCATTATGTTATTTTGAATAGTGATGATAAGAATATCTTAAAGACGTCCATTAAGACATTACGGATGCATTATCAATTACTTATAGCTTTTGGGATTCCGCCAAAACACCGGTGTGTTTTACATATTGGTGGATTATATCAAGATAAGGAACAAGCCTTAGAACAATTCATTAATAATTGGGGTTATGTGCCTGTTGAACTACAGGAAATGATTATACTGGAAAATGATGATACAACATTTGACATCCACGATACCCTCTATCTTTGTGAAAAACTGTCGATACCCATGGTGTTTGATTTACACCATCATAAAATCAATAACCATGGCGATTGGAAAGAGCAGTGGCCAAGAATCGTACAGACTTGGAGCAACTCGACCCTGGCTGTTAAAGTCCATCTTTCATCCCAAAAAGAGGGGAAAAATAAAAAAGCACATGCTGATCATGTGCGTATAGAAGAAGTGATTGAATTAGTAAAAGGAAACAATAGCTTGGCCAGTCAAATTGATTGCATGCTAGAAGCGAAGCACAAAGACTTTGCCGTATTCAAGATGATGGAAGAATTGCAATCGCTGGATGATATCAAAATTTTAAAGGGTGCTACGTTTTCTTATGACCCTCAGATAAGTAAAAGTCGATGAGCTGAGCATAATAGTAATTCCGACTATGTAAGAAAAGTAGTTGAATTTCTCGCATAGTATTAATATCTTTGCTCATTGCTAAATAAAAGTGCTCAAAAAAGGTAAGTGATCCTTTTTCCGAGTATATAGAGTCCAATAGCTGAGTTCCCATGCTTGTCTGACCAATGACCATATTACGATGAGCCTTTTCAGCTATGGATGCTGGTAGAATATCCAATTCCCTTTGCCATATGCTCCTGAAAATATCCATTGAGCAATTAAGAGAGGATTCAAGAAAGGGCCTGCGCTGTGGATGTACATTATTCACTAAGGTCAGACCCTTCATGATCCATTTTTTTGCAATCATAAAGCTATCAAACATATAAGAATGGGCTAAGATGTGACATAAAGATATCTCAAGAGTAGGGAATTGTTTTAATAACTCTGTTCTCTCGCTAAATAATTGACAGGCATTTCGTACATGCTTAGGGTCTGTGTTGCTGCATAAGATTGAAACTAAGTACATTTCCCCAAGCTGTATTTTAAAAATCGTTAACAAATCCTGATCTTTACATAATAAAAGCATGGATTCAACTGCTTTTATTAATTTGTTAAAGGGTTCCTGCAAACGTAATTGGCTAATTCCATACAGATGGGAAATGATCGAAGCTATATTTATTTCCAGGCAGCTGGATGATAGATTAAATGCTCGATCAATCAATTCTATGTCATCTGTTTGGGCTTCTGCCTGGTCGATATAAATGGAAAATACCTTTTTTAACTCATTCTCTTCCGGTTCTGAGGAATCTTCCAATACTATTTGTTTAATCCATTCAATGCATCCCAATCGCAATAAATATTCTAGAATGAATAGTTTATGAACCGTTCCAGATGTACATTTGCCGTAATATGACTTAACTATTTTAAAGGCTTCCTCTTCATTTTTTAATGAATGAGAAGCCATTGCTTGCATGACATAGACTGGGTGAAACTCTTCATATGTCTTAAGGGAAAAGGTTTCTGATAATGTTACCCACTCAGCGATGGTATATGTAAGGCATTCTCGGCCTTTTCCTTTTATGGGAGGAGGAATCAAATATTCTAATTCCTTAAATGCTGAATACATTATCTTCTACCTTCTCTCTACAACATTATCGATACTATACTTTATTATAGTTATTTATTCCTATAATGGAAATATATTTTTTGGTCATTGTCGATTGGACAAAAATATCCGAGCGAGGGCGAAACCTGATATGAGGCCGCCAATATGACCGGTAATATTAATGGATGATTGGAAAAAGGACATAACGACACCAATAATAAGTAAAGCTAAAATGACTTGTGAATTTTGGGGCGAGATTAAGTCTTTTCTAAAATAGACGATATAAGCGAAACATCCAAACAAGCCGTAAATAGAACCGCTGGCTCCTGCATGAGCATACATAAGGGGTTCAGCAAAGAAAGTAAGCAGATTAGCTAAAACACCGGTCAGCATAAAAAATAAAATAAATTTGGGTGTCCCCAAAATTTGTTCCAAACCAGGACCGATTATGATCAAGGAGAAACAGTTAAACAAAAGGTGGGAGAAACCAACATGGACAAAAATTGGTGTGACCAATCTCCAATATTCGCCCTCTGCTATGTAGAAATTAACTCCGCTTAATAATGTATAGAGGTCTCTCCTGGGAAATATCGGCAAAGAGGTAAGGGTATAAAGGGCTATACAAATGGCTGTTAAAATACTCACTCCCGGATAATAACGGAGAAACTGTTGAAAACTTTCAGTACGTGTGAACAAAAGACATCATCCTTACATAAAAGATTTGGTAAATCATTTATAATAGAGTGTGATTGAAAAATATATCACCATAAAATGTGAGGGTGGGAACCAATGATTATTGGGATTGGTTTAGATATTATTGAACTTGAGAGAGTGAAAAATCTACTTGAACGACAGCCGAAATTCGTGGATCGTATACTAACGGCAGATGAGAAAGAATACTTCCTGTCATTAAGTGAAATTCGGAAAATTGAATGGTTTGCCGGAAGATTTTCTGCCAAAGAGGCATTTTCTAAAGCGTATGGAACAGGTATTGGCGGAAAACTTGCATTCCGTGATATTAGTATTATGCCAGGCAGTAATGGTAAACCGGTTATTCAGCATCCTTTAGAAGTGAAGGCGTACGTGAGTATAACCCATACAAAACAATATGCAGCTGCCCAGGTTATTTTAGAGGAACAGTAAAAACAAATTGTTTGTCCAACAAGCACATAATCAGAAGGATTGTCTCATATATTCAATTAGCGAATTGGAGAGACAAGGCCTTGTTTCGGAAGTTTACTATCCCCACATTTAGTTTGGATAGCACTCGCAATAGCGGGCGTTTAAAAAACAGGTAGGAGTTAAATAAAGAATAGCAGAAATACTAACTGTTTTGAACGAATATATCCAGATAATACGTTGTTAAATAAAATGTGAGATTAAAACGAACGAAACGTGAGTGGCTTTTCCTCTCCCTTTTACTTACTACTGTTAAAAGGGGATGAGATCTTGAAAAGGTTAATGATGCTGATGCTGACAATAGGATTTATGTTGGTCTTGGCAGGCTGCGGGGAAAAATCACAAACAGATGTTGTAGACGCACTAACGAAAAAGATGAATGATTTAAAGGGATACAAGACTGATGCAAAAATGACCTTGAAAATGGGGGCGGAACCACAAGTATATGATGTGGAAGTATGGTATCAATCGCCGTCAGACTACCGTGTAAACTTGAAAAATGCCCAAAAAGATCAAAGTCAAATTATTTTGCGGAATAAAGAAGGAGTATTTGTATTAACTCCTGCCCTTAATAAAAGCTTTAAATTTCAGAGCGAATGGCCTAAAAACAGCTCACAGGCATATCTGTACGAATCCTTAATCACAGATGTATCTGTAGATAAGGATGCAACCTTTAAAGAAACAGAAGATAGCTATGTGTTTGAGACAAAAACGAGGTATCAAAATAATAAAATGCTCCCATTACAAGTCGTGAAATTCGACCGGAAAACACTGGAGCCGATAAGTGTAGACGTAATGGATTCTGATCGTAATACGTTAGTTCAGGTGGAATTTGAAAAAACAAAGTTTAATCCTAACTACGGCAATGGTGACTTTGATGTGAAAAAAAATATGACAGGGGCACAGCTGGAAGTACCGGTCATGTCTTCTGAAGAAGAGGTCGATTTTGAAGTTCAATATCCAACTGCTGAGATTCAGGGAGTGGAGCCTGCAGGTGAGAAAATGATTGAATCAGATGATGGAAAGAGGGCTGTTCTGACATTTGCGGGTGATAATAAACAATACACTCTAATTGAGAGCAAATCAAAGATTGTTAAAGAAGCTGCGGTTACGACAGCGGAAGGTGAGCCTGTAGATTTAGGATTCACAATCGGGAATATGACAGAAAACTCGGTATCCTGGTCTTATGAAGGAATAGACTTTATGCTGGCAACAGAAAATCTCTCAGCAGATGAGATGGTCATGATTGCGCGATCTGTACAAGAAACTGCAGAGAAATAATGATAAACGGGTCTGTTATACATACAGGCCTATTCTTTTGGGTTTCTTTAGGTATGAATTGACTATCTATTCATTAAGGGGAATAATCATGTTATAAACATCTAAAGGAAGGTCAACCTCTTATGAAAAATAGTCAATTATCGTATAGAGATACTTGGGCAGAAATAGATTTGGATCATATACAGCATAATGTCAAACAATTTAGGCAGTACTTACCTTCTACTACTGGCATCATGGCAGTTGTAAAAGCGAATGCTTATGGTCATGGTGATAGACAAGTGGCTGAGGCAGCCCTTGGTGCCGGAGCAACGAGTTTAGCGGTAGCTTTTCTGGATGAGGCAATTCGGCTGCGCCAAGCAGGAATTAAGGTTCCGATATTAGTGCTTGGTTCTACAGGAGCTAAAGATGCAAAGGTTGCAGTGCAGTACAATATTTCTTTAAATGTACATGATATTGATTGGATTGGGAAAGCTATTGAATATTTACAGGAAGAAAATATTGAGCAACCGTTAAATATACATGTGAAAATTGATACGGGTATGGGCAGGCTAGGAATTAGAAACAAACAAGAAATGAAAGAAATTGAATATATCCTTAAACATCAGGATCATATCCATCTCGAAGGGGTATTTACACATTTTTCTAACGCAGATGAGCTTGATTTAAGCAGAACTCAAAATCAATTATTGAAATTCAGGGAGATTCTTGATAGTATGGAATACTTGCCGCCTTTCATTCATACTAGTAATAGTGCGGCAGCTATGCGATATCCTGATGCGTATTTTAATACAGTAAGGCTTGGCATTTCTATGTATGGCTTAAGCCCATCCCCTGAAATAAAAGATCTTCTGCCTGTGTCACTAAAGCCGGCCTTATCACTTTATACGAAAGTAAAGCAAATCAAGAAGATATTTAAAGGGGATACGGTTGGGTACGGTGCAACGTATAAAGCAGAGGGACCAGAGTGGATTGCAACACTGCCTATTGGATATGCTGATGGATGGATAAGAAAACTATCTGGTCAATCTGTGCTGGTTAAAGAAAAGCGAGCGGTTATTGTGGGACGGATCTGCATGGACCAATGCATGGTAAAATTAGATCAATTTGTACCGGAAGATACGATTGTTACGCTCATCGGGTCCGATGGAGATCATACGATTACAGCTGATGAGATTGCCCGAAAATTAGAGACAATTAACTATGAGGTAGTTTGTCAATTATCCAGTCGAATTCCTCGGGTGTATAAACAGAATAATTCAATAGTTGAAACTGTAAATCAATTATTCCGGTATTGAGTATTTAGCATATTGTGCATGAAAGATGAATAAAGAACATCTATTTAGCCTCATAATAAGAAAGAAATGTACTAGACACCTTTGCATGCAGAAGTATTAATGGTAAGATAGAATAGTAAAGAACTATGTGGTTTGTAGTGATGGTGGAGGTGTTTGCCTGTGTCTGAGTCCAGTGCAACTACGGAAATTCTAATACGCTTGCCCCAAAATTTGCTAAGTGAGTTGGATGGATACGTGAGAGAAGAAAATGTGAATCGAAGCGAATTTATTTATCAAGCAACCAAAATGTATTTGCAAGAACGCAAAAAGAAAGAGTTTCGCGAATCCATGCGCCGTGGATATATGGAGATGGCCAATATTAATTTGACTATGGCAGCTGAAGCTTTTCAGGCAGAATATGAGGCTGAACATGCCGTGGAGCGTCTAGTTAGCGGTGAATAAGGGTATAAATGTAAAGCGTGGTGACGTTTATTTCGCTGATTTGTCTCCGGTGGTTGGATCTGAGCAAGGTGGGGTAAGACCTGTTCTTGTTATTCAGAATGATATAGGTAATCGATTTAGCCCTACCGTAATTATTGCGGCAATTACGGCTCAAATACAAAAAGCGAAACTGCCAACCCATGTAGAAATTGACGCCCAAAAATATGGATTCGAACGTGATTCTGTTATTTTACTTGAACAAATTCGAACAATTGATAAGCAGAGATTAACAGATAAAATAACACAGTTGGATGATGAAATGATGCGTAAGGTCGATAACGCGCTCCAAATCAGTCTGGGACTTGTGGAATTATAATAATAAAAAGATTATAAAAATATACTTCTGTACTGAAGGCTAGGCTGCCAAGAATCTGAATTCTTGGCAGCCTTTTTATTTACTTTTACAGAGTGGTAAAGATAAATTTTAACGTTTATTTTGAAGAATAGAGGGAATAAAGTGTAAGTTATAGAAAGTATGAAGAAGTAGTGGTTTTTCTGTTTTAATAAAACAAAGGGATTTGGATTTCTAATTTCCTATTTTCTTTTCAAGTGTTTATAATAGTTTGTGTAAATGACTTTTTAAAATTATTCAATAATTCATTAAAAGAGCAAATTTTCATATAAAAAGTTCAGAAAAACTCGATGGAGGAGGAACTAATGAATAAGCTTGTGCAAAACTATATCCAGGATCATAAAGACATTATTTTACGGCAGTGGGTTAACCGCGTAGAAGAAAAGGCAGACGAACGAGTTGGTAAGATAGTTTCTGACCAAATGTTCTTACACACAAGTAATGAGTTTATCGATGTATTGATATCTAATATTACAGATTCCGATGAAGAGTTCAAGACAAAACTAGGTGATTTTGCAGCTAAGATTATTCGTTTAGGCTGGCCGTTAACATTTGTGAATGACGGGATGAAGGCATTCAATATCGTAGTAACAGAAGGATTGGTTAACGAGGGAGTAATGACAAAAGAAAATCAGCTTGAGATTGTGCTCGATTTTGATGAATGGATTACTCCTCTGAATAATGAAATCCTTAATGTTTATACATCTACATGGGAACGAACGGTTTCTTTGCAAAGAATAGCTCTTCAGGAATTATCCGCCCCGCTCATTCCGGTGTTTGAAGGGATTACAGTAATGCCTTTAATAGGAACAATAGATACAGAACGTGCCAGACAAATAATGGAGAACCTTCTCGATGGCGTTGTTAAGCATCGTTCAGAAGTAGTGTTAATTGACATTACAGGGGTACCGGTTGTAGATACCATGGTGGCCCACCATATTATCCAGGCTGCAGAGGCTGTTCGCTTGGTTGGCGCGCGTTGTATGCTTTGCGGGATACGCCCGGAGATTGCTCAAACAATTGTTAATCTTGGGATTAACTTAGATGAAATCATAACTAAAAATACATTGAAAAAGGGTGTAGAGGCTGCCCTGGAAATTACAAACAGAAAAATTATAATAACCTCGGAGGAGTTAGTATGAGGATTCCGATATTAAAGCTGCACGATTGCCTGTTGATTTCCATTCAGTGGGAACTGGATGATGCAACAGCGCTCCAGTTTCAAGAGGATTTATTGCATAAAATACATGAAACAAATGCGAACGGAGTGGTAATTGACTTAACCTCAGTGGATATTATAGACTCCTTTATTGCTAAAGTCCTTGGCGATGTTATTAACATGTCCAAACTAATGGGTGCGAAGGTTGTGATTACAGGCATTCAACCGGCTGTTGCCATCACGTTAATCGAACTGGGGATTACATTATCCGATGTTATGACCGCATTGGATCTAGAAAAAGGTTTGGAGAAATTACAAAAGGAACTGGGGGACTAGCATGATGAGCACCCAATCCTACGTAAAAATTCTAAATGAATGGGATATTGTTGCAGCCCGTCAGGTGGGCAGAAACGTGGCCAAAGAGTTGGGGTTTGGCACCGTGGATCAAGCAAGAATAACCACAACCATAAGTGAATTAGCAAGGAATATATATTTATATGCAGGGCAGGGTCAAATATGCATTGAAAAGGTATACGATAATGGAAAAACAGGCCTTAGAGTCACTGCTGAGGATAACGGTCCCGGAATAAGTGATATAAGAAGAGTGATGGAAGATGGGTATACAACATCAGGTGGTCTTGGAGCAGGACTCCCTGGAGTCAAAAGATTGATGGATGATTTTGATATTGACTCCGATGTTGGAAAGGGTACGTGCATTACATCAACCAAATGGCTTCGATAGGGGGAAGATAGGTGGATAATAGAGAGTGCATGGAAGAAAGATACCGTGAAGCTCTCTCAAACTATTTGACAGAGCATACGGAAAAAGCATTATATCTCGGACATAAATTAAGCAAACAAGCGATAGAACATATGATATCTCCAGAAGAAATCATAAGTTTACATAAGAATGCACTGAAGGAGATTCTTCCAGATGTTTCGGAGGAAGTTAGCCACTCTCTTGATTTTTTATTGGAAATTATGATGGAGTATGGTGTTGCTTTTCGTGAATTACAGAGTCTTCGCCATCAACAAAGAGAACTGAAGAGTGAGATGGAAATCGCCGCTAATGTTCAACAAACTTTATTGGAAACGCGAGTTCCCATCCTCAAAAATCTGGAGATTGGTGCCATTAGCGTTCCTGCTAAGCATATGAGCGGAGATTATTTTCACTTTGTCGAAGATGAACATGGTCGGGTAGCTGTAGCAATTGCTGATATTATTGGCAAAGGGATACCAGCAGCATTGTGTATGTCTATGATCAAGTATGCGATGGATTCTCTACCGGAGCATCGTACTTCTCCGGCCAGTGTTCTTGAAAGTATTAATCGCGTAGTTGAGCAAAATGTAGGTCCGAGTATGTTTATAACCATGTTCTATGGTTTGTATGATCCCTCTAATCATATTTTTACTTATGCATCTGCTGGGCATGAACCGGGCTTTTTCTATAGATATCAAGAAAATGAATTTACTGAATTAAGTGCCAAGGGTTTATTGCTTGGGGTAAATAAAAGAACGACCTACCAGCAATATGAACGCAAAATTGAAGTAGGCGATATGATTATTCTCCTATCAGATGGAGTAACGGAATGCAGAACAAATGATGGATTTATTGAAAGAGACACTCTGGTTAAATTTATTCAGGAATCCATTCATTTAGATGCTCAAGGAATTGTGAATAATCTTTATAAAAAGCTCGAAAAGATGCAGAATTTTCAATTGAGGGATGATTTCACTTTAATAATTATGCGGCGGAAGTTTTAAAGGGATAAAATCGGGTAATAGGTTAGGAAGCGAAACTTGACTTTTTGAGGAGAGGTACAATTCATGAACATTTCGATTGATGTACAAAATGTGAATTCTGAAATACATGTAAATGTTAAAGGCGAGATAGATGCATACACAGCACCGAAGTTAAGGGAGGCACTTTTCCCTTTATCGGATCAGGATAAAGTAGTCATGATTGTCGATTTGACAGAAGTTTCTTATATGGATAGCACAGGTCTTGGAGTGTTTGTAGGATTGTTTAAAAATGTTCGTGCGCATAATGGAGATTTTAGAATCATCGGACTATCTGAGAGGTTACATCGTCTTTTTGAAATAACTGGTCTAGCGGATATAATCCATATAAAAAGCCATGCAGAGGGTGGATCGCAATGAGTGAAACATATGAATATATTGAAATGAAGATACCAGCAAAACCTGAGTTTATTGGGGTAATGAGATTAACTTTATCAGGTATAGCCAGCCGTATGGGATTCTCATATGATAGTATAGAAGATTTGAAAATTGCTACCAGCGAGGCCTGTACAAATGCGGTACAGCATGCCTACAAAGAAAACCATAACGGTGAAGTGGTTATCGGTTTCGGGTTATATGAAGACCGTTTGGAAGTGATGGTGGTTGATAACGGAGAAAGCTGCGATTTTGAAGAAGTGAGACAAGGTTTGGGACCGTACGAAAGAGACCAATCGGTAGAATTCTTAAGAGAAGGAGGATTAGGTCTATATCTGATTGAAACACTCATGGATGAAGTGAAAATACATCAAAATGAAGGTGTGACAGTATTCATGACGAAGTTTCTTGAGGGAGAGCAGGTGGAGAGTGATGCAGAAACAATCTCAAATTAGTGAAGAGAAAAAGGCTCAAATGAGAGAACAAGTCACCGAATGGATTAAAGCCTATCAACTGCACGGAGATGAAGAAGCGCAAGCTCAACTTGTTCAGCACTATCAGGGACTGGTAGAAACCATTGCAAGAAAATATTCAAAGGGTAAATCCTATCACGAAGATATTGCTCAGGTCGGTATGATTGGATTGCTGGGTGCTATTCGCAGATACGATGATTCCTTTGGAAAAAGCTTTGAAGCATTTGCTGTCCCAACAATAATTGGTGAAATTAAGCGTTTTTTACGTGATAAAACATGGAGTGTCCATGTCCCACGCAGAATTAAAGAACTTGGGCCAAAAATTAAAACAACTGTTGAAGAACTTACCTCAACCTTACAACGCTCTCCAAAGATTGAAGAGATTGCTCAGTACTTAGAAGTTTCTGAGGAAGAAGTATTAGAAGCCATGGAAATGAGTAAAAGTTATCAAGCTCTGTCAGTGGATCACTCAATTGAAGCAGATTCGGACGGCGGAACGGTCACTCTATTAGATATTTTCGGTAATGTAGATGAAGGATATGAAAGAGTGAACCAGCGTCTGGTTTTGGAAAAAGTTCTCCATGTATTGTCAGATCGCGAAAAGAAAATTATTCAATATACGTATCTAGAAAACCTGAGTCAAAAGGAAGCCGGAGACCGCTTAGGTATCTCCCAAATGCACGTGTCTCGTCTCCAGCGTCGTGCTATAAAAAAATTGCAAGAAGCCATTAATGCTGAGAATTCGGAGTATATACGGTGAATCACGAAGTATTACGAGACAGCAGAGTTCAATTAATTGCTTCTCAGTCCCCTAAACAAGGGAAACTTTTGTGTGGAGACGATTATTTTTTTGAAGTGACCGATGATTACTTTATATGTGTAATCGCAGATGGATTGGGGTCAGGAGAGTTTGCGCATGAATCATCTCGGGCAGTTACAAATGTTGTCCGAGAGTTTCAGAGCGAAGAAGTTGAAGTTATTATGGAGCGGTGTAATCAGGCTCTGCTTAGAAAAAGAGGCGCAGCCGTAGCTATTTTTAAAGTGGATTTTAAAAAGAAGGAATTCCGCTATAGTTGTGTAGGCAATATACGTTTTTATTTATACCCTCCAAATGGTAAATTGATTTATCCCCTACCTGTAACGGGTTTCTTATCTGGAAGGAAGCAACGTTTCCATACCCAACGTTTTACGTATGTGCCGGCCTCTAAATTTTTCATTCACTCAGATGGTTTTGAAATGAAGGGAACTAAAGATTTTTTGCGTAGTTCTGGTTCTCTTGAAGAAACGGCAAGAAAATTAGAAAGGCAAAACAGTGCCTTTAACGATGATATTACAATTATTTTTGGAAGTCTTTTACAATGATAAGAGGCTTCTTTTTTGTTATACGTATTAGCGCGGTATTTGAAGTGAAGAAGGTTATGTTACTATAAAAGTAATTAATGCAGAGGGAAGGTTTGATGGGATGAAATCCAAGAAGGAACTGAGTAAACATATTGCAGCAGAACTTTCAGTGCAGGAAAAACAAGTTGATAATGTATTGGCGCTGTTAGAGGATGGAAATACAATCCCGTTTATTGCGCGTTATCGAAAAGAAATGACAGGCTCGTTGGATGAGGTAGAAATTAGATCAATATCTGAGCGGTGGACCTATCTCGAGAATTTGGAAAAAAGGAAAGAAGAAGTCCTGCGTATTATCAAGGAACAAGGGAAGCTCACAGAAGAGTTATCCCGTGATATCACTAAGGCAGTAAAATTACAAACGGTGGAAGACCTCTACCGACCCTTCAAGCAAAAGCGTCGTACAAAAGCGACAATAGCTAAAGAAAAAGGGTTGGAGCCGTTGGCAGCTTGGATTATGGAAGCGCCTGTCTCCGCAAGACCTTTAGAAAAAGCGGCTCAATTTGTAGATCCGGAAAAGGGAGTTGAAACGGCTGCCGAAGCTATTGATGGAGCTAAAGATATTATCGCAGAGAATATATCAGATAACGCCTCGTTTAGAAATTGGATTCGGGATGAAACATTTAAGCGTGGTACCATCAAGTCAGTTGGCAAAGATGAGGATAAGGATGAGAAACAAGTATTTGAAATGTACTATGACTATGAAGAAGCAATTGGAAAAATAGTCCCTCACCGTGTTTTAGCTCTAAATCGCGGTGAAAAAGAGGGAGTGCTCAGAGTTTCTGTCAAAGCGGATGTGGAGAAAATTTTAGATTACCTCTATAAAAAAATGAATTTGTATGCGAATAATCCATGCATGAGGATTATGAAAGAAGCAATAGAAGATAGCTATAAGCGATTGATTCAGCCCTCTATTGAAAGGGAAATACGTAATGAATTAACGGAAAAGGCTGAAGATCAGGCTATTTATATTTTTTCAGAGAACCTCAGGAATTTACTGCTTCAGCCTCCTTTGAAAGGGAAAATGGTTTTAGGTGTAGATCCTGCGTATCGAACCGGCTGTAAATTTGCAGTGGTCGATCCTACAGGTAAAATGCTTGAGGTTGGGGTAGTTTACCCACATCCTCCGGTAGCTAAAAAGCATGAAGCAACGAAAATTATCTTGTCAATCCTAAAGAAATATAACATCGAAATTATCACAATTGGAAATGGAACAGCCTCGCGGGAGACAGAGCAATTTATTGCAGATACTTTAAAGATGCAAAGTGAAAAGATATATTATGTCATTGTGAATGAAGCTGGTGCGAGTGTCTATTCAGCATCGGATATCGCAAGAGAAGAATTTCCGGACTTACAGGTGGAACAACGAAGTGCTGTATCAATCGCCAGAAGGCTTCAGGATCCATTGGCAGAATTGGTCAAAATAGACCCTAAATCAGTAGGAGTCGGTCAATATCAACATGATGTTTCAGAAAAGAAACTGAATGAATCCCTGAGCTTTGTGGTGGAAACAGCAGTTAATAAGGTTGGGGTTAATGTGAATACGGCCTCTCCTTCTTTGTTGCAATATGTGGCCGGGCTTTCAAAATCTGTAGCCCAAAATATCGTCAAAAAAAGAGAAGAAGAAGGAGCGTTTTCTAATCGCGCTGCGCTAAAAAAGATACCAAGACTTGGTGCAAAAACATATGAACAAGCCATTGGATTTTTAAGGATAAGTGGTGGAGAGGAATCGCTTGATCGAACATCTATACACCCGGAAAATTATCAGTCTGTTCGTTTATTATTGAAAATGCTTGGTTTTACAACCGAGGATTTAGGAAGCGATCGGTTAAGGGAAGCATTGTCTACCATAAATAGAAGGGAAATGTCAGTTAAATTGGATATTGGTGAAATCACGTTGGGAGATATCATAGATGCCTTAATGAGGCCGGAAAGAGATCCACGTGATGAATTGGCAGCACCTCTACTGAAATCAGATGTGTTAAAAATGGAGGACCTTAAGCAGGGAATGGAGCTTCAGGGAGTGGTCCGTAATGTAGTAGACTTTGGTGCGTTCATCGATATCGGTGTAAAGCAGGCAGGGTTAGTACATATCTCGAAATTAAGTAATCGGTTTGTGAAGCATCCCATGGATGTTGTATCGGTTGGGGATGTGGTTACGGTTTGGGTAGATCATGTAGATATACCCAAAGAACGCATCGCCCTAACAATGGTAAATTCATCTATTTAATAAGTAAATGAAGAGCATTGCCTTTATTCGTAAAGGGCAATGCTTTTTTTATAAAAAAACCAACATTGATTCAAAAGCTGCACTTGTCTGCTGTTTTTTTCAAAAAAGGCTTTTTGAATTTGATTTTGCAACCAGCCAGGCACGGTTAGACCTCCTTTGATAAATGTTGTACTATGAATAGGGTGATACGCCCATGGTTAGTTTATTGTATGTGATGGCAGCCGGGTTTGTTACTTTAAATAGTGCGGAGGGTTTATCAAAGATGACAGACAATGAGTTACAGCAATTAGTTGAAAAATTATCAACACTTTATTTTGGCAGGCCATTCACTCATAAAGCGATCTTTAATGAAAGGTTAAGAACAACTGGCGGGCGGTATTTATTAGTCAGCCATAATATCGAGATTAATCGAAGATATTTAGATGAAATGGGAATAGGTGAATTAGAGGGAATTATCAAACATGAATTATGCCACTATCATTTACATCTCCAAGGAAAGGGTTACCGGCATAGAGACCATGATTTCAAAAGGTTGATGGCAGAAACAAACTCACCTCGTTTTTGTTCTGCTTTAGAAAGTAACAAACGTACCGCGCGGCCTATTAAATGGATATACGAATGTGGACAATGTGGGCTTGAGTACAGGAGAAAAAGACAGATTGATACTAAGAGATATGTATGTGGAAAATGCCGTGGAAAAATAATTTTAAAAAAGTCATTGACATAGACCTTGCAAACATGGTAATTTATTTGAGCGGCCTTAAAAAAGCCGAAAACAAAAAACGACATTGAAAAACACCTGAAAAAAACTTTTAAAAAAGTGTTGACGAGTTAAGTAAATGCCGTTATAATAGATAAAGTCGACTGAGGCGCTTGATAGTATCTGAAAGAGATGATAAAGTGTCTGAGAGACTGAAATGAATGCCATTGATATACTATGTATGGCCCCTTGGTCAAGCGGTTAAGACACCGCCCTTTCACGGCGGTAACACGGGTTCGAATCCCGTAGGGGTCACCATTCACAACTTAGGTTGTTAGAGTAAGAATATGATCGTCGCGGGGTGGAGCAGTCTGGTAGCTCGTCGGGCTCATAACCCGAAGGTCGCAGGTTCAAATCCTGCCCCCGCAATTAACAAAATGGTCCGGTAGTTCAGTTGGTTAGAATGCCTGCCTGTCACGCAGGAGGTCGCGGGTTCGAGTCCCGTCCGGACCGCCATTTTTATTAAAAATAACACTTAACTCGAAAAGAGAAAAAGTGATTATAATAAATAGTGTTTTGAAAAAACACCTTTGGGCTATAGCCAAGCGGTAAGGCAACGGACTTTGACTCCGTCACGCGTAGGTTCGAATCCTGCTAGCCCAGCCATTTAGAGCCATTAGCTCAGTCGGTAGAGCATCTGACTTTTAATCAGAGGGTCGAAGGTTCGAGTCCTTCATGGCTCACCATTATAAATATGCGGGTGTGGCGGAATTGGCAGACGCACCAGACTTAGGATCTGGCGCCTTACGGCGTGGGGGTTCAAGTCCCTTCACCCGCACCATTTATTATCACTTGATTGTAAGTGGGATAAATACTATAATGAAAGTTGTCGTCGCGTTATTATAACGCGGTCGTGGCGGAATGGCAGACGCGCTAGGTTGAGGGCCTAGTGGGGGTTAACCCCGTGGAGGTTCAAGTCCTCTCGGCCGCACCAACCAAATTAATTATGCGCCCGTAGCTCAATTGGATAGAGCGTTTGACTACGGATCAAAAGGTTAGGGGTTCGACTCCTCTCGGGCGCGCCAATATAACGGGAAGTAGCTCAGCTTGGTAGAGCACTTGGTTTGGGACCAAGGGGTCGCAGGTTCGAATCCTGTCTTCCCGACCATCAACTTCCAATGAATTGAATATGCGGGTGTAGTTTAGTGGTAAAACCTCAGCCTTCCAAGCTGATGATGAGGGTTCGATTCCCTTCACCCGCTCCAATTATATGATTGTTCTTTGAAAACTAAACAAAACGAAACGCCAAGCAAGTCTAAAAAAAGAGATTTTTTAAATCTCGTCAATTTGCTTTAAAAATTTAGCTAGATCAAACATCTTTCGGAGAGTTTGATCCTGGCTCAGGACGAACGCTGGCGGCGTGCCTAATACATGCAAGTCGAGCGAATC